>NZ_JAVJQL010000013.1:0-341329 GCF_040218215.1 Fulvivirga sp.
GAGAGGTTCATTCCACTTGGTAAGTCCTATTGCTGGCAGGTTGCTCCTCAGCAGAGCCTACTTCCTCTTCAGATTTACAATCACAAAATAATACAATGATCCACTAAAAATCACCAACCATTTTTGGCACCATTACCTAAACTTCTAGCTTTTCAAGGCTACCTTGAGAAAGAGGCTTATTAATATACTCCTTCACATAACTATACTTTTTAGATTTGTTCACATCTTGAGGGTTAATCGAGGATGTTAGCATTACTACTTTACACTTATTTCTTGTTTGCTCAGACAGTTTTTCAAATTCATCAAGAAACTGAAATCCATCCATTAAAGGCATATCAATATCCAGAAATATAACATCTGGAAGTACTTCCTTAGAGATATCTGGAAGCTTACTTACGTTCTTTAAAAATTCAATGGCACTTTTAGCTCCGGTGTGAGTATAAATGTGTTCTGCAATATCTGCTGCTTCAATCATCTTTTGATTAATAAGATTATCAATCTCATTATCATCAATTAGCATTACAGAGTGATATTTTTTCGTTGCCATTTATTACTACATTTAGGGAAAGCTAAATATAGTTTTTAAAATAGGTTTTACAAAATAATATTATCGACACTTTAGAGTAAAAGTGCCGATAATATTATGGTTTCTTATATTGCTTATAAATCAAATTTTATTCCTTGAGCCAAAGGAAGGTCTTTTCCGTAGTTAATGGTGTTAGTTTGTCTGCGCATGTAGACTTTCCACGCATCAGAACCAGATTCCCTGCCGCCACCAGTTTCCTTTTCTCCACCGAAAGCGCCACCAATCTCAGCACCGGAAGTACCGATGTTAACATTGGCAATACCACAGTCAGAACCAGCATGAGAAAGGAAGTTCTCAGCCTCACGCATGTTTGTAGTCATAATTGCTGACGAAAGCCCCTGAACAACACCATTTTGTATTGCAATAGCCTCATCCAGCTCCTTGTATTTCATTAGGTAGAGGATAGGGGCAAAGGTTTCTTCCTGTACAATCTGAAGCTCGTTAGATGCTTCTGCAATAACTGGCTTAACATAACAGCCAGATTCGTATTCTTCCCCGGTTAACACTCCACCTTCAACGAGCACTTTACCACCTTGTTTTTCAATCTCTTCAATGGCATTTTGATACATGGCAACGGCATCTTTATCAATCAAAGGTCCCACATGATTATTTTCATCCAAAGGATTGCCAATTCTTAACTGCTTGTATGCAGAAGCGAGCTTATTCTTAACCTCTTCATACTTACTTTCATGAATGATAAGCCTTCTTGTAGATGTACACCTTTGTCCGCAAGTACCAACTGCACCAAATAAAGCTCCTGTAATGGCAACATTAAGATCGGCATTTTCAGAAATGATGATGGCATTGTTACCTCCAAGTTCTAATAATGCGCGGCCAAGTCTTGCGCCTACAGCTGCCCCAACTTTTTTACCCATTCTTATAGAACCTGTTGCAGATACCAACGGTACTCTCTTGTCAGAGGTCATTAGCTCACCAATTTTGTAATCACCATTTACGATGCAGGAAACACCTTCTGGCACATTGTTTTTGCTGAATATGTTATTGATTATATTCTGACATGCAACGCTACACAATGGTGTTTTTTCTGAAGCCTTCCAGATACAAACATCTCCGCACACCCAGGCAAGCATTGCGTTCCATGACCATACCGCTACAGGGAAGTTAAATGCTGAAATTATACCTACAATTCCAAGTGGGTGGTATTGCTCATACATTCTATGATTGGGTCTTTCAGAGTGCATAGTTAGACCATGTAGCTGTCTTGATAAACCAACCGCAAAGTCGCAGATGTCAATCATCTCCTGAACTTCGCCAAGTCCTTCCTGGTATGATTTGCCCATTTCGTAAGAAACAAGTTTTCCTAACGACTCTTTATATTTTCTTAGCTCTTCACCAATTTGACGAACAATTTCTCCACGTTTTGGTGCCGGCATTAACCTCCAGGTTTTAAATGCTTCAGCGGCAGATTGTACCACTTGCTCATACTGGCTTGCGGTAGTGGCATGTATTTTACCAATAAGTTGACCATCTACTGGAGAGTATGATGATATTACTTCTCCATCATTGGAAAGCCATTTGCTGCCAGTTGAAGTACCAGAATTTACTTCTTTTATTCCTAATTGCTGTAAAGCCTCTTGAATGCCGAAATTGTTGTTCATTTTTATATTATTTAATAGGCTGCAAAACTATTGAATGTTCTCTTAAAGGGTGTAATAAACTGCAATAAAAAAGGGAGCATTAGCTCCCTTTCAAACGTTTGAATTTCATTTTCACCAGTCTAGTCCCAAGACACCTTTATTCCCATCTCCATCAATGCCTTCAACCAATATTCCGCCACTTTTATTTTTTAAAACAAGATGCAGGTCTTCCAAGTCTATAATATCTACTTTATCAATTTTGGTAATGATAAAACCTTCTTTTAATCCTGACTCTTTCCATTTGCCTTCCTCAACTCTAATTGATTTTACACCACCTTTTAGGTCATACCTTGTCATATCATCGTTATCGGCATCTTCAAACACCGCTCCCTCGATTTGATTATCATATACATTTCTAACCATTTCTGTTGTCCCTTCAGTATTTCTCAAAGTAGCAGTTACTTTACTTTCTGTGCCATTTCTTAAATATGTCACACTGATCTCATCACCAGGTCTATTTCTAGCTACCATTTCCTGCAGTTCAGAAACGTTAGTGATAGCCTGATCATTGATGCCGATAATAACATCACCTTGCTCAAGTCCCGCTGCTTCTGCTGAGCTGTTGTCATTGACATAACTTACAAAAACACCATTGACAACACTCAATCCTTGAGCTTCCGCCAGCCGGGCGTTTACATCGCCAATTCTAATTCCAAGGAGCCCTCGTTGTACTTTTCCAAACTCCAGAAGGTCATCCATTACTTTTTTAACCAAAGTAACTGGTACGGCAAAAGAATAACCTGCATAACTACCGTTAGGAGTGGCTATGGCAGTATTAATCCCGATTAATTCACCCCTAAGGTTTACAAGTGCACCACCACTATTGCCAGGGTTAACTGCTGCATCGGTTTGAATAAATGATTCAATCTGTAAATTATTTCTATCTCTGAGAATGCCAATGTTTCTGGCTTTGGCACTAACAATACCTGCGGTTACTGTGGAATTTAGGTCAAAGGGGTTGCCAATTGCCAAAACCCACTCACCCGGTAAAATTCTATCAGAATTACCATATGACACAAAAGGCAGATCAAAGGCTTCTATTTTTAATAGTGCCAGATCTGTGGTGGGATCCGTGCCTACAAGTTTGCCAAAATAGCTTCTGTTATCAGACAAAACCACTTCTATTTCACTGGCATTTTCTATCACATGATAATTGGTTACAATAAACCCATCGTCAGACAATATTACCCCAGACCCAGAAGATTGAGCAGGCCCTCTAAAATACCCTTCCAATGCATTAAATGTTGTGCCCCCACCAGAATAAACCGATCTGATATGAACTACGGCCTCTGTAACCTTGGTGGCTGCACTTATAAAATTTAGCCCTTCCGGAATTATAGAAGTGGTGTCAATATAGTTGGTCTTTGTAATATTGGCCTTTTGCCTTTCTGAAATTGAGTTGTAATTATAGCCTCGGCTATTTTCAAAATAGGATAAAATTAGCACAGCTGAAAAGATAGCTCCCAGTGCGGAAGAGCTCAATACTATAACAAAAAGTGAACGTTTACTCATAACAAAGTCTCTAGGATTTACTTTTTAACGCAGCAAATGGACGTGAGTTTGAAAACTACTGTTTTTCTTCATAAAGTTTTTTCAATTCCAGCATTTCGTCACGCAACTGTGCGGCTTCCATAAAGTTTAATTCTTTTGCTGCTTTCTCCATCGCTTTTTGGGTTTTAACAATCATTTTTTCAAGCCCTGATTTGTCCATGTAGGCTACAACCGGATCGGCAGCAATAGATTGCTCATCTTCAATGTAATAATTGACTGATGATTTTTTTCTATCTGCAACTTTAGTCTGTCCTAATATTGACTCTTTTGATCTTAGAATAGTAGTTGGGGTAATGCCGTGCTTCTCATTGTAGGCCATTTGAAGACTGCGCCTTCTATTGGTTTCATCAATGGCAAGTTGCATTGATCCAGTAACCTTATCGGCATACATGATCACCATACCGTTGGCATTTCTGGCGGCTCTTCCTATAGTTTGAACAAGTGAGCGCTCATTTCTCAAGAATCCTTCCTTATCTGCATCTATAATAGCCACTAGGGACACCTCAGGTAAATCCAGACCTTCCCTTAATAAGTTAACACCTACCAAGACATCAAATACACCAAGTCTAAGCTCTCTCAATATCTCAACCCTATCAAGGGTATCCACTTCGCTATGAATGTAGCGACATTTGACATTCACCCTTTCAAGGTACTTTGTGAGCTCTTCTGCCATGCGCTTGGTGAGCGTAGTGATTAGCACACGCTCCTCCTTCTTGATCCTTTCATCTATTTCTTCCAAAAGATCATCAATCTGATTATGGCTTGGTCTTACTTCAATGATAGGGTCTAAAAGGCCAGTTGGGCGAATGACTTGTTCTACAATTACGCCTTCAGATTTTCTTAGCTCATATTCCGCGGGAGTAGCACTCACATATACTGCCTGATTTAACAAACCTTCAAATTCATTGAAAGTCAAAGGCCTGTTATCGAGTGCCGAGGGAAGCCTAAAACCATAATCAACCAGATTGACTTTACGTGACCTGTCACCACCCCACATGGCGCGCACCTGGGGAAGTGTTACATGGCTTTCATCAACGATCATCAGGTAATCATCAGGGAAGTAGTCAAGTAAGCAGAAGGGCCTTGCTCCAGCCTTTCTTCGGTCGAAGTACCTTGAGTAATTTTCGACACCAGAACAGTACCCAAGTTCTCTCATCATTTCCATATCAAACTCTGTTCGCTCTTTTAGCCTTTTGGCTTCGAGGTGTCTTTTTTCCGATTCAAAGAAGTTGAGTTGGGCAACCAGTTCGTCTTGAATCTCGGATATGGCGGTATGAAGAGAGTCTTTGCCCGTAACAAATAGGTTAGCAGGGAAAATGGTTATAGCCTGCTCATCTGAGAGTTTTTTTCCACTTTGCGGGTCAATCTGTTGTATAGCTTCTATTTCATCGCCCCAGAAAATAATACGATAGGCAAAATCCCCATAAGCAATAAAAATATCAACAGTGTCTCCTTTAACCCTAAAATTCCCTCTTTTAAACTCAGCTTCCGTTCGGCTATATAGGATGTCAACCAGGGCGAATAAAAGTTTGTTTCGGGGAATTGATTCGCCAACCCTAAGCTTAATAACATTTTTCCCAAACTCTTCAGGATTACCAATACCATAGATGCATGACACCGAAGCAACCACAATAATATCCCGTCTGCCTGTTAAAAGCGCAGAGGTGGCACTTAGTCTGAGTTTTTCAATTTCTTCGTTTATAGAGAGGTCCTTTTCAATGTATAAGTTGGAATTTGGAATGAAGGCCTCAGGCTGGTAATAGTCGTAATAGGAGATAAAGTACTCAACCGCATTTTCTGGAAAGAATTTTTTGAACTCTCCATAAAGCTGTGCTGCGAGGGTTTTGTTATGGCTTAACACCAGGGTTGGTTTCCCTGTTTGAGCAATAACATTGGCCATGGTAAAGGTTTTACCAGTGCCTGTGGCTCCTAATAGTGTTTGATTTTGTTCGCCACTATTGATTCCGTCAACCAATTGCTCAATTGCTTTAGGTTGGTCCCCCGTAGGTACATACTCGCTTTGTAAATTATATTCCATTCTTTAGTTGCTATTCCATATTGACCATGATTCTTCAGCCTGAAGATGTAACATTTCAAGTCCATTCTTGATGTGTGCTCCTCGATCTAACCCTTTCTTTAAAAACTCAGTGGTTTCTGGATTATACACCAAATCATATAAATAGTAATTAGAATTTAAAAGTTCATAAGGAATGTCAGGAGATGAATGAATATCTGGAGACATACCTAATGGACTGGTATTTATAACAAGTTGATATTGCGAAAAAGCCTGATTTAATTCAGAATATGTAATTTCATTTCCTTGAGGAGACCTCGATACAATTTTATGTTCGATATCCAAGTCTTCCAATGCTACTTTTACAGCTTTTGAAGCTCCTCCAGATCCAAGTATTAGTGCTTTTATCTTATAATTTTCCGGAAGCCAATTTGTCAGTGACTGTTTAAATCCATAGTAGTCGGAGTTATACCCTTTTTTTGAACCATCTTCATTTACCTTTATCACGTTTACTGCACCTATGCGCTGGGCAGATTGATCAAGGTTGTCTAAATAAGGTATAACTTCCTGTTTGTATGGAACCGTTACGTTTAAGCCAATTAGTGATTCATCTTCAAAAACCTCTTCAATAAGACTAATTGAAGGAAGTTCATACAGATCATAGTAATACTCCGTAAGGTTTAATTCTTTAAATTTTTTGGAAAAATAGGCCTGTGAAAAAGAGTGCGAGAGTTTCTTTCCTATTAGGCCAAATTTTTTCATTGATGCGGTTTTGCTCTGTAATGTGCTATTTTCTCAATCAATACTACGATAAAAACACCTAAAGCCATAAAAAGAATGGCCTGTAATAATAGGGGATATTCACCTGTTTGTCTTAGATATTCACCTGGGAGCACGTTCTCAGTAATGGTTGGAACTTGCTTTCCTTCACTATTAATTCTGAAGCCTAGAGCTATTTTCCATGGCCACACTTTGTTCAATGAACCAATCATAAATCCAGAGAGCAAAGCAACGGCTATATCGTGATAATTTCTTAAAAGCCATGATACACCTCTTGCAAAAGAAAGCAATCCTACAATACATCCTAAGGCAAAAACACCAATGACTAAAAAGTCACGCTCGGTAACAGCATTAAGTATAAATTCATACTTGCCCAAAATAAGAAGAATAAACGCTCCTGAAATTCCAGGGAGTATCATGGCGCAAATGGCGATGCATCCAGAGATGAAAACAAACCATAGAGCTTCTGTGGTCTGAGTTGGAGTGGTTACGGTTATAAAGTAGGCTATGCCAATACCAATAACCATTGGTATTAGCGTTGTTGCCTTCCATTGTTTAATTTCCCTGAGCACCAGAATAGAAGATATTATTATCAATCCGAAGAAAAATGACCATAAGGATATTGGTTCGGCCTCCAATAAGTGTTTTATTACTTTGGACAGCGTCAATAAACTTGTAAGTATTCCTAAAAACAGTGGTAATAGGAATGCCCCATTAACTTTTTTCCAAAGTGCCTTAAATTGAAACTTTGAGAGTAATTTCAAGGCTTCCAAATCACAGCTTTTTATGGAATCAAGTAGCTCAGTATAAATTCCTGTAATGAATGCAACTGTGCCGCCAGAAACACCAGGAACCACATCAGCCCCACCCATGGCAATACCTTTCAGATAGGTTAAAATCTGATTTTTAAAGCGGCCCATACGTGAAATTAATTTTCAGTAGTAGTATTTAAAAAATGGCTGAAGGTATCACCTCTTAAACCAAGTCTTATTGTCTCCAAAGGAATTACTTCATTGGGTGCTATATTACCCATGTTTACATTGGCTCCCAGTAGTTTGATAAACCATACTTGCTGAGCTTTTATAGGAGCCTCCCAGATAATCTTCTCAAAGGGTATCTTTGTCAAGATTTCCTGAACGAGACCGGACCGTACCTCGCCAGTGCTACGGAAAAGGCCTACATTACCTCCTTCGCGTGCTTCTCCAATCACTTTCCATGCTCCTGCATCAAGTTCAGCTTGCATTAAGCTAATCCATTGGTAAGGAGGGATAATTTTTTCTTCATCTTTTGATCCAACCTCAGAAAGGACGGTCACCTGATCAGACAGCTTGCTAATGTAATCACATTTCTTGTCATGATCGAGTTCTATTGAACCGTCAGATACTTCAGCATATGCTAAGTCATATTTATCCAGAACCTTGCGGTAGTCGTCAAACTGATTTCTAACTATGAATGCTTCGAAAAGAGTGCCACCAAAATAGACTGGTATACCTGCTTCCTTGTATACCTTAAGTTTATCTTTAAGGTTAGGCGTTACAAATGACGTGCCCCAACCCAGTTTTACAATATCAACATATTCTCCACTAACACTGATAAAATCTTCAACTTCTCTTACACTTAGGCCTTTGTCCATAGCCATAGTAAAGCCAAACTGCCTGGGCTTTTTGGTACGCTCAGGAATGTTATTCAAACTGTAATTCATTAGGAATTTTCTTTTCTAAATTGTTCAATTATTTTGTACAATGCCTTTTGGGTTTCCAGTTGAGGGAAAAATTCAAACAGCACCTCATGATTATCGAAGTCCAAAATTAGAGCATTTTCTAAATAATTAAAGGCTTCCTTGTATTTACCTGCTGCAATAAGGTATGCAGTGATTCTATAGAAGTAGTCTGATTCATCAGGAAGTTCCTCTAAACCATTGATCATCAGGTCAATAGCTTTTTCGTATTCGCCCTGATCATAATATATAAATGACCAATCGAGCCAGATTTCTTTATCTTCAGGGCTAAGCATACTTGCTTCTTGGTAAGCATCTATACTAGAGATGATATTACCAATATTAAACTCAGCCTTAGCCACTGATTTCCAATATATTGGATTTTCATAGTCAAGCTTAAGTGCCTTATTGAAGAAATGTAGCGATTGATACCATTTCTGTTGTTTTTCAAGGCATTTTCCAGCCCCATACCAAGCTTCATCATACAGATTATCTAACTTGGTGGCTTTTTGAAAATATTTTAAACCAAGTTCATGTTGCTCCATTCCCTCGTAAGTGGTGGCCATTTGGCAGTATACTTCAGCACTTGGGCCTTCAATATCAATTGTTGATTTATATGAATCGAGTGCCTTACTATAGGCCTTCATTTGAAGGTAGGTGTTGCCCATGTTATAGTAAGCTGAAGCAAAGTTTTCTTCAATAGCAATAGCATATTCATAGGACGAAATGGCCTCGTCATATTGACCTAACTTGTTATAAACTATACCTAAATTATACCAGGCTGCCTGCGAGTATGGGTCTGCATCTATGAATTGTTTGTAATAAGCTATGCTGCTTTCCAACTCACCACATACATCAAGGCAATAGGCAAGTTCATACAATGCCCCATCGTGGTAAATATTTTCTTCTATTGCATTTTTATACGCATCTATAGCTTCATCAAATTGCTCCATGCTCTGATAGACTAATCCTAAGCTATAGTATGCTTCGTCTTTTTCTTCAGCAAAAACCAATGCTTGTTGATAACTCTCAATGGCCTCATCATATTCTCCGGTAAGAGATAATATGGATCCTTTCATGAGATAGATCTCACCATCATTAGGCTGGTATGCTTCTGCCTTATTTAATTGATCCAATGCTTCTTCAAACTTTTCCATATTGCTCAGTATTTGAGCTTTTATAATCAAAAGTTCTGTAGAAAAGGGGTACTGCTCTTCAGCCATATTTGCAGCAACTAGAGCTTGCCCATATTTGCCCATGTCTTGATAATGAGCAATTATATTTTCAAATCCGTCTAGTTCGAAAAAGTGGCTGGCCTTGTTTTTTTGATGTTCTTCGAAGCGCTTGATTAGTTCGTCTACTTCTTTTTTCTTCTTGAAGTTTTTAGCCATTGAGCGTATAGAGAAAGTTTAATGAATATAACGAAAAAATATTTTCATTTATACTTCATTAGTTGTAAAGTTTTGATTTTTGCTCTTTAATTTTCGAGCATGTCCATTCTATGGAATCTGACAAGTCTGCAAAGTTAATATTTAATTCGTTTTTAGCTTTTGTGTTATCAAAATAAATCTCGCTTTTGGTAAGTCTGGCTGTTTCGGTGGTGATGATAGTTTTCTTTCCAGTAATTAGTGATCTCAGTTTGTCTAAGAACATTCCAATTTTAAGTAGAAATGAGTTTGATTTGATGTGAGGAGGTTTCTTTCCGAAACCCTTAGCGATCAAATCAAAAAGTTCTTTGTATGTGGTTATGCCACCATTAACAATATATCGCTCTTTTGTTTTCTTTAGTTTCAGGCATTGAAGCGCAGCCTTGCAAACATCCCTTACATCAACATAGTTGACTTTCCCCATAGGGTAAAAAGTGCTTTCTTTCCAGACATAGCTAAATAGCTGGCTACTACTTTTTGCGCCAACTCCAGGAGCCAAAATTACAGATGGGTTAATCATTGCGGCAGTTAAGCCTTCTTCTATGCCACGCCAGACCTCTAGTTCAGCATAATATTTAGAGGTAGCATAATTGCTATTCCATTTTGATTCTTGCCATTTATTATCCTCGGTAACAGTACCAAACCCTGTTAACCTTCCTAATGCAGCTACTGAGCTTATTTGCAGGAAGTACTCAATGTTTTTATCCAAGGCTAAGTTTACCATATTGGCAGTCCCTTCAACATTCACCTTATTCATCAAAGCCTTATCTGTTTGATGAAATGAGACCACGGCTGCGCAATGAATTATTGATTTCACATTTGTTAAATCATCAGCAAATGATTCAGGGTTTAGAATATCTCCATTTACAACTTTAAGTTTGTCAAGATAGCCGTCTAACAAGAAAGTTTTGCTACCTTCTCTAATTAGGGCTTTAACGCTGTGTCCTTCATCAATTAGTGACTTACAAATATGACTTCCTAAAAGTCCGTTTGCTCCGGTTACAAAAATCATAGTTCGTAATTTAATAAAGGTAGCTCTAAAGCTTTTCTAAAATACTTTGTTTTTCGAGAGGACTCAAGTACCTCAAAGTGTTTATGATTGTGACAGTCACTACCTATAAAGTGGACCACTTTGGCATCAATTAATTTTTGAGCAAAAATCTTTATAGGTTTTGAATAATAACCTGATAGCGAGTTGATATTAATTTGAAAGAGCACTTGCCTGTTAATTAAATCTTCCAAAAGCACAGAATTGTTTTGAAGGTAGGAGTATCTCTCTGGATGAGCTAGCACAGGGTTGATGCCAATGGATTTTGCTTTGAAAATAAACTCCTTCAAGTATAAAGGTTCATTCATAAAAGATGTTTCAAACAGAAGATAGTTATTGCCAAAAGTTAGAAATTCTTCCTCCTTATTTGATAAACGCTCAATTAATTGATCATCTAAATAATACTCTGCAGCAAGTTCTAATGAAATATTGATTTGATTCTCTTTAATTTTCTCTTTTAAGGATTCATGAATTCTTTTTAGGTCAGACTCCTTGTTATCGTAGAAGTCGCTCATAATATGAGGTGATGTTATCACCTTTTTATATCCAATAGCTTCAAATCTCTTTAGTAAATCAAGTGATTCATCAAATGATTGAACACCATCATCTACACCAGGTAATAAGTGAGAGTGCAGATCAACTCCTAATTCTGGAATTGCAACTTCTTTTTTTTTGAATATGTTAAACACTATTTCTTGATCAATTTCTTAATCAGCGATTGAGGTTTATCTGATTGGTCTTCATAATAACCATAACCATAGCCATAATTTCCGGAGCGCAATAGAGGTAATGCATTTAAAACAACGGCTATATTTTTGAATTGGTTAACTGAAATAAGCCTATTCAGGGTTTTCATAAATGCTGTTTGCGAGTAATTAGCTCTTACAATATACATTGCTAAGTCAGCTTTTTTCATGGCCAGTATACCATCGGTAACCAAACCGACAGGAGGTGTGTCTAGAATGACAACATCGTATTCAGTTTTTAGCTTCATCAATAGCGTATCAAATTCCCCATTTAATAATAATTCTGATGGGTTTGGAGGCGTTGGTCCGGCACTAATATAATCTAAACCCTCAATCCTTGACTTAGTGATACACTCTGAATAAGTGTGTTTATTAATTAGGATTGTACTTATTCCCTGGTTAGGGTTTTCATTTCCAAAGGACATATGAACGCGGGGTTTTCGCATGTCCAAATCAAGAACAATAACCTTCTTTTTTGATAGTGCTATAATGGCTCCCAGATTGACAGCGACAAAGGTTTTTCCCTCTCCACCAACCGTAGAAGTAACAGATATCACTTTCTGGGGTGTTTTAGGAACCATAAAATCTATGTTTGTTCTTATTGATCTAAGGGACTCACTCACTGCTGACTTTGGTTTTTTATCCACAACTAAGGCAGTGTTTTCAAGTTTTTCTTTTTCTTCCGGAACATGGCCGAGAATAGGTGCATTAGATAATTTCTCTAATTCATGAATTGTTGAGATTTTATTATGAAGAAGGTACCTGATTCCTACAAAGAAAAAGCTGAATACAAGACCTGCAACAAGACCAATTCCATGAATAATTAGCTTGTCAGGAGATATTGGTGTTTTACCCAAAGTAGCACTTGATAATATTTTGAATTGAGTGGTAGTACCTGCCTGAGCTATTTGATATTCAGCTTTGCTTTGCATTAATGAAAGATAGAACTCTTCATATAGCTCAAAATAACGCTGATTTTTATTGTATTCAGTACTCTTGCCTGGGAGCTCAACAAAATTCTTTTGAAGTCTTGCTTTTTGGTTTTGCAGATCCTTCAAATCTGCATCGTATTTACTTATTAAAGACTTTATTTGATTGATCAGGTTGCTTTTTATGTTATTGATTTCTTCTTCTATGCTCGTAAGTGCAAAAGTGGATTCAGTATAAGAAAGCTTCAGCTTATCTCTTTCTGCGGAAAGCTTAATTAGACTTTCAATTGATTCTGAAATGAATTTTGGAAATTGAACTGGGTTGATTTCAGCAATAACGTCAAGCATATTATTTTCCAGACTTTTCAAAATGGCAGTTGCATTTGCTGTCATCTTGGTGATTTCATACCGTTGCGAATCAATTTCATTTATAAATTTGATTGTCCGCTCTAAGTCTGCATCAAGGTTGTTAGTTCTATTCTCTATAGTGAAGTTTTCAAAGTAATCTTCAAAACCTTCAAGTTGATTTTCTATGTTTTTTAATTCGTTATTAAGCCAGTTTATTTTCTGAATATTTTCCCTGTTTTTTTCCTCTTGGCTATAACTTAAGTAAATGCTATCAATAGCATTGACCAGATCGCGTGCTTTTAACGCATTGTAGTCACTAAGAGTAATTCTAATGGTATTTGCATTAAGGTTAAGCGGAACAACAGTTAGGTTATTTTCCAAATATCTAATTAGTGCCTCGTCACTATTTAAGATGAAATAGTGTTGGCTGAAGGCCTTAGGATCCAGATATTCTGTAGCAAAAACTACAAATTCAACATCTTCAGTCATCACTGGCTGCCCAAATTGATACATTTCGCCTTCGCCCTGGTTATTATTGAAGTTTATTCTATAAGATTTTTCATCTATAAGGTCAACGAATATTTTTTTATCAAGTACTGAATTGTTCTTCAAATCGTATTCTACCACAAAAGGTGAGGTCTTGTATTTCTCATCATCCAAAACATTCCCGATAGTATAGTATGAAATGTCCAAATCGAAATTCTCAATTACTTTATTGAAGAATAATTTTGATCTGATAAGCTCAATTTCGCCAGAAATAATGTTTAAATTTTGATTTTCACCGAGGGTTGTTAATCCTAATTCAGAGGCATTGGTCTCAACATCTAATTTTAGTTCTGAGCTTGATTCATAAAGTGGTTTTGTCCATCTGATAAATAAATAAGCCGTTAAGTTTGTGATGAAAAAGATAAATAAAATCCAGAAAACGCTTTTCCTAAGGACATCAAGTCCCTTGTCTATATCTATGCCGTCATAGCTGGATGCGTTGCTATTTTCCATGTTACCTGACACTTATTAAAACAGCAACTAAAGAAACTAAGCTTGTGAAAATCGATATTACTTGACCATTCTCTCTTATAAATTCTGAAAAAGGTCTTCTTACCGGCTCAATATAAACCACATCACCAGGCTCCATCATAATATTACCAGATTGATAGCCCTCGATGGTCGTAAGATCAACTACAAAGGCAGCATTATCCCTTAATATTCTGATATTGTGCCCTTTTCCATAATTATCTATGCCACCACTTAGAGCTATAACTTCAACAAGAGTGGTATTTTCATTTTCTAACGGAATAACTTGGCCTCCGGCAGATCCAAGAACAATTACTCTTTTGTTTAGGAAGTTTATATTAACGAAAGAACTTTTGTAAAACTTCTCATATTCCTTTTGAAGAATCTCTTCAGCTTCATGTAATGTCTTTCCTTGAAGTTCAACTTCTCCTACCATAGGGGCTTTTACAAAGCCATCATTGCGAACCAAGTACTTTAATTTGGGCCTTAACCTTTCTGAGTTAATGTTAGTATTTGCGAGTTGGAAATCAGGATCTATTATTTTTTCACCATTTTTAGTGAATACTTCCAATGTAAGATAATCGCCAATTTCAATGATTCTATTGCTGTTGAGTTCTAGTTTTTTGGGATCTGGGCCAGTTAATTGATCAGATTTAAACAGAATGTTTTGCTTATAGGAACTACAGGCGGAAAGCAACAAGGCAAGCACGGTTATTTTCAACCAATTATTTAGCATAACACAGTCTAAAAAATATTTGTTTAGCATCTCCAACTAGGTGAAGTTATACTAAAGTAGTACGTCAAACGTTGGCAGAAAAATATTTAGGATAATAATTCTTGGATGGTATTGAGATATTTTTTGATCACAATCTTCTCATCAAACTGATTTTCAACCTTCTTACGGCCGTTCAATCCAAGACTTTTGAGCTCATCATCATTAAAAGAGGCCATAATTTCCAGCTTTTTTGCCAGGTCTTCTGGGTCTTTCATTTTGCACAACAGACCATTTATCTGATGATCAACAACATCCCTACAACCTGGCACATCGGTAGTTACAATCGGTTTGCCAGAGCTGGCTGCCTCAAGAAGACTTTTTGGAGTGCCCTCTCTATAGGATGGCAAAACCACGCAATCAGCATTGTTTATAAATTCCCTTACATCTTCAACTTTACCTAAATACTCAATAGTATTTGATGAAATCCATTCATCAATAATTTCTTCTTTAATACCTCTTTTATGCTCGGTATCCTTTGCACCTAAAATCTGGAATTTAGCATCCATGCCTTTAGCTTTCAAAAGTCTTATGGCCTCAATATATTCCAGAATTCCTTTATCATGGATCAATCGTGAGATTAGAAGGAAAGTGAACTTATCATTTCTTTTAAAGTCACTTTGCACAAATCTGGAGAGGTCTATACCCGAACCAGGAAGTATATCGGCTATTTTCTCATCAACAAGACCATTTTTTATAAAAAGCCTTTTGTCATTTTTGTTTTGGAAGAACACCTTCTTAGGATACTTGAAACTAACCCTATACATCCAAGATGCTACTTTTGAAACGAAATTCTTTTTAAGAAAAACAGTACCAAGGCCACAGACATTATTTACAGCTGGTATATTAAGCCATCTGCAGGCAATGGAACCATAAATATTAGGTTTGATTGTATAATGTAAGGCTACATCAGGCTTCACCCGCTTATAAATTTTAATTAACTCAAATACTAACCCAAGATCCTTAAGTGCGTTAGCACCACGGCTATCCATGGTTAGTTCGTGAAATTCACATCCTTGAGCAATAATTTTATCAGAATACTCATCTCTTGGGGCAATTACAACCACTTGGTGATTTTCTTCTTGCAAGGCTTTGATTAACCCCATTCTGAAATTGTAGACATTCCATGAGGTATTTAAAACTATTGCAATCTTCATACAGGCCAACTCTAATGTTTTAAATCATTTAAGATGAATTGTGGATAACTTCGAACATCTTTGCAAAGTGAATATTACCACAACCAACTTTTGCTTAATTGTCAAATTTATGAAAAAGTAACCTGTCTAGTATTAAGTTGGGGTTAAATATTACATGTAATTTATCTTGAATGCGTTGCATTTTATGAAGAATACCCATAAAACAAAATTAAAAAAGGAAAAAGCAATATTAGTTGCGGTCAGTGAGAAGCAAGTTCATGAGAGTATTGTGGATGAGCATCTTGCTGAACTGGAGTTTTTGGCTAAAACCGCTGGTATTAAGACAGTTAAGATTTTTAAACAAAAGCTGGATAAACCGGATGTTCGATCTTTTGTTGGTAAGGGAAAGCTAGAAGAAATTAAGGCTTACATTATTGATCAGGAAATTAAAGCTGTAATTTTTGATGACGACCTTACACCATCTCAATTAAGAAATCTGGAAAAAGATTTGGAAGTTAAGATTTATGACAGGAGTTTGTTAATACTTGATATCTTTCTTTTAAGAGCTCAAACAGCACAGGCCAAAACGCAGGTTGAGTTGGCGAGAAACCAATATCTACTGCCAAGACTTACCAGAATGTGGACTCACCTTGAACGACAAAGAGGTGGAACAGGAACCCGTGGTGGAGCAGGAGAGAAAGAGATAGAGACTGATAAAAGGAATATTAGAAATCAAATATCTGTTCTTAAAGGCAAGCTCGAGAAAATAGAGAAACAAAATGAAGTCCAAAGGAAGTCAAGAGGCAGTGTTGTACGTGTGGCATTGGTTGGATATACTAATGCGGGTAAATCAACCCTTATGACATTGCTATCAAAAAGTAATGTAAAAGCTGAGAATAAACTTTTTGCAACAGTCGATGCAACTGTGAGAAAAGTAGTATTAAATATGATACCCTTTTTACTTTCGGATACAGTAGGGTTCATTAGAAAACTTCCCCACCATTTAATTGAGTCTTTCAAATCGACATTGGCTGAAGTTAAAGAGGCAGATATATTGTTACATGTGGTTGATGTGGCTCACCCGGCTTATGAGGATCATATAGAAGTGGTTAGGGAAACATTAAAGGATATTGGTGCTTCTGAAAAACCAACCATTTACATCTTTAACAAAGTGGATCTTTTGCAAAAGGAAGAAAATTCGGATGAGCTGCTAGCGGGTATCAATGCATTTTATAAACAGTTGGAAGATAAGGATAAGGATGTGGTGTTTGTCTCGGCAGAGCAAAAAACAAATATTGATGAGTTAAGAGATAAGATTTATAGAAAAGCAAAGAAAAGGCACCTACAGATTTTTCCTAATTATCTGAAAGATCAGTACTATTGAGTCAAATAATCGATATTTTATTTGATTTATGTATTTTTGTGGACTTTAAAATTTTTGCCTGTGTGACAGGCTGATTATGGCCTCTTAGTTCAACGGATAGAATAGAAGTTTCCTAAACTTTAGATCCAGGTTCGATTCCTGGAGAGGCCACTTAATCTTATCATACCTGAGACCCGATTCTTAGCAAATCTGAATACACCCCTCTGGCAGTAACTTCTGCACCTGCACCTGCACCTTGAATAACCATAGGCTGTTCTCCATAACCCTTGGTATAGATTTCAAAAATAGAGTCTGCATTTTTTATATTTCCTAAAGGTGAATTTTTAGAGGCCTTCATCAATGAAACCTTTAAAGTTCCTGCAGTTGTATCTAAATCGCCAACATACCTTAGTACTTCGTCAGTCTCAAGCCCGTTCTTTATCTCTTCATAGTGCTGATCAAGAATCTCTTTTTGGCCAATAAAGGCTACATAATCATTGGCATTGCTTAGCTCATCTGGGATAAGGCTTCCAATTTCTACATCCTCAAATTCACAAGTCATACCCACTTCCCTGGCCAATATCAAAAGCTTTCTTGCCACGTCCATACCGCTAAGATCTTCTCTGGGATCAGGCTCCGTAAAACCTTTGGACTTTGCTTCTTCTAAAACTTTGCTAAAATCTTTGTTTGATACAGAATACTCATTAAAAATATAGCTTAAAGAACCGCTGAACACCCCTTTTATCCTTGTTACCTGATCCGATGAGTTATGTAGGTGCTTGAGTGTATCAATAATAGGTAAGCCGGCTCCGACATTAGTCTCATAAAAGAAATGTCTGGCCCTCTTTTTTAAATCTGAACGCAGCTCTTTGTAAAAACTGTAGTCGATGGAATTTGCCTTCTTATTTGAAGCAACAATGTCAATGCCATATCGCATAAAAGTTGGGTAGAGGTTTGCCACTTCCAGACTTGATGTATTATCAGCTATCACGATATTTTCAAGACCAGTTTCGCTCAGGTTCTTTAATATTTCATTGAAGTTATTAGAGTGCTGAGAGTTCTTTAGCTCTTCTCTCCAGTTGGTAGATAGCCCATTTTCATTGATGATATACCTCTGACTATCAACCACCCCGATAACATTGATCTTCAAACCACGCTGATCAATCATCGATTCCTTGGTTTCCAAGATTTGATCAATAAGCTTACCACCAACGGTTCCTTTACCAATGGCAAAAAGGTTAAGTGTCTTTATGGCTCCGAATACCTGATTATGCACCACATTCATGGCTTTTTTAAGCCTTTTACTATCAATGACCAGTGAAATGTGTTCTCCGCTGATACTATTACTAATCAGGTGCATCCAGATTTTATTTCTCCGAAGTCCTTGAATTGCTTTTTCTAAAGCGAAATTATGTCTACCAACAATGGCAATTATGGCCATATCACTATTGACTCTTATGGAAGATATTTCACCAGTTTCTAATTCAACCTGAAACTCCTTATTCAAAGCTAATTCGGCATTGGTGGCATTTTCAGTATCAATGATGAATCCAATACCTCTTTCTGATGATGCCTGAGAGATTAGTCTCACGCTAATTTCATCTTTGCTTAAGGCATTGAAAATCCGTGCATCTATACCTACTTTCCCCAACATTCCCTTGCCTTCAATACTCACCAAAGAGACATTTTCAACAGCAGAAACTGCTTTTATTCCTTTTCCTGATCCGTTTTTATCAATTAATGTTCCGGTGTTAGCGGGTGTGTTTGTGTTTCTTATAATAAGAGGAATGTCATTATACAATAGCGGCAGAATTGTTTTTGGGTGTAGAATATTAGCTCCAAAGTTGGCCAGCTCATTGGCTTCCTTATAGCTAATATGTTCCAGTTTTACAGCATTACTTACATATTTTGGGCTGGCACTATAGATACCATCAATGTCTGTCCAGTTTTGCACTTCTGCTGCTTTTATAAAGCTGGCTATTATTGTTGCAGTATAGTTGCTTCCATTTCTACCGAGTGTAATGGTTTCACCTTTTTTGTTTTTAGCAATGAAACCGGTAATTACTGGTATAAACGAGGGCTTTATTTTAGAAAAATATTCAGCTACATTTTTTCTTGAGTTGAAAAAGTCTATTTCAGCATTGCCATCAACCACTTCTGCCTCAAGTAAATCCCTGGCATCAACAAAGCCAGCATTTACTCCTATTTTTTTTAAAGCGTATGCTATTGCCTTGGCACTAATAATTTCTCCGAAGGACAGTATTTTATCCCTTATTGCATTAGAAGGGATTTTAATAATACTAAGTGCTTTTAGGAAATCCTCTAACTCAGTTTTTTCGCTGTCAAAATTGAAATCTACATCCTCTAATTTTTGTAGCTCAAAGAAGGATTCTAAGCTTTGGGAATAGTCCTTTCCACTAGCTGCTTGCTGATATATACTTTGCAACAAGTCAGTACTTTCTCCTCTTGCCGAAACTACAACAGCCAGGCTTTTACTATTGGATTCGCTTTTTATAATCTCCAGCACATTATTCAAAGTAGAACCATTTTTTAAGGACTTTCCACCAAACTTCAATACTGTCCTTTCCTGGCTTTTACCATAATTTAATGTGTCATAAAAACCTTTGATTTTATTAATGATCTGATCTGTTTCTATGAGGAAGCCATCATGGCCAAATTCAGACTCAATTTCCTGAAAGCTTGAATTGGGAATATGCTCCGCCATGAACCTTTGAAAACGAACAGGAATCAATGTGTCTGAGCTTATTCCGATAATAAGGGTTGGAATTTGTATCTCACTCAAGGCCTTCACTTCGCCACCTCTGTTTCTGCCAATATGGTGACTGTCAAGACATTTTGTTAAGTAGTAATAGCAAAGTGCATTAAACCTGTTTACAAATTTTTCGCCCTGATATTGCATATAGCTAGATGATTTAAAATCATCTACTTTTTCCTCAATATCGGTTTGGGTATTTATAAAAGCATTGGATGTTCTGTATGTTAATAGTGCCATTGATCTGGCTGCTTTCATACCTGCCACACCACCGTCTTCAGTACCAAAACTTGGGTCTGACTGCATAGCTATTCGCTGAGACTCATGTACGGCAATACCCCAGGCAGATTCTTTGGAGCATGATGCCACAAGAATTAAGTGGTCAATTGTGCCTTTGAAAGAATAGCTGAATTCCAATGCCTGATTGCCACCAAATGAACCACCAATGGCTGTATGGATTTTATGTATATCCAAATGTTCAGCAAGAAGCTGCTGAGATTTTACAACATCACGGACTGAAAATTGAGGAAAATCCAAGTCGGTTGGTTTTGTGCTGCCATATGGGGAGCCTATTGAGTTCGCACAGATTATAAAATAGTCTTTAGGGTCATAAAACCCGCCATCGCCAAATAACTTAGGCCACCAATCTAGCACATCGGTATTCGCAGAAATTGAATGAAAAACCCAAATAACATTTGAGCCATCAGCATTTCTATCACCGAATGTGTGGTATGCTAGTTTGAGGTTATTAATAACCTTTCCATTTTCCAATTCAAATGGATTTTCAAAATTGTAATACTGAAGTTCTTGCATTATTTAGACTTTGTTAGTGCCTGGTCAATATCTGAGATAATATCATCGATATGTTCCAACCCTACTGAAAAACGTAAAAAACCTGGTGTTATGCCTACTTTTAACTGATCCTCTAAGCTCATTTTTGAGTGAGTAGTAGAAGAGGGGTGTGTAGCAATACTTCGTGTGTCACCAAGATTAGCTGTCAACGAGAGCATATTTAACGAGTTTAAAAATTTAGTGCCTCGCTCAAGACCTCCTTTAATTACGCACCCTACAAGTCCACCACCTTTGGTCATTTGCTTTTTGGCCAAATCATATTGAGGATAGGATTCGTGGTGTGGATAAACTACTACTTCAATAGCCTCATGACCTGATAAAAAATCGGCAAGAGCAGAGGCATTATCGCAGTGCCTGTCCATTCGCACGGCAAGCGTCTCTAAACTCTTTGAAAGCACCCAGGCATTAAATGGGGATAAACTGGCTCCTGTTCTACGGATGTAGTCGTAACATATTTTCACATACTCTTCACTTCCGAGAATTGCTCCTCCTAAAACCCTGCCTTGCCCGTCAATATATTTGGTGGCAGAGTGTATAACTAAGTCGGCTTTGTAATGAACTGGTTTCTGAAGGTATGGAGTTGCAAAACAGTTATCTACAGAGAATATGATATCATTTTCTTTGCAGAGGTCACCGATGAATTCCAAATCCGCTGATTTCAAGGTTGGATTTGATGGCGTTTCCACATAAATCATTCTAGTGTTTGGGCGAATGGCCTTTTTGTAAGATTCATTATCATCAACATCCACAAAAGTGTGCTCAATGCCCATGTTGGGAAACACATTGGTCAGCACATATCTGGAATTACCAAAAATTGCCCCTGAAGAAACAATGTGGTCACCTGACTTTAAAAGTGCGGCCATACTATTAAACACTGCAGCCATGCCCGAGGCGGTAGCTACGCCAGCTTCACATTCTTCCAAAAGGCAGAGTTTGTCAATAAACTCATCTGTATTAGGGTTGGAAAATCTTGAATATAAATTTCCTTCAACCTCATTATTAAATAGCTGTGCACCATGCTCAGCTGAATCAAAAGTAAAGCTCGATGTCATGTAGATAGGTGCGGAGTGCTCTTTTTGAGCAGTCTTTTCCATCTGAGTGCGTATTGCTAGTGTTTCAAATTTGTCTCTTTTCATAATAGAAAATATTAATTGAAATCCTCACGGATATTCCATTAGCATTTAATAAATCATCATGAAAAGTTTCGTAAGACAGGCCTTTGATTGATAGGCCAAAAGAGTATCGGAAAATTCTTCTGACTTATCTCTATTGCATAGTTTGCAATTGGAATTAGCACCTTCTTAATGACTAAGGGTTGCTAAGGTTTCAAAGGGCCAATCCCTCCACCTTTCTCGATAAGTTATGTAAATGAACGTTTTGTTAGAACGATGCAAATATATGGCTGTTTTTCTCATTTCCCATTAAATAACTAAAAGTTAATTGCGATTCAATAATCCGAACGTCCTCAGACCTCTTCAAACAGGCTAATGGAAGCGGAAATTGAATAAACTAATTGTAAAGACAATTTTTAGTGCCGCTTAAATGTGTTAGTAGCTAATTTTCAGCTTCTTACGTTGTAAATGAGAGATTTTCATGCTAGCTTATAAATTTAAATACCTTTAAAAATGGCTACAGAAAGAAAATTTCATCAACAGAGCATTTCAAAAGCTCCAACACTGGTTGGGTTCCTCAGTAATTTTAATGCCTATACCATAAGTTGGTTTCTACTATCCAGTGCAGTTACTGCTGTGTACGGTTACTATTTTCAAAAGGCAACATTAGAAAATGTTGGGGTGTTAAAATGGGCTGCAACATTAACAGGTGAGTTCATCATTTTTGCTGTAATCGTTGGTGTCATTATTCTTTTCATCCATGATAAAAGGCAGACTGAGAATCCAATTCAACGATTGTTTCCAGTTATAATCTGGGGAAGGAAGATGCTTGTGAAAATGGGGCCATTGTTACGTCAATACCTCTTTCTCAACGATCAGGAAGAAACACCCTATAACAGAATAACCAGAAACTGGGTGCATGAAACTTCCAATGGTGTAAGAAATACCATTGGCTTCGGTAGCCAAATTGATATGGATAAAGTAGGCACTACATTGATAATGCCAGCAACATTTACCAATACTAAAATTAAAACAGGAGAGGAGACAGGTAGAACCTATAAGAAAATAATAGGGAAGCATACAGGAGTGGAACCGGTTGTTTTAAATCATTTTGTTCATATAAGTGCGATGTCTTACGGTGCATTGTCTTACAGAGCTCATGCGGCACTCAATAAGGGAGCAAAAATGGCGGGTATTTTCCATAATACAGGCGAAGGATCACTGGCGCCTTGTCATGAATATGGAGGTGGGGATTTGATATTTCAAATAGGAACAGCCAAGTACGGCATAAGGGATGAAGAGGGTAATATGGATGATAAGTTACTTGAGCAGATGGCTAATCACCCCCAGGTTAAGATGTTTGAAATTAAGTTGGCTCAAGGAGCTAAGCCTGGTAAAGGCGGAATGCTTTTGAAGGAAAAAATTACCGAGGAAATTGCCAACATCAGGAAAATACCTATGGGCAAGGATGCCTACGCGCCAGCACGTCACAAGGAGTTTAGTGATGTTGATGGACTTTTTGATTTTATAGATCATGTTAGAAAGATCACCAAAAAGCCTACTGGTATAAAAATGGTAATAGGCCATACTGCTGAGATAGAAGCCATAGCGGACAAAATGAGCAAAGAGCCCGGTAGAGGTCCTGACTATATTGTAATTGATGGTGGTGATGGCGGTACTGGAGCAGCACCTTATGTACTTAGCTCTTATTCTGGCTTACCAATGAAACAAGCACTAGCTGTGGCGGATTGGGCCTTTAAAAGACACAAGGTGCGTGATAAGGTGGTGATTTTTGCTAGTGGTAAGGTAGCTACCCCAATTGAAATAGCTGTAGCCATGGCGCTGGGCGCGGATGCCATATATATGGCCAGAGGGTTTATGTTATCATTAGGCTGTATCCAAGCCTTGGAGTGTCATACCAACAATTGCCCAACAGGTATTGCAACTCAAAACAGGCGTTTGGAAAAGGCTTTGGATATTGAAGCCGCAGCTAAACGTGTAGCTACTTATGCTGATGCACTGTATAAAGAAACACAAATGCTTGCCGAGTCTTGCGGTTATGAAACACCTAGCGACATTACTCCTGATGATATAATGGTGGTGACTTCTCCTGGGCATTTGGATTACCTTTCTGAGCTTCACGGCATTTCTGCTTATGAAGCCAGCCTGGAACGCAAGAAAGCCAAAGAAAGAGGTATGACTGTCGGGGAAATGAAGATGCAGGAGGATGAAGTTTAGGGTTGTGGCTTTATAAACAACACTATCAGGCTTTTTGGAGTATAATAAATCATGCTTAAAAACTTATTGCTGTTTGCTATTTCATTAGTGGTTTTAATATTTTTTGAATCAGCTCAACAGTATTACTATATAGACTCATTTGACCTGCATCCGCAAGGAACAATCGTCACCTTTGGAGAGATTTTAAACCTCCAGTTGGTTTGGTGGATGGTGTGGTCAGCTATAGCTGCCGGACTCTTTTATTATCTATTTAACCATCCTATAGAAAATTTTAATGGTAAATCTTTATTAAGATTGTCAGGTTTAGTAATAGCCACTTTTTTAATTACTGTTACAATGTATGCGGTGATACAAGTCTTCAAAAGTGGAGGTGAAGTTTCTTTTATTGAAGTTGTGATATTTAAAGTGTTTCAGAAAGCTCCCATCGGCCTTATTGCCTATGGTTTTATGGTCATCATGGTTCACCTTTATCTCAACAAAAGAGAGTTTGAGGTGCTGGTTGAAAACATGACAACTCTGGAAGATGAGATGAAGGAAATAAAGGAGAGCCAGAGTATCAAGGTTTTGTCAACTAAGATTGGTGATTCAAGGCAGGTAATAAAGCTTGATGAGATTGTGCAAATAGAAGCTAATGACTACTGTGTGGATGTTCATACTTCAGGAGGTAAAAAATATGTAATGCGAACATCCTTAAAAACATTAGAAAAAAAGCTGCCTGCTTACTTTTTCAGAATCCATAGAAGGCATATTGTTAACCTTAACTATGTGCAGGCATTTAATAACAATGGTATTTCAGAGGTGATTCTTAAAAATCAGGAGAAGGTGCAAGTCGCTAAAAGTAGAATAAAGGAGTTTAATACTGCCCTTAGCATTTAATCCTCTAAATGACCAACACTTTCCATTTAATCACCTTTTGAAATTTGCAGCGGATTCAGAGCTTTCAGTTATTACAGGTTCAATTAATGAAGGATATTTAGTTCGTTTTGATACGGTAGGAGAAGCCGAAGTCTACGAAGTAGTCGTTCTGATTGTTGTTATCACCATATCCGGTAGAAATATCAACTGCCAAGTCTTTGTTGATCAAATAGCCAATACCCGTATCGAACCGGGTGGTTAGCTCGCTTTCCTGAAAGATGCCATAGTTTTCTACAAACCCTCGTAGTTTTTCGGTAAGGGCAAAGCTCAGATTGAGGGTGTAAAAGGTAAATTGTTTTCCTGTTGAGCCGCTCCATTGAGTCCCTAAGTTTGAGGTAAGAGCTACTGATTTATAGAGCCTCATGCCCAATATTAAAATGAGGCGAGGTGAAAGATATTCTGGTTCGTAATCGCTGCTTACGGTTTTTAGTCCTACACCACCCTGAATGCCGAGAGATGGTTTGCCAGAAGCTGCATTATCTATGAGGTTAGCTCTTAGCCCGACATTCCATAAGTTGATACCACTAGAATTAATTTCAGAGTCACCTATTTCTATGGATTGGTTGCTATATGAGAAGGCTGATCTAATTTCAAACCTTTCCGATACACCATATCTTAGCGAGTTCAATTGTGTCACTACATTACCATAAAGATCGGCTTCATCATTATCTAAGGTTAGAATATTAAGACCTGACTGAATTTGAAAGATCGATTTTCCAGTAGTGAAAGGTCCCACAGATTTTCCGGGCCGGGCAGTTCTTATGGTCTCATTGTATTGGGCTTTGGCGCTAAAGCACACGAAAAGGAGGTATAAAATGGATATTATTTTTAATGGAGGTTTATGAAAATCAGGGGTGTACATTTAGTTATTCAATATATGACTTTAAACAAAATGCGCCAATCAAAGCATCAAATAAAAAAGGAGAGTTATAACTCCCCTTTTCTATGATCTATTTTTTCTCCTCGGTGAGCGAATTCAATAACATACCCATCTATTTTATCAGATATCTGATCTTTGCTTTCGCATAAGTATAGCTGCTTGCAGATTTCCTGGATTTCTTCTTTCGAAAATTTCTCTCTAATTATTGGTGTTAGAAATGCATTGATAATATCTAATTTTTCATCTGCAGTCATAAGTTGCTATTTGGCATAAGAAACAGAACGCATTTCACGAATAACTGTTACTTTAATCTGCCCGGGATATTGCATATCTTTTTCTATTTTTTGCGAAATATCAAAAGACAACTGACCTGCCCTTTCATCTGTAACATTGTCGGCATCTACCATAACCCTAAGCTCACGACCAGCCTGGATAGCATAACACTTGTTAACCCCGTCAAAGCTGAGTGCAAGAGCTTCCAGTTCTTTTAATCGCTTTATATAGCTTTCCATTACTTCTCTTCTAGCGCCTGGTCTAGCACCTGAGATGGCATCACAGGCCTGAATGATTGGAGAAAGCAATGAAGTCATTTCTATTTCATCATGGTGGGCACCAATGGCATTACAAATGACAGGATGCTCCTTATATTTTTGAGCCAGTTCCATACCTAAAATAGCATGTGGCTTTTCAGGCTCTTCGGGCCATACTTTACCAATGTCATGCAATAGTCCTGCACGTTTTGCCTGCTTAGTATTTAAACCAAGTTCAGAAGCCATAGTAGCACAAAGATTGGCCACTTCTCTAGAGTGTTGTAATAGATTTTGACCGTAGGATGATCTGAATCTCATTCGCCCTACCATCTTGATCAGCTCCGGATGCAGACCGTGAATGCCTAGGTCTATAACAGTTCGCTCACCAATTTCAACTATCTCTTCTTCAATGTTCTTTTTAGTCTTTGAAACAATCTCTTCAATTCTTGCTGGGTGAATTCTTCCGTCAACAACCAATCTGTGGAGGGATAGTCTGGCTATTTCTCTCCGGACTGGATCAAAACCAGAGATGATAATAGCCTCTGGTGTGTCATCTACAATAATTTCTACACCGGTAGCCGCCTCAAGTGCTCTGATGTTTCTACCTTCTCTACCAATGATCTTTCCTTTAATATCATCACTTTCTATATTGAAAATGGATACGCAATTTTCAATAGCGTGCTCAGTGGCTGTTCTTTGTATAGACTCCACCACAATCTTTTTAGCTTCTTTGGTGGCTGTAAGCTTAGCCTCTTCAATGATGTCTTTGATCTGAGAAGATGCTTTAGACTGAGCTTCATCTTTTAATGTTTCAATCAATTGCTCTCTTGCTTCATCCGCAGTTAGGTTGGCAATCTTCTCGAGAATCTGGACCTTCTGCTGGTTGAACTTGTCAAGCTCAACTTTCTTTTTATCAACCACTTCAATTTGTAACTCAAGCTTCTCTTTTAAATCATCAACTTCAGCTTGCTTTCGATTAAGTTTTTCAAGCTCTTTGGAGATGTGTTGTTCCCTTTGCTTGATCTTGTTTTCATTGGTGATAATGAGGTTTTTCTTTTTTGAAGTTTCTTCTTCAAACTCTGCCTTGAGCTTCAGAAATTTTTCTTTGGCCTCAAGTATCTTATCTTTTTTGATATTTTCAGCTGAAATCTCAGCCTCTTTGATAATAAGCTTGGCCTTATTTTCAAGGTCTTCTTCTTTGGCTTTATTGGCTTTGGCCACCATAGAACGACCTACGAAAATACCGGCCGCCAGAGCTATCACAGCGCTTAGTATCACATAGATTAAATCTGCCATTATGGTATAAGTTTAGGTTTTAGATAAACAGCGCTATTGTATCGATTACAACTTGCGGAGTATTACCATCTATGAAATATTCGGCAGAATTATGCTAAAGTGAAGAGCGGCTTATAGTGCCTGATTTATTAGATTATTTAACTGATTTACTTTTTGTACTACGCTCTCATCGGTGTCTACGTGCTTTTCTTCCAACTCCATCTTGTCCACCAAACAATCAAAAGCTACCATTGCCAGCAGGTCTTGTTTGTCATCGATACCGAAACGTTCCCGATATACGCGTATTCTCTCGTTTATAGATTTTCCGGCATTTCTTACCCGTTGTTCATCTTCGGTTTTCACCTTCATTGGGTATTCCCGGTCAGCAATCTTAATTTTGATTGAGAGTTCGTCCATCAATATTTTTTATTTGCTCAAGTGTAAGATACACTTGTCAATTTCTTTAATATAATCGTCAATCTTACTCTTCAATTCAGAGGCATCTTTCCCATCCGAATCAATTTCACTTACAATCTTACTAATTTTAATCTGATTTTGAAAGCTGCTCACCTGTTCCTCTTTTTGCTTCAAAATGCTTCTTAATTCACCGTTTTCTTCCCTTAGCATAGCCAATTCTTCTTTAATGGTTTTATGCTTATCGAGAAGTAGTGAAAGTTTTCTTTCCAGCGAGGACAAATTAGATTTTAGCAGGTCTTGACTCATTGTTATTTTCGTATTATTGCGCCCAAGTCATTTTCAAAAGCAGTCATCAATTTAGCCATTGTCTTATCAATAACCTTATCAGTAAGTGTTTTTTCTTTGTCCTCAAGGATAAAACTCACAGCATATGCCTTTTTGTCGCTATCTATTTTATCTCCTTCGTAAACATCGAATACATTTATTCTCTTTAGTAATTTTCTTTCCTGTGTGGTTGCCAATGCTTTAATTTTATCGAAAGTTATTTCCTTATCGATTACCAAAGAAAGGTCTCGTCTTACTTCAGGGAACTTAGAAACTTCTTTAAATACTATATTATTATTTGCCTGCTTTAAAAGCAAGTTCCAATCTAAATCTGCATAAAATATTTCTTGTTTTACTCCTGTTTTTCGACAAACGGCAGCATTTACCTTCCCTAAGGTAGCCAGGAGCTTTCCATTGAGGTGATATTCCAAGGCATAGTCAAATGGTGAATTGTGAGACACTTTGCTTTCATACGGCTTGTTGGTTAGCTTGTCTAACACTGCATTAACTACCGCTGACAAATCATGAAAAGCCACTTTCCTCAACTTCTCTGCCCAATGCTCAGCTTCCACGTTTCCTGTTATTAATATACCCAGCCTGTTCGATTCTTTGTACTTGCCTTCCTGAAGCTTATAGGTTTTACCAAATTCAAATATTTTAAGGTCGGCCTGCTTTCTGTTGATGTTATGCGCAGCCACTTCAAGTAGTGAATACAGCATGGATTGTCGCATTACACCAAGATCTTCACTTAGTTTGTTAAGAATGACAACATCCTCTTTTTCGTTGATGCTGCTATCACTAGCAGCATAAGCAGGCTTAGTCAGGGAGTTGGTGATGATCTCGAAATAGCCACGACTCGCCAGGGTTTGACCTATTTTGAATTGAATTTTATCCTTGTCAGTAGCAGGAAAGTCTGCTAAATAGCTACTGCCCACATGATCTGGCAGTTCTATATTGTTGAAGCCATAAATTCTGAGAATTTCTTCAATAACATCTGCTTCTCTTTGAACGTCAACCCGGTAGGGAGGTACAATAGCGGTAAAGCCTGCCTCTGATTTTTTTTCAATGGCAATGTCTAAAGACTCAAGAATAGAAATAACCTTTTCTTTGGCGATATTTTTACCAATAAGCCTGTCAATATTTTTATACTTTACAGCAACCTCAAAAGGCTTTATTGGGTTGTCATAGACATCTATAACATCTGATGATATTTTGGCTCCAGCCAGCTCTTTGAAAAGCAAAGCCGCTCTTTTTAAAGCATAAATGGTAATGTTAGGGTCAGTCCCTCTTTCATATCTAAATGAAGCATCAGTTTTTAACTGATGCCTTTGAGCAGTTTTTCTCACATAGTCAGGGGAGAAATAGGCGCTTTCTAAAAATATGTTCTTGGTTGTGGCAGTTATTCCAGACTCAATTCCTCCAAAAACACCTGCAATACACATCCCTTTACTGTTTCCATCACAGATCATGAGATCATGAGCATTAAGCTTTCTTTCTTTCTCGTCCAGAGTGGTGAATTTCGTTCTATCAGCAAGGGTTTTGACCAACACCTTATTCCCTGAGATTTTATCAGCATCAAAAGCATGCAGTGGCTGACCAACTTCGTGCAATACGAAATTAGTTATGTCAACTATGTTATTGATAGGAGCCAGTCCGATGGTTCTTAAGTATGCTTTGAGCCATTCTGGAGATTCACCAACATTTACATCCGTTAAGGTTACTCCAGAGTATCTTGGGCAAGCTTCTTTATTCTCAACACTGACTTCAATAGTCAATGCATCATTGTCTTTTTTAAAGCCCTCTACTGATGGCCATTTCACTTCTCTGTTAAGCACTGCTTTTAGGTCACGTGCTACTCCGATGTGGCTGGTAGCGTCCGCACGGTTTGGCGTCAATCCTATTTCAATAAGGGTGTCATCTTCTAAATTGAAATATTCTGCGGCTGGTGTGCCATTTGGCAATTCTGTATCTAAAATCATGATGCCAGCATGACTTACACCAATTCCAATCTCATCTTCTGCACAGATCATGCCTTCAGAAACTTCACCCCTTATTTTAGCTTTTTTGATTTTGAATGAATCTCCTTCAGTGGGGTATAAAGTAGCTCCCACAGTAGCGACTATTACTTTTTGTCCTACAGCCACATTTGGAGCGCCACAGACTATTGGAGATGGTTGATCTTCTCCAATATCAACTGTTGTGATTTTAAGTTTGTCTGCATCAGGGTGCTTTTCGCAGGTAAGTACCTCTCCAACAACTAATCCTGCCAGACCACCCTCAATTTGCTCAATTTTTTCATGACTTTCAACTTCAAGCCCTGTGTCTGTCAATAGCTTGGAAATAACCTCAGGTGACTCACTGAGATCTATATAATTTTTTAACCAGTTAAGAGATATCTTCATTTGAATATTATTGTAATGCTTGCCCTGCGGTTCAATTTAAAGTTGGCAAAATTAATGATTTTGACAGTTAATGCCTTTGGGCATTTCAATTTATTGGTAAGTTTTTTCACCTGCCTCAATAGCTACTGAAAGCAGATTTTCCCGTGGAGGTAAAGGGCAACTAAAGCCATCAGCATAAGCGCAGTAGGGGTTGTATGCAAGATTGAAATCCAGTACGATGGTGTTGCCCCCACTGTGAGTAACATCAAGGTATCGTCCTGCACCATACGTTTCAATGGCACTTGTTTCATCACCAAATGCAAGAAATAGCTTTTCATCCTCTACACTTTCCAGAATCAATAAAGTTTGAGGCTTGTCGGCAAACGAAAACTCAGCCTTGCCATACGTCAAATATTCTCTTTCAACACCATCATTGGTACCTAGTTTTACAATTTTTGCTGGTTCTGCTTTGGTGAACCTTGCAGTAATTTTGTATTTAATATTTGGCTCGTAATATTTCAGCCCTTCATACTTCACTTCTGAATCTTTAAAAGGGGAGTCAGAATTGTTTTTCATAAAAATATCGGCCTCTTCCCTTTCTTCAAGGATTTCTTCAATGTATTCTTCAGTGGTTTGACCTCCAGAAAATGAGTAAACCATAATAATAGCTATGACCACGCCAACAACGATGCTCAAGATTTTTCTTTGATTCATAAATTATAAAATTCCTTCGTCAGCAAAGCTGAAATACGATTCATTGGTAAATATAAGATGATCCAAAACAGGTATTTCTAAAACGACCCCTGCTTCTTTCATTTTTTTAGTAAGTGATAAATCCTGAGCACTAGGTTTCAGGTTTCCTGATGGATGATTGTGCACAAGGATGATGGCGGAGGCCAATTCTTCAAGGGCAGATTTGAATATCAGCTTTGGATCAGCTACTGTACCCGATACACCACCACTGCTTATTAATTTCTTTTTGATAATCTCATTACTTCTGGAAAGTAAGAGCACCCAAAACTCTTCATGTTGCAAATCGAGCAAGTCACCTTTCAGGAACTCATAAACATCATTAGAACTGCTGATCTTTGGATTTCTAATTATCTCCTGATTTTTCCTTCTCCGGCCAAGCTCAAGGGCAGCAACAATGCTTATGGCTTTGGCTTCACCAATACCCTTAAATTTTGTAAGGTCTTTAACTGAAAGTTTGGCGAGGCTGTTTAGGTTGTTTTCAGAGCCGTTCAATATTTGCTTTGCCAGATCGACTGCACTCAAAGATGCAGTGCCCGAACCTATGAGGATACCTATCAGTTCGGCTTCTGAAAGTGACGCTTTGCCTTTGAGGAGTAATTTCTCTCTCGGACGGTCTTCTTCGGCCCAACTTTTAATATTTAGATATTCACTAGCTTTTTTCACAGGGTTGAAAATAGTGAAAAATAAAAAAGTCTCCCGCTGTAGCAGGAGACTTTTAATGTCTTTGGCCTATTTAAATAATTATAGGCTGTTCACCAACTTGGTAAGCTTAGATTTGTTATGAGCTGCCTTGTTACGGTGAATAATATTTTTCTTAGCCAACTTATCGATCATAGAGATCACAGTTTTCAATAAACCTTGAGCTTCTGTTTTATCAGTAGTTTCTTTCAACTTCTTGACAAAAGTTCTGGTTGTCTTATGTTGGTATCTGTTTCTTAACCTTTTTGCGTTGTTAGATCTGATTCTTTTTAACGCTGATTTATGATTTGCCATAACTGATCTTAATTCAACTACTCTTTAATTTTGAGTGTGCAAAGGTAGTACTAATATTTATTTCTGCAAAACATATACTCTCAATATTTTTTAAGTTATTTATAGTATAATCACCATTAAGTTCCTTTAACTCAAATGAAAAGAGCATTTACAGTTGTTTTGTTGACTGCAATATTATCACTTTCTTTTAGCATTTGGGGGTTTTTTGCTCATCAAAAAATCAACAGGCTTGCTGTATTTACACTACCCCCTGAAATGATCGGGTTTTATAAGCACAATATTCAATATATATCTGAAAATGCGGTAAACCCTGACAGGAGAAGGTATGCCGTTAAGGATGAAGCTCCGAGACACTACCTTGATGCCGATGTCTACGGAGATAGTGCTGTTTATAAATTGCCGAGATACTGGAGCGATGCTGTTGAATTATATACCGAAGACACACTAAAAGCTTATGGGATAGTTCCATGGCATATTAATGTTGTGAAAAACTGGCTTACAGATGCTATGAGAATTAGGGATGCTGAAGGTATATTGAGGTTGTCTGCTGACTTAGGACATTATATTGGAGATGCCAATGTGCCACTTCACACTACAGAAAATTATAATGGTCAGCTTACCGGCCAGTATGGTATTCATGGGTTTTGGGAATCACGGTTGCCAGAGTTATATGCTGAAGAATATGATTTTTTTGTTGGACAGGCTATTTATTTAGAAAATGTACAACTAGCCGCATGGGATGCAGTTATTCAAGCCAATGAAGCCCTGGATTCTGTATTAAGGTTTGAAAAGGAGCTTTCAAGAAAGTTTGGCGAAGATAAAAAATACTCTTTTGAAACCAGAGGAGCATCAACAATCAAAGTCTACTCCAGGGATTTTTCAAAAGCTTATCATGATGCTCTGAACAATATGGTAGAACGCCAGATGAAAAAAGCCGTTAAAATGGTTGGAGATTTTTGGTACACCTGCTGGATAGATGCAGGACAGCCGGATTTAAAATCCTTAATTGATTTTGAGTTGTCTGAAGAGGATCTGGAGAAAAGAAAGGAAGAACTTAAGCGCTGGAAAGAAGAGAGATATAAATCACGTGAACATGAGTCTGAAAATTAAAAAGGCATCCGATTTGGACGCCCTTAATTATTTAGTTGAACCTAAATGTTACTCTTCAATGGCCAATGAATCCGCTGCCATTTCTTCTTCCATAATTTCTGGTTCAGGCGTTGGTTTAGATTCTACAATTTGCTTTAAGTCATTTAGTCCTTGCTCAAATTTTGGTAACATTTCGGCATTCATATCGCCTAGGCCAAATAGAAACCTCCAAAATAATCCCAAATCGCTATAGTTATAGCCCCAGGTCACTTTTGAGCTGTCGCCATCTTGCTCAATTTTAACCCAGCTGCCAAAGTTGGCATCCATTCCATCAAATTTCATTTCAGTTTTGACGAGCTCGTTCGGAATTACTTCTATGATGGTAATGCTTCCCTTTCTGAGGTCTGGATTTTCAGAATCCCACTTTGAAGTGGCACCTACACCTTCTTCCGGTCCTTCATAAGAATATGCTGATGGTTCTATTTTATACCACGGGGACCAAGCATCAAGCTTTTTGATATTTACAGCTTCTTCATAAATGGATTCGGGAGAAGCATTGATGACAATCGAGCTTTCGATACTGCCTTCTGCAGGTTGCATCATTGCAATTCCCAATCCTGCTACCACTAGGATTGCGATGACGATTAAGATGATCTTTAAGATTTTCATGTTGTTATTTTGTTGGTTTTGCTTAATCAAGTTAAAAAGAAATTATGAATTTAGAAATGACTGATTTTTTAGTGTTTTCATTTGCTAATTTCGCACCATGAATTATTTATCGGTTGATGATATATCCAAGGCCTTTGGTGAAAGGGTGCTTTTTAAAAACATTTCTTTTGGGATAGAGCAGGGGCAGAAGGTGGCTCTTGTTGGTGTGAATGGTAGTGGGAAAACCACTTTGCTCAAAATTTTGGCAGGTATAGAAGTACCAGACAAAGGTGAAGTAGTGGTAAATAATTCTGTGAAGATTGCTTATCTGGAACAGCAACCTGAATTTGGAGATACGGATGATATTATTGAGGCGGTGCTTGGTGGTGATAAAAAGATGGCGCAGCTTATTTCAAAGTATGAGCATCATCTTAAGTTGGCAGAAACCGATCCAAAATCAATGGAGATTATTGGTGATTTGATTGAAGAGATGGACAAGGCCGATGCATGGACCTATGAATCGCAGATTAAGGAAGTTTTGGGCAAACTTGGCATTCATGATCTAGAGAAAAAGATCAGTGATATGTCTGGTGGACAAAAGAAACGGGTTGGACTTGCTAAGTCGTTAATAGAAAAACCAGATTTAGTAATACTCGATGAGCCCACTAACCATCTTGATTTGGAGGCTATCGAATGGCTGGAGGGGTTTTTGTCCAGTAGCCAGATGGGTATAATCATGGTTACCCACGATAGGTATTTTCTTGAGCAGGTGACCAATGAAATCATTGAGTTGGATAATGAGCAGGTGTATCGCTATTCAGGGAATTATTCATACTTCCTAGAGAAAAAGTCAGAGCGTGAGCAGATGGCCCAATCTGAAAAGGAAAAGGCCACTAATCTTTTTAAAAAGGAGCTTGATTGGATTAGAAGACAACCTAAGGCCAGAGGAACAAAGGCAAAATATAGAGTAGAAGCATTTGAAGGTATAAAAGAAAAAGCCCATCAGAACCTTGATAAGGTTGAACTGGAATTGGATATCAATCAGCGCAGACAAGGGGGTAAGATTCTTGAAATTGAAGAAATTACTAAATCGTTTGGAAACCAGAGTATCATAAAACCTTTCAGCTATATCTTTAAAAAGGGCGAGAGGGTTGGCATTGTCGGTAAGAATGGCGCAGGTAAGTCTACATTTCTTAATTTGCTAACAGGGGCACTTCAGCCTGATTCCGGGAAGCTGGATAAAGGGCAAACTACTGTTTTTGGATATTATAAACAGCAGGAGCCAAGTTTTAAGCCTGGGATGAAAGTGATTGAGGTGGTTCAGGAAGTGGCTGAGATAGTTACTTTATCTAATGGAAGTACAGTATCAGCTTCTAAATTTTTAACCCAGTTTAATTTTTCTGCAAAGGCTCAATACGATTATGTAGATAAGCTTAGCGGAGGCGAAAAGAGAAGATTACAATTACTCAGGGTATTAATAGAAAACCCGAATTTCCTTATTCTTGATGAGCCTACCAATGACCTTGACTTAATTACTTTGAGAACGTTGGAAGAGTTTCTTTTCAATTTCCAGGGATGCCTTATCATAGTTAGTCACGATAGATATTTTATGGACAGGCTTGTAAACCATCTTTTTGTATTTGAGAAGGATAAGGCCATAGTTGACTTTCCCGGTAATTATACTACTTACAGAAACTCTGAAAAGGCAAATACGCAAGATGAAAGTACTCCTAGAACCAAGCAGGAAAAACAGAAAGATGTTGTAAAAGCAGAAACTTCAGAAAGGAAACTTACCTATGCTGAAAAACGTGAGTTTGAGCAGCTGGAGAAAGAAATTGAGCAATTGACTAATAAGAAATACGAACTTAATCAATTGCTGGTCTCAGGAGAAAATGATCATGAGAAGCTGACTCAATGGGGAACAGACCTGAAGCAAATTCAAGAAGAAATTGATACCAAAGAACTAAGGTGGCTGGAGCTATCTGAGCTTAATTAGGAAAAGTTTCTTAAAAATAAGGAAAAATTTCCGTACCTTTGGGGTATGGAAGCAAACGAGCCGCAAGCCATATACAGTAGGTATAAATCAAAATTATCAGACCCGGCCACAATTGTGTTTTCTGCGCAAAAGGGTGTGTCCGCTAAGATATTTGATGATGTAGTCAAGCTATTCGGAAATACTGATTATATGGCCGAGGTTGTTGAGCTTACACAAAAAACCATCAACAAATACCGCGCACAAAACATAAAATTCAGCCCCATTAGGAGTGAGATCATGCTTAAGCTAATAGCACTTTACCAAAAAGGAGTATCCATTTTTGGCAATAGAGAGGCTTTCATTTCCTGGCTATCAAAGCCTTCTTATGGTATTGGAGGTCATGTACCATTAGATTTGGTTAAAACCTCCGATGGCATTGATCTCATAACGGATGAGTTAGACCGTATCCAATATGGCGATACTGCATGATTGTTTTCAGAATTACGCTTACTAAATTTTCCGATAAACTATATGCTTCTGGCCGACCTGCACGGTGGAATTCCGCAGGTACATTCATGATATATTCGGCATCATCTAGAGCATTGGCATGTCTTGAAAACCTGGTACATAGAAGGGGAGAAGGACTAGACGCTTCCTTTAGGACTCTAGTAATTGAAATTCCTGAAAAAATAAAAATTGAGACTTTTGAGCAAAGCAAACTTCCTAAAAACTGGACTTCATTTAAGGGGCAGTTACATACCAAATTTGTGGGTGATGGGTGGTGTAAGTCTGGGAGTTCAGCTGTAATGCAAGTTCCATCAGCAATAATTCCTGAAGAAAGTAATTATCTCATTAATCCTCATCATCCTGACTTTAGCAAAATTAAGATCAAAGCGGTGGAGGAATTTCAGTTCGACAATAGGTTTTAGTCCTTCCACTTAATTTCCCAGACTTCATCTTCGCTGGCTACTGTTGTGTATAAAGCATTTGCAAGCCTTGTAACAATAACTTTGTCATCAGCCCAGCGTAGTTTCTCTTGCTCAATCACAATAATATTGTTCTTCTTATGAAATGCCATAATGTTATTACTCTTGGGTAAAACTATTTCATAGCTCTTACTTGCTTCAATTACAGGGTTGATATTTACTTTTAATTCAGTGTTTTCAAGTAGTTCAATGGCCTTTTTTACATTAGGAACTCCATAACCTAGATAGTTATTAGGGTATGGATATAAGTGACTTGATTTGATCAGGATATCACGAATTTCAGCATTATCAATGTCCGGTTTTGCCTGCATCAAACAAGCCACAAGACCTGTAATTACCGGAGCGGCAAATGAAGTGCCCCCAGCTGCAAAACATGATACCTCAGGTTTTACCTGATTCAAGTGCTCTGGGCCAATGGAGCTGTAACCTAATTTATTCCAATATCGGTGACCAGACGAGCCAACGGCAATTACTCCTTTGGCATCTGCGGGAATAGAAATGATTTTAAAATCATCATTGCCATCATTACCAGCAGAAACTATGATCGTCATCCCCTTTTCCCTGGTGGCCAAATCTACAACCTGCGTTAATGCGCTTGTTTTGCCATCTACCTGAGAAGGCTTATAATCATCTTCTGGATTATCAAAGCCAGTACTATAGCCTAATGAGGAATTTATTAATCTCACTCCCTGACCATGCATCCACTCCAGTGCCGCAACCCAATAATCTTCTTCACCGTGGTATTCTTTGTCTGACTGATCTGTACGAGCCAGATAAAATTCACTTTGGTGAGCAAGCCCAATAAAGCTGGCATCATCATATCCTGCCAAGGCTTGCCATACTCTTGTGCCATGAGTGTCGTTGTTTTTTTCTGGCCCAGCATAAGGGTCTACAATTTCTCTTTCTATGAAATTCTGATACCCCTTGATTTGATCATTGGAAATAATCTCCTTGAGGTATTTGTCTTCATTAGCGCCTAAAAAACCTGCATCAATAATTCCTATCTTGATTCCCTCTCCATTTAAACCAAGTTCAATTAATGTGTCAGCTTGGATTTGGTCCAATACCCGTGCAATTTGATAAGTATCAGGGCTATTAGTGGATAATATTTTAATATTTCTATCTATCGGGGCGATACTTTTAACAAAAGGTTGTTGCTCTAATTTTTCTAACTGTGAGTTCTCCAAAACTGCAGAGGTGGCGTGGAGCCATTTGGATGTGACTACAGTTTGGATGTTTTCAGTAGTTATGAAAGCATTAAAAACAGAGTCTATTGAAGCTTTTTCAATACTCTTTTCTTCCCCTGCAATTGACATTTTGTCTTTTAGATATATCCAGTACTTTTGTTGCCCTTGGGTACCCAGGGAGATCAATAAAAATAGTAAAAGGCTTATCCACTTTGACATTACTGTAAATTAATTGATTTTAAGTTTTTAGAATAGAAAATAGATTATAAATACATATTCATGAAATATACACCTCTTAACTCTCAACTCTACATTCAAAACAGAAAGCAATTTGCTGGCCAAATGAAGTCAAACGCATTGGCTGTCTTTAATTCGAATGACATTATGCCAACCAATGCCGATGGCACAATGGTATTCAGACAAAACAATGATATTTTAAGCTTGTCTGGTATAGATCAGGAGGAAAGTATATTGGTATTGTTCCCTGACTTTTATGACAAGTCATTTTCTGAGATTCTTTTCCTCAAAGAAACCAATGAGAATATCGCTATTTGGGAAGGACATAAATATACGAAGGAGGAAGCCAAATCGACATCGGGCGTGCAAACCATTATGTGGCTTTCTCAGTTTGAAAGTGTTTTTAATACCTTAATGGCAGAGGCAGAATATATTTATTTAAATACCAATGAACATATCAGGGCAGTTGTGGAAGTTCAGACAAGGGATAGAAGATTTATTGATTGGTGTAGGGACAAATATCCTCTGCACAAATATGAAAGAGCTGCACCCATAATGCATGACATAAGAGCGGTGAAGTCACAGATAGAGATCGAAGCTTTGCAAGTGGCTTGCGATATCACAGAAAAGGGATTTAGAAGGGTCGCAGCTTTTGTGAAGCCTGGAGTCATGGAATATGAGATTGAGGCGGAATATCTTCATGAATTTGTAAGAAACAGATCCAGGGGTTTTGCTTATACACCAATTGTAGCCTCTGGAGCCAATGCTTGTGTTTTACATTACATTGATAATAATCAGGAGTGTAAGGATGGAGATTTACTCTTAATGGATGTGGGTGCTGAGTATGGAAATTATAATGCAGATATGACCCGTTGCTTGCCAGTGAACGGCAGGTTTACAGAGAGACAAAAGGCCGTTTACAATGCTGTTTTGAGAGTTAAAGATGAGGCTACAAAAATGCTCCGACCAGGTAATATAATACCTGAATACCATAAAGAGGTGGGAAAGATAATGGAGAAGGAGTTGATTGGTTTGGGTTTAATTGACTCAACTGACGTTAAAAACCAAAATCCGGCCAGCCCTGCTTATAAGAAGTACTTTATGCATGGTACCTCTCATCACTTGGGCTTAGATGTGCATGATGTGCCAAACATATACAAACCGATGAAAGAAGGAATGGTTTTTACCGTTGAGCCTGGGATCTACATTCCTGAAGAAAATTTGGGTGTTAGGTTAGAGAATAATGTTGTGATAACGAAAGATGGCACATTCGATCTGATGAGAAATATTCCTATTGAAACCGATGAGATAGAGGAAATAATGAATTCTTGATTCAATGACTGTTCGAATTATTACAATTTTTCTGCTTGTTATACTTGCGTCTTGTAGCGAAAAAAGATCAAGCTGGGGGATTGCTCAAAAATATTTTCCAAATCAGGACTTGTTGAAAGATGGTGTTGTTAATAAGTATTATGAACATTATAAATTCTTTGATGGCCGACCGCCACAAATCAATATTTACTATCAGGGCAATTTCTTAGATGGAAACGGAAACCTGATTCAGAAATATTTCAATCCTGCTTATAGCATTTTCATTTCCAGAACTTTTAAGATTGATTCGGGGAGGCAACAACTCATTGAAGAAAAAAGATATACAGGCAAGGATACCATCATCTCTAAGATCAATTCAGATGATTACATAAACTGGGCTGACCAGAATGGGCTGTTAAGTACAGATAGTCAGTATCCTGATGGGATTTTAAAAGTTGAGTTACAACAATTGAGAAATGCTGATACATTATTTCTTAACTATCAATCAAAAGCATTCAAGTATAAGAGGCAAAGTGTTTTTAATGAAGGTGAGATATGGGAGATCAAAAAATCTATAGTATTTAGTGAAGGACTTGGTTTAATTTATGGACATTCAGTTAATAGCGAAAGCGAAGTTATTCAGGAGTTAGTAGAGCAAATGCCATATTCCGAATTTTTAAAAAGGTCGCAAAATACAGTAAACAGAGTAGGGTACATTGCCCCAGAACAAAGGTTAGACAATGACGACTTTAAGCTTTGTTACGGATGGGATAACTTAAATGACTACTATAATTCTGAACCGGATGGTAGGTATGCTAAAAATAAGAACGGTTTGGTTAATGATATAAAGGCTCAATTAGATACCTCCAAATTAAAAAATGAATCTGGTTTTCTTACTTTTCGATTTATTGTCAATTGTGAAGGTAATGCAGGTTATTTTACGGCAGAAGAAAATGATCTTGAATACCAGCCCAAAGCCTTTGATATAGAAACCAAGAATCACCTTTTCGAAATATTAAGGAGCCTCAATAATTGGAGGCCTGTTATTATAAATGATGAAAGTAGGGATGCGCACTATTATGTTACCTTTAAATTGAAAGATGGTGAGATTACTGATATACTCCCTTAGCCTGTTTGTACTCTGCGTCTCTTGCCAAAAGACAAAGTGGTATAAGAAGGACTTCTCGGAGGTAGACCAAAAGGAGTATGCCCAACAAATACTTCAAGGCATGTTAAAAAGCTATTATCAAGGCACACCACCCGCTGAGCATATGTTATTTGAAGCACAAAAGTATGATTCAACAAATGCTGCTATTTGGAGAGAACTTGGAGTCCCTTATTTAAAAAGAGGGTATTATCATGATTCCTATTACTACTATGACCAGGCGGTAAAGTTTGAACCCGAAACCTGGCAAGGATACAGGGGATATAACTATTTATACTTCTACCGGGACTTTGATAGAGCTATTGCCGATTTTAATGCTACAGATTCCTTGACTTTAGATTTTACTGATTATCCCCAAGGGCAAAGTGTGGATTATATGAGGGGCATTGCTTATTACGGGCTTGGCAATATTGAAAGGTCACAAGAATATTTACATAAATACATTAATGAAATTACATCTAAGTCTGATGAGAGTTGGGTTGATACCTATGCATTTCTTTATTGCGGGTTAGGGTATTTAAAAGAGGAAAAACCAGATAGTGCTATTCTTTACTTCAATAAGCTCATAAAATATAATTCCAATTTGTCTGATGGGTATTTTCATAAGGCTAGCACATTATTCTATAAAGGTGAGTTGGTTGAGGCTAAGAAATTAGTTGATAAAGCCGAAGAACTTTTTAAAACGGGTTCTTTTCATAAAAGGCCTTATATTGAGGTGTTGGATCAGATTTATATGGAGGATATTGATAAATTAAAATCTCAAATACAAGATGTCAGATAGTATAAAAAACTCAGACAAAGCCCCAGAGCCGGTAGGGCTTTACCCACATGCCAGAAAAGTTGGCAATCTTTTGTTTTTATCTGGAGTTGGCCCGCGAAAAAGAGGTACTAAAGATATACCAGGTGTAACCCTGGATGAGGCTGGAAATATAGTGGAGTATGATATCGAAGCTCAGTGCCATTCGGTATTTGAGAATGTAAAGTTGGTATTAGAAGCTTCTGGCAGCAGCTGGGATAAACTGGTTGATGTTACAGTTTTTCTGACCAATATGAAGGATGATTTCAAGAAGTACAATGCTGTTTATGCAGAATATTTTAAAGACAATCAGCCGTGCAGAACAACAGTGGAAATAAATGCATTGCCTACCCCTATAGCTATCGAACTTAAATGCATAGCCACGTTATGATTCGGAAATTTGTATTTCTATTAGTCGTAGCCGGCTTGGTAAGCTGTAAGTCAGAGAAAAAGGAGAATTGGATCCAGCTTTTTAATGGTGAAAACCTTCAGGGATGGACACCAAAAATTGCAGGGTACCCTGTAGGTGAGAATTATAAAAACACCTTTAGCGTAGAAGAAGGTATTTTAAAAGTGAAGTACAACGAGTATGACTCTTTCAACAATGAATTTGGCCATCTATTTTATGAGAAGCCTTATTCGCATTATAGACTAAGAGCAGAATATAGATTTAAAGGAGAACAAATTAAGGGTTCGCCAACATGGGGCTATAAAAACAACGGGTTTATGCTCCATGGTCAGACGCCTGAGTCTATGACATTGGATCAGTATTTTCCAGTATCACTGGAAATGCAACTGAAGGGAACGAATGGAGAGGAAAATGCCCCTAATGGAAATTTGTGTACTCCCGGAACGACCGTTAAAATTGATGGCAAGTATATTACTGAACATTGTTATGAGGGCAATGGGCCTAAGCATTATCAGGATGATTGGGTTATGGCAGAGATAATTGTTTATGGTGACAGTGTAATACACCATCTGATTAATGGAGATACCGTGCTTACTTACTATAACCCTAAGATAAGTATAGAAGAAAGCCCTGATTACAAAAGTCCTAATCCTGATGGAAGATTATCATCTGGCACCATTTCAATTCAGGCTGAGTCACATCCTACCGAGTTTAGAAAAATAGAACTTCTAGATCTATCCAAATAAAAAACACCCTCTTTAGAAGGGTGTTTTTGGGCAATTTGGTGGACAATTAATATTTATAATAACTCATTAGCAAGGTTTGCTAACTCCGATCTTTCACCTTTTTCCAGGGTCACATGAGCATAAAGTTCATGGTCTTTCACCCTGTCTATCAGATAGGACAAGCCGTTACTTTGTGAGTCCAGATAAGGGGTATCAATCTGATATATATCTCCAGTAAAAATGATCTTAGTGTTTTCCCCAGCTCTAGTTATGATGGTTTTAACCTCATGAGGTGTTAAATTCTGTGCCTCATCTACAATAAAGATGATGTTGGATAAACTTCTTCCCCTTATATAGGCCAAAGGAGTAATAACCAGTTTTTCCAGATTTACCATTTCGGTAATCTTAGAGTATTCCTTGTCTGACTCGTGATATTGGTTCTGGATAAATTTCAGGTTATCCCAAAGCGGTTCCATATATGGGTTCAGTTTGGACTTGATATCACCTGGTAAGTAACCGATATCTTTGTTGCTTAATGGCACAATCGGCCTTGCAAGATAGATTTGTTTGTAATCCCTTTTTTGTTCAAGCGCAGCTGCCAGTGCAATCAAAGTTTTTCCTGTACCTGCTACACCCTGCATGCTTACCAATTTGATGTCAGGGTTAAGTATGGCATGAATAGCAAATGCCTGCTCTGCATTTCTTGGCTTTATGCCATACACAGACCTCTTTTCAACTTGTTCTACCTGATCTAATACAGGGTTGTAATAGGCGAGAACGGATTTTTTCCCATTTTTAAGAATATAGTAACCATTTTTCTGTGGCTTCTTCTTACCTAAGATTTCTGCAGGTATACATTTCCCTTTCTCGTAAAGCTCATTGATCTTCTCAGGAGGGGTTCTGTCTTGCACCGTTTTGCCAGTATAAAGAGAGCTTACATTTTTTACCTTACCAGTAGTATAGTCCTCTGCCGGCAGGCCCAGTGATTTAGCCTTAAGCCTCAGGTTTATATCTTTAGAGACTAAAATAACCTTTCGGTCTTTCATCTCTTCTTTGAGCTGGAGTGCCGAGTTCAGTATTCTATGATCGGCCTTTTCTTCATCAAAGACTTTGGTAGCATCAACTGTGCTGCTCTGATCCATTAAAACTTTAAAACTCCCTCGGGTCTTACCATTCAATGGATTCCAGTTATGAAGCATTTTTCCTTCAGCCAATTTATCAATCAACCTGATAAATTCCCTGGCCTCAAAATTCTTAGTGTCGTTTCCTTTCTTAAACTGGTCAAGTTCTTCCAAAACAGTAATAGGAATGCCCACATCGTGCTCATCAAAATTCATGATGGAGTTGTGCTCATAAATAATTACTGAAGTGTCAAGGACAAAAATCTTCTTTTCTTTGTTCTCCGCTTTCGCCATACCGGTAGGATTAAAAAATGCCTTGTAGTTAGTCTAAAAATAGACAACTGTTTATAAAGGCAAAAGAAGTCTTGAAATAATTTAAAATTTATTTTTCAACCTGTAAATATCTCCCTTATCACAGGGCTCTACAGATAATACGTTTGCCAACACCAAGATTATCAGTGTGTTTGATGCAGTGTACTTATTTAACTTGGCTGCTGCCTGAAATTGATAAAGATTTATGGTTTTATGTTCCTCCAGGTATGACATTAATATCTTTTCTTTATCACCAAAGTTGAATTTAATGTCTTTATTACGCTTTTGCCTTTTTATTATTTCCCGCACTTCCCTGCTGGCCTTGATGCTTTTGTCTCCGAAGCGCACATACACCTGTCCCCATTTGCTGTCAGCATTCTCTTTTATATGTAAAGGCCTTTTATTGCTCACAGGTATATCATATACCAATGCAGTGTTTTTTTCATTGATTTCCACATGCATGATCTCATAGTCGGGGAGAGGGTGGCACATTTTCTCAATGGTATTGTTGAGCGCATAAATTTCATCTTCAGGAAACTTAACACCAGGTATGGTGCCATCATCAGATACACCAATCAAGAGCTTGCCCCCCTTTGTATTAGCGAAGGCCACAATTTCTTTTACGATCTTTTCCGGATGAGCTACTTTTCTTTTAAACTCTAATGTTTCTGACTCACCCTGTGAGACAAGTCGTTTTAATTCTTGAAAAGTCATTTTTCATGGGCTTACCTAAAATCACTTTCATCCGCATCATCATCAGGTTCAGGCATAGTAAACATACTGCTCAAAAGGTCTTTGAACTGTAACCCTTTCGCCAATTGGTGTTTACTGAGCATACTGTACTCCGACAAACCATGCAATGCGAACTCCATCAAAAATAACCTTAAATTATTATCTGCTTTGCTGTGAGAAGATTTTATTAATTCTTTGAGCCCTGGAATTTCGTTTAGAGCCTTTTCATAATCTTTCGAACTAAAGTCATTTAGAATATCCAAAACATTTTCTTCTCCAAACCAATCAGTAATGGTCTTGTATGGATTTGGAGCTTTTTGCTTTCTTATTTTATCAGGATCAGGGAAAAACTCTACGAATTTGGTACGAATGGCTTTACCAACCAAGTTGTGAGCTACAATGCCAGGGCCTTCCTGTTCACCTTCATAAACAAGTTCCACCTTGCCAGTTATTGACGGAATAACGCCATAAAAGTCTGAGACACGGATGTAGGTCTTTTCATTATTGATCAGTGCTCGTCTTTCTGCTGCACTCATCAGGTTTTCATAAGCGGAGATGGTTAACCTTGCCGAGACACCACTTTTGGCATCAACATACTCACTGTTTCTAGCTTCAAAAGCTATTTGTTCTATTAAATCTTTGGCTATTTCATTCACAGTAACAGTAGCCTCCTGTTCAGGCTTAATATGAGCTTCCTGTTCCGTTATCTTCCTGCCTATTTCAATTGACTTCGGATAATGTGTTATGATCTGACTGTCAATTCTATCTTTTAATGGAGTAACTATGCTACCACGATTGGTATAATCCTCTGGGTTTGCGGTAAATACAAATTGTATTTCCAGCGGCATTCTTAATTTGAAACCACGAATCTGAATATCACCTTCTTGAAGTATATTAAACAGGGCCACTTGTATTCTGGGCTGTAAATCAGGCAGCTCATTAATAACAAAAATGCATCTGTGTGATCTTGGGATTAAGCCAAAATGAATTACACGCTCATCAGAATAAGGCAGCTTCATGGTAGCGGCCTTTATAGGGTCTACATCCCCAATTAAATCTGCAATGCTTACATCTGGTGTGGCCAGCTTTTCGGTATATCTCTCATCTCGGTGCAACCAACTGATAGGAGTGTCATCACCTTTTTCAGCAACAGTATCCCTTCCAAATCTTGATATTGGCAGTAGTGGGTCATCGTTCATTTCACTTCCGGAGATGTATGGAATGTACTCATCCAGAAGCTTTACCATCATTCTGGCCATTTTTGTTTTAGCCTGACCCCTGAGTCCTAAAAAGTTAATGTCATGCATGGAGAGAATGGCACGTTCGAGATCAGGAATTACCGTTTCTTCATATCCCCATATTCCTTCAAATACATTGACTTTATCTTTTAAGTTCTGAATCAAATTATCCCTTAATTCCTGTTTTACTGATCGGGGTTTATACCCCGCTTTCGTCAATGCACCTAAGGTTTTAATTTCGTTGTGGTTCATAAAATGTTTATGCTTATAACTTTTTACGTCTGTTTCTTCTGTAATCTTCAAATATCAAATGACCAAGGCCTTGCAGGTTGCTGTAGTATGCATTACCGTCATTTACTTTTGTAAACTCTTTTACAAACTCCTTTAAGTAAGGGTCTGAGGCAATCATAAAAGTAGTAACTGGTATTTTTAATTTCTTGCATTGCTTGGCCAGGTTCAGCGTTCTGTTCATAATCTTGCTATCAAGGCCAAAGCTATTCTTGTAATATTTTATTCCTTCTTTTAGGCAAGTTGGCTTGCCGTCTGTAATCATAAATATCTGCTTATTGGCATTTTTTCTTCTTCTTAAAAGGTCCATAGCAAGCTCCAATCCGGCTACGGTGTTTGTATGATATGGGCCTACTTGTAAGTAGGGGAGGTCTTTAATTTGAATTTGCCAAGCATCATTACCAAAAACAATAATGTCCAATGTGTCTTTAGGGTATTTCTTAGTGACCAGTTCAGCTAGAGCCATGGCTACTTTCTTTGCTGGTGTTATCCTGTCCTCACCATAAAGAATCATAGAGTGGGAGATGTCAATCATCAACACAGTGGAAGTCTGGGTTTTAAACTCATTCTCCATCACCTCAAGGTCACCTTCAGTCATCATGAAACTGTCAAGGCCATGGTTGATCTGGGCATTTCTTAATGAATCGGTCATTGAGATTTGCTCCAAAGTATCGCCAAACTGATAGTCTCTTTTGTCAGTGCTTGGCTCATCGCCCATTCCTCCAAAATTTGTTTTATGATCCCCCTTCTTTGACTTTTTGAGCTTGCCGAAAATTTCTTCCAGCGCACTGCTTCTCATCTTCTGCTCACTTTTGGCAGTGACCTCAAATTTGCCTTCCGGATTTTCATCGGTAATGTAACCTTTGCTCTTCAAATCTTCAATAAAATCACCGATGCCATATTCATTTCCTGTAAGGTTGTATTGCCTATCCACATTGTTTAACCAATTGAGCGCTTCGGAAACGTCACCTGCTGTAATAACTAACAGCTGTAAGAAGATGTCCAGCAGCTTGTCAAAGTCTGACTTGTTATTGTTTGGATCAGGAATAAAATGGGTAAATCTATGGCCTAGCATGAAGTATTAATAGCATCTATTCTTTAAGATAACACTTAAACCAATATTAGTCTATTTCTGTTCAATTCGCCATTCGATTTAATTTTCAACTTCGTTTCCACAATGTAAGATTTAAAGCTTTTCTGCCCAGAATAGGTACAACTTAAGAGTGCTAATACAAGTTACTTTGCATAGTTGGTTAATTAAACATTTATATAATGAAAAAGTCTATAGTTCTAATTTTAATCGTTGGTTTTTGTGCGTCATCTTGTGGGTTTTACACCTGCCCGACATACGCCAAAAAAAGCAAAAAAGTGAAGAAGGAAAGAACAATGCAAAAAGAAAGAATATAAAACTTTATGCGATTGAATTTGAAAAATATTGACATTAATAAACTTCTGGAAACTGTGCTAAAGTATAGGTTGCAGAAGTACACAAGCTCGAAAACCAAACAACTAAAACATACAGCAGAATCCTGACTTTTTAAGTCAGGATTTTTTTATGGCATTGTTCTGAAGATGTAATCCCATAAAGGCGAAGAAACACCAAAGGCCTTTTCATTATCCTTATAGTGATGAATGCCGTGATGAACCCATAGCTTTTTGAAAAAGTTCTTTGGAGGCTGGAAGGCATGAACTATAAAGTGAACAAATAGATAGCTGGCATATCCAATCAAAAAACCTGGAAGAAAGGCAAACACATAGTCATCCATTATTAGCCTAAAAAGGAATAATAGTATGGTGGCAATGGTCAAACTAGCCAAAGGAGGCATAGCCAATCTATCCTTATCCTTTGGGAACTCATGATGTACACCATGCATAATATACTGCATTTTTTTACGTGCTGCTGTGTACGCATTCATATGAAATAAATACCTGTGCATCAAGTATTCTACCAAAGAGAAGGCCAATAAGCCTACAGAAAATAAGGCGATGGTAATGCCCAATGTTAAATTGGTATGTGTTGCACTCCAGTAAAGTAACCCTGACGAATAAAGAAAAAACAAGGTAATTGGAATAGATATATGAGTTCTTGTCAAACGCTCGATGAAAGCATTGTTTGACAAGGTTTTAGTGCCACTATTATTTGGTTTTGCTGCTTGATTAGTCATTTTAGCATCGTTCATTTCCCCAACAAAATTATATTATGCGTTTAAATTTTAATAGTTTAAATGAAATATGTTTAAAAAATTTAACTGACTTGTAGTTGTTTGGATTTAGCCAAAATCTTCTTATAATACGCTTCATATAGCGGCATTATTTTAGTTACATCAAATTCTTTTGCCCTGTTCAGGGCATTTTTCTTAAAACCAGCCAAATTTTTCTTGTCAAGTATAAACAATGCATTTTTTGTCATGTCTTCGATGTCTCCCACTTTGCTTAAAAAGCCTGTTTTTCCCTGAATGTTAAGCTCAGGAATACCTCCAGCCTGAGTGGATATTACAGGAACTTCACAAGCCATGGCTTCAAGTGCTGCCAGGCCAAAACTTTCCTTTTCAGATGGCATTATGAACAGATCAGCTACTGATAACACTTCTTCCACGGCTTCGAGCTTGCCCAAAAATCTAATGTCATCACAATCTCCCAATTCCCTGCAAAGTGCTTCTATATGTGTACGCTCTGGGCCATCACCTACCAAAAGAAGTTTAGCTGGAATTACTTTTCTCAAATTATGGAAGACCTTTACTACATCTTCAACGCGCTTCACTTTCCTGAAGTTTGAGGTGTGTACTAACAGCATTTCATCATTAGGGCAAATGGCCTTTTTAAAATGTTCTTTTTTCTGCTTTTTAAACCTTTCCAGATCAATGAAGTTGGGAATAACTTCAATTTCGTTAGTGATATCAAAATGCTGATAGGTGTCTTTTCTAAGATCCTCAGAAACCGCAGTCACACCATCTGACTGGTTGATACTAAAGGTTACCACCGGCTCATATGATGCATCTTTACCCACCAAGGTAATGTCAGTACCATGTAGAGTGGTTATAACTGGAATATCAATGCCTTCAGATTTTAAAATCTGTTTTGCCATGTATGCTGCTGAAGCGTGAGGGATGGCATAGTGCACATGCAGTAAATCCAACTTCTCGTACTTTACTACATCCACCATTTTACTGGCAAGTGCCAGTTCGTAAGGAGCATAATCGAAAAGCGGATAATTTCTTAAAGTAACCTCATGATAAAAGAGGTTCTGATTGAAAAAATCGAGCCTGGTAGGCTGTGAGTAGGTAATAAAGTGTACTTGATGGCCGCCTTTTGCCAGCGCCTTACCAAGCTCTGTGGCTACAACCCCACTACCACCAAATGTTGGATAACATACAATTCCTATCTTCATCTTATTCTTTATTTACCTCATCGGTACAATGGATCGCAGAATAACTCCACATTGACTGATAGATCAAATCCTGAATCCTTGTACGGATATTATTTTTAATTAGTTTTCCATTTTCTGCATTTGGGTATATCCTATTAGATAAAAAGATATAGACAAGGTCAAATTCAGGGTCAGCCCAGGCGGCCGTTCCTGTAAACCCGGTATGCCCAAAGGTTTTTCCTGATGCATATGCCGATGTAGGGCTATTCCACTCGCCTACAACAGGCTTGTCCCAACCCATGCCTCTGCGGTTACTTTCATATTGCTGCGAAGCAAATCTTTTTACCGTACCAGGCATAAAATATTTATTATCTCCATAGTTTCCGTCCTGCATGTTCATCTGCATCAATTTAGCGAGGTCTAGTGCATTGCTAAATAAACCTGCATGACCCGCAACACCACCCATCATGGCAGCTCCCTGATCATGCACCAATCCATAAACAAGAGTTCTTCGAAAATAGTTGTCATATTCTGTAGGTGCTATCTGACTTATTGGGAATTTGCACAAAGGCAAATAGCTCATGGTGCTCAGTCCCATGGGGTCATAAAAGTTTTGCTGTAGAAATTCATCTATAGGCTGGTTAACCATATTTTCAACCAAACGCATAAGCATGTAATAGCCCATATCGCTGTATTTATAGTCATAAGGCTTTCTTTTAGGCTTCTCCCTAACCTTCGATTTTATTACCCAGTTCCACACGCTGTCTTTAACCATTCTTGAGCTGTACAGCGCATTGGAAATTTGGAATGTGTAATCGTCATTTGGTGATTCCTTGTAGTAGGCGCTATAATTCAATGTATCTTCTACAGTTTGTTTCCAGAACGGGAGATAGGGCCAAAGCCCTGCCTGATGTGTGAGAATATCCCTTATTATCATATCCTCTTTGTTTGTGCCTTTAAGGTCTGGGAGGTAGTAGGATATTTTTTTATCCATATCAATCATCTTTCGTTCTTCCAGAAACATTAATGCCTGAGTGGTAGCGGCCACTTTCGTGATGGAAGCTACATCATAAATGGTCTGATCATTTATAGGGTCTATGCTGTCATAGGTATAATGCCCTAAAGATTTATTGAATATAATCTTGCCATGTCTTGCCACAATTACTTGACAGCCGGGGGTAGCTTGGTCATTAATGGCCTCAATAGCGATATCTGTTATTTTATCGAGGACCTGGCTGTCCATCCCTACTTCTTCAGGGGTGCCATATGATAGCCTGTTTATTTTTCCGGTGTTTACTCCAGCGCCTAAAGCAAGTTTTTCCGAAACATTGACGGGCAACCTTCCCTGCCCTTCTTGCGCACCAAAAATTATCTGTGGTGCTAATTTTATTGATTCTATGTCAGTATTATAATTTATAACCAGTGCCGCAGCTGACTCAACACTTTTGAGCAAAAACGGATTGACAAATGAGCAGACAATTACATTAGTCTTGTCTTTGAGTTTGTTGACAAGTTCAGAAGCCTGCACAATTTGAAATTGATCGAATAGGCCAATAATCACATAGTCATACCTCGAGAGATTTTCTTCCAGCCTGTACTTATCAATTGACAAGTTGTAGTGAATAATATAATTGTACTTATCAAGATAGTCATCAAACAATTGCTGATTTCCAAAGCTTACTGTAGCAAAGGTTTTTTCATCCAATGCTTTTATTGGAAGTATATCCTTCTGTTGAACTACTGTTGGTGCAGCTCTCAAAACTTTATTAACAGTGAGTTGAGACTCAGGCTTGTTAAGTTTAAGATGGATGTTCTGTGAGTCAATAGTTTTTTGTTGGTTTAAGCCTAAATCATATTTATGGGCCAGTATTTTTTTTACGCTGTTCTCAAGTCGAAATCTTGGAATATCGCCTCGATTGATCTGCCTTCTGATTTGCTTAACACTTGCGCTGATATTGGTTGACATCAGCAAAATATCATTACCAGCTTTGAAAGCCATAGCCTCTAGTTTTCCAGGCTTATACATATCCAAAAGCATTTTGTCACTCAACGCATCAGATACGACCAATCCTTTATAGCCTATTTCTTCCTTAAGTACTTTAATACTGTTTTCAGATAGTGATGAAGGGGTCTTTTTCTTGTCCAGATCAGTAATAACATGGCTGACAATTATTCCATCTGCATTATTTGTTGCAAGAGATTTGATGGGTCTTAATTCATGAATGTCCAGCTCCTTTTTGCTCCTTTTGATTTCTAAAATTTTATCAGACTGGTTGTCATGATAATAGCCTGGGAAGTACTCTGAAAAGCCCAGTATATTATGTTCTTTAAAAGCATCAATAAATATTTTAGCCTTATTTTCCAAGACCAGCTGGTCTGAACTAAAGCCTGAATTATAGGACAACTCATCTGGCATTAAACCTGAAGGGCCAACGGTAAAGTTTACACCCATCAAATTCAGCTGTTTTGCAAGGTCATTGGCCAGGTCTTTTATTAATCCATCATCCTGAACAGCACCCATGGTCAGGTAATCCGGAATGGATAAGGTGCTGTCTAAATATTTACTTAGCCCTGTTCGGGCATCTAGTCCAATGAGCAGGGGAACATCAGCTGATTTCTGATATTTATTGGTAAGCCGTATCTGGCTTACGGGACTTCCATCAAAGAAGATGACCCCACCAATATTAAACTTCCTAATGTGGTTCTCAATCACATCATGGTGTTGCTCATTGCCGCTGCTATAAGCGGCCATAATAAAAAGCTGCCCAATGCGCTGCTCCATTGTAAGCGCCTGATAGACACTATCAACCCATCTGGATTTGGCATCAGAACTTAGCTGCGCAACCGACATTTTTGTGATGAAAACGAGTGTTACAGCAACTAAAACTTTTCTGAGCATATGGCCGTTACTTTTATGATTACAGCGATTATTAAGTAGATTTGTAATACTACGAAGTTATATAAAGAAACACCAAGCCATACCTACAAGTTGGCGTTGAATGGTCAAAAAAATATTTGTATGAAAGTCCCTTCATTATTTAGAATAGCCAAGTATCAGAGATTTAGAATTGAGCCTCGTTACTATGATCCTGTAAAAGAAGAGATTGAAGAGCGTACGAACCAAATTAAAAGGGAATTGGTAGCCAATGGAGATGAGGATGTGGAATACAGGTCATCAAGAATAGCAGGGGCATTTAAAAGGGGCAGAAGTAATTCTGGGGGTTCCGCCACGTTTATGCAGCTCATCATTATGATGCTGCTGGCTTTTGCGATTTTTGGTTATATCTATCTGGGGAATATTGCCCTTTATATTTTTGCGACTGCTTCTACATTATTACTTTACCTTAAAATGAGAAGGATCATATAGCCCGCTGTCTTTGAATGTCTGATATAATTAAACTACTTCCTGATTCACTGGCTAACCAAATTGCTGCCGGTGAGGTGGTACAACGTCCTGCATCTGCCGTAAAGGAGCTATTGGAGAATGCTATAGATGCTGAGGCTACTTTTATTAAACTTATAGTAAAGGAAGCGGGCAAGACCTTTATGCAGGTGATTGATAACGGCAAGGGCATGTCAGAGACAGATGCCCGAATGAGCCTTGAGCGCCATGCTACTTCAAAAATCAGCAAATCGGAAGATTTATTTTCTATAAGAACTATGGGCTTCAGAGGCGAGGCGCTTGCATCAATAGCTGCCGTATCTCAGATGGAGCTTAAAACCAGGCAGGCCGATCAGGAGCTGGGTTCAGTTATTGTAATTGAAGCCTCAGAAATAAAGAAACAAGAACCAGCAGCCGCTGAAAAGGGAACATCAATAACTGTAAAAAACCTGTTTTACAATGTACCGGCAAGGCGAAACTTCCTGAAATCCAATGGTGTGGAAATGAAACACATAGTGGATGAGTTTCAAAGGATAGCCCTGGCCTATCCTGAAGTTGGCTTTAGTTTGCATCAGAATGACATGGAGACCTACAGCCTGCCTCCCGGTAAGCTGAGCCAGCGGATTGTGCATTTGTTTGGCAAGAACTATAAAGAACAATTGGTGGCTTGTGAAGAGCAGCTGGAGCCTTTATCAATTCAGGGTTACGTTGGTAAACCTGAGTTTGCTAAGAAAACCAGAGGCGAGCAGTTCTTTTTTGTGAACAACAGGTTTATAAAAAGCAATTATTTAAACCACGCAGTAACGAAGGCTTTTGAAGGTCTTATAGGCGAAGGGTCATTCCCATTCTATGTGTTGTTTATCAGTATCGATCCAAAACATATTGATATCAACGTTCACCCTACAAAAACTGAAATAAAGTTTGATGATGAAAGAACGGCCTATGCTATAGTTCGGGCAGCCGTAAGACAGTCATTAGCTACACATAATATTACGCCAACTTTGGATTTTTCGGCAGATATTAATTTGACTCAAAAGATTCATATCAATAGGGAGACCATTCAGGATAAGAACTATAGCCAGTTTAGAAATACAGATACACGTCAGCAATCCAATAAAGACAATTGGGAGAGTCTTTTTGATGAAACTCCTGGTAGAGCAGATTTCTCGGGCATAAGGGAGGAGGAGAGCTCAGAAATGACTTTGACGTTTGGCAGCGGGATGAACAACGATGCCGATGTAGAAGCCAAGCCTGAAAAAGGCAAGCCTATCTTTCAACTGCATCATCGATATATCATTACCCAGGTAAAATCAGGGATGTTGATAGTTGATCAACAAGCGGCCCATGAAAGGATTTTGTTTGAAAAATACCTGCTCTATCTTGAGCATCAATCGGGTGTTTCGCAGCAATCATTGTTTCCTCAGGCAGTTTCACTCAACCCTTCTGACTTCTCCCTCGTAATGGAGATGGAAGAGGAGATTAATTCATTGGGATTTATCATTGAACCTTTCGGAAAGAGTGACATTCTGATCAAAGGTTTGCCAGCTGATCTTACTTCTACAAATGAGAAGGAAGTGTTTGAAGGTTTGGTGGATCAGTTTAAAAAGAATGTGGAATTGTCGCTTCCTAAAAAAGAGAATTTGGCCAGGTCGTTAGCAAAGCGAACCGGGCTTAAAATAGGCAGCAGATTGAATGAAGAAGAAATGGAAGTGCTAATAGACCAACTTTTTGCCTGTAAAAATGCAAATTACGCTCCCAATGGAAGAAAAACTTTTCATATCCTCGAAACATTAACGATTGAAAATTATTTTAATTAGACTTATATGCTGAGACTGACACCGGTTGTTAAAAACCTGCTAATTATAAATGTTGTATTTTTTCTTTTGCAGCAATTCTTCACAAGCATCCATTTCACTGAAATGGTCTCTTTATGGAAGTTCGGTTCTGTAAATTTTGCCCCTTACCAATTCTTAACTTACATGTTTGCCCATGGTGGTTTTGGCCATATATTGTTTAACATGCTCGGACTGGTGTTTTTAGGGCCTTTGTTAGAACAGTTTTGGGGGCCTAAGCGTTTTCTGATTTTCTATCTGGTGACAGGTATAGGAGCAGGACTGCTCTATAATGGTATTGAATACTTTCAGGTTAGCAATGTCGAAAGTGCAGTCAATTTGTATATCGCTAATCCCGACCCTGAGGCTTTTAACCGACTAGTTGTTGAAAATATTGAATCAGCCAATCCAGCTATTTATGATTTTATAGATGCGTATGCTAAAAACCCTGATAATGAAAGGCTGGAGGAACAAAGTATTGTTTATGCCAAGCAGTTGTATAACGAAACTTTCAACTTTGGTTCTATGCTGGGAGCCTCTGGCGCCATTTATGGGATCTTAATGGCCTTTGGTTTACTGTTTCCAAATACCGAATTGATGCTTTTATTCCCGCCTATACCAATAAAAGCGAAGTATTTGGTGTTGATATTAGGAGCAATCGCACTATATTCAGGGTTGAATAGGGCTGGGGGTGACAACACCGCTCATTTTGCCCATTTGGGAGGAATGGTTTTTGCGTTTATCATGATCCAGATTTGGAAGAATGACAGGAATAAATTTTATTAATAAGAATGTACGGTAGCATAAAGGACGATTTTAAAAACGCTTTCAACAGGCCGAATAGCGCACACACGCAGTTGATTATCATCAATGTTGTGGTGTTCCTGTTTTTGGCTTTGCTGAATGTTTTTTCATCCTTGTTCGGTTTTCAAGGAGTATTCCATTTTATATACGATCAGTTCAGTATACCACCTGTTTTTACTGATTTCCTAACCAGGCCATGGACGCTTATCACCTATGCCTTTGCACATAGTCTTAATGATATTTTTCATATCCTGTTTAACATGCTCGTGTTCTATTGGTTTGCAAAGCTGATTATAGAATACCTGGGGAGTGATAAGGTAATTATCCTTTATGTGCTGGGCGCACTGGCGGGTAGTGTTGCTTACCTCATGGTGTATAACCTTATACCCTTTTATGTTGAGCGTTCTGGCTTTTCAGGTATGGTTGGTGCTTCTGCTGCAGTTTATGCGGTGGTGGTGGCAGCGGCTACTTTAATGCCTAATTACACCTTTTTCCTAATGTTTATTGGGCCAGTAAAGATCAAATACATTGCAGGCTTTTATATAGTGCTTTCGTTTTTAGGATCTGTTGGTGGCAATGCCGGTGGTAATATTGCTCATTTAGGTGGCGCCTTTATGGGGTATTTATACATTACTCAGCTGCAAAGTGGTAATGACTGGGGCAAATGGATAATTAGCACGATGAATTTCTTTAAGAGCTTTTTCAAACCTTCTTCAAAAATAAAAGTGTCTTATAAAAAGGAGAAGACAACGGCATCCAGGTCTTCATCATCCAGATCATCGTCTTCAAAAAAAGGTGGTGACGCGAGTCAGGAGGAGATAGATGCTATTCTCGATAAAATCTCAGAGAAGGGCTATGAAAGCCTTTCCAAAGAAGAGAAACAGAAGTTGTTCAACGCTAGTAAGTAACACACCCCCCTTGTCAAACAGGAAAATTTAATTTTAGAATCAAGAAAAGTTAAATTTTGGTATCTATTTAATCTTCAGGAGATTGCGGATAATTTTCTGCTTGATAGAGTATAAGCAGAAAATTTCCGCAATGACATGAATCACTACACCGATTGCGTTAACGATTGCTGAACTTTTTATTGCTTATGCCTTTACAATCAGCTTAAAATTTCATTTGCTTTGTGTAAAAATTCAAAGTAATGGCTATTAAGAAACAGTATTTGAAAGGCAAGCCAGTGGCTAAGGTTACCCTAAGTTTGCCAGCTGAAGCTGCACCAAAGGCAAAGGATGTAAAGGTTGTAGGTGACTTCACCTCATGGACCAAAGGTGTGGAAATGAAGAAATTGAAAAGTGGTGAATTTAAAGCCACGATAGAGCTGCCAGTAGAGCATACTTACCAATTCAGGTATTTGATTGATAATAAAGTATGGGTTAATGACTGGGATGCAGACGCTTATGTAAATAGCGGTGTGTCTTCAGAAGACAATTCAGTTGTAATTTTGTAAGTTAAAAGAGGCGAATTAATAAGTCAAGCGTCATTGCGATCCGCCAACTGGCGGATCGCAATGATGTTAATTAATACTTTTTAATCCGCCTCTTTTTCTTTCTATAAACTCAGTTCCTATCCACCTTCTATTTTATAGGTGTTACTTTATAACCTTCTTTCTTAAGCAGTTGGATTACCCCATTTTCTCCAGCCAAATGTAGCGCACCCACCGCAATAAAAGTTGGTTGTTCTTTTACAAATGCCTCAATCTTTGGTATCCAGTCTTTGTTTCTATCATTGAGCATTAGGTCTTCATATTTGGCATATTCCGGAGACTCCAACATCAAATCACTCATGGCCTTGAGATCCTGATCTTTATAAGCTTTTACCAGCCTGTTAAAATCCTCGGTGCCTTTTTCAGCATCTTCAATACTTTGCATCAACAGACTGATCTGCTCTGCCATAGGCTCATTATCAAAAAGTGTAGCTTGAAATTCCATGGTTTCAAGGCCCACAACTTCAACTTCCCTATTTTTGGCGTTTTTAATAAAGGTCTGCTCATAACTTTCTATGGTCTCACAAGGTATAGCCTTCTGTATTACCATAGCCAGCAAGCCAAAAGGTTTAAGTATTCCCAGTTGAGCCAGGCCCGCTCCATAGTTAGCAGCAAAAAACTTATCAGCAGCGGCTTTCTGATCTTCAGTGAATTCTTCAGATATGTTTTTCATACCGGGGTTCATCATATGCGTCTGCATTTTTTGCATAAACTGCGGGTCGTCCATATCCAGCTCCAGTACTGTGAGTTCAGTTTCGCTTTGCGCTGAATTGACAGCATCTGTCAGAAAAAAATCGTCTTTACAAATGGCATGAATGGTACCATACAGGTAGGAAGCTTTCTTAAGGTCTTTGCCCTCAATTTTCCATAGCAAGGCGTTAGCTTCCTGGGCATGGGTTGTTCTGAATAGCAACATTCCAAATAAGAATGAAGCCGCAAATACAAGTAGTTTTACTCCAATTTTTTTAAATCTATCTTCTCTATTAAATTTCATTTTATTCTGATTTAATGTTTTTAATATTTCTTAAAAGAACGTTCGCAGCGTTAGTGTTAATTGACAATGTTTTATTACAAATGACTGCTGAAATTTTTTAAATAATTGATTGTCAGTAAGTTAAAATTAATATTCAAACTAGTGTAATAATTGAAGGTTGTATAATACCAACTTGTAATAAATATTAATGCTATTATGGATATAGGCAGGCATATTTTAACTAGTATTTTTACTTTAGTTTTATTAATGGTACCACTGGTTAGTACCGCCCAAATAAAACTAATAGGAAAAGTTGTCGATAAAAAACTCAATGAACCATTGGTTTTTGTGTCAGTAGGTATTGAAGGCTCAAAAAAAGGAACAATAACCAATATTGATGGAATATTTGAACTGGAGGTGCCATCAAAGGACGTACTCATCAATTTCAGATATGTAGGTTATCAACCATTGTCGCTTTCATATGCTCAGGTAGCCGTTTTACAGCAGGTTCAACTTGAGCAAGAAACCAAAGTTTTAAATGAAGTCACTGTATTGGCTGGTGAAAACCCAGCGCATCCTATCATAAGGAAGTTGGTAGAAAATAAGCCGCGATTAAACCCCTCGGCCATGGATAGTTATTCATTTGAATCCTATAATAAGTTTTTGCTCGGCACGGACATTTCTCCAGAAATAGATAGGGAGGACAGTGTTCAGGTAAACATGAAAAAATACTTATCTGAAAATTTCCTTTTTAGCATGGAGTCTGTGACCAAACGGCACTACAAAAGCTTTAACAAGGTTAAAGAGGAAGTACTAGCCAACCGTGTGTCTGGCTTCAAATCGCCCCAATTCACCACAATGGCATCATCTTTCCAGAACATAGGTTTTTATGATGATTTTATTACGGTGATGAGCATCAACTTCCTCAACCCAATATCAAAGAATAGTTTTGACAATTACTATTTTGATTTGGTTGATTCAGTAAATGATGAGGTAGGCAGAAAATCATATGTGATTGCTTTTGAGCCAAAGAAGAAAAACTTTAATGGATTAAAGGGTATAATGAATGTAGATGCCAGTGATTTTGCTTTAAGCAGTATTGATGCCGAGACTACTGGTTTCACAGATTTGCACAACCAATTGTCGGAGGGGCAATCTCAATTTGATCCGAACCACAGTACTTACTATGATCTGGAAACGTACCTTACCGTAAATTTTAAGTTGCAACAGCATTATACCAAAATCAGGGATGAGGTGTGGTTTCCTGATCAACTGAAATTCGATGTTTTTTTTGGTGAGTTTGTGAAAAAGGATTCGCCTTCATTTCCTTTAATGGGAATTGGTAAAAGCTACCTTAAAAATATTGCTATAAATCCTGATGTTTCGCAAGTGAAATTTGATCGGACAGTTCTGACCTATCACGATTTGGCAAATGATCGGGACTCAATATTTTGGAACCAGTATAGGGAACCCAAATTAACACCTAAAGAGATTGAGACTTATGAGGTTATTGATTCGGTGTTTGAGGCCAATAAGGTAGAAAAAATAATGACCCTAACGGCAGGATTGATAGAAAAGAAAATAGCCATTGGTTTGTTTGACATTAACCTTCATCGTGCTTTTGATATCAATAAATATGAAGGCTTTAGGTTAGGGATGGGATTAAGCACTTCTGAGAAAATCTCAAAAACCTTTGAATTAGGTGGCTACTGGTCTTACGGAATCAAAGATAAGGAGGACAAGTTTGGAGGCTATTTTGACCTGCATCTGTTGAATAAGAAGAGACTCGACTTTTTTATAAACTATTCTGAGGATGTTGAACAATTTGGGAAAATTCAATTTTACAAATACAAACCCTTGCCCCTGGAAACTGAAACCTACTATCCCTTTTTGATAGATAATATGTTTAATGTGGTACAGAAGGAGGCAGGTTTTAGGTTTTATTGGCTTCGTTATTTGGATACGGAAATTAGCTTAAGACAGCGGGATATTTCGGTTAATAATGACTACTCATTTATAGTCAATGAGGCAGATTTGACTTCAACTAATGAGTTTGATTTTACCGAGGTTTCATTAAAACTGGGCTATAACTATGGTGTAAATTATGTGGAGGCTTTTAATAAGCTGTTAAGAACTACAAGATCCAATCTTTACCTGGGTCTAAATTACACGCAAGGCCTCTCTGATTTTGGTGGACAATTTGAATACCGAAAAATTGAAGGCATGGTTCAAAAGAAATTTTTGACCAGGGGTTTTGGACAGCCAACATTCACCCTTCAAGCCGGTTATATTGATGAAGTTTTACCAATTACCAATTCGTTTAATATTCACGGAACAAGTAATGAATATCTTGATGTGGCCAACTCCTTCAGAACCATGGGAATCAACGAGTTTGTTACCAGTAAATATGTCAATTTGTTTTATCAGCATTATGTCTCACAGTTTGTTATTCACCCAAAGTACTCTAAACCACAGTTAGTCCTGCAGGGTGCATTGGCCTACGGTGAAGGGCAAAATTCGGAGCGACATATAGGCAGTGCCTTTTCGGAGCTGGATGACTATTATTTTGAAGCGGGAATTTTAGTGAGAAGGCTGGTCAGGGCGTTAGGATATTCTTTCGGAGTTGGGCTGTATCAAAGGATGGGAAACTATGCTTTTGAAAAGCAGTCAGACAATATGTTTTTTAAAATAAATATCACTTTTGATAGCGGGGAATAGTATAAGAATACTTTTACCCTAACCCGTTTATAATTGACTTCAACTTTTTTATTTTTCTGCCATATATCATGCTCACTAAAGAGTTGAAGCCAAGGGCAATTAGAAATGGTAGAACCAGGATAATACCAAGGGCTATGTAAGCTTGTGATTTTGTAAATTCAAATTTTGGGCCATTGCTTTCCACCCATTCCGGAGGAACTTGATCTGTAAAACCCAGATAAAATCCATAGGCTGCCATAGCATAAGGTAAGATCATGAAGGTGATCCAGATGACTGCTTTATAATGCAAAACGTAGAAACGAAGGTAATTGTAGATCTTTTGCAAACTACTTTGTACCTCACCTGCGTAATCAAAGGCATTTATCGATTTGATTAAAAACGTGTAGTAGAAGAAATAAATTAAAAAAAACACCCATGTAAAAATGCCCCAAAATGCCCCGAACTGAAAATAGTAGAAGACACCCAATGAAGTGGTAATAACATTGTTTAGCCAAAATTCAATGGTCAGGATAAACTTGATCTTCTGAAGAATGTCTTTCGACTTTGACTTTACAGACTTATCTAAATCAAAGCCTTTTGAGTCAGCAAGACTTGATTCCCCTTTTTTCCAAAGCTCTTTTAAATCTAACTCAGCCATTGATTATATCATTAAGTTTAGATTTTACTCTCGTAATTTTAACCCCTACATTGCTAACCGTAATACCTAATATGTCCGCAATTTCCTGATAGCTTTTATCTTCAAGATATAGCAAAATAATAGCTTTGTCAGCATCATTAAGCTTTCTAATGCCAGTATACAATGCTGATATTTGCTCCTGTTCTGTGTGGTCTGTGTCATCAATATAATCTGTTGACAAAAGCCCAACAGTATCTACCCTGCGCTTATTTTTTCTCGATAAGGTAAGGCATACGTTAAGGGTGACCCTGTAAACCCAGGTGGAGAGCTTAGAGCGGTTCTCAAAATTCTGACTTGATTTCCACAACTGAATGGTCACCTCCTGAACAAAATCCTGCATTTCCTCCCTATCATTGGCATATACCCTACATATCTTGTAGATAATGCCCTTGTTTTCTTCCACAAAATCCTTGAAAAAGGAATCAGGATTCATCGCTATTGGTTAGTAGACTAAATATTGACTTTATTACAAAAATTGCCGTCAATTGTTTAAATATAAAATAGAAATGTCGTATCAATTTTCTTTCTCAATACTTAATTGGCATCGAAATTAATAATCTAATTGATTTAAACTGTGCAGTTGGTTGAGTTTCTTAGCTTGATTGTACCAATATTGACTCTGATCACTATTTCCCAATATTTCATATACAACAAAGAGGTTATTAGCGGCCTCGCCAGCAATAGTATTATCTGAATTTTCCGCCAACTTCAGCAGTGTGGTTAAGGCCGCAGCATAATCTTCATTGTTTATCAGATTAGCTGCTTCTTTCATAGATTTTCCGCTGTAATAGTGCAGTTCTTTCTGGATCTCGACCGGATGAAACTTATCGATTAGAAAAATGGCCAAATCTTCAGAAACAACAGCAGCTTCTTCATCGGCCTTTTTTAACGATGGGCCTCTCGCCAAAAGCCCACTTTGCACTACCCTGTTTTCGTAGAAAACCCGGGCTGACTGCTCAAAGTCTTTAACTTTTTGGCCTGTTTCGCACGAATACAAATCAAACTTAGCTTTTGCCAAAAGGTCATATGAAGCTATTTTATCACCATCCTCATCTTTTTCAACGCCTGTTTGATCCATCTCAAGGGTATATTCCTTTAATACAAAATAAAAATTTCCAGATGTGCTGTTACACACCGAATCGATGGTATTGTCAAAAGCTGCAGCTGGCGTGTTTTGAAATATTCCAGAATCGAGCATGATTACTGATACACCTTCCCTTTGGGTTAATTCTGATTCCAGTTTCTTCAAAAGAGCCGAAATACCGGAGGAATAAACGTTTAGTTTCCTTTCCTCTGCACTGCCAAGGTCCAATGTAGAAACATCAAACTTATTTTCTACAATAATTATTTCGTCAGAATTTAAAACAAACTCTGCCGGCAATGTCTTGTTTATGACGATTGACTGTGAGCAACTCGCCAGACATGTTATAATCAAAACAGCAATAATGGGTTTCATATCGATACTTAAACTTCAAAAGTATCTCATATTTTGATAGGGTGGTAGATTGGAACCCTATTTATATTTGCCTTGGAGGAGCCAATGTTGGGATAATTGAAGTCCGGCCTATAAAGGATGAAAGTTAGGCCAGTAATATATACCCTCCGGCTCCAAATGTCATTTCTTCTTGAGTAGTTGCCCCTTCTACCTTGCCAATTACTTGTCCGCTCAAGTTAATAATATTACCATCTACACAACTGATGATTGGCTTGTCATCCATTATTGAAATGGCATCTTTGCCTTTAATAGTTAGTAATGTTCGACCGCCAGCATTTTTAACTGTTCCATCATCAAGAAAGAGTAGTTCTTGCCCTTGATTGTTTATCAAGGTGTTGTTCTCAATTTTGAACAGTACCTGACCTGTGTTATTTTTAACTTCTATCATCTGTATTTTTTTAATTCTTCAATATTCTTTTCCAATTGGCCCAGATATTTTCCAAAAGCCATTCTGTTCATCCATTTGGCCAACCAATGGCATAATGGGGTCAATAATGTAATGACCGCGGCCCAAATAGCCCACCCTTTCCAGGTATCAAAGAAATCACCGATATCGCCATCTACATTTAGCCCAATGATAAAACCAGCGCTTGCTGAAATGGGGTATAATGTGAGGCCTACAAGTTCTTCATACCTCAGAACCCGGCTCACTTTAAAGTGAAAATTCTCAAGGGTCGATTTGAGGTCATTATTGAGGTCAATTTCTTCTTTAATAAGCTTTCTTTCCTTGTTCAGGATAAGCCCACCAATAACATAGGCGCATAAGATGATAGATATGAGCACAATTGTTATGGTATTGGGTGCAGCAAAAAGCAGCCCTATGAAGAGCGCTATTCCTCCCAATGTGTAATACATCTTCGATTTTAGTCTGTTGTTGAGTTTTTCCACTACCCCAATACTTGCACTGTGTATGGCAGTTTTTAGCTGGTCAATCTCCAGGTTAAGGCCTTGAGATTTAGTTTTTAACTCATTCCAGGCTTCTTTTAATTCGTCCATCAGCCTTTCATTTTCTTTTTTAACTCTTCTTTTATCCTGTGGATTTTTACGGCCACATTGTTCTTTGAAATACCCAGTATCTCAGCAATTTCATCGTTACCATAGTCGTCAAGATGTAGCGTGATGATTGACTTATCGATATCGTTCAACTGCTTGATAGCAAACATGAGCTTCATCGATCGGTCACTTTGTTCATTTACTGCCATGGTTATTGGCAGTGCCGTATCAAGGCGCTCCTTTTTCAGCCGGCCTTCTTTTCTTATAAAAGTCATAACGGTATTGAGGCTGATGCGATAAAGCCACGTAGAAAACTGCGAGTCTCCCCTAAATCGCTCTACCGACTTCCACGCCTGTAGTACTATCTCCTGATACATATCACGCCTGTCTTCGTTAGAGTCTACATACAGGTACAATATCTTATTGATAATGCCTTCATGCACCTTGACTTTTGACAAAAAAACTTCTTCAGTCACTGTTTGATTCCTTGAATTTTGGAAGGTAAGTATTAAAGTGCGTTGAAAAATTACATTCCAAATGAAGTTTGTAGGATTAATTTTTTAATTGATTGATAATGAGTCAATTAAAAATTAAAGTGATTGTTATATCCTGAGGCTAAGACCATTTGGTTTCAACTTAATACTCACAGTTGTTATTGTAAAAATCAACTAATTGCCACACTTCGTCCAATTCCTTTTTTTCAATCCTCTCTTTGAGATCAGGGCAGTTCATAAAGTAATCAGTCAACACTTTTTTCTTTAAGCCCAGCAGCCCTTGTGTTGCCCTGATAAAAAATTGATCCTCCTTTTTTCTTAATAAATCCATCCACATTAAAGTAGATTCCCCTTGTTCCCACCATTCCCATTGATAGTGGCTTAGTTCGCCCTTTCTGATTAACCTTAGAAAATATTGGGCTCCATTTTCGGGATCAATATCGTATTTTGGATTGACCAATGTGATTTTATCAGAAGACTGGCTCAACCAATAACTTTCAAAGACTTTACCATCCGCTTTAAAAGCAGAAACATCTTTCTGTTTGAATTGCCGCCTTTTTCCGTTTTCATCGGTTACCCTAATCTTTTTATAAAATTCAGGGCTCACCCTTTTTGAATTTATATATTCTACGCTTCCATGTAATGTATCTCCACTATTCAATACAAGGAAATCTTCCGTAATCGCACTTTGGGCAAATGAGGTGGCATATACAGAAAATACGAGCAGCATAAAAATTGAAGTTTTCTTGAGCCGGTCAAATTGTTGAATTCTACTTGTTAGAATTTTCATTGTATATGAATTTAAATTATTGACCCAATAATGGGATATATGCTATTACCAATCTAGAATGGATTTCTGAAAATTGATGTATACGACATCAATTTATTTTCCTGATATGTTTTTAGCGTTTCTTGGCTGTCTCACATCTCAAATATAGCGATAAGAACTGTTGGTGCTATTCTGCTTCTGATCCTGTAGCTCCCGACCACCTACTTAATAATGTGCTGTTTTTCTTTGGATATATCTTCTTCTGGTTTTTAGAATTCTAAATTTAAAATCGTCAAAGAATAATGCAAACAGTAATATTAATACAGCAACCATCAGGGTGTTGAGATTAAGGTTAAATTCCACGTAGAGAAATCCTCCTGCCAATCCCCCAACGAAAAATGAAGTGATTATTAGTGCCCTTAGTTTGATATTAGCTTTTATTTTTTCTCTGAAGGGATAATATTTCCGAAAGAAAAGCTGAGAAAGTTCTATCCCTAAATCAGTAAAAAGCCCTGTTAGGTGAGTTGTTCTAACAACGGCATTTGAAATTTTGGTCACATATGAATTTTGTAAACCCATAGCAAAGAGAAGTAGACAAGCCATTAAGTTAGGAAATTCTAATTCAGTGTTGTGAAAAAGCAAGACTACCGAGACCAGAAAGACACACTCCAGTAATGTAGGTATAACATAAACATTCAGGCGCTTATTCTCATGAAAGCTTTCTATAAGCAAACTGGAAACGAATGAGCCGAAGAAAAATGAAAAGATGTATGCGAAATAGATTATACCTTTTGAGAAATCCGCATTTGAAAGGTCGTTGATGAACAAAGCGAAATGCCCAGTAACATTAGTGGTAAGTTGCTTAATGGCCAAGAATCCACAAACATTTACTATTCCTGCAATTAATGACAAGATTGTAGCAAGTTGAAGGTTATGCTTTAATGTTCTGTTTTTGCCTTGGTGTCTAAACAATTCAATAATGTTTGGACACTAATCTAACTGATTTCTGATGTTTCGTAACATCTGACATTATCTTTTCCTAACCTGATATCCGAATAAGGCTTTAACAGCTCAAAAGACAAATAAAGATGAGCACGACCGCTATCAGACCCAATAGAAACTTTCCCAGACATAAACTTTAAACGTAGCCGAAGAAAGTCCATATGCCCCGGAAGAAAGCACTATAATACCTTAAGTTGACTGCATTGAGCGAGACGCTAAGACCAGTTGGGGTCGAGGCTACAAGGTTCTTTGGTATATGTTTTTCTACACCATGTTGGTATCAGTTAATTTTTTTACTCTTGCTTATCGCTTCAATAATTTCCTCCTTCGTCCTGTAGTCACCTGGTAAATAAGGTAAATGAGTAGGGAGAACAGTGAGCTTTTGATAAAAGTCTGTCCAGTCATTATAGCGATAGTTGGCGAAATGTGAGATATCAGTTAATCTTTTATCTGGTTTTTCGGAGTCTATGGACAATACAAATCCGAGTGGTGGGAATGTGAGTTCACCTATATTCATGACTTTCATCTTGCCACTGCTAAAGTCACCAATAATAGAGTTGCTATTGTTTCGCAATGCACCTTCTAAGTTAAAATAGCAGTAGACTTTAATGTGGTCAGGTAAATATCTAGCATCTTTATTCAATATGAATTTTACCAATTCAGGATATTCTTTATTGAATCCTTCATATTTAAGGCTGAAAAACATAGTAATCACTTGCTTTATTACTCGGAGCGGAAAAAAATATGTCGGATATAATAAGCTTGGTTTACCTTTTGATTTTAATAGTATTGACATTACTTGATGGGCATAACTTACGTAATCTGAAGCGTACCATCTCCCAGTCAAATTATTGCACTTTTTGCAAAGGGTATAATCACCAGTTCCGCCTTGCATTTTTCGCCCATAGGTGCCGGTTTTTTTGAAATCAAGGTAGTCTTCCGGGTTATCATGTTCTAAGCCCGCGAGTTTATCAAGATCGCTTTGATAGTAGAAGCGACCTTTATTGAAAGCAGCTTCGGGTGGAACATGTTCAAAGGTTAGTTGTCCGTGGTCACCACATATCCTGCAAAATCCCGTTCTTTTTCTTCTTGCTATGATGAATAGCGACCAATTGATGCCAACAACAAAATAACCAGCATACTCGCTACTTTGCTAATGTATTTACTAATCTAATCGATTTCTGATGTTTCGTCATATCCGTCATCACCTTTTTCATGATCAACACTTTGCCCCAACGGGGCACGGTGCGTAAGGCGTAGGTCAATATTTTGGTCAATAATCCTGGAAGTATCACTGACTTTTTGCCTAGTGATTTCAATATAGGCACTGCTATATCTTCAGGGCTCATGGCGCCATCCATTTTCATGTCTGCCCGGGAGCCAAAACCAGAGGCTACTGGGCCTGGGCAGGCGGTGAGTACATCTACCCCATGGGGTTTAAGCTCATGATGCAGCGCTTCACCTAATGAAAGTACATAGGCCTTTGTTGCCGCATAGTGTGCTGCATAAGGCACACCCTGAAAGCTCACCAGTGAACCTAAAAGCACCAGCCCGCCAGTCATATTATTTGAAAACCTGTTGCCGAAATGATGTGCCAAAATGGTTAGCGCTTTACAGTTGACGTCCAACATGTTTAGCTCATCTGAAAGTGGGTTGTCAATAAAACTGCCAGAAGTGCCATAACCTGCGCTAAGCACGGCCAGGCCAATTTGTTTTTGGCTGGTTTTTTTGATTAGCTGATGAACTTCCTCGTCCTGTGAAAGATCGGCAATAACAATTTCCACATCAACATTATATTTGGCCAGCAGCTCAGACTGTAGGTTTTGCAGATGCTTTTCATTTCTACCCACAATAATGAGGTTGAAAGTGCTTTCTGCCAATTGCTTACAGATTTCCTTACCTATCCCTGAGGAGGCTCCCGTTACCAATGCCCAACGCCCATAGCGTGTAATTAACCTGTTGCGGTCATTGTATGATAATTTATTGGCCATTATTGTTAGTTTAAAATGTTGATTTTAAAACCCAGATTACGAACGAAACTGATGAGCAAAGCCTCATCAATTTCGTTGTTTTCAGACGCCACCCTGAGCACATGATCACTGTCATGCAAGTCCACATTGACGCTTATGGTTGGGAAGCACAGGTGCATTAACCCTGTAATGATATTGGCACTCTGTGTTGTGTTAATGTTGGTTTTAAATACTTCTACTTTCATCTTATTAAAATTGAATACGATACATAACATCAGGGAAGAAACCGTTTTGCTCTACTATATTAATCTGGTCGGTCACTTCATTATATCTTCTTATAAACTCATTCTTTCTGTTGGTTACATTTTGCAGGTCTACAAAGAATTGGTGCGAAATATTCTTGTTCTGGCTGTTGATACGCACTCCAAATTTCACATCCCAGCGGAAGTATTCGCCATATCTTTCTGTAAAGGCCATGTTGTCCATTCTTACTTCCCTGCCGGCATTTGCCCGGGTAGCATCAAGGTCTACAGGAGTATAGGGTTTGCCACCGGCTGAGGTGAATTTGGTGTCAAATGTCCAGGCATTTTTACCTTCTTTGCCGAACTTCCATTCTTTACCAAATAGCAGGTTGCCAACTACATTATTGTTGAATGCTGTATTTCTTTCTATGCCATCACTACCTTCATATTTTGAGTCATATACTGAAGAGGTGAACAGGAGATAGTACCCACGGCTGAAGAATTTTTCCAGCGTAAGCTCAATACCAATGTTAGATCCTTCGCCATCATTTACCAAGCTTCCTTTTTCTTCAAATACAAAACCTGCACCTTCATTTAATATGGAATAACTGCTTGACGTAGACTCAACCGGAACATCATAGAGTATCTGGTAGTATGTCTCTGCTTTTAATCTCCAGTCCTGCCCAAGATTTCTATCATAGCCAAGTACAAAATGATGGCTTTTCATAAAATCTAACCCATCATTTGTTTTTGCTGTAACTCCCGGGGCTATTTCTTCATCTAAAAATAAGATCGGTGAAGGTATGGACTGGGCATGAAGGCCATAGGCAACACTCCATCTTTGATTTGGCCTGGCCTGCCAGCTAACTGCTGCCCTCGGTTCCACCACAAATTTCTCTGTGTAATCATGGTATTGACTGTGCAAACCGGCAGTAATGCTCAGGTCATCAGTTACTTTTTTCTCCGCTTGGGCAAATACCTGAGTCAGGTTATATGACTGATCAAGGTTACCACGATTCACAAAGTAATCCGGAACATTGTCATTATTATCATCAGGAATATTTACCCTGTTGTCTCGGTCTTCAGTAAAGAGATCGGCAATGTAAAGTTCATTGGTAAAGCCTGCTCGTAGGCTCCAACTGGCATCAAACTTTTTGTTCAGTGTCGAAGTTACTGTAAGCCTGTTCTCACGGTTATTGACGTTTGTAGCCCTGAATTTTGTGATCAGGTTGCCATCATTATCTTTGATCAGGTTGTCCTGAAGGTATTGCTGATAATTGGTAGATGCGCCAAATGAGGTTTTTAGGAAAGCCGTTTTGCTAAGTCTTAGTGTGTTTGTTAATCCCACCAGGCCCAGTTCATTTTCCACAAAAGCATCCTGGTCAGGGTTGGCAAAAAGATCGGTGTCATCAATTTCATCACCAAGGAAGTCTATGCTGCTGAGTCCGCCAAGTCCGAACAGTTCCCATTTTCCGGTTTTGGTATCACCAAAATTCACCTTAAATGAAAAGTCTTGGTAGAATGGGGTAGCGCTGGTGCCTGTTGCGGCCAGGCTCGCTATGCCATATCGGTAAGAGGCAACAAAGGAGCCATTTTTGGATTTCCTGAATGGGCCTTCTGCCATAAACTCAATACCACTAAATGCGCTCATCTGTCCGGTAAATTCATATTTATCAGTATTTCCATTTCTGAAGTTGACATCAAACACGGCACTGTTAGCATTGCCATATTCAGCGGGAAAGGCACCAGTCAGGAAATCAGAAGTCCTTAACAGGTTGGTATTCAATGCATTTACTGGCCCACCAGAAGTGCCGAGTGCGGCAAAGTGATTGGTGTTGGCGATAGGTATCCCTTCAATTCTCCATAATAAACCTACAGGTGAATTGCCACGCACCACGATGTCATTTCTGGAATCGTCTGGGGCGCTCACCCCTGCAAAAGAAGTAGCTAATCTGGCCACATCGTTTCTGCCGCCAGAGAACCTGGTAACTTCCTCAAGGCTAAAAGTACGGGCACTTACTTTAGCCAGGTCGTTTAAAGGCAGGTCTTTATCGGCTTCAGCTGTAACCACGATTTCGTCAAGTTTCTCAACTGATTCTTCAAGTTTAATAGTAAGCACCACTTCCTTACCTGCAGTTACAAGCACATTGGGCAAAGTGATGGTTTTATAACCTATGTATTGCACAGCAAAGGACTGGCGCCCTACAGGGATTTTCTCCAGACGGAAGTTTCCATCTAAATCTGTCACTGCTCCGATCAAAGGGTCAGAACCAATAAGTACCACAGAAGCCCCTATGATAGGAAACTCTGCCTGCTCGTCAATGATAGTGCCCTTCACCACCTGTGTTTGGGCGTAAGCACCTGTAGCCGTTAAACCAAAGATGCTGATTAAAAGAATTGTTAATGTTTTCATGAATTGGGTTATTTGAATTTTGAGCCAAATTATTGGTGGTGGTGTATTTTTAAAATGCAAAACTGCCCGAGACCTCAATAAAGTCTGCTGGAACGGTAAAGAGGTTCAATCAATCCCCAATTCTATTTTAGAAGCTGTTTTTTTAGGTTGAGGCAATATTCTTCTGGTTTCAACCGATGATTTTGCGGTTTCACCTTAAAATGACATCGATTAAAATTCAAGAAATCCGTATTTTGTAGAAATTTTGACTGATGAAGATAGCAGGTGTAACAGTTAAGGAAGTTTATGTGAGGTGGATTGGCATTTTTGTGCTGGCCTACGTCATGATTTTTCTTCATGGCCGTGAGCCAGGTCAGACAATGCTTGACAAGTATTTAACGGCTCTCGTTTTTACTACTGTTTTTTGGAATGGTGCATTTGCCATTTTTATGCACTTCAGGAAGGTCTATCCGCAGATCAGGCAAACGCCCAAGCGTTTACTCATTACTTTTACTTGTCTCGTGCTTTTTTTGCTTGTTGGCGATCCGATATTATGTTATATTTTTAACATTAATGAAGAGGTAGATTATTTGTCGCTAGAATATTACTTGCATGAAGTGCCAATAAATGTTGTTTCAGCAGCAATTATTGGCTCCATTTATGAAAATGTCTATTTCTATGAGCAATGGCATACTTCCATTAAACTTAATGAGGAGCTCAAAAACCAGCAGATAAGAACACAGTTTGAAGTACTACAAAACCAGATGAGTCCGCACTTTCTGTTTAACAGTCTGAATACTTTGACAACACTTATTGCTGAAGATCAGAACGTAGCCATAAGCTTCACTGAAAAACTATCTGAGGTTTACAGATACATTTTGCAAAACAAGGAAAAGGAGTTGGTGTCTTTACATGATGAACTGGAGTTTGTAGAGGCTTACATATTTCTACTTCAAATGCGCTATCCTGAAAATCTTTCTGTAGATATTAGCATTGCTGAAAACCAGAGAAAGAAGAGTATTGCGCCACTGACATTACAAATGCTTGTAGAGAATGCCATTAAGCATAATGTGATTTCAAAAGCTCATCCGCTACATATTGATATCTATATTGAAAATGAGAAGTTATTAGCAGTAAAGAATAACCTACAGGAAAAGAAGTCAATTGGAAAGTCAACTAAAACAGGGTTACACAATATCAGAAGTAGATATGCCTACTTTGGAGAGCATAAAATTGACGTGATAGTGACAGCCGATGATTTTATGGTAACAGTTCCTTTAATAGAGGTAATTCAGGAAAAATCCCTTGTATCTGCATGAAAATATTGATTATCGAAGATGAGGCTCCGGCCTTTAGAAGGTTACAGAAAGTGCTCGAGGAGATAAACCCTGATATAGAAATTGTAGAAGTCATTGACAGCGTAGAAGAGTCAGTTAAGTGGTTTGACGGCAATGCGTCTCCTGATCTTATTTTTATGGATATTCAACTAAGTGATGGTATAAGTTTTGAGATTTTTGAGAAAATCAAAATCACCAAGCCTGTCATTTTTACTACGGCCTTTGATGAGTATATGCTCAAGGCCTTTAAAGTGAACAGTATTGATTATCTGCTCAAGCCGGTAAAAAAGGAAGAGCTAACGGCAAGTTTACAGAAGTACAATGACCTTAAGAATTCCTTTTCTAGTTCTGTGAACCCTGATTTAAATACGCTGATTGGTCAAATCAGGATGGATGACAGAAAGTATAAATCCAGGTTTTTGATAAAGCAGGGCGAGCGATTGATATCGGTGGAGACTGTTGATATAGCCTATTTTTATACCAGAAATGGGGTGGTCTATCTTGTGACACTGGAAGATAAAAAATACCTGATGGATAGCAATTTGGATGAACTGATGAACCAACTTGATCCGGAGAAGTTTTACAGGGCAAACCGGCAGTATCTTGTCAGCTTTCAATCTATAAATGCTACCCATAAATATCATAAAGGAAAGCTGCTGATTGAGCTTTATCAAAAGACAGATGACCCTGTAACTGTAAGTGTAGAAAAGGCCACTGATTTTAAAAACTGGTTGGGGGAATAAAAAAAGGACATACCAAAACATTTGATTTACATATTTTGGTATGCCTGTATTTTTACTTCTTAAAAATCATTCTGGTAATGTAGATTCCGGTTCCATCATCTTTTCCTGAATCACTTTCAGCGGCACTGGTGACAAACATTAACTCCCAACCATCATTTGAAAGTTGGTTCATTTTGGAAGTAATGAGAGCATCATTGGAGGCTATGTTTTGGAAGTTGATACCAGCCAGACTATAAAAGTTGAGCAATTTAGATTCGTTTAACTCGTCAACTTTGGCATCTTTTCTTTTTACAGATCCCTGATCACTTTTCTTACCGTCAGTTCTTTCCGTGGTAAAGTCATCAATGTTTACTTCTGATGTGCTTTCTATAAGTCTCGATCTACCAAGCCCTCCTGGTACAATGGACTCTACAATGGTAATTACTTTGTATTCCACCTGAGCGTGTGCAGCTTCTGCAAATGTCATAAATACAATAATGGCAGGGATAATGAGTTTTTTCATGGTTTTATGGGGTTAAGATAATTTGTGTTTATAATTCAAATTTTTTTAGGAATGCAAATTTTAAGCCAAAGGAATACAAATTTCAACAGTGGTACCTTTGCCTTTTATTCCTTCAATTTTCATTTGGCCTTTGTTCTTTATCACCAAATCCTGACTTAGCGCAAGCCCCAAACCAGTGCCTTTTTCCCCTGCCGTTCCATCTTGCGAAACAAGTGCTGAGGCACCACTTGCCAAATGCTGGATTTGTGTGTTGTCCATGCCCTCACCTTTATCGCTTACTGCTATCTTAATGCACGTAACTGTTTTTTCTGCCGATATTTCAACTTCTGCATGCTCTGGTGAAAATTTGATAGCATTATTGAGAATATTCCTCATCACAAGGCTTAATGATTCAGAATCTACAAAGGCTTTTAAATCGGCAGAACCAATGCTTTTGATTTTGACTTTCTTGGTTTCTGCATAGTCAGCGACCAACGCAATATTTTGGTCAATAAGCGCCTTAACATCTACTACTTCAGGCTTAATGGTTATACCCTCCATCTGTCCTTTGGCCCAGTTGAGCAGGTTATCCAAATTGAAGGTTACGGATGTAAGTCGAGTATTAACTTTACTAATGAATTGAGACAGATTCTCCTGAGTAATATTTCCCGAAATATTGATAATGCCTTTCAATGAGTTTAATGGAGCACGAATGTCATGACTGATTACACTCAAAAGCCTGTTTTTAGTGTCGTTTAATGATAGCAGTTCTGCTTCAGTCTGTTTTAATTTGGTAACGTCAACAGCATATACGGCAAGTGCTATTTGCTCATTACGTGAATCATAAACAGGAATGTATTTGCCCAAAGAATGAATGATATTTTGCTCATTGATTTCGGCAATTTCATCAAACTCAAGTCCAATGCCACTGAGTCCTTGACTAATCAAATGCCTATGTGTTTTAAGAAGTGATTCTGGCAGTATTTCGCTGTAATGCTTTCCTTCAATTTCTGAAATTGGCATATTAAAAACCTCTCCATACCTAGAATTGGCAATGAGGTATTTGCCTTTCATGTCAATCATGCTTATAAAAACAGGAATGCTATCTAGGGTTGACCTCAGTAGCTGTCTACTAGCAAACAATTCATCACGTTGCTTCAATATTTCTTTTTCCTGTCTTTGAAGTTCTTCTCCAAATTCTTCAATCTTACTCACACTTCTTAATTGCTCTTCTTTAAAAATATTGATGAAGAAATAAACACAACCAAAGGCTACAATTGTATTTAAGTAAGCCATAAAAGTGTCGTTGCCAATAGGCAGTCCGGCAATTATTTGCCGGGTGGTTATCATGGCAATTGTACTTATTACCGTAAGCAGAAAGAAGATGGATTTGGCCGGATTGTCGAGGAGCACGACCATGAGGGTTGAGATGCCAATAAGAAAAACCTCATTGTGCCTGTTTTGAAAGTTGAAAACTGCTCTGAAAGTAACCAGGTCAACAAAAACTAACCCAAAACCAAGAAGGTAATACCTGGCCAGGTTATATTTTCCATTTTTATTAAAATAAAGTGGGGGAAAGGCAATAACCAGGCAACCACTGAGGATGAGAAGTGCCTGGGCATTAGCACCAAGGGCTACATTGAGTAAGCCGAAGATCACCATTAGCCCGGCACCTATTATTGAAAAAATATTGACAAGCCTGATTTTTCGTTGTTCAAACAACAATTGATCCTCATTAACCCCCAGATTTATAATGTCTTTTAAAAACGTGATCATTTACTTTATCAAATAAAACTTTAAAATATAGTCATTTTACCACAACCAACATGATAATAATCAATTTATATGTTGATAAGGGCTTGTGCAGCAAGTGATTATGTTGCTCCATTAAACTTCATTGAACACAATATCGCTCATATTCCACGGTTCTGGTATTATAAAGGCTGCCGTTGCTCAATGCATTTTACATTTTTTATAAATTGATTATCTGCATCATTTGTTAATATTATACTGTGAAGGTGTTACCTATTTTCCTGCTGCTTTTTTATATGGCCTTAGATGGCCTGCACGCAAAGGAGTTGCCTAGCAATGGAAATGATGAAGTGATATTTCCTATTACTGAATTGCAAATTTATGCTGACGAAAGGGGTTTTGTAAATTTTAGTGATGTGTTAAATGGGGAAGTGGAATTTGTAATATCAGAAGACTTTCAGCCTAAAGACTACAGTGTTGACTCATACTATTGGATCCGTTTTCCACTCCACCTTAATAATATTGAGAGTAAACAATGGCTTATTGAATTCTATGACCAGACTATAGATGTTATAGAAGCATACATACCTACGCTAGACGGTTCATATAAGAAGATTACAATGGGAGACCATTATCCTTTCTATCAAAAGAGCTTTGATCATAAAAACTTTGAAATTCAGATTGATCCTAAGTTGCATGGAGAAATTGTCTATTACTTTAGGGTCAAGTCACACACATACGCAGACATAAGAATTGCTGTAAGATCAATAAACAGGTTTATTGAATACTCGCTATTCGAATATTTTCTATATGGCTTGTTCTATGGAATGATATTTATTATCATTCTCTATAACCTGTTGATGTTCATTGCTATCAGGGAGGTGAAATACCTGTATTATACCTTCTATATTTTTAGTGTAGGCCTTTATGCCACTTGTGTGGACGGCATAGCCTATCAGTACCTGTGGCCTAACTCACCGCAATGGAACCAGATAGCCCACGGGGTATTTCTGTTTTCGCTTATTTTCTGGGCAATGGTCTTTGGCCACCGATTTTTAAATGTAAAGAACAGTGCCCCAAGGCTCCACAAAGCCATTTGGGCAGTAATTTTTGCCAGGGTACTATTGTTCATTTACGCCATTGTTTTTGATAACAGTTTATTTGAATATAGAAATATTGAGATTCTTCCACTCTCACTTATCTTTTATACGGGAGTGTATGTACTGGTAAGAGGTTACCGACCAGCCAGGTTTTTTGTAATGGCCTATGGGCTTTTGTTCCTTGGGTTTCTTATCAAGGCGCTTCTAAACATATCAGTCATACCTTTTTCCATTGTATCATATTATAGCCTTCATATCTGCTTTCTTATGGAGATGCTCTTTCTTTCTTATGCTTTGAGTGACAGGGTGAGAATTCTAAAGTCCAATAGGGATAGGGCTATGCAGCGTATTATTCTTCAACATAAGGAGAATGTAAAGCTTAAGGATAAGGTAAACAGAGAGCTTGAACGGCTGGTTGACAAACGCACCACGGAAATCCAGGAAAAGAATATAATGTTGGAGGAGGCTAATCAAAAGCTTAACCAGCAGACAGCAGAGATATCGAAAATCAATTCTATACTTGATCTTGATAACTGGAAGCTCAAAAACAACATCAAGGAGATATTACAGGACAGGCTGATAAATAAAAACCTCACACTAGAGGAGTTTAACAAAATATTTCCTGATGAGGTGAGCTGCTTCCGGTTTCTTGACAGGCTAAAATGGGAAAACGGATATTCGTGTTCTAAATGTGCCAATACAAAATACAATGACGGCCAGCAAAAATATTCGAGAAGGTGTACCAGGTGTGGTTATGATGAATCCGTTACCAGCAACACGGTTTTTCATAAGATTAAGTTTCCAATAGAAAAGGCCTTCTATATTTTATATCTTACCAATAACAGGCAGAATAAGTATACGCTTGATGAATTATCAGAGATGCTGTCACTTAGAAGAAATACGGTCTGGAATTTCAAGAAAAAGATTGAACAGGCCTTTTCTGATAAAGAAGATTCCCATCTTATTATCACTGATTTGTTTTCGTATCATATCAACAAAAAGGTCTCATAATTGGCTAAAATATTGTTATCGCTTCTTAAGCGATATAAATTTTAAGTATCGCACTATAAAAACGTTTGCAAAGCTTTTATTCGTTGTTTTTTAAGCGCAATAAATAGCCAGTTTGTAAACGATTTCTTGGAGGTTTTTTGTCACTATTCCCTTCCAATTTTTGCTTATAAGGTTAAGTAATTTTACCATTATTCAACAGAAACTATCAGGTATACATTGCACTGGTAAAATTTAAATTTCAACTATGATCAAAAGTAAATACTTACTTGGCCTTGTTTTCTATTTCATTGCAGGAAATATTTTTGGTCAGGGTTTAATTGTCAATGGTACGGTAACATCCAATGATGGAGCCCTGCCCGGTGTGAATGTAGTGGTTGAGGGAACATCACTGGGAACGGTCACAGATATTGATGGGAATTACTCAATACAACTGGATAAGCCAAATATGACTTTGATATTTTCATTCATAGGGTATAAAACTCAAAGTGTTGCAGTTAACGGCCGCTCAGAGGTTAATGTACGCTTGGAAGAAGATGTTAGCCAACTTGAAGAAGTAGTAGTTATAGGATATGGATCTGTTAGGAAATCTGATCTGACGGGCTCTGTTACTTCTATTAAAAGTGAAGAACTTATCAAATCTCCTGCTGCTGACCCTGTTCAATCTTTACAAGGAAAAGTAGCTGGCCTTCAAATTTTAAGTGGTTCGGGTACGCCAGGATCAGAAAGCTATGTGCGGCTAAGAGGCATTAATACCTTAAATGATAATAGAGTGCTTTATGTAGTTGATGGAGTAATTGTAGATGGAGGTATTAATTTTCTAAATAATCAGGATATCGCTTCTATTGAAGTGCTAAAAGATGCCTCAGCGAAAGCAATTTTTGGAACCCGAGGAGCTAATGGGGTTATAATTGTTACGACCAAAAAAGGTACTGGAGATGCTAAAATTAGTTTTGCTGCTGAGTATGGTGTGGAAAAAGTAGCCAATAAACTCGATCTGATGTCTGGTCCTGAGTTTGCCAGATATATTAACGATGTAACTCCTGGAACCTACAATAATATAAGCGTTTTGCCAGATACAGATTGGCAGGATTTAGTTTTTGAAGACTGGCAACCCATGCAGACTTATACTCTTTCTGTTTCAGGAGCTACCGAAAAACTGAATTATTACCTTTCTGGTGGACTTTTTCAACAAGAAGGAATAATACCTAAATCTGATTTTCAAAGAGCGAATTTAAAACTCAATACTTCTTATAAAGTGCGTGATTACCTGAAGATAGGTACATCCATGACTGGCATACTGCGTAACACCACCAATGCTCCGGGAGTTGTAAGCCCTGCATATTGGGCATGGCCGATTAATGCACCTTTCAATGCTGATGGCTCATTTGGAGAGGTACAAGGCTCGGGTAATCCCCTGGCTGCTATAGAATACTCTAATTCTGAAACCAAAGCTTTCAGGATAGTTGGCAATGTCTATACTGAGCTTACATTTCTAAAGGACTTTACTTTCAAAACCAGTTACCAGTTTGATATAGGAAATGACAAAACCAGAAGTTTTACTCCGGTATATTATGTTTCCCCTACCCAGCAAAATGAAGAGAATGACTTAAAAGTTGAATTTGGGGAGAATAGAAGCTGGATTTTTGAAAATACCCTTGCTTACAATAAAGAAATAGGTGTTCACAGAATTGACGCTGTGATAGGGTATTCTGCACAAGAAAATAATTCTGAGGACTTGACAGGTACCAGAGAGAATTTATTAGGCGAGAGCGAAGACCTGTGGTATTTAAATGCGGGCTCAACGGTTAATCAGCAAAACACAAATGGCTCATCGGTAAGGGCTTTAAGCTCAATATTATTTAGGGCAAACTATGTCTACGATGACAGATACCTTTTTACAGCCACTTTCAGAAGAGATGGATCTTCTAGCTTTGGGGCTAATAACCGTTATGGTAATTTCCCCGCTTTTGCCCTAGGTTGGAATTTAAGTAATGAGGCATTTTTTCCAGCTGGCATCCCTCTGGAAAAATTGAAATTAAGGGCCAGTTGGGGAATTAATGGAAATCAAAACATTCCGTTCTTAGATCAGTATTCAGTAATTGGTGCAGGAATAGATGCTGTCTTTGGTCAAAATGAGGCGATTAATTCTGGAGCTACATTTTCAGGGCGTCCCGGAAATTCAGATTTGAAATGGGAGGAGACTTCAGAGTTTGACATTGGGGTTGAATTTGGCTTATTAGAAGGCCGTCTTTCTGGTGAAATTGACTATTATAATAGACTTACAAGCGATATTTTAGTATTGCTCGACTTGCCTGGCTATGCAGGTGCAGGAGCTTTTGTTCAGAAAAGATTCAATGCAGCGGATGTAAGAAACAGTGGATTTGATTTTGTTTTAAACTGGCAGGATGAGGTTGGTCAGGTTAGTTATGGTTTTGGAGTAACTGGCAATACTGTAAAGAATGAAGTTGAGGGTTTAGGTGAAGGAATACCCGGGGCCGGAACACAAATCATATCTGGTGATTTAGGTAATGGTCAGCGTGTAACTATCACAGAGAAAGGTCAATCTATTGGATCTTTTTATGGTTACAAGGTTATAGGTGTTTTTCAGGATGCTGATCAGCTGGCAAGCACACCACGCTTATCGCAGCAGGGTATTGGTGACTTTATTTATGCTGATACGGATGGTAATGGGGTTTTAAATGCAGATGATAGAACGATCATCGGTTCATGGATACCAGATTTTGTGTACGGTTTCAATGCGAATGTTGGCTTCAAGGGACTTAGTTTATCATTGGACTTTGCAGGACAATCAGGCAATCAAATTTACAATGGTAAACAAGCCATAAGGTTTGCAACCCTAAACTATGAAGACAGATTTAATGAACGCTGGACAGGCCCAGGAACTTCAAATACTGATCCTAAGGCTTCTACAGGTGGAATTAATTATAACCCTTCTGATTATTTTATTGAGGATGCATCGTTTATAAAACTAAGAACAGTTACCATAAGTTATGCATTTCCGAACCCTTTGATAGAAAAGCTAAAGATCTTAACAGCCTCGGTATATGTCAGAGGTACAAATCTCTGGAATTCAACAGATTATAGTGGTTATACACCAGAGTTGGGCGGTAGCGATTCAGCCATAGGTGGAATAATTGACCTCGGTGTATATCCTACAACTAAGGTTATAAGTGCTGGTTTAAACCTGACATTTTAAATCAAGAAACATGAAAAAATTAAAATATATAATACTATCTCTAATTTGTCTTATTGCTACGGCATGTAACGATGAGTTTTTAGAAAGAGCACCACTAGGTTCATTAACTGCGGGTAACTACCCTAGTACTGAGATAGAAGCAATATCTGCAACAAATGGTGTTTATAATACCCTCAGACTTTGGCATATAAATACGGGAGGGTTCCCATTACTGGATATTATGTCAGATGAATCAAGAAAAGGTAGTAATCCAGGTGATGGTTCTCAGATCAACCTATTTGATCAGTTTGCATTCACTGCATCAGAAGGGAATATAGAGAATTGGTATCGTGCATTATATCAGGGTATTAGAAGAGCGCATTTGGTAATGGAGAAAGTGCCACAAATTGACATGGATGAAGATCTTAAAAATAGGCTGGTGGCCGAGACAAGATTTTTACGAGCTTACTTTTACTCTATACTGGCCAGAGGTTTTGGCGATGTGCCGATGGTTACATCTTCAGAAACATCATCAGGTTTGGGTAAGTCTTCAAGGCAGGAAATATTTGATCAAATTATTTTCCCCGATCTCGAGTTTGCAATAGATAATCTCCCAGAGAAATCTGATTATGATGCCGATGACCTGGGAAGAGCAACAAAAGGAAGCGCCAGAGCACTTCTGGCAAGACTGTATCTATTCTTAGGAGATTTTACAAACGCTGAAAAATATGCGTTGGAGGTAATTAATTCGCAGCAGTATGATCTGGAGACAGATTTTGAGGATGCCTTTAATGTAGCTGGAGAGCATGGTGTAGAATCGGTTTTTGAGGTTGGTGCTTTGCCTGAAAATAACCTCAATTTAGGTGGAAATCAGTATGCTAATACACAAGGGGTGAGAGGAACACCAAATTACGGGTGGGGCTTCAATAGACCAGAGCATGAATGGATGCTGTTTATGGGAGGTCAAGATCCCAGATTAGATGCTTCAATTATTTTTCTTAATGAAGTGGTTGATGGCGTGGTTATTTCGGGAGACGCTACCACCCCTGATACTACTTATACCGATGCCACCAAAACAGAGATATTGGAAATAGAGTCATATAATCAGAAAGCCTATGCATCGGGAGATGGAGCTCAGGCCATATGGGGACATAACAGACGGATTATCAGATATTCAGATGTATTGCTTATGGCTGCTGAAGCCTTAAATGAGAATGGTAAAACGTCTATGGCATTGGACTATTTGAATGAGGTGAGAGCCAGAGCCCGAGGAGGTAATAATGCTATTCTTCCTGACATTACAACTACAAATCAGGTACAATTAAGACAAGAGATTTATGACGAAAGAAGTAGAGAACTATTTCTGGAAGGCTTAAGATTTTGGGATTTGGTTAGAACGAATAGAGCAGCCACAGTTTTGGGGCCAAAAGGGTTCGTTCAAGGGAAACATGAAATTTTTCCTATACCTCAATCTGAAATAGACATCTCTGATGGGGCTATCGTGCAAGACCCCAGATGGAACAATTAACTAAACTAATTTTTAATAATTACTAAACTTAAAATAAGATGAATACAATGAAAAAAATGAGATTATGGTCTATAGTGTTGCTGGCCGTTGGCGTTTTGACATTCTCGGGTTGTGGAGATGATGATGATGGGCCCGCAGCCTTGGAAATAAGTGCTATCACAGCAACCGGAACGAGTTTGTCATCAGGTGATGAAGTTACTGTTGATTTAAATGCAGCAACTGCAGCATCGGATGTGCCACCAGATGCTGTAATTACAATAACTTTTTCGAGAGAGGTTGATGCAGCTAATGTAAGTGCTTCTTCAGTTACAATAACTGCAGGTTCTACATCAATTACAGGAGACATTTCTGCTACCGGAAGTGATGTAACTTTTACTCCTGCAGATGGATTTGAAAGAGGTACAGATTATACTTTAACTATTACCTCGGCATTAACTGCTGCAGATGGTGGTGTGTTGGTTGGTGCAACAAGAACTTTTAAAACCGATGGGCGTCAGCCAGTGGTTCCTCCAAGTGAAGCAGATCAAATGGCATATTGGAAATTCGATGGAGATGCAACTGATGATGCAGGTTCATATGATGCAAATGCTGAAGTGTCAATTGAATATCAAACTGACCGTTTTGGTGCAGTAGGAAGTGCCGCTTATTTTAATGGTAACACAAGTATTATTGAAGTACCAAATGCAAGTTCTTTAATGACAGATGCCTCTAGTTTTACCGTAAGTTTTTGGGTGAAGACCAATACAGAAGGTCATGTTAATGAAAATGATGACCCTACAGGAATGTTTGTTTTTGGTTTAGGAGCATTTTTCGGAATTCAGTATGAGATTTTTGGAGGGTATGATGGATCTAAATTTGCAATAAGCTATACTACCGAAGATGAAACTGCAGTGAGTGAAGACATGTGGTTTCCAAATGGTGCAACAGATAATACTACTGGTGGGTGGCAAGGATGGGACTTTGCTCAAAACCTTTCAGCTCAGCAGATGCAGGATATTATCAAAGATAAATGGTATCATGCTATTTACACATATGATGCAGCCGAAAAGAAAGGATCGCTTTACTTCAATGGAGACTTGATGAAGAGCTTTGATTTCGATTTGTGGCCTGACGGAGATATTAAGCAGACAGTAACAGGTGTTACTTATAGAGGTGCTGAACCTGATGTTGTTGATGATCTAGCATTTGGATTTGTTCAGTCAAGAGCTGGTACAATGTGGGATGCTGAACCATGGGGCGGATATGATATCCCTACTTCTCAGCACTTCAAAGGATGGTTAGATGATTTCAGAATATTTAAGGCTGCGTTTAGTGCAGCAGATGCAGCTGATTTATATGCTGCTGAAAAACCATAAATTCAACTATTAATAATCAGTTAAAGGCCTCTTTAAAGAGGCCTTTAATTTTATTTTATGAACAAATTTAAATTCTTCTTTTTAGTGGTAATTGGCTTGTCTTGTACAAAAGATAACGAACCTGAAGTAGCATCTGGCATTTTGCAGTTGGTAAGTGCAAGAGTTGGAACAATAAATTTGGTTGAATCAGAAACCATTGAAGATATGCCTATTGATAAGGGACTTCTTATGTCTTTTAGCTTGCCTCTTGATCCATCATCAGCAGAGTCATCCATTGTGCTAACCAATGAATCTGAAGAAGAAATACTTTTAAATTTTGCTTATCTGGACAATGGTAAAACAATATCTGCCACTCCTGATGTTGCATTGATTAACGATGTTAAATATCTCCTTCATATCGGAGAAATAAAATCTACAACTAATGAAATTTTCCCTGGAGCTGATTTTCAGTTCCGCACTGTTAAAGGCAAAATAGAACTTACAGCTATTTCGATAGTTGGTAAGAATTTAAATACAGCTGCACGTGTACAAAACATTCCTACCTCATTTAGCATTGAGGCCCAATTTTCAGAGGCTTTATCGCCAGATGAAGACTTCTCATCTTTTATAAGGGCAGGTTCATTAAATCTGGCTTTCGAATTGACAGATGATAACAAGACATTATTAATTAGTAATACCGATGAGGCAACTCATCTTAAAAGATACACTTTATCAATTGATGAAGATCTTAAAAGTGCGCAAGGGTTTATTTTTAAAGGCTTCGAAAAAGACTTTTACACCCAACTTGATTCCACCTATAAATTTCCTGAGATCAGTGATGAAGAGTTACTAACCAAAGTTCAGGAACAAACCTTTAAATACTTCTGGGACTTTGGACATCCTTCAAGTGGATTGGCTCGTGAAAGAAATACTTCAGGTGAGATCGTTACCATTGGTGGCTCCGGTTTCGGTATAATGGCTATATTGGTAGGAATTGAACGTGGATTTATCACCAGGCAGGAAGGCATTGACAGGGTGGAGACGATTGTTGATTTCCTTGAGACTGCAGATCGATTTCATGGGGTTTGGCCACATTGGATGAATGGCACCTCTGGTCAAACAATTCCTTTTAGCGCAGATGATGATGGGGCAGATCTTGTGGAGACTGCCTTCATGATACAGGGTCTATTGGCTGTAAGACAATATTTGAATGATGCAAATGTCCAGGAAGCGGCAATCATAGATAAGATCACAACTCTATGGGAAACGGTGGAGTGGGATTGGTTTGTGCAAGAGGGAGATAATGCACTTACCTGGCATTGGTCTCCAAACTTTGGTTTCCAGAAAAACCATAAAATACAAGGGTGGAATGAGGCACTGATTATATATGTGCTAGCTGCTGCTTCCCCAACTCATCCAATAGCTGCTAATGTTTACCATGAAGGATGGGCACGGAATGGCGCTATGGTCAATGGCAATGATTTTTATAACATTAATTTGCCACTTGGTTCTGACCGTGGCGGACCTTTGTTCTTCGCACATTATTCCTTCTTAGGGCTAGACCCAAGAAGCCTTGAAGATCAGTATGCTAACTATTGGGAGCAAAATGTTAATCATTCGCTTATTAACCGGGCATATTGTGTCGCCAATCCTTCAAATTTTGTTGGTTACTCTACTGGCTCGTGGGGGCTTACGGCCAGTGATAATGACAATGGCTATTCAGCCCATTCCCCAAACAACGATCTTGGAGTAATCACCCCAACTGCTGCAATAAGCTCAATCCCATACACTCCAGAGGAGTCTATGGAAGCCATTAGATATTTCTATTATTTGTTAGGTGATAAACTTTGGGGTGACTATGGCTTTTACGATGCCTATAATTTGACAGCAGGGTGGTATGCCAGTTCGTATTTGGCCATAGATCAGGGGCCTATAATTGTTATGATTGAAAATCATAGAACGGCACTTTTGTGGGATCTGTTCATGAAAGACCCTGAGGTTACAGCAGGTCTGGATAAACTTGGGTTTATCTACTAAAACTGCATTGCAATGATGATATTTCAAAATGCAAACTATATAAAGACAATTGTTTGGGTAGCGATTATTTCTATTTCCATTGTTTTATGGACTATTATTTATAACACTCTTTTAACCTTTTGATCATGATAAAGAATTCTTTTAACAACAATAAACAACTGTGGCAATTACTGAGTCTTATGGCGCTAGTATTTTTTAGTGCATGCGGACCAAAAGGGGAGAATGTCTCGGAAAATACGAATAAAGAAACTATCTCAGAAGATTCACTTTTGAATTTGGTGCAATATCAAACGTTTCAGTATTTCTGGGATGGGGCGGAGCCTGTTAGTGGCATGGCTTGCGAGCGTGTTCATATGGATGGTATCTATCCAAGTGATGATAAGAATGTGGTGACTTCAGGAGGCTCAGGATTTGGCCTTATGGCTTTGGTAGTTGGTATCGAGAGAGGATTTATTACCAGGGAAGAAGGAGTTGCAAGGTTTGATAAGATGGTAACTTTTCTAGAAACAGCCGACCGTTTTCATGGCGTATGGCCACATTGGTGGTACGGTGATACAGGTAAGGTAAAACCGTTTAGCAAGAAGGATGATGGTGGGGATCTGGTTGAGTCATCCTTTCTGGCTGCTGGCTTAATTACGGTAAGGCAGTATTTGAGCCCCAATGATCCTAAAGAGAAAACCTTAATTGATCGCATTAATGCACTTTGGGAAGGTATAGAGTTTAACTGGCATACGAAGGGTGGTGAAAATGTGCTCTACTGGCATTGGTCGCCAAATTACGGCTGGGACATGAACTTCCCCGTTGGCGGCTATAACGAATGCTTGATTATGTACGTATTGGCAGCCTCTTCACCAACTCATGCTATTGATCCGGAAGTGTACCATCAGGGCTGGGCAAGAAATGGTGATATTGGCAACGACACCACTTTTTATGGTTTGGAGACCGAGCTCGATCATTATGAAACCAACAATTCTCCGGTAGGGCCATTGTTCTGGGCACATTATTCTCATACTGGCCTGAATCCAAGCAGTTTAAAGGATAAGTATGCCGACTATTGGAAGCTGAATCAAAACCATGCCATGATCCATTATAAATATGCTGTGGACAACCCTAAAGGTTTTGAAGGCTATGGTGAGAACCTTTGGGGGCTTACTTCGAGCTATTCTATGAAAGGGTATGCAGGTCACCGACCAGACGAAGATCTTGGTGTTATTTCACCAACTGCTGCACTTTCTTCTTTTCCATATACACCTAAAGAGAGTATGCAAATGCTCAAGTTTCTATATGCCCCTGAGCGAGATTCTTTAATTGGAGAGTTTGGCCCTTATGATGCCTTTAGCTTTGAAAATAATTGGTATTTACCAAGATACCTGGCTATCGACCAGGGGCCAATACCAGTCATGATAGAAAACTACAGATCAGGGTTGATCTGGAAGTTATTTATGTCTGCTCCTGAAGTGCAAACCGGTCTTAAAAAATTAGGATTTACTTATTGAGAAGACTTTGGTAAGTCTTAGATGCTATTGAAAAACTTTTTTAAATGCTTAATATGAATATTTTAAAACTTAACCATTTCTGCCTTGGTCTTGCGATTGCTTTGTTAAGCTTATCATCTTGTGATACGAAAAACAATTCTGAGACAAGTTCAATTGCCAAAGTAGATTCTTTGTTGAGTGTCATGACGCTTGAGGAGAAAATTGGTCAATTGAATTTGCCCAGTGCAGGAGATATTACTACAGGTCTGGCCAATAATACTGGCATAGCTACAAAAATTAAGGAAGGTAAAGTAGGCGGACTTTTCAACATAAGAGGCCTTGATAAAATAAGAAAAGCACAACAGGTAGCTGTCGAGGAAAGCAGGTTAGGCATTCCTTTAATATTTGCCATGGATGTGATCCATGGATACAAAACTACATTTCCGATACCATTAGGAATATCATGCATCTGGGATATGGAAATGATTGAGGCTTCAGCCCGTATTGCTGCCCAGGAAGCTACTGCTGAGGGAATAGCCTGGACATTTTCACCTATGACTGATGTTTCCAGAGACCCAAGGTGGGGTAGAATTTCAGAAGGCTCGGGCGAAGATGCCTATCTGGGAGCTCAGATTGCAAAAGCTATGGTAAAGGGGTATCAGGGTGACGGATTATCACTAAATAATACCATGATGGCTTGTGTTAAGCATTTTGCGCTATATGGAGCCTCAGAGGCTGGAAGGGATTACAATACGGTGGATATGAGTCATTTGCGAATGTACAATGAATATTTTCCGCCATATAAAGGTGCGGTGGATGCTGGAGTGGGCAGTGTAATGGCCTCATTCAATGAGATTGATGGAATACCTGCCACAGGCAATAAATGGTTGCTTGACGAAGTACTTAGAAATCAATGGGGCTTTAACGGACTTGTGGTAACGGATTATACTGGTGTTAATGAAATGGTAGATCATGGTGTTGGTGATCTTCAGCAAGTATCTGGCATGGCGCTGAAAGCCGGAGTTGATATGGATATGGTGGGTGAAGGATTCCTTACCACATTGAAAAAGTCTTTAGAAGAAGGGGCTATTACCGAAGCTCAAATTGACATGGCTTGCAGAAGAATTTTAGAAGCTAAATACAAGCTGGGCCTTTTTGATGATCCATATAAGTATATAGATGATGCCCGTGCTTCCAATGAGGTATTTACTGCTGAGAACAGGGCCAAAGCCAGGACAATAGCCGCTGAATCATTAGTACTTCTTAAAAATGAAAATAATGTACTCCCTCTAAAGGAAAATGGAACCATTGCCCTTATAGGGCCATTGTCAGATAATGTTGAAAATATGCCGGGAACATGGAGTGTCTCTACGGATGTAAAACAATCCATTTCTTTGCTTCATGGTATCAAAGAGGTAGCAGGTGACAAAGTTAAAGTGCTTACAGCAAAGGGAGCAAACATTTTAGATGATGCAGATTATGAAGCCAGGGTAAGTGTTTTTGGTAAAAACACCTATCGTGATGATAGGTCAGAAGAGGAAATGACAGCCGAAGCGCTTTCTATAGCTAAAAAAGCCGATGTTATTGTTGCTGCTATGGGTGAAGCATCAGAGATGTCTGGTGAAAGCTCCAGCCGATCTAATATCGATTTGCCGGCAGTACAACAGCGACTGTTGAAGCAGTTGTTGGCAACAGGTAAGCCTGTTGTTCTTGTCCTTTTTACTGGCCGACCATTGGTGCTGAAGTGGGAAGATGAAAATGTGCCTGCCATTCTAAACGCCTGGTTCCCGGGAACTGAAGCCGGACTAGCTGTGGCCGATGTCCTTTTCGGAAAGGTTAATCCTTCAGGCAAACTGAGTGCTACTTTCCCACAAAATGTAGGACAGATCCCGATTTACTATAACCACAAGAATACTGGCCGACCTTTAGAAGGCAAGTGGTTTCAAAAGTTCAGATCAAATTATCTGGATGTGTCTAATGAGCCACTTTATCCATTTGGATATGGCCTTAGCTATAGCAATTTCAGCTATGGTGAGATTAAATTGAGTAGCACTGAATTAAAGGGTAATGAGTCTTTAACGGTTACTATTCCTGTAACTAATGACAGTGATATTGACGGTAAAGAAGTCGTTCAATTGTATATCCGTGATATGGTAGGGAGCACAACCCGGCCTGTTAAAGAATTGAAAGGATTTCAAAAGGTACTCATAAAGGCAGGAGAAACTAAAGAGGTGAGCTTCACTATTACCACCGAAGATTTGAAATATTATACCTATGATAATCAGACGGATAGAAATATAATTTATACCTGGGAACCTGGAGCATTTCAAGTAATGGTGGGTACCAATTCAGCGAATGTTAAGACCACCAATATTATATGGTCTGAGTAAGAGGAGATACTTATGTCATTAAAAGAGGTTTGTTTTTTTAGTGCTTAAGGTGTTTAAAAAGGAATATGTCGGAGAAATTTCAAATACATACCAAGTGAGTCCAGGTAAGCTGTGCTCATATCTGGAGTCTCTTCGACCCTTTTTTACAACTTTACAATAAACAGGTGATATCTGAATACAAAAGGTCATTGCTGTAATAAATTGAGCGTAGTGATGCAATCAGAGAATTTTTATGTGACATCATAAGAATTAAAAACCTTAATATTGGTAAATATTAAATGGTGGTGTTTTATTAAAAATGAACTCATGAAATCTACAATATTAACTGTCGGACTTATTTGTCTTTCTGTTTTAGTAATTGCTCAGAAGAAAGAAACCTCCATTAAAGTGATGTCCTACAACATCAAGTTTGATGATAAAAATGACCCGGTTAACAACTGGGCTAACAGGAAAGATCAGGTTGTTGGTCTTTTGAAATACCATGAGCCGTTGATATTTGGAACTCAAGAAGGTCTACATCATCAGCTTGAAGATATAAAAGCGGGTCTTTCAAATTTCGAATATATAGGAGTGGCTAGAGATGATGGAAAGCAAAAAGGAGAGTACTCAGCTTTTTTCTACAACACCAAGTATTTCAAACCTATTCAGTCAGGCACATTTTGGCTGTCAGAGACACCAGAAACACCATCTAAAAGTTGGGATGCTGCTTTGCCACGCGTTTGCAGTTGGGCAGAAATGGAAGACATTAATTCTAAAAGGCGATTTTTCGTTTTCAATACGCACTTTGATCATATTGGTGTGGTTGCCCGTGAGAAGAGTATTGGGGTGATCATTAATAAAATAAAGGAGCTGGTGAATGACCTACCTGTTGTGGTAATGGGAGACTTCAATTTTGAAGATGATACAGCACCTTATAAGAGAATGACTGAATTTCTAAACGATACCAGATTGGCTGATAATGTTGATCCATATGGTCCAGAGGCCACCTTTAATGGATTTCACTTTGATGTGCAACCTGAAAAAAGAATTGATTACATTTTTGTTAATGATCAAATCAAAGTCAAGTCATTTGCAACGCTGAGTGATAGCCAGGACATGGCTTATCCGTCAGACCACTTTCCGGTAGTGGCTGATTTAGAATTAAAATAGGGTCGGAACTTCGTATAGGAATTTGTTAAACGGCTTCAGACTTATTCGCCAACTGTCCGCAAGCCGCATCAATGTCTTTGCCACGGCTTCTTCTAACCGTCACGGAAATATCATTGTCTTCCAGCATCTTCACATATAGTCCTATAGCTTCAGGAGCAGCTTGCTGAAACTCACCGTCATCAATAGGGTTGTACTCTATCAGGTTGACTTTGGCTGGTATAATTTTGCAGAATTTGACCAGTGCCTCGACATCTTGCTTCTTATCATTCAGGCCTTTCCAAACCACATATTCATAAGTCACCTTGCGCTTGGTAATATTATACCAATGCTTTAGTGCATCAGCCAAATCATCCAATGGACTCGACTGATTGATCGGCATAAACTGAGACCTCTTTTCATCAATGGCTGAGTGCAATGATATGGCCAGATTAAACTTAACACCATCATCAGCCATTTTTTTGATCATCTTAGGAATGCCAACGGTAGACAAAGTGATTCTCTTGGCTGACATGCCTAGCCCTTTGTCTCCAGTGATTTTATCTATGGCAGCAATTACATTGTTGTAATTCAACAATGGTTCCCCCATACCCATAAACACGATGTTGGTCAAAGGCCTGCCAAAGAACTGATCTCCCTGCTCTTTTATGGCCACCACCTGATCGTAGATCTCATCAGGATTAAGGTTTCGCATTCTTTTTAGCCTTGCAGTTGCACAAAAATGGCAGTCAAGGCTACAACCGACTTGTGAAGAAATACAAGCTGTTATTCGTTTGTCAGTCGGTATCAAAACCGATTCTACCGTCATGCCATCAAATAGCTTAACCGCATTTTTAATGGTGCCGTCATTGCTGCGCTGCATTTGATCAACCGCAATGTGATTGATGACAAAGTCCTTTTTCAATTGCTCTCTGGTCGAAAGCGAAAGGTTGGTCATCTGGTCAAAGTCCTTAGCGGATTTCTTCCATAGCCACTCATCTACCTGCTTGGCGCGAAATTTCTTCTCACCGATAGATTCGAAATATTCACCAATCTGATCTGCTGATAGTTGTCTTATGTCTTTTTGGGTTGCCTCTGCCATATTTTGCAAAGATAGGGACTTATAAACCCAGCTTTAGTTTTTCTTGAAATTTTGGTACACTAAAATCTCAACTTATTTTAAAAATAATTGCTATTTAATATCTTCTAGTAACTTTTTCGCCAGTTCTCCATACTCACTGTTTTGCAATTCACTTAATAGTAAAAGGGATTGTTGGACATTTTCTTCCTTCATATAAGTTAAAGCTAGGTACCACTTAGCTGCATTAGTATTTCCTTTTTTACTTTCAATAGCGTTTTCAAAGGCTTTTTTTGCTTCAGTCAGTTTAGAAAGGTTTAAGTAACAGTTTCCAATAAGCAAATCTCTATTGGGTGTTTCTATTTCCTTGAAAATTAATAGAGCTTCTTCAAAATTGTGGTTGTAATATTTTGAAAGGGCTATTTGCAATGAGTCTTGATCTGAACCTCGTAGTAATGGAACACCTGCATAGGGCTCGTAATATTCTAAGTATAGACTATCGAAATTATCCTTTCCAGAGTTAAAAATGAATAGGGATACACACACGATGAGAGCGATAGTTGCTGCTATTCCATATTTGTAAGCCATGAGGTATGACGTGAAAGAGGTAGTACTTTTTGTTTTTTTTGAACTGCTATAAAGCTTCTTTAATTCATTTTTTAATTCGATTTTTTGCTGAGCTTTTAAATAGTTCATAATGTTCCTTTGGGTCTCGTATTCAATTTTGAACTCTTCTGAATCATTAATTTTAGAATTAAAATCTTTCTGTTGAGATTCTGTCAGTTGATCTCTCAACGCAGTATAAATAAGTTCAATTTCCTCTATTGTTAGTGCCATTACTTTTGAATATTTAAATATGACTTGGCTTCAATCACAAATTTTTTGTAACACCTGGATTTTGATGTTTTGGCCACATCAGCATTTCCTAAGTTTAGAAGCTCTGCTATTTCGGTCATACTCAGTTTGTCAATATAAAAGTAAGAAATGATATCTCTACATTTTTCAGATAATTGAGACCAGGCATGTTTAGTAGCATTCATTCTCTCATGATCGAAATCTCCTTTATCAGACATATCAGTGTCATAGTAAAACCTTTCAATATCCGACATTTTTCTTCTCCATCTTTTTTCTGTTTCTATTCTTGCCAAATACATATTATAACAGGTCTTAAATATGTAGGCTTTTATATTAGTGATATAACTTAACCTTTTGTCAATAAGCTTTTCACGGAAATTCATTACCGACTCAATCAATATATCTTCAGCATCTTCCTTTGTTATGTTAGTTTTTTTCATGAGACCCCTAATACAGTACTCGGCACAGCTTTCAAATATTTTTGAAAGCCCTGAGTTGTTGCCTCCAAGCATTTCAGCTCTTAAATGGTTGAGTTCGTCTTGATTCACTGATATATAATAAACTACATAAAACGTAAACATAAATTTTATCAGTTTGGGATGTTTACCTTTTGATCAAAATATTATATGGGGGTATATGTTTAACCTAAAATTTAATAATTATGTCAATTAAAAATTATTTATTGTTGTTTCTACTAATTGGAGCAATGTCTTGTGAGGATACTCTTGATGATTTTGATCAACCTTCACAAACAGAAACTAATAAATCCACTAAACAGGCTAATTCAGGTAGGCGATTACCTACAGATGCCTATTATAGCCAAGGCTATTCATTTGGTGTGAGTGATGCGAACTGGCTTGTTGATCAGACTTTTGTCCAAGGCAGTTGTATTGGGTCAGGTATCACTATTGAAGATGATGGAACCATTGACAGAAGTAGTATGATAATTACAACGGGATCATGCTATATTACCAATGCCCAAATGTATAGTGCGTTCAGTAATTTTGTGTCTGGCTATAGAGCAAATTTATTGAACAGAATCCAATCAACAAGTAATCCAGAAAAGCAGTATTACCAGGGAATTTTAAATGGCTTTAATAGTAGAATTTGTCAGTTGAGATTTACTTATGGGTACAGTGTTGGAGGTTGCTAGTTGAAATTGAATTAAATAAAAGGCCAGTTTATGGCCTTTTATTTAAGATTTGCATTTAGAAGTGAGAATATGAACAGTTTACATATCAAATTCTATATTATCAACTCACACTAAAGTCCTCATAGTTTTTAGTGTCCAAAATACCCCCAGTGTTTCTAATATTATATTCTGTTTCTACTAGCAGCAGATAGAATAAGTTGCGCTTCTATAGTCATCATTAAGTTTAAAACAAAATCCCAATACTTAACTGATAGAAACGAAATGTATTTTCATAGTTTAGTTTAATTATGTTCGTTCAACAAACTATGAATAAAGCTTTCGCATTACTGCTCATTTTAATACCGTGTCTGGGGTACGGTCAAACTTCTGAGACTACCTTGAATAAAGGTACATCTTATTATCAATCTGGTAATTATGATAGCGCTGAATATTATTATTTGAGGGTGCTTAAAAATGAGAAGCCAAATTCATTGATTTATCTACTCTCTGAGCTTCAATTAGCGGAGTTGTATTGTAAGGTTGGGAAGGGTAAAGAAGCAATTCAACTTTCTAAGACCTTAGAAAAAAAAATGCCTAATGATACGCTCCAGGCTCGCGTTTACATCAACCTTGGTAATGCAATGGCCATATTTAATGGAGATAACGATTCTTCACTTTATTTTGTAAACAAGAGTATTAATATTCTAAAGGAAAAGGAGAATAACAAAAGACTTCTTGCCAATGCATACAAAGCTAGAGGAGTTACTTATTTTGATCTTTCAGAGTATCAAAATGCTATCAATGATTATAATAAAGCATTAGTATTATTTGAAGCAACTTCTGGAAGGGTTTCAAAGGATGTCGCTAACACGCTTAACAATATTGCAAACGCTCTTGACGGTTTAGGTTATTTTGAAGATGCTCTAAAATATCATCAGGAGTCATTAACATTAAAAAAGCAAGTATATACCCCTGACCATTTAGAACTGGCAAAATCGTACAACAATCTTGGCAATTCATATCAATATTTAGGACAATTTGACAAGTCATTGGAATACTTTGAAAAAGCTAAAAATGACAAAATTAAGACATATGGTTACTTACACGGAAGTGTGGCTTCTACCCTGAACAATATTGGTAATGTTTATTTTGACATGGGACAGTATTCTAAATCATTAGAAGTACATCACAAGGCCTTGTCTATAAGGCAATCTGTATATCCTAAGAATCATTCTATATTATTATATTCTTACCTAAACATGGCTCGAGTTTTTCCTGAATTAGGACAAAATGATTCGGCCATATATTATTCTCATCTAACCCTAGATATATTAAATAAAAATTACGATCAGCCGAATTATTTTTTTGTTGTTACATACCTTAATTACTCGTCCTATTTAGCTAATGATAACCTATATGATGAAGCGTTAGAATATCTGGGCAAAGCCCTATCAATTGCAAAAGGACAATTTGGAATCAAACATCCAGTTATAGCTGAGATATATTCTGCTATATCAGATATCTATGAAAAGCAGCAATACATCAATAAAGCAATAACCTGTATTAATGAAGCCATAGTTACATTATCTCACCATGATGCGAATGACATCGGACATGTTGATGTAGAAGATGTATTAGATCAAAGACTTTTCATGAAGCTTTTGATCAAAAAGTGCAGATTGATTTTTTCTAGAGTCAAACTAGTGCAGGAGTATAGGGAGACACCTGATGTATATACTATTCTTAATATCTTAGGGCAATATGATAAATTCATGGAGACCTATAGAAAATCTCTTTTTTCAAAGAGAGACATAGCTAGCTTGGCTGAAGATTCCAGAGACGCCTATGATATGATGGTAGAGGCCAATTACATTCTTTACAAAACTACCGGAGATGATAAGTATGCGTTAAATGCACTAGGAGCTTCGGAAAAAGGTAAGTCAAATGTTTTGTTAAGTAGGTGGGCTGAAAGTAATGGGTTGGAAAATGGTGGTGTTCCGTCTGAAATATTGAGAAGTGAAACTGATTTAAGGAAGAAGATTTCTTTTTATCAAACCAGAATAAAAGATAAAAATGATGATAAACATTTATTTGACTCTTTATTTACTGCTAAAAGGAATTTAGAGAAGTTTATTAAAGATATAGAAACCTCATATCCCAAATATTACGATCTTAAGTACAACTATTCCTTTGACACTTTGACTATAGAACTAGGCAAAAGGCTGGATTCAAATGAAATGTTAGTAGAGTTTTATAAGACCGACTCAAGCTTATTCAAGTTTACAGTTACTAATGAAGGTTTCGGTATTAAAAAAGTTGATTTGGATGTTGATTTTAAATCAAAGGTAGCTTCGTTTATTGAAATGAATAACCTTCAACAATCAGTAACTCCATCTCGCTACAACGAAGCTGCAAAGGAATTGTATGATGTTTTGCTTGAGGATTGTCTGGAGGGTGTACATAGAGCTCAACTAATAATAGTGCCTGATGATATACTGGAATATATCCCTTTTGAATTACTTAATTCTAGAAATTCGAAGGCTAATTATTTTGGAGATCTTCCGTATTTAATTCACAATTATTCAGTTCGGTATGCTAACAGTATTTCATTGCTCTTTCGGCAAGAAAGAAAGAAAATAGCATATGACAGACCACTTGTAAGCTATGCGCCAGGATATGCGCTGTTATCAAATAATAACTCACTCAAGTTTCGAGGAGCCTCTATTGGCCCGTTAGTGTGGAATCAAAAGGAAGCCTCAGAGATAGCCAGTCTATTTGACGGCACATCATATTTAGATCAAAATGCGACTGAGAAGAATTTTAAACAAAGCATAAATAAGCCAAGAATTATGCATTTTGCTATGCATGCATTAATCGATGACAAAGAGCCAATGAATTCTAAGCTTGTTTTTGAAAGTGATTCAAGTGATACTGAAGATGGATATTTACACGCTTTTGAGCTGTACAATATGAAACTTGAAGCAGACTTAGCAGTATTAAGTGCATGTAATACGGGAACTGGCTTTTTGACTAAAGGTGAGGGTGTTATGAATTTAGCAAGAGCATTTTCGTATGCAGGAGTGCTTAGCGTTGTTATGACCTATTGGAGTATTGATGATAACTCTTCAAAAGACCTTATGATTGATTTTTATCAAAATCTTTCTGAAGGAAAGGGTAAAAGTGAAGCGCTTCGGCATGCAAAACTAGAATTTCTTGAATCGGCCTCTCCAGAAAAGCAACACCCATTTTATTGGGGGGCATTTGTAGTTATTGGGAATGACGAGCCCCTATTCAGAAAATATAATAAAAATTGTATTCTTATTTTATGCCTATTATTTTTTAGTCTTACTCTATTTATAACACATCGAAACAAGATCTGATATTACCAGAGTACTCAAGGTTTACAACTTTTAAGTCTAAAACCCCTCCTTTAACACTTCTTCAAATTTTGGAGGAATAGGAGAGATCTTTTTTTCTGCATAGTTCATGCATACTATCCCTGTTTTGCCTCTGGCTACTTCTTTATTGTTCTTTGTGTTTATCAATTGATAATGCATGTCAAACCCAAACTTACTGAAATCATCAACGGCTATTTTTATCTCCAACTCATCTCCATGAAATCCTTCCGATTTATAAACCACTATAGCATCAGTTACTATGATTCCAACTCCATCATCAATGGACAACTCATCTTTTATGCCCATGGCTTTAAGTAGTGCAAGGCGGCCTTCCTGCATGATGGTTAATATGGCATCATTGCCTACATGTCCGCCATAGTTCACATCAGAAATGCGGACTGTATAGTTGGCGAAAAAGATGAATTTCTCAGGGAGATCAAGTTTTATTCGGGCCATAGATTTTGTGTTTAGTCGAAGATAGTCAGTGTGTATCATAAAAGTTCTGTAATACTCAAAATATGATTTTGTGACTTTCCATTCGATGAAAAGTCACCAAAAATCTTGCCTTCTGTAAGATTTTCCGAGCGAGGAAATCTTTCTGTTCAATCGATACGCACTAAGGACTTGAGAACTTTCTACTTTCATAGTTAGTGGAGTAGCACATTGTACAGAAGGCTGATACACGAGTTTTTTTAAGCACTCACAACATCAAAATACTAACACTGATTGTTGCGCAGTGTGCTAAGTACTGTTCTATGGAATGTGTCTTTTGCTCGAGTCCTTGGTGGTGTTCATGTGATTAATAGTTATTAAGTATCTCGGAAAACCTTGCAACAATCTTGATTTTTTGCTTCGTTTTGCATCAAGGCAAAATGAAGAGCAACTAGGACTTATTGAGCTTTTAGTTTTATGTGAAGTATAGTTTGACCTAGTGATCTTATTCCTGAAAAGCGACAAGTTGCTATATTATTTGATCCTAAATCGCAAAATATTGCCATAATGGCACAAAATATTACAAAGCGACCAGAAATGTAGGCCATATTGACTTGATATCTTCATTGGAGTACTATTTGACCAATGGAGGATGGAGGAATTAATAAAATGAATTTTGATAAATACACAGTAAAATCACAAGAGGTACTTCAGAAAGGAGCTGAAGTTGCTACTGGTTTTGGTCAGCAGGCCATTGAACCGGGGCACCTTCTCAAAGCCATTCTTTCTGCAGATGAAAATCTTGTATCATTCTTGGTGAAAAAGCTTAATGTCAATGCCCAGCATTTGAACAATAAACTTGATGAAATTATAGACTCTTACCCAAAGGTAAGTGGACAGCAACCCTATCTGTCAAATGATGCTGGAGCTGCTTTGCAGAAGGCAGAAAAGGAGTTAAAGACTTTTAATGATGAATATATAGCTGTAGAGCACATTATCATTGGTTTGCTACAAGGTAAAGATAAGGTAGCTTCTCTTTTAAAGGACGTAGGCTTCGAATATAAAGGGCTGCTCACTGCCATTAAAGAGCTTCGTGGCAACAGCAGGGTTACCGATCAGAATGCAGAATCTAAGTATAAATCGTTAGAAAGATATTCGATTAACCTTAACGAACAAGCCAAAAAAGGCAAGATTGACCCTGTCATTGGTCGTGACGATGAGATAAGAAGACTACTTCAAATCTTATCCAGAAGGACAAAGAACAACCCAATTCTCTTAGGTGAACCTGGCGTTGGTAAAACAGCCATCGTTGAGGGTATGGCCCAGCGAATTGTAGATGGTGATGTACCTGAAAACCTTAAGGATAAAATCCTTATCTCATTGGATATGGGACTTTTGGTGGCTGGTGCCAAATACAAAGGCGAATTTGAAGAGCGTTTGAAGGCTGTCATCAAAGAAGTGACAGATTCAGATGGACAGATCATTTTGTTCATAGATGAAATTCATACACTTATAGGAGCAGGTGGAGGCGAAGGAGCTATGGATGCTGCCAACTTGTTGAAACCTGCTTTGGCTAGAGGTGAGCTCCATGCTATTGGTGCCACTACGTTGAAGGAATATCAAAAATATGTAGAAAAGGATAAGGCCTTGGAAAGAAGGTTCCAGGCAGTAACTGTAGATGAGCCTAATCAGGTAGATGCCATCTCAATTTTACGAGGTATTAAAGAGAAATATGAACTTCATCATGGTGTGAGAATAAAAGATGACGCGGTAATAGCGGCTGTAGAGCTCTCATCCAGATATATTTCTGACCGGTTTTTGCCCGATAAGGCTATTGACTTAATGGATGAGGCTGCGGCTAAGTTGAGATTGGAAATGGATTCGATGCCAGAAGAACTGGATGAATTGAACCGTAGGATCATGCAGTTTGAAATTGAGCGTGAGGCCATCAGAAGGGAGAAGGACAAAGATAAGGAGCGTGTCCTTACCAAAACTATTGCAGAGTTGACTGAGTCAAGAAATAACCTAAAAGCCAAATGGGAAAATGAAAAGGCCGTTGTTCAGGGCATCAGGGATGAAAAGGAGAAAATTGACAAGCTGAAATTTGAAGCTGAGCAGGCTGAGAAGTCAGGAGACTTCGGTAAAGTAGCTGAAATCAGATATGGTAAACTTGTTGAAGCAGAAAAACATTTGGCAGAATATCAGGAGAAGGTAAAAGAGCAGCAAGGCAATAATGCTATGTTGAAGGAGGAAGTTGATAGTGAGGATATAGCAGAAGTGGTAGCCAGATGGACGGGTATACCGTTATCCAAAATGCTACAGAGTGAAAGAGAAAAACTATTGGTACTTGAGGACGAGTTGGGTAAGCGTGTGGCAGGCCAGGAAGAAGCGATAAGAGCACTTTCTGATGCGGTGAGGAGAAGCAGGGCAGGATTACAGGATCCTAAAAGGCCAATAGGCTCTTTCATATTTCTGGGAACAACCGGTGTAGGTAAAACCGAGCTTTCAAAGGCCTTGGCAGAGTATCTCTTTAATGATGACAATGCGATGGTGCGGATTGATATGTCAGAGTATCAGGAGAGACATTCTGTAAGTAGGTTGGTAGGAGCGCCTCCCGGATATGTGGGTTATGATGAAGGCGGTCAGCTTACTGAAGCCGTGAGAAGAAAACCTTACTCTGTGATACTGCTCGATGAGATTGAGAAGGCCCACCCTGACGTTTTCAATATATTGTTACAGGTATTAGATGAAGGCAGATTGACTGATAACAAAGGCAGAGTGGCCAACTTCAAAAACACCATCATCATCATGACTACCAATATGGGTTCTCATATCATTCAGGAGAATTTTGAGAATATCACTGATGAGAATGTTGAGGAAGTGATTGAGAAAACAAAGCTGGAAGTTTTTGAAGTGCTGAGGAAATCAGTGCGACCAGAGTTTTTGAACAGGATTGATGAGACTATCATGTTCAGGCCATTGTCGAGAGCAGATATCAGAAAGATAGTTGATATTCAGTTCAAGCATATTAAAGATACTCTGGCAGAGAACGGTGTGAAGATTGAAATCTCTGATAAAGCACTAGATCAGCTAGCCAAGCTCGGTTTTGACCCGCAATTTGGAGCAAGGCCATTGAAGCGAGTGCTACAAAAAGAACTGCTTAATGAACTTTCTAAAGAAATATTAGCAGGTAGAATCAATAAAGACAGTTTAGTTGGCGTTGATGTATCAACTGATGGCCAAATCGAGTTTTTAAATCTCGATAAAGTGGAAATCTAGTTCTGATTGGTTGTAAAAGCCTTGATCGATGTTTTAACTCATTGGAGCATCTGTCAGGGCTTTTTACTTTTATAAATGACCTTCTTCTACGTTAAAGAATCGTTTTAATTTTATTACCGAGTTTTTATTGGTAATCATAATCAGGTAGTCGCCTTCGGCAATTTTGACAGTCTCCTCAGGGTTTTTCATCAACTTCCTTTCAGCACCATTGACCTTAACAATACCAATTAAAATAACATTAAACTCTTTTTTCATGTCATAGAACACCTTGTCATAAAACTGGTCTATGAATGGGTTATTTTCTATTACTTTATACTGCTTAATATCATAATGCTCATCGGTTTGTGGGTAAGCGATGATCTCCTCAGAGTAAATGGCCACATCTGGCTCGAAAATATAACTGGCTAACAGCCGTGATGCTATCTCATGTTTTGATACCGCATAAGTAACCCCTGCGCTTTGGAAAGTGCTTTTCAGGTTGGCATTGTCAAGGGTAACTACAAAATTCAGATTGTCGAAGTGCTTTTTCAGATTAAGGACATAAACAAGCTTTTCGGTATCATCATGAAGGTTAACAAACACAATGGAGCTGTCCATGATGTTCATTTTATTGAGGTATTCAAAATTGTTGTAGTCTGAGAACAGGGTGAATACATTTTTCTTTGGGTAGAATTCCTGAATGATATCGATATTGTCTTTTTCCTTTGTAACAATGGCAATACTTCTGCCCGCTGCTATAAGTTGGTCAACAACAGCCTTACCAAAATCTGACCATCCGATCATGACCACATGATTCGTAAAATTCGTTCCGTTCATACCCAGTTTGTTATGTTCTTTTATAGTACTCATTATGTTGCTAATCTGGCCTATGATAACGCCATAGAAACCAAGACTAGCCAAAAGGAAGATAGAAGCAAACATTTTACCTTCGTGAGTGACAGGGTGTAGGTCACCATATCCCACCGTGGTAAGAGTAACTATTGAAAACCAAAGGGCATCTCCAAAGTTTTTTATGTTTGCTTCGGGATTATGCGCTTCAATTTTTATCAGCATCGCTAATAGTGCTACATAACACACTATGAACGCAGCTACTACAATGAAAAAGCGTACGTAATTGGGTTTCTTCATTTATCGACTATCAAATTCTAAGATAGTAAAATTGAAATCTTATTAATGAGTTTGGGGCTGTTTTTAGTTGAAAGGACAGATGATTATTTATTGAGCCTTACTTTGCCCTGATGCGGCCTATATCTGTATAAAACCAATTACGAAAAATTTCGTAATAAACTTGGATAAGAAGAAAACCTGTTTTATAATTGTATTACGAAATTATTCGTAGATAGTATGATTCCACAACCAACAGAAAAAGAGTTAGATATTTTGCAGGTACTTTGGGCCAAAGGCCCACAAACTGTAAGGGAGATAAACGACCAACTTCAGTCAGAAAAGGAGATAGGTTATACCACCACATTAAAGCTATTGCAGATTATGCATGATAAGGGTTTGGTTTCCCGGGAACTTAACGGCAAAACCCATATTTATAAGTCGATTGTTTCTGAATCTGCTACTCAACAAAAAATGTTGGATAAGGTGGTTGATAAAGTATTTAAAGGTTCAGCCATGAACTTGGTGATGCAGGCTCTTGGCAATAGCAAATCAAGCGATAAAGAGTTGGATGAAATAAGAGCATATATTGATCAGCTTAAAAACGATAAAAATGATTGATCTGCTTCAAAATATTGATTCAATTGTACCTACTATTGGTCATACGCTCGTGCATTCATTATGGCAGGGCTTATTGATTTATTGCTCGTTGTTTCTTGTACTTACTATTTTCAGAGTAAGCAATAGTAAAATCAGATATGTATTTTCAGTAGCTGCATTATCGGTTTATTTTATAGGTACAGTAGTTACATTCTTCTGGATTTTTGATCCGGTAATTGCACAACAAACAGGTATCAAAAACATACAAATTTTGTTTGATAACGACTTCGCTACTACTTATAACTTTTCGTTTACCACTTGGCTGGCGCAAAATATCAACATCATTTTAACAGCCTGGTGTATTGGCGTTTTAGTAATGGTTGTCAGACTTTTGGGTGGCTGGTATTTACTTACCAGAATTAAGAAAAACGCTATTAGATGCTCTAATGAATTATGGTTAAATAAGTTGGAGCAGTTGAAGTCACGCTTAAAAATGACAGCAAATGTCATATTAAAAGTTTCAAATAGGGTAGATGTGCCCATGGTATTTGGAACAATAAAACCAATAATTATAATACCTACTTCACTACTCACAGGCTTATCAGACGATCAGCTTGAAATCATTCTGGCGCATGAGTTAGCACACGTAAAAAGGTATGATTTTATAGTAAACGTACTCCAGCATTTGGTAGAAGTAGTGTTCTTCTTCAATCCATTTGTGTGGTTAATATCCAATTTGATAAGAACAGAAAGGGAAAATGCCTGTGATGATCTGGCACTTTCAGTTTCTGGTGATTCTTATAGTCTGGCTTCTACGCTACTCAGGGTGGAGGAGATCCGCAGACAACCTCAGCTTGCATTATATTTCTCAAACAATAACAACATATTTCACAGAATTAAACGATTAACAGGTATGAAAACTCAAAACTTACTCGATACCAGAATGGTCATGCTGGTATTATTTGCAGCCTCATTAATGAGCTTTGGTTGGTATTCAATAAACGCGAAATCACAGCAGGAAATGAACGAACCCTTAGAGGTTGAATCTTTTGAAGACCCTTATGTAGATGTGGATTTAAAGGTTGACCCTCAAGTTGATGTCGAACCTGATCTGGTTGCAGTATATGAACCTGCCCCAGATGCTGACATAAATGAGGAAGTGGTACCAGAAACAGTTTTAGTAGAAGTTGACACTACTGAAAAGGATAAAGATGCCTGGAGGTATGAAAGGCGCGTGCCCCCAACGGCCCCGGTACACCCTGCACCTGTAATACCTGATTTTCCACCTATGCCGCCAATGGTTTTAGATGAATGGTCTGAAGCATTTGCAGAAAAGTTTTCTGAGCAGTTTGCAGACTTCTATGAAGATCATAAAGAAGAAATGCAAGTGATGATGCAAGAGTTGCAGGAAACTATGAGCTCGGTAGAAACCGAAAGGTTTGAAGAAGCCCGTGAGATTGCCATGAGACAAAGGGAAATGGCCATGGCTCAAAGAGAACAAATGAGGTTTGCTGAAGAGCACAGCAGAGAGGATGCAGAACGAGCTATGGTTTTGGCTAAAGAGCAGATGCAGCTAGAAAGAGAAAACATGAAGTCATTGAGAGAAGAAATGGTGAAGCTGGAAAGAGAGATGGATGTCTTTGAACAAAAGATGAAGAAGTTTGATGAAGAACTTAAAAATGAATTGGTGAAAGACGGCTATATCAAATCTTCAGAAGATATTAAAACTCTTGAAGTAAGTCGTGATGGACAGTTTAAGGTGAATAGAGTTAAAATCAGCGATAAAGACTCTAAGAAGTACGCTGAGATTTACGAAAAGTATTTTGACAACGATATCAAGGGGTTAAGGTATTCTCATGATTAAGAATCAATAAGAACTAACAATAAAGGCAGCACTGATGTGCTGCCTTTATTGTTTATCTCAGTTCCAGCAAAGCAATATTCTCCACATGATGCGTATGCGGAAACATGTCTACTGGCTGCACTTCTTTTACTTTATATTTTACGTCCAAGATGGCTAAATCACGTGCTTGTGTTGCCGGGTTGCAGCTGATATAAACTATCTTTCTTGCATTGCTGTCAAGAAGTACATCACAAACTTCGGGATGCATACCAGCTCTTGGTGGATCAGTGATTATTACATCAGGGGCTCCATTTTTCTTGATAAATAATGGCGTCATTATATCCTTCATATCACCAGCATAAAAGGTAGTATTTGTTACCCCGTTAATCTCGGAGTTAACCTTTGCATCTTCAATGGCCGCATCTACATATTCCACACCTATCACTTTTTTCGCGTTGCCGGCTACATAATTGGCTATAGTTCCTGTTCCGGTATAAAGGTCATAAACTATTTCATTGCCCGTCAAACCAGCCATCTTCCACGCTTCATGATACAGCACCTCAGCCTGGCTGGCATTGGTCTGATAAAATGACTTAGGACCCACTCTAAAGGTCAGCTTTCCACTGTCATCAGGTTTATTCATCTGCTCTTCAATATAGGGCAGCCCTTTTACATTCACTATTTCAAGGTCATGATAGGTATCATTGCCCTTATTGTTAATCACATAATTCAATGAAGTAATCTGAGGAAATTCTGCTGCAAGCATATCAAGAATGGAATTGGTCCACTCTTCATTATCCTGAGTGATTTGCAGCACTACCATCACCTGACCTGTTGAAGCAGTTCTGATTATAAGGTTTCTCAAAAAACCTGTTTGATGAACGAGGTTAAAAAATGGAATTTCCTTTTGTATGCAAAAATCCTTCACCCTTATTCTTATACCATTAGAAGGGTCTTGTTGAAGATGGCAGTGGTCAATATCCAAAATTTTATCAAACCTGCCTGGCATATGGAAGCCCAAAGCACTTCTGTTGATGTCTTCTCCGCTATCAATTTCTTCTCTGGTAAGCCATCGACTATCAGAGAAGGTGAACTCTAGTTTATTACGGTAGTAGTTGGTTTGTTCAGAACCAATTATTGGGTTTATCTTATCAAAAGCTATCTTTCCAATACGCTGCAAATTGTCAATTACCTGCTGTTGCTTATTGTCCAATTGCACTTGATAGTTGATATGCTGCCACTTGCAGCCACCACATGTTCCAAAATGCTCACAAAAAGGCTCACTTCTTAGCTTAGAATAACTATGAATCTTTAACGGAACAGCCTGAAGGTAACTTTTCTTTCTTTTGGTGATTCTTATATCACAAATATCACCGGGAGCTACCCTGGGAACAAAGATGATTTGACCTTCATGGCGGGCTATGCAATTTCCTTCAGCAGCAATCCCTTCAATTTCTATATTATTTAAGATTTTATTTTTTATCTTCATGTTTTATAAAATACGCAATCAATCAGGCTTATCTTTAGAAGTTGTTATTATTAGAAAGCTAGCGTATGCGCAAAATTCTACTTACTCTAATTGTTCTTCTGGCTTGCAAACTTACAAGTTTTGCCTCGCATATCGTAGGTGGGGAATTTGAATTATTGTATTTGCAAGACTATGAATTCAGCCTCAACATGATCATGTACTTCGATGAGAAGAATGGTGCTGCTGGCGCAAGGGAAGAATCCATTATTGTATACATATATCGGAAGCATGATAATACGCTAATGGGTTCCTACACCCTGAATAAAACCATTGATCAATTGGTGCCCTACAGCAATATAGAATGCAGCGATGGCCAGTTGATTACCTCCAGGTTATACTATTCCAACATAATTACCTTACCACCTTCTCAATTTGATCACCCTGACGGCTACTATGTTGCCTATGAGCGTTGCTGTAGAAATTATACTATAAACAACATAGAAAGTGCTATACCGGGTTCAGGTATTAGTGCTGGCCAAACTTTTTATTTGGAATTCCCTCCGGTTGTAAAAGATGGTGAGCAATTTATAAATTCAACACCTCGTTTGTTCCCCCCTTTAAGGGATTATGGTTGTGTGGATAAATTCTACTTTGCTGATTTTGGGGGAATTGATGATGATGGAGATTCATTGGTTTATACAATGGTTACACCCTACAGCACAATTGATACCCAATTGGCTTATCCTGTAACTCCGAATTCAGGGCCTTACCCTGAGGTAATATGGAAGCAAGGGTTTGGGCTTGAAAACATTGTCAATGGCTCTCCTGATTTGAAAATATCTGAAGCTGGACTTCTAACAGTAACGCCCAAGTTTGAAGGACTCTTTGTCTTTGCAGTTAAATGTGAAGAGTTCAGAAATGGAGAGAAGATAGGCGAAATGCGCAGGGACTTTCAGATGCTGGTAGTGAGTAATTGTGCTAACGAGTCTCCGGTAGTGCGGGCCCGAGAAAAAGGCAAGTCGGGATTTTATGTTGAAGGGAATGAACTTTACTTTCCTTATGTAGCCGATGAGCGCTGTGTGGAGATTTTGGTTAATGATGTTCCTGTCAGTGGAGATTTTTCTGAAGATGTTACCATCAGGGCTATTCCAATTAACTTTAATGCGCAGCTAGAGGGTATTGAAATAACTGAAACCCTAAATGCTCCTTTGCAATCAGTAATAGATACTGCTAGATTTGAAGTATGCTTTCCGCAATGCCCTTATGTTATTGGCAAACCTTACAAAATAGGCATTATTGCTTTAGATGACGCTTGTCCGCAGCCTGCGCTGGACACAGTAATAGTTACTTTAAATATACAACCACCGCCAAATACCAGGGCCTTTTTTGCAGAAACAGTCAACAGTCAAAAGATTAATAATATCACTAAAAATGTGACTTCCGTTGCAAACGGTAATTTAACTTTTGATATCAATGGTTTTGATTTGGAAGATGAGGTTTTGTTAGACATCACCCCTCTAGGCTTTAATTTAGCCGATGTGGGTATGACATTTACTGAGCCCCTCTATGGTAGTAATGATGTCTCCACAACATTTAACTGGAAGTATGATTGCAACACTGAAGATCTTAATTTCTCTCAGGGCAGGGATGTGCCAGTGAGTTCAGGTGTAAGAAAGGCTTTTGATATATTATTAAGGGTTGATGATGTTGACCAGTGCACTTATGAAGACCCAAAGGAAATAATAATGACCCTAAATATTGATTTTCCTGACCAAACGAAACCTAAGGTTTTTGAGGTTTCTAAACCCGGTGCAAGTTATCAACTACTCAAATATAAATATGGAGAGGTAGTTGACTTGAACATCAAAGCCCAGGATAATGATAATGACTTAATATCCTTATTTGGGATACCCAGAAACTTCAATTTTGAAGATGTTGGAATGACCTTTGAAAATAAGGCAGGTGCTGGAAATCCCGGGATTACAAGCAATTTATTTTGGAGCATCCCCTGTCAATATGATGGGGAGCTCGATTCGTTAAGGGTGTCATTTTTTGTTGAAGATTTGGATGATTGCCAGTTAACCAATACCGATACACTGGATATCGACATATTGCTTTCCTCACCAATAAATTCGGCACCAGAGGTATTTATGACTAGTCTTAATGATGTTGAAATCATCAATGACAGCATCAGTGTTATTGTTGGAGAAGCCATTGAGGTCAATATCCGCGCGCTTGATCTGGAGGGTGATGTTATTATTCTTGATCTGTTGGAGCGCAATGAAGATGACCCATTTGTTTTTGAAGCTGCCGAAGGAGCAGGAGCAGTTCAGTCGTTATTTAGCTGGACACCAGCATGTGTCGATCTAACAGGACCTGGTTTAAACCGGGATTTGGAACTAACATTTCTGGTTCAGGATCAGAATTGCTTTGAGTCACGATCAACTTTAAGAACATTGAAAATCCATGTTCAGGATCTGGAGAGCGGAGGTGAACAATTGTTGCCACCTAACTTCTTTACTCCAAATGGCGATGAGTATAATGCCTTTTTTGGAATGTTTAAGAGAGATGAAAATACCAATGAGCTAAGAAATATACTTCCTATTGACAATTGTGCCGGGCAATTTGAAGAAGTTGTGATTTTCAACAGGTGGGGGCGACAAATTTTCCAGAGTGATGATCGCGAATTCAAATGGTTTGGTGAAAACGCCTCTGCCGGTGTATACTATTACCAAATCCGATACACCAATCAGAAATATCAGGGCTCAGTGACCGTAATGTATTAATTTCAGAAAGCTATTTTTTTAAGCTTATCAGTTTTGATGTAACCAGTCTTGTTGTCAAACTCAACCTTTGTCCATACATCATACTCACCCTTGGTTTGTAGCCTGTTGCCCTTATCGATAATGCTAATCACTTCGGCACCAGCCCCAGGCCCACTCATCATGTAAGTGCTTGATTGATTAATGATGGCCTTATCATAATCGTGACCAAAATTGAGGATATAAAAAAGTATGGCCAGCGAAATGGACATAAAAGAAGCGGGCAGAACAGGGCTTCTTTTTAGATTGATCTTCATATGGTAAGTGAAGGCCAGAAATAAAAGGGAAAGTGCGAATACCAGCCCACAGATGATAAAGTAGTACTTATAAAATATAGTTTGGATGAATTCAAAATCGCTGAATTCATAACCTTTCATGTTTCGTTTTTTGGAAAGCTCTTCCATTTTGGAGAGCACTTTTTTGTCTGCTGTCTGTAGATAATAAAGATTGAGATAATAAAGTGCATCACTATAACCACCAAGCCCTTCCTTTATATAGGCCATTTTCAAAAGCATTGATGGGCTTGATTTCTTTTCCAATTCAAGAATGCCTTTGTACAGTTCAAATGACTCGGTATATTTCTTTTTTTCGAACAGAGAGTCTGCCAATGTTAAAGTGGTTTGTGCTTTGGCCGCCTGTGCAGTAAGTATTAATAAAATAATATAGACTACCTTTCTCATGTCGCAAATATAAGTTGAGGCTTTGTATTTTGCTTCATTAAGACAAGGGATTATGCAGGCGGCAAATAATCTGAACTTTTTAAGTAAATTTCTCACAGAAGTTTTGGAATTAAAAGGGGAGGTATTACATTTGCAACTCCATTGGAAAACGAGGCTCTGAAAGGGAGCTTTTTTAATGGAAAATATCTTAGGATTCAGTAGCTCAGCTGGTAGAGCATAACACTTTTAATGTTAGGGTCCTGGGTTCGAGCCCCAGCTGGATCACATCAAAAAGGCTTCCAATTTTGGAAGCCTTTTTTGTTATTATCATTTATACTCTCTCTCTCGTTAGTTCGAGCTTGTAGCTCGGACTTTACGTCCTGCAAATCCTGTTAAGTAATATGGCAGGATACGAGCTAAAAGCTCGCACCAGCGGAGGGTAAATCTTTCAATTTCAATGCATTTATGTTGGCCTTCTAGCAAACAATTACATAAGTCAATAATAAGTATTCAAAAAATTAATGACTTTTTCTTTGAGTATTTTTGCTTTGCTTGGTCATTTTGCTTGGTTTGCTTGGATTCTGTAAACCCTCTTAGTGTGCTATTTTTGACATATTTCACAAGATTATAGTTTTTTAATTAAAATATATCTTAATATAATTATTCTTATTGCTTGATTTGAATTTTAGTGTGGAAAACTAGCTAACATTATAATGTTGATATTGCTTGCAGATGTGGAAAAGTTTTTGGATTTTTTTTATATGCGTTTTTAGCCAATTTAGGGCTAAGTCATAATTAAAAATACATACATAACTAACTGTTTTACAGGGCTTTAAGAAGACTGTAGTTAAATTGAATTATTTAGCTACTATGATTTTGACGTAATACTTCACTTTTATATTTTAGTAGGACTATTAAAAGAAATAGAAAAGGGGGCTTAGCCCCCTTAAAGATTTTCCAAGTTAGTTAGCAGGTCGTTTGAAACAATAGAATATCCAAGCGTAATGGACATCAGACAATTCTCATAAGATTGCAATCTGATACGACATCCAACTATCTTCTTGAGTCCTAATGGCAGTTAGGACAAAAAGCCTCTTCATTTAGAGGTCAATAGCCTCAGCAATTGGTCATACCATGCGTTGGGGCTATTGCATTTATTGATGATCTTTATCAATTATTGTAGACCGATCTTCAGCAACTAAGAATTGTTGTGCCTTACCACAACTATACCAAATAAAATTATTATTAATTTACCTTGCAAATTTATGTGCCACATTTTGGACACAATTTCTATATCTATAATTATGTATCAACTAAATCTTGTAGAAATACCATCAATAAATTAAGCATCAAATTCTACATCATTTTTATCACCACATTTTGATTTGAAGTTAGATGGAGAAAACACTCTTGAGAAAGCGCAGTAAATTTTATTAAATTGTCTAATGGATTGGCTAGAATACATTCTCAAACTTATTCTCTTTTAACCCTTTAATACTTTCATCCCCAATCTACCGCAAGTTTAACGTAGTGTAACTTGTGGTTAGTTTAGTAAAGCAAAAGGTCTAAGTTCAAAACTTAAACCAAATAAGAATTACTAGGCTGTTGAACTAACGCTTCTTTAAGACCTTTTTAAAACAATAAAGCATGATGCCGGTTACAACCAATTGAACGGTGATCATGAAAATTAAGGGTTCCAAATTCATTTTTCTTGGGTTCTTCGTTTATGAGCTATGTACACCAACGTGGTTATTCCTACAAATAATATTAAAAGAACCCATCGGGCTATATTGGTATAAAATATTTCATTTCTGATTGATTCAATTACCAAGGGATCAACTGCATTATGAAGTGCGGTGTACATTTCCGTATTGCTGATCTGCAGGAGTAACGACTGTCCGTCCAGCGGCCAGACTCCATCATTGGATAGGCTTTTGAAAGCATCAATCCAGTTATTTTTGACAGGAGTGATGAGGGCACCAATAAACACACCGATAAGAAGTATAGGAGTTACATACTTAATTATATACTTAAAAATCACTGGAACTTTAATATCAGCGCCAGTTGTAATTTCCTGCCAACCTTTGTCCAGCCCGAATATCCACGCAAAAAGAATGGTTTCGGCTAATGCAAAAATCACTAATGACACCGTACCTGCCCAATAATCGTACTGCTCAAAATAACCGTATTTATAAAACAAGACACAAGGTAAACCTAAAGCCAACACAAGGGCTCCGAATGAAATGGCCCCTTTTATTTTGTTCCAACCAAATTCATCACTCATAAATCCCATCCATGGTGTGCCCATGGCCAGGGAAGAAGTAATTCCGGCAAAAAATAACAATCCAAACCATAAAACACCTGCCAATGATGCCAGTATTTCACCCCATTGATTAAACAAGAAAGGCATAGTTTGAAATGCCATACCAAAACTCATGTTTTCTTTAATCCATTCAATACCAAAGTAGCCGGCAGCTATTGGAATAACTATTAAACTGCCTAAAACTATTTCGACAAATTCATTGGTAAAACCAGCTGTGGACGCATTAAGTGCAATATCATCTTTACTATCAATGTAGGCTGCATAGCAATGGATTGTACCCATGCCTACTGATAAGGTAAAGAAAATTTGACCCGCTGCTGCCAGCCAAATGCCGGGCCTTAACAGGGAATCATATTGTGGTGTCCATAGATAATTGAGACCATCCCAGGCACTGGCAAGAGGAAATTGTTCAGAAACAGCACTAGTGCCAACAGTAAGGCCTTTGTAGGCTAAAAATATACCAAATATAACAAGCAGTGGCATTCCTATTTTGGCCACTTTTTCAATACCGGCCAGCCCCTTACTAAGAATGTAAGTGTTTATACCCACGCATACAATAAAGAAAAAAACTGCCTCACTTGGGATACCAAAAAAAGATGTCGATAAGTTGGTATAACTGTCAAAGTAAGCAGCAATAGACGATTGAGAAAGTGATGAAAATGTACCTTTAATACTGTGCAGGGCATAAGATAGTGTCCATGATTCTATATAACAATAATAAGCGGCCACGGCTATGTTGGTAAATATTCCAAAAACACCAATATATTTCCAAAGGGGTCTTGGGCTCATCGAGTTGAGGATAAAAGGTGTGGAATGATGTCCGTGCCTTCCCCCAAATCTGCCCATGGACCATTCAATCCAGAGTAGAGGTATGCCCATGAGTAAGAAGCAAACCAAGTAGGGGATAATGAAAGTACCGCCACCATTGTTAATGGCCTGTACCGGGAATCTTAGAAAGTTTCCGAGGCCAACAGAATTTCCAGCCATGGCGAGTATCAGACCTAACCTGGAACCCCAGGTTTCTTTTGTCAAATTCATACCATGTGAGACGATAAAAGAGATAAAAGTAACGGCTAAATAATTTCCAGTTCTGACAGTTACTTTCAATTGATCCATCGTCTCAACAAGTATAAAATATTACTATGTACACCTATCTGTGGATCTTCTTCTGCGTCCTGATTATTATTCTTCTTACACTTGATTTGTTTATTATCCACCGAAAGGATAAAGTGATTACCCTTAAACACTCACTAATAGAAACAGGCGTATGGATTCTTATTTCATTGGCATTTAATGTTGTTGTTTACTATACCCTTGGCAGTAAAAGTGCGGGTGAGTTTTTGACGGCCTACCTCATTGAAAAATCTTTAAGTGTAGACAATTTATTTGTATTCCAAATCATCTTCGCTTACTACCTTATACCTTCAAAATTACAGCACAGGGTGCTTTTTTGGGGTATTATCGGGTCAGTTATTATGCGTGCAATTTTCATATATTTTGGCGTTAAGCTGATTGAAAACTTTGACTTCCTCCTATATATTATGGGGCTCTTTTTGGTTTTTGCAGGCATTAAGTTGCTGCTTGGCAAGGAATCTAAAGTTGACCCTAAAAACAATTTGATTGGGAAACTTATAAGAAGGATAATACCCGTGTTTAAAAACTACCATGGCAATAAGTTCTTTGTTACCAGAAATTGGAAATTATATGCCACTCCTTTGTTCATTGTGCTGATAGTGGTTGAAACCACGGATATAATTTTTGCTCTGGATTCAGTACCAGCTATCCTTGGCATAACTGTTGACCCCTTTATTGTTTATACTTCCAACATTTTTGCCATACTGGGATTAAGGGCGCTTTACTTTTCACTGGCAGGTATTATGACACTTTTCCACATGCTTAAGTATGGCTTGGGCCTGATACTGGCATTTATTGGGGTTAAAATATTTTTTGAAGATATCTATACCATTAACACCCTTCATTCGCTTGGAGTAGTTCTTTTAGTTCTCTTTGGCTCCATATTACTGTCTTTAATTATGAAACCAAGATTGGCGAACAATACCGACATGCAAAAACTTTAAAACAATAATTAGAATAATAAAACTATGAAAACTGGTGAGATAATAATTGGTATCGTATTAACAACTTCGATTTTCGCCCCCTTGTTTTACCTATATTTTTTGTCGAACAGAAAAAAAATGAAAATAGAAAAGGCACTTAAATTATTGGCCAAGAGGCATGACATGAGATTGTCCGAATTTGAAATATGGAACCAGAAAGGATTAGGTTTTGATAGTTCAAAAAGAGCGCTGGTTTATATTTCCATTCTTAACGATGTGCCAACAGAAAAGCATGTTAACCTGTTGGATGTGAAGAGCGCAAAAGTAGTAGCCAACCATGATGTTGTAACTATCCAAATAAACACTTATTCAAGTGATGTGATCAATCTGGAAATATTCAATTCATTATTTGATGAGCCCTTAAATTCCCGGTTTCACCTGTTATTGGCTAAAAAGTGGGTAGATTATCTAAACAACTTAATTAAAAACAATACTCAAAAAGCGGCATAAGCTAATAACTGATCACAATTATGGGCTCTTTTGGCAATGCCCTATATATTGAGGTCAGTGCGATATTATCCAGGGTTAACTGGATTTCGGGTTGATAATCATATATTTTAAATTGGCCCGTAGCTAAAGTTATATTAAGCGCTTTGACTAAAATATCGGATAATTGAGAAATTGAATTGCTCCATTTGTTTACGAACCAGCTTTTATCTTCTCTGGCTTTTAGTGTTAATACAATGCCGTTTTCTGTAAGGTAGGTAAGTTCTGCATGTTCAAAGATCACAGAATCTGGCAAGGTCATCATTCTTGCCGCTTCTTCAGCATTTTTTGGAGCTATCTTAACCTTTATAGGTTCCTTAACTATTGATGAAAAAGTTTCCTTGGATTTTAACGGTTTTTGAAACTGATTTAAAACAGTAGTTGAATTAATACCAGTCAAGAACTTATCCATTTGGTAGGATTGAATTTTTGTGCCATAAAACTTCACTCCATTAATACCAATAGAAACTAAACTATCTGGTATTGAAATAATAAGGTAAATGGAATCATACTTTGAGGCTGTTTCTATGGCCCTAAAGTAAGCCAGTTGTTTTATTAACAGATTCTGTTCCCTGTTATATCTAAAGTTGTCGTTATCGACTTTCCACTTACTATTGATTTTATGGGGAGCTACGAAAAGTTGAATTGCTGTAATCACAAAGGCACTGATAAGTAATACCTTCAAAGTGTTTTTAAGAAATTCACTTTTAAGGTTAATTTGAGTGAGAAAGGGTATCATTTAAAATAAATATACTTTAGAGCCAACGGCCAATTTTTTGTAAACCAGCTCCAGGTTTTCGTCATTTAACCTGATGCAGCCATGCGTTACGGGCAAACCAATAAACCGCTGATATATGGTGCCATGTATGAGGTATCCATCGCCAAGGCTAAGGGAATAATCTCCTAGTACGCCATATTCAAATCTTGAAGAATGGTTAATAGATGGAACAGGCAGCCCTTCCTCGATGAAGGCCCAATCTGGTTTCTTCCATACGGGCTTCCTCTTTTTATTTAAGATTTTAAATTCACCTTTCGGTGTTTTAAACATCCATTGCTGCAGGTCACCATTTTTGAGTAAAACATAGCTTCCGGTTGAGCATTTCTCATGTCTTGTGACCGTGCCACCCTCAAACAAATAAAATTCATTTGCTGTGCTGTTAATTGCCAGATAAGCCGACTTTGGAACCAGATTTTTCATCCTTCCGTCAATTAAAGTCAACTCAGCAGTGACGGTTTTTGTCAATGAATCAGATTTGGTACCATTAGGAATATACTCACTCAAACCCAGAGTTGAAATGCCTGCTACATTTACTAAATAGAAAGAAATAGGCAGGGCAATAATTAAGAATATGTACCTTATAGGCATTTTATAAAACGTTCTCATCGCACATGAAGCACATCTTCTAAAGGTTTTGTTGAACCTACTATGACTACCGCGGTATTTGTTGATATTATGGAGTATAAACTGTCCATGTCTTCATTTGAAAGTGCAATGCATCCATCTGTCCAATCAATGCCTTTGCCGCCAAAGCCGTGTATTTCAATGTCACCACCAATGGCCGAATTTTTAGGAATGGACCCATTTGAAATATTGAGTTTATGGCGTTTCCTGTCATCTTCATTAGGATAATTTAAAAGCAGTGCCTTATAGAATTTTGTGTCGGGACTGGACTTTTTCTTAATCACTTTATAGATGCCCTCAGGAGTGGTTTTATCACCTGATTGTACCTTGTCACCAATCCAGTTATACCCCAATTCAACAGGAAATATAGCTATACACTGGCTGCGGTAGTATATCTTGCATTCCCTGTTTAACTTATCTATTATCAGCACATTCTCGTTGTTTTTAGAAGCAAGTTTCAATGCATTAACTTGTAGTGATTCCCATAATTCAAAATCTTTGAAATAGTTCTCCATAATGGCGGTGAAACTATTAATCAAATCATTAATGAAAGCCTCACATTCACCAAGTTTGCGATCAACCTCCCTGGAGGATTTGTTTTTCAGGGTCAACTGAATTTCATCCAAAACCAGACGGGCCTCAGCAAGTTTTTTTCGTTCGGCCTCCTTTAAAGGAAAGGTTGAATAAGTCATTTTGAAATACTCATATAAATCCCTCACGGCTTCATACCTTGTTTGATTTTTAGCCCAATATTGACGTTCCTTTTCCAGGGCTGCAGTTTTAGATAAGTTGGCAGTAAGGATGGCGTTGTTTAAATGACCTTCCATCAGCTCGTAATTTCTAAAGAGCTTCATTTTCGTATTTTCACTGTTCCAAACCAATATGGCAGAATCATAACTCACTTGCGCTTGATTGTACATCCCGGGAGATAATGTAAGCGCGCCTGCCCTTTTAGCATTGAGCATGCATTTTCTCGATTCTTCGAGTAATTGCAGCGGTGGTGAAGACCACTCTATAAAATGAACCGATAACCCAAGGGTTATTACAAAGAGTGAAAAAATTACAAGGTAACTGCGCATGATATTATAAAAATTAAAAGCCCCAAATGGTTAAGTAACCTTTGGGGCATTAATCAAAAATCCACTGCCAAATTTATTTTTTAGCCGACTTGTATTTGCTCATAATATCTTTCAGCTCAATGTTTAAGGCAGTAGCCTTATCTTTGGCAACACTGGCTTTTTCCAATGATGGCTGTAATTGACCCTGGGCAAGCATATTGTTTGTTTCGTTCAAAATAGAATCAAGCACCGCCAATTCACCTTTCATTGCCAACAACGCCACGTTTCCTTCTTTACCTTTAGGGGCATCAGTAATCAACTGCTGATTTTCCGTAATTAGTAACTTAGTCTCATTTACTGTAGCAGTTACTTTGGTTTTAATTTCTTCTTTCTTTACATCAACATTTGAAGAAACCGTTGCTGCAAATGAAGAAACACCTTCAAGTTTTTCAATGGCTTTTTGATAATCCTTAAAGAACTTTGGTTCTTCTGCATCAATTGAAGCCAAAGCATTTTTTAAAGAATCTTCCAGTAGCATATAATTTTGAGGATCATACTCATTTGCGCCTTGAGATTTCACATTTTCCACAGCAGACTTGGCATTATCAAGTACTTCTTTAGGCAATTCCTGACAACTTGCAAGCACTAAAATACCTGGTATAATAGCACTTAGAATTAATATATTTGTTTTCATTATTTGATTTCCAAACTTTACAGTCACTGTTAACGACAAAGTATAGAACCCTTTAATGCTTTTTAGACGAGCTAATCAGAACAAGTAACGCGTATTTCAAAAAAAAATAATTATTGACTAAAGTTGAGGCATTAGCTATATGGAAGATCCGGGAGAAGATAAGTTGGATGATAATGCTGTCATAGACCTAATTAGAATTGGGGGCAAAAACACACGGTACTTTGAAATTATTTATAACAGGTATTTCGATAGAGTTAAAAACAAAAGTTATTCTATAGTTAGAAACAGACAGGAGGCTCTTGATCTGACTGAGGAAATAATGGTGAAAATTTTTGAAAAATTGGATACCTATAAGGGAACCGCCAAATTTTCGACCTGGGCATATTCACTTACTTATAATCACTGTATTGATTTTCTGAGGGTTAAAAAGAACCTCCATTACCCAAAATGGGATAATGATCAGGAATTGTCCATAATACCTGAAAATATAGAAGAGATTAATGAAGAGTTTGACTACGACAAGTTAATGAAGGTGTTGGAAGAACTTCATACAGAAGAGCAAGTACTGCTTCGCATGAAGTACATTGATAACATATCTTTAAAAAATATTGGTCTGGCACTTAGAATTACCGAAAGCGCTGTTAAGATGAGATTAAAAAGAGCGAGAACCAGATTGTTGTATCTCTATAAAAGTAAGCATTTCAATGATTAATAAGGTTTTTGTTACTAAAGAGAACTCTTTCGTCTCAATAATAAACCACGTAAAACATGACAAAGGATATCTTAAAAATACTTCAGAGCGATAATGTAGATCCAACTCCAGAATGTTTGAACGCATTCAATGAAAAATTTAGTGGGTCAGTTGGGTTGGAGTGGCATGCCAATAAGTCAAATTTTGAAGCTATTTTCTATAAAGACAATTTGGAACATATTGCACTATTCAGCCCTGATGGACAATTGATCGAATACCGAAGGTTTGTTCCAGAAGGTAATCTTCCATTGGGTATTCGGCAGCAAGTGTTGGAAAAGGGTGAAATTATGAATAGGGTCTTGCTAAATCGTGGAAACGAGATATTCTATGAAGTAATTTATCGTGATCAGCAAAAACAGCGATACATGCTGCTGCTTACCGATCTTGGTAATATAATAGAGCATAAGAAGCTGTAATGACTAATATACATGCTGAATCGGGTGGCCGATTAGTAAATAACACCTACTACAGAAGCCTTACAAAAGCCATTACCTGGAGGATGATTGGGACAATGGATACCATTGTGCTGTCTTATTTGATTACCGGGAGCACAAAATCTGCTTTAAGCATTGGTTTTACAGAATTGGCGACCAAAACACTGTTCTACTTTGTACATGAACGGATATGGAATAAAATAAGATGGAAGGGAGGATTAAAAACCAGCCGCCTAAGAAGTTTCTATAAGAGCGTATCATGGAGGTTGGTGGGCACCATGGATACAATTTTAATTGCCTTGTTTTTTACAGGTGATCCTTTGTCGGCATTTACTATAGGGGGTGTGGAGACGTTAACAAAAGTAGCTCTGTATTATCTTCATGAAAGAGTCTGGCACAAGGTAAAATGGGGATTGAATTTTAACAATTAAAACCAGGCTCCTAACGTCTCATTGCTATAATATCTATACCAGAGTTGTTCATACTCCGGCAGTATTTACCACTTAACGGGTTCAGTGACTTTATTTCATTTTTCCGTCTAAATCAATTGATGGCTTGGGTATAATGATTCATTTATTGAGGCCACATACTGGATCAAATAATGACGGATCGCCTAAAGCAAATTATATATTAATATTTTTTTCGATGCAAGGAACAAAGACCACCTTATGTAATCTGATTCAGTATAATTCAGGGCAATATCTAATTGATAATGATCTTGATATTGGGCAGGCTTCCGAAAAGTTAAGGCCTGATTGTGTGAACTGGATTAATCTCGAAACAATCAAGGCAGATGAAATAAATGAGCTGGCAAGGTATTTTAACATTCACCCGCTAATAGTTGGTGATATAACCGATGCAGACCTGCTCCCCAAGTTTGAAGTATTTGAAGACATGCTGTTTTTCAGTACGAAGATGTTGCACTATAATAGTTCAGAGGAAGAAATTATTGAAGAGCATTTAAGCATATTAATGTCCCATAATTTGCTTATCACAGTTCAGGAGGGGTTGCCGGGAGATGTATTTGATCAATTACGTGGTCGGCTAGGAGCAGGTAAGGGACTGGTCAGAAAATATGAAACCGACTTTCTCTTTTATAATATTCTTAACTCAGTGTTAGACAACTATTTGTTAATAGTTGAAAAACTAAGATTAAAATCTGAGCAGTTGGAAGTCAAGATGCTGGCAAATAATTCAGAAAATGTGGTTTCAACTATTGTTAAAATAAAAAGGGATATTCAAACACTCAGAACATATACTTTGCCCATGCGTGAGGCATTGGTAAAGATGAAAGTTGATGGCTCTTCTTTTATTAAACCCTCTTCAATAAACTATTTTCAAGATCTGCAGGACAATTTGCAATACCTCATCACCTCTTTTGAGACCTCCCGCGAAATGCTGAAAGACCTGCTGGACATACACCGTTCAAATCAAAATATGGAAATGAACAAGATTATGAAGACCCTTACTATCATCTCAGCCATATTTATACCTCTCACATTTATTGCCGGGGTTTATGGAATGAACTTCAGATATATGCCCGAGCTTGATGCCAACTGGGGGTATTTCTTTGTCATGGTGTTAATGGTTTTGGTAGCCACTATTATGACAATCTATATGCGGCTAAAACGATGGTTTTAATCGTGCAAGTTTTTTCCCCTAGATATCGTTATCAGCTGCTAAACCCAACTAGACGTAGTTGCAAACTGCGCTTGGGGTGGGCAATTTTTTAGGGAATCAGCTTCTTTACCTGCTTTAATTTCTTTCTAACATTGATTTTTCTGGTTACAAAACCAGTTACCAAACTTGCCAAAGTAGATATAGCTATTGTTTTTAAATTAGGAGCAAGAATCAATTCACTCAAGGTATTTTTAATTAGTTTTCCAGCATTTAAACTTTCAACGGATTCAATAAATTGACCTTTCAACTCATTCCAATCATTGGCTTGCTTAATTTCCAATTCTTGAATAGCAATTTTTAGCTCGGTGGCAGTTGTGATTTTTTGCATATCAATCAACTTAGCATCCTATTGATGATAGAATTATTGACATGAGCTTTGATCCATGATTGTGATAGAAATAAGATGACTACTATAATCGCATAGAATGATGTCACTATTAAAAAGCCGTAATAGACTTTGCCTAGTAAATCACCAAGCCAGAAAGAAACAGCTATACTTAAAATCAAGGTAAAAAATAGAATGGCGAGAAGAAGAACTAGGCTCGCAACAATATTTGATGTAATTTCTCCGGTTTTGTCTACTGATTTTAACTTTAATAACGCTATACTATCAAGGCTGAATTGTTCAACCTTTTCTAAAATTGCTTGACTAGTATCAGTTTTAAATTCCATTTAATTTTCGAATTAAAATAGTAAGGGTAAAATGCCCTTACTATTGCAATTGATAGCTTTTGAAAGATTAGAGTTTAAATAAGATTTTCAGCTTTTTTCACACTATTGCTTATTAATTCTTTTGCGTCATGTTGCACTACTCCTACTTCCTTCTTGATGTCTTTAACTAATTCATTGAATTTTTTCTCCATTACACCCCTAAGCTTATCTCCTTGATTTAAGAGGTTTTTACGCGTTTTCTTTCCTGTTTCAGGAGCTAGAAGAATGCCAAGACCAGCACCTAAAATTGCCCCTACTGCCGTTCCTAATAATAAAAAGCTAACTAATTTTCCTGTGCTATTTGAATTCTTCATGGTACGTTTATTTATTGTTTTATGCTCTAATGTTTAAAAATTATTTCAACAAAGGTTCAATAATGAAGTCTTGATTATGTTACATGGCAATAATTATGATTTACATTATTCACATATTGAGATAATAATAAACATGTTGAAACTGAAACATAATGTAGATCAATTTTTTTATCCCACGCTTAATAAATAAATTGGTCGTTTCCCATTCAACCATACCTGCGATGAAGTTCAGACTATTATTGACAATTCTATTCAGTTGCCATCTTGCCTTTTCTCAAACAACCCTCATTTCAGCAGATCATCTCTTCGATGGCAATGAAATGCACAACAACTGGGGAGTTGTAGTTGAAGAAAATAGAATAGTAGAAGTTGGGCCAATATCAAAGATTAAGACAAAATATGATACAACAATAACCTATTCTGGGGGCACAATTATCCCCGGAATGATAGAAGGCCACTCTCATGTGCTTCTTTATCCTTATGATCAGGCTGATTGGAATGATCAGGTACTCAAGGAGTCCAGAAGTCTTAGGGCAATAAGAGGTTCTGTTATGGCTAAGAGAAATCTAATGGCTGGTTTTACTAGCATCAGGGATTTGGGGTCTGAGGGAGCTGAATATGCAGATGTAGCTGTTAAGCAGAGTATAGAGCAAGGAATAACAATCGGGCCTCGGATGTTAGTAGCAGGTAAGGCCATTGTGGCTACTGGAAGTTATGGCCCTAAAGGATTTCACCCTGATTTTGAAGTTCCTCTGGGTGCAGAACCTGCAGATGGTAATGATTTGATCAGAGTAGTGCGTGATCAGATTGGGAAAGGGGCAGATTTTATAAAGGTGTATGCGGACTATCGCTGGGGACCAAATAAGGAGGCCATGCCTACATTTTCTATTGAAGAATTGAAGCTAATTGTAGAGACAGCTAAAAGCAGTGGACGTGATGTAGTTGCCCATGCCTCAACCAACGAGGGCATGCGAAGGGCAACACTGGCAGGTGTTGTTAGTATAGAACACGGTACTGATGCCACTGACGAGGTTTTGAAGCTCATGAAGGAACGAAATGTAGCCTTATGCCCTACACTGGCTGCAACTTACTCCATAACAAAATATAGAGGCTGGGATGGTTCTTCTCCCGAACCGGAGGAGATCAAGGCAAAGAGAGCTTCGTTCGATAAGGCTTTAAAAAGCGGTGTTACTATTATCGCGGGTGGTGATGTTGGTGTTTTTCCTCATGGCGAAAATGCACTTGAGCTTACCATGATGTCAGAATATGGTATGCTAAATATTGATGTGTTAAAATCTATCACCTCAGTTAATGCCAGGGTTTTTAAGCTAAAAGAATTAGGCGAATTGAAAACAGGCTACCTGGCTGATATTGTTGTCGTTGATGGCAATCCGTCTGAAGATATCAATGCACTTAAGAATGTAAAATTTGTAATGAAGGATGGAGACATTTATAAAAAGTAAACGCTTGTTTAGCTTATTCTTTGCTGTATTGGTTGGGTTAATGCCAATTTCTTTGTTGGCACAATCTGCAACGGAGGTATTACAAAAATCCATCGCTTATCATGATCCTCAGGGCTATTGGAGTTCGTTTCAGGCTGCATTAAAGATTGATTTAAATCAGCCAGATGGCTCACAGAGGGAAAGTGATATTAATATTGATTTGCAGAAGGGAAAGTTCTCCATGACTGAAAGAAGAGGGGAGAATGTTGTAATGAGATCACTGAACGGAGAAGAATGTACAATATCATTTAATGGGAAGTCAGAGTTTTCAGATGAGGAGAGCAAAAAGTTTGGGCTGACTTGTGACAGGGCTGAGTTGTATAAAAATTACTACACTTTCTTATATGGATTACCTATGAAGCTAAAAGATGAAGGTGCTGTACTTTATGAAGATGTTGAGGATGTAGTGTTTAAAGAAAAGGCGTACCTAAAGCTAAAGATCACTTTTAAAGAAGGTGTGGGTACAGACACCTGGTATATCTATTTGAATCCCGAAACCTATGCCATGGAAGTCTACCAATTCTATCATGATGAGACTAAAAATGATGGAGAGTATATTTTATTGTCTGAGTTGATCGAGTATGAGGGAATGCAAATTCCTAAAGTAAGAAAGTGGTATACCAATAAAGAAGATAAATGGTTGGGTACTGATGACTTGATTAGCATATCTTCGCTGCCATAAAATTAGCAAATGGCAGAATCTAATAAATTCAATTTCAGCGAGTACATTCAGGTAAGGTGGGGAGACCTTGACCCCTTAGGTCATGTTAATAACGCACTTTATATCCAGTATTTTGAGATGGGCAGGGGTAAATATATGGTTACAGCTAGCCAGACCTGGGACTGGCATAAGCATATGTTCCTGATCGCCAATATAAGTTGTGACTACCGCAGGGAATTGAAAATGACCGATGAGAATGCGCATGTACATGTGCGGATGGGAAAATTTGGGACAAAAAGCTTTGAATTGGATTATGCCATTACCTCAGGTGAAAACCATGAAGTGTTGCACGCTACTGGCCGAAGTACGCAGGTGATGTTTAACACCAAAACAAGAACTACCGAAGTTATTCCTGAGTGGCTAAAGGAAGAAGTGGGCGTTTTTGAAGGGCAACAAATATCTAAAAACAACCTTTAAAAACTTTATTCGTATCTTAGCACTATCGTGAGAAGAATTTTAGCCATATTTTTCACCCTTTTGATCCTGGTAAGTGGAGCCAATGTTACGTTGGGCACTCACTTCTGTGGTGGTACGGCTGTGGACTCTCAGTTAATGCTTGGGCATCAGCATTTGGACTGCGGAATGTCCGGTATGGATTCTAAAAAAGAAGGTGCTGAAGACCGTCATGAAACCATGCTTCAATCAGGCTGTTGTGATAATGAATATGTGTCATTACTCACTGATACCAATTTCAAGCAGGCAACTTTAAAAGTTGATCATAATTGGTGCTTCATTCCAGTACCGGAAATCAGCCTGTTGGCTCTAGAACTTCAGCCTCTTGAAATTTCGAGGTTTGAAGAATACAGTCCACCCATTCTCCAGCAGGACTTTACTGTTTTACACCAGTCTTTCTTAATATGATTTATTGAGCCTCTTTTGGCATTGCGCCTTAAGAGATTATTGTTTTAGCATCGACTTCAAGTCGGTGTATTGATTTACTATAATCATACAACAATGCTCAATAAACTCATAAAATACTTTTTAGATAATAAACTTATAACAGTCATTATTCTCCTCCTTTTTGTAGGCTGGGGAATTGTTACAGCGCCATTTGGTTGGAAAACCGATTGGCTGCCCAGTGATCCTGTGCCGGTAGATGCTATTCCCGATATTGGAGAAAACCAGCAGATTGTTTTTACTTCCTGGACGGGCAGATCGCCACAGGATATTGAAGACCAGATTTCATACCCTTTAACCACTTATTTATTAGGTATTAGTGGTGTCAAGTCTATCCGAAGTTCTTCCATTTTCGGGTTTTCTTCTATTTACATCATTTTTAATGAAGACACAGAATTCTACTGGTCTAGATCAAGGATTCTTGAAAAACTAAGCTCCATACCTGCTGGATTATTGCCCGATGGTGTCCAGCCTGCACTTGGCCCTGATGCCACAGCGCTTGGCCAGGTCTATTGGTACACATTGGAAGGCCGTGATGCTGAAGGCAATGTGACAGGAGGTTGGGACTTGCACGAACTTCGTTCTGTTCAGGATTACTATGTTAAATATGGATTAAATGCTACCGAAGGTGTGTCAGAAGTGGCTTCTATTGGCGGCTTTGTAAAGGAATACCAGATCGATGTAAAGCCCGATGCCTTACAGGTCTACAACATCCCTTTGACCAAAGTGGCTCAGGCGGTATCAAGATCAAATCGTGATGTAGGCGCCAAAACCCTGGAAATAAATCAGGCCGAATATCTTGTTAGGGGATTGGGTTATGTCAAGTCTGTGGAGGACATTGAAAATGCCGTTGTTCAGGTTAATAATAATGTGCCAATTAGGATAAAGGATGTGGCCAATGTTACACTCGGGCCATCAACCAGGCGAGGTGTTTTGGATAAAGGTGGTGCTGAAGTTGTTGGCGGAGTAGTTGTTGCCAGATATGGTGCCAATCCATTGAAGGTAATAGATGATGTGAAAGTCAAGATCAATGAAATTGCCTCAGGTCTTCCTAAGAAAACATTGGAAGACGGCACTGTTTCACAATTGACTATTGTTCCTTTTTACGATAGGTCTACACTTATTCATGAGACTTTAGGTACGCTTGAAGAGGCATTATCATTAGAAATTCTGATCACCATTTTGGTGGTGATTATTATGGTGTTTAATGTAAGGGCATCATTACTGATTTCGAGCCTATTGCCGCTGGCCGTTTTAATGGTATTTATTGCCATGCGCTATTTTGGCGTTGATGCTAATATTGTAGCATTGTCAGGTATTGCCATCGCTATCGGAACCATGGTTGACCTGGGCATCATCCTCTCAGAGAATGTCATCAAACATGTCGAAGAGTCAAAGGATGGTAAATCACTTAAGGATGTTATTTACACTGCATCCAGCGAGGTAAGCTCAGCCATTATTACTGCTGTTGCCACTACCATAGTAAGTTTTCTGCCTGTATTTACACTGGAAGCAGCAGAAGGCAAACTGTTCAGGCCGTTGGCATTCACCAAGTCATTTGCACTGGTGGCGGCATTATTAGTTGCTTTATTCATTCTGCCAACATTAGCTCATTGGTTCTTTGGGCTGCGATTAGATAAAAAGAAGGTGAAGTATGCATTTAATGCATTACTTGGTTTTGCGGCCATTTATTGCATGTTTATAGGCTCATGGTTTCTGGCTACATTCATCATCTTATACATTGTGGCTTTGACAGCTGAAGAGCCATATGGTGATAAAAATATTTGGTTTAAGCACCTTAGCTTAATTGTGATACTCTTGGGGGTTACGTGGCTGTTGACGAGCTATTGGTTGCCGCTGGGTCCATTGGCAGGCTTCTTTTTTAATTACCTTTTTGTAGCCCTTTTGCTAGCATTGATTCTGGGGTTCTTTTGGGTTCTGGAGCATTATTACGAAAGTATTTTAATGGTTTGTCTTGAGCATAAGGCCGTGTTCATGTCTATACCGGCATTTTTATGCATCCTGGGGTTGAGTATTTGGATGGGTTTCAGTACCGTTTTTGGTTTTGTTCCAAAGTCGTTTGATGCCATTGGTGTTAACATCAGAACCAATAGTGCCTGGTCTTACCTATCACATAAGTTTCCTGGTGTAGGTGAAGAGTTTATGCCCTCGCTTGATGAAGGCAGCTTTTTATTGATGCCCACATCCATGCCACATTCGGGCATTGAGTTTAATAGAAAGGTGATTGGCCAATTGGATATGTTGGTAACAGCCATTCCTGAAGTAGAAATTACTGTGGGTAAGTTGGGAAGGGTAGAATCTGCCCTGGACCCTGCACCTATAAGCATGTACGAAAATATTATCAATTATAAATCTGAATACCTGCTTGATGAGAAAGGGCGCAGACAGCGATTTGAAATTGATGGTGACAATAACTTTGTACTAAAAGATGGCTCGGCACTTTCAAATGAAGAAGCGCTAAAACAAGGTGTTGCCAAAGAACAGCTGATACCAGATGATAATGGCCAGTTTTTTAGAAACTGGAGATCACATATTCATTCTACAGACGATATCTGGAATGAAATTCTGAAAGTGACTAAAATACCGGGTGTTACTTCGGCACCCAAACTCCAGCCTATAGAAACGCGACTGGTAATGTTGCAAACCGGAATGCGTGCTCATATGGGTGTTAAAGTTTATGGGCCATCTCTAACTGTTATTGAAGAGTTTGGCCTGCAGCTGGAGCAGATTTTGAAAGGTGTGCCATCAGTAAAGTCAGAAGCTGTTTTTGCAGACAGGATCGTTGGTAAACCATACATTCAGCTCAATATTAAACGTGAAGAAATTGCTCGCTATGGGCTAAGTATTGAGGATGTTCAGCAAGTAATTGAAACGGCTATTGGGGGAATGAAAATCACTACCACTGTTGAAGGCCGTGAGCGTTATCCGGTCAGGGTCAGATACCCAAGAGAGCTGCGTGATGACCCTGAAGCCATAAGAAATATTTTAGTGCCCACCCCAACAGGAGCCCAAATTCCTTTAGGTCAGCTTTTGGATATCGAATATGTAAGGGGGCCACAGGCTATTAAAAGTGAAGACACCTTTCTGGTCGGGTATGTGCTTTTTGATAAGAAGGACAACTATGCAGAGGTACAGGTGGTTGAAGCTGCTAAGAAGGCCATTCAAACCGCTATTGATAATGAAGAATTGGAGGTGCCATCAGGTGTAAGTTTTAAATTTTCCGGTAGTTATGAAAATCAGATCAGGGCTGAGAAGCGACTGTCTATCATAGTGCCAATAGTGCTGATGTTGGTTTTCCTCATCCTGTTTTTGCAATTCAGGTCCGTGGGGACTTCGCTGATGGTTTTTGCCGGAGTGGCCATGGCGTTTAGTGGAGGTTTCATTCTTATATGGTTGTATGGCCAGCCATGGTTTGGAGATTTTTCCATTGGCAGCATTGGTTTTCGCGAGGTGTTCCAAATCAATAGTATTAATCTTAGTGTTGCCGTATGGGTAGGATTCATAGCCTTATTCGGTATTGCTACTGATGATGGCGTGTTGATGGCCACGTACCTGGATCAGAGCTTTAAGAAAAGAGCGACTGAAACTGTAGAGCAGGTGCGACTTGCAGTAATTGCTGCTGGCAAACGCAGAATCAAACCTGCGGTAATGACTTCAGCAACTACCATTATTGCTTTATTGCCGATACTTACCTCTACAGGTCGGGGGTCTGATATTATGATTCCTATGGCGATACCAGCTTTTGGTGGCATGCTGGTAGCGGCAATCACTTATTTTGTTGTGCCCGTATTTTACTGCTGGCGCGAAGAATTCAAATTAAGAAAACAGCAAAATGAAAATATATAATTTATTCATAATAATACTTCTGTGCATCGCCTGTGAGTCTTCGGACAATTACAGTGTGAAGCACTACGGAGCCTTGAGAAATATCATGCATGAAGGTGATATTTCTGCAAAGGTGGAGATTGATACCATGGAAACTTCCAATGTATATGCACTGGGGGCTTTGGCGGAATTAAAAGGTGAGCTTACCATTGTTAACGGGAAAACCTATGTTTCGAAAGTGGTTGATAGCATGGCGGTTATCGGTAGCTCTGAAAATGTAAAGGCTGCGCTTTTTGTGTTTAGTCAAATACACAGTTGGGATACCTTATCAGTTACCGGAGGTGATGATTTGGCATCGCTAGTAGCATCATCACTAAAAGAATATGGGATAAAAGCACCTGCACCTTTTATGGTAATTGGCAAACCAACTGCAATCGATTATCATATTGTGAACCTTGATCCAAAAAGCAAAGACCCATCTGATCATAAAAAGGGAGCTTTTGTTGATACAATTAAAAACAGGCAGTTAACACTTCTTGGTTTTTATGCCGATGATGCACAGGGTGTCTATACGCATCATTCAAGTAAAACACATGTGCATTTTGTGGAGGAAAGCTCTTCACTCACTGGCCATGTTGACGATGTGATGTTGGGTAATAATGAATTCAAACTTTTAATTCCAAAGCTATGAGGTTGATCATTATATTATCGATTCTTCTTATCACTTTGAGCTCTGCTTACTGTCAGAACTATCTGGAAAGCTATCAGGAGATGGCTTTGCAAAACAACCCTGAGGTATTGGCAAAATATAAGCTGTTCGAAGCCGCCATGGAAAAGACAAGTCAGGTAAACGCTTTGCCTGACCCTACCATTTCTATCGGCTATTTTATTTCTCCGGTGGAGACAAGGGTAGGTCCGCAAAGGGCTAGAATTTCTTTAAATCAGATGTTTCCATGGTTTGGAACGCTTAAAGCTCAGGGTGATGCCGCTGCTATAGAAGCTCAAGTCTATTATCAGCAGTTTCTTGAGGCTCAGCTTAGTGTGGAATTGAAGGTGGCCAAAGCTTATATTCCATTGCAGGAGCTTAAACAGCTTCAGAAAGTAGCTGACCATAATTTGGAGTATTTGAGACTTATCAAAACAGTGGCTACTACTTTATATGAGAATGATGCCGTTTCACTGGCTGATGTGCTGAGGATAGACCTGAATATCCAGCAGTTGGAGTCCAGAATCAAATTGCTCGATGAAAGAGAGAAGCCTTTGACTATTGGTTTAAATAACATTTTGAATCAACCTGATTCGTTTAAGATCTACTATGATTCATTGAAATTACCAAATGATCAATCTGTTGTACCTGACTTGGAGTCTCACCCTGTAGTGCAGGAGATGAACTACAGAAAACAAGCTGGGGATGCCAAAATTCAAGCTATAGATAAATCATCATTGCCAAAATTTGGAGTAGGCATTGATTACGTATTTGTAGATGAGCGCATGGATATGAATGTGCCTGATAATGGTCAGAATGCACTGATGCCAATGGTTTCATTTACACTTCCAATTTTCAGAAAGAAGTACAGGTCAGCCATCAATGAGGTTGAATTGCAAAATGAAAGTTTTGAACTTATGGAAACGTCCCGTATCAACTCGCTTTCCACTGCTTATGAAGATTTGAGTTATCGTATCTACAGTGAAAAGGAGAAATGGAGACTTTATAATGAGTTGGAAAAACAAACGGAGACCATTAACAGGTTGCTTTTGACAGAATATGAAACTGCAGGCAAGAATTTGAATGACCTTCTGCAGGTTCAACTACAATTGTTGGACTATCAGGAAAGGAAAATAAATGCCTGTGCCAATTTAAATATCAATTATGCTGAGGTTAAGTATTTGATTAAAAAATAATAGTGATGAAAAAATTACTCAATAATAAATATATCCTGATTGCTGGATCCTTAATAATAGGTTTGGTATTAGGAGGTGTGTTTTTCTCTTCTTCAAATAATGGGGAAGTTCATGAGCATACTATGGAAACAGCAGATACAGAATATACCTGTTCTATGCATCCTCAAATCAGGCAAAAAGAGCCAGGTAGCTGTCCAATTTGCGGTATGGCGCTAATTCCTGTAGAAGATAGCGGTTCATCAAATTTGGTTGATGCTATTGTGATGTCGGAATCAGCCATTAAGCTGGCCAATATTGTTACCAGGAAGGTGGGGCAGCAGACTAATGAAACGAGTTTGAAACTGGTGGGCAAAGTGGCAAGTGATGAACGAAGAATATTTAGCCAAACAAGCCATATTCCTGGCCGTATAGAGACACTTAAAATAAATTTTACAGGAGACTATGTGAAGTCAGGAGAGACAATTGGCACCTTGTATTCTCCCGATTTAGTAACAGCTCAGAAGGAATTACTGGAAGCAAATACTATTAAATCTTCACAACCTGCTCTTTTTGAAGCATCAAAGCAAAAACTCAAAAACTGGAAATTGAGTGATCGTCAAATTGATAGAATCATAGCCTCAGGGGAGATTCAGAATACTTTTCCAATTTTGGCCGATAAATCGGGCTATGTTTTTGAGCGTAAGGTAAATCTGGGAGACCATGTGACAAGGGGGCAGGAGCTCTTCATAATTTCAGACCTTTCATCGGTTTGGTTACTGCTTGAAGTTTATGAACAGGATTTAAGTAAAGTGAGTGTGGGCCAGCCGCTGAATTTTAAAGTAGCTTCTCTACCTTCTAAGGTGTTTGAAGGGAAGATAACCTACATCAACCCCATTATAAATTCACAAAGTAGAACTGCCACCGTAAGGGTAGAAACTAAAAATAGCGATGGGATGCTGAAGCCGGGAATGTTGGCTACTGCCCAGTTGCAGTTAGAAACTTCTAAAAACAGCACTATACAGATTCCGAAATCTGCGGTGTTGTGGACAGGAGAAAGATCTATTGTCTATGAAAAGGTAATGAATGATGGAGGCATGGCTTTTATGCTAAGAGAAGTGACATTAGGGCAACAAACTGGTGATTATTATGAGGTGGTTGATGGCCTCGAAGCAGGTCAGGAGATTGCCGTAAACGGAACCTTCAGCATAGATGCAGCAGCACAGCTGGCCGGTAAAACAAGCATGATGAGTCCTAAATCGGTTATTAAAGAGGCCACTAATGTGAATAAAATACCTACTTCCGACAGACTTGTAGAACCAGTTAAAATTGATCCAAAAGCCAAAAATTCTTTAAAGCCGCTTTACGCTGACTACCTGCTATTAAAAAATGCCTTGGTAGAGGATCAATTTGACAAATCACAGGATGCCGCAAAACAACTTAAATCGAGTTTGAGCAAAGTTGATATGGCAGTTTTTAAAGGCGAGGCACATACTGTTTGGACTCAGCTTAGCCAAGAATTAAAATCTAGCCTTGAGCATGCTGAGCACTGGTCAGAGATTGAACAAACGCGCAAGGCATTTATTCAAATATCAATGGCCATGATTGACATAACTAAGACATTTAGTCCGCTAGGCGAAAAGTTGTATGTGCAGTATTGCCCCATGGCTAATAATGACCAAGGAGCCAATTGGCTTAGCATGGAGGAGGAGATACTAAATCCATACTTCGGGGATGCCATGTTAAACTGTGGAAATGTAGAAGAAGAGCTTAAATAATTGATTAACTATTAAATTTATAAACGTGATGAAAACTAAAATGAATGCATTGGTAATTATGGTCTTTTGTGCCGCTTGTGGTGCCCCTAAACAGGAACAGGCCGCTGAAGAAACTACAGCTACAGAAGTAGTTGCAGAAACAGTAAAAGAAGAGGATAAAGTTGTGGAAGCCTACATTAAGGTGAAAGATGCTTTGGTAGCAACAGATCTTGAGGCTGCTAAAAAGGAAGCTGAGGCATTACACCACGTGGTGATGGCTGATGAGTCTTTGAAGGGTCTTGCTGATGCGACCATGGCAGTAACTCAAGGTGCTGATATAGATGCACAGCGTGCTGCCTTTCAAAATCTGACTGCTGAGTTTATTAGTTATGCTAAAACTTCAAGCCCCGGTGTTAAGCTTTATGTTCAATATTGTCCAATGGCTTTTGACAATACAGGTGCAAATTGGGTGAGCACATCTTCAGAAATAAGAAATCCTTATTTTGGAGATAAGATGCTTAAATGTGGTAGAGTAGATGAGGAGATATAGTATAATGAGATATATTTTTTCATTTGCTTTACTCATTTTTTTAACCTCTTGCCAACAAGAAGCCAGCTTCAGAAGTAAGCTGGCTATTAACACTTTGGACAACAAGGCTGTAGAATTAGGGGCATATTCTGACAAGGTTATATTTCTAAATCTATGGGCCACTTGGTGTGCCCCTTGTATTAAAGAAATGCCTTCTATCGAGGCACTGTCTAAGAAATTTGAAGGTAAAGTTGAATTTATACTGGCATCGAATGAAGATGTAGAAAAGATAGTTCAGTTCAAAAATAAAAAGCCTTTTGACTTAGACTATTTTAAAATTCACAATAGTCCCGAATCATTAGGTGTATATGCTTTGCCTGCAACTTTTATTATTGGTAAGGATGGTAACATTGTTTTTGAGGAAAAGGGAAGCAGAGATTGGAATAGTGAAGAAAGTACAGAACTAATAAATAAAATTTTAAAAGATGAATAGAATTTTACCTGTATTAAGTGCCTGTGCACTTATGATTTTTGCATCGTGCAGTTCAAATGAAAGTAATGAGAGTGAGGCTTCTTATAATTTGGAATTAGCCCCACTAGGAGATATCAAGGGAGCGCTGCCTCATCTTTATACTGACCTTGATAACCAGGTTTACCTTTCATGGGTTGATAAGGTAGCCGATTCTGCTATTTTCCAATTCGCTAAGCTTGAAAATAATGAGTGGTCTTCTGCCAGGCAGATAGCTTCAGGTAAAAACTGGTTTGTTAACTGGGCAGATTATCCTATGATAGCCACTATGCATGGCAAGAATTTTTTCTCGCACCATTTGGCCAAGAGTAGCGAAGGTACCTATAGTTATGATGTGACGGTGAAAATGTCTAATGAAGCAGGTAATAGCTGGAAACCAAAATTTGTATTGCATGATGATGGTATGGAAGCAGAACATGGCTTTGTTTCCATCACACCTTATGAGGGTAATTTCCTTGTGGTATGGCTTGATGGCAGAAATACAGTTGCGCCCGAAGGCCATGAAAACATGGAGGGCCACCATGGTGCTATGACCTTACGAGCGGCTGTCATGGACACTTTAGGTGTAAAACAGTCCGAATGGGAACTTGATAATCGTGTATGTGACTGCTGCCAGACCTCTGTGGCGATAACGGATAACGGCCCTATTGTTATTTACAGAAACAGGTCTGAGGAAGAGATCAGAGATATGCATATTGTTCGTCTGGTAAATGGAGAGTGGACAAAACCGCAACCATTATATAATGATAACTGGAAAATACCCGGCTGTCCAGTGAATGGCCCACGTGTGAGTGCTATTGGTAATAATGCTGCTGTAGCATGGTTTACTGCCGCTACAGAGCCCCGTGTCAATGTGGTGTTCTCTAATAATGGAGGAGAAACATTTTCAGAAGCCATCAGGCTAGATAATGGTAAAGCTATTGGCAGAGTGGACGTTGTAATGATTGATGAGAAAAGGGCTTTCGTGAGCTGGATGGAGGGAGAGAACATAGAATCTGCTATTGTTAGTGCTGACGGGAAAATAGAGCAACGCTTTTTGATTGCCAGTTCATCTACTTCCAGAAGCAGCGGGTTTCCACAAATCACCAGCAATGGAGAAAACATTATTGTGGCCTGGACAGATACTGAAAGTGGTACGATTAAGACGGGAATAATAAGCTTGACGAGTCGCTAAAAATACACAACCGTGTAAAAAATCAACAGTTAGATTCCCAATCAACCCTTTTTTATCCATTAAGACATATATCTATGTCTGGAATAAAGATTGATGTCATTAAAGTAGAATAATTAAAAGCGCTGAAGCTAATATGTATGTCAGCGATTAAAATTTTTAACGACTAAACTTTAATAACGTCATGAAAAATATAATTCTAATATTAACAACCTTTTGTTTCGGACTTACGGGTTTACATGCACAAAATATATATTCAGAGCGTAAGCCTGGTTTAATGGATAAGGAATATGAAACTTTTGCCTTTCTAGATCAGAACGGTAAGAAAGGGATGAATGAAAAGGAACTATTGATTTTCGAAAATCCTATGATGAAAAGTATTTGGGTTTATGATGATCCCATGTTTCAGTCAGAAAGGAAAAAGGCTACAATTAAAAAGTCAATAAAACAGAGCCTTATTGATAATGGTATGAAAGTGGACAAAATGAACGCTGATGCCTATGTTTCATATTCTATTTTTAAAGAAAACGGAAAGTTGACAGGTTCTTTTGTTGATAAAAATGAGAATGCCTTTCCTAATGCAACAGAGTCAATAGACGTTGATAAGGGGACACTATTTGTAACACTTTTAGATAGTGATAGCGGAGAAATGTTATGGCAAGGTTTTAAAAATGGTGCCATATCCAAGAATAGTAGTGACAATGAATTGATAAAAGCTGTGACTGATATTCTTGACAGGTTTACCTTAGAATATGCTGGATAAGCCGTTGCTAATTATAAAAATGTAGCTAGAAGTAGCTTTAAAAAGTAATCAGCTTACAAAAGGCCTGAGATTAACTCGGGCCTTTTACTTTATAACTTTCAAAAGGTTTAATTGTTAATTACTTAGTAACTTTTGAAATATTTATTTTTCTATCCCTACCTCTCAATTGAATTTCACCAATAGTCTGGACATTGTAAGTATCATTGGGTTTCAATAAATCTAAAAGTTGCTGTGAGATAAGAAGTTGTGCATTATACTCATTGCAAAGCATCTGTATTCTCGAAGTTGTATTAAGTACATCACCAGTAAAGACAATTTCTTTTTTCAGCTGGCCTATTTCACCTGTTGTTACAGGTCCGCAGTGAAGACCCGCCTTAAACTGGGGAACCAGGCTGAAAGCATTGAAATACTCGTTGGATTTTAAATTGATATTGTCTTTAATTTCGAAAAAGCAATTCAAACAGTTATTGTTTTTAATGCCCACAGATTTCGGCCATGAAATGATGATTTCATCACCCACATATTGATATATTTCCCCTTGTGTATTGAGTATGGCATCAGACATATCGGCATAATACTTATTGAGCAACTCATAGTATTTTACATGTCCGAGTTGCTCGGCAATAGTGGTGGAGGACTTCATATCCATAAACATAAAAACCCGTTCTTCAATGCTGGGTTTATGATACTTGCCCATTATAAAATTGTAAACCACCATAATACCCATACTCTTGCTCATTTCGAAAATGAAAAATGACAAAAAGAAGGCGAATCCGATATAAATAAAAATTGAAGTAAAGGCGAAATTGCTAACAAAGCGCATTTGACTTTGTATAACTGCAGCATCAATAATTGGTTTGTTCAATCTATGACTAGTAAAAACTGCACCTAGAACAACCAGAAACAGAAAAATCAGGAAGGAATAGAATGCTGATTTAAAAAATACTTTGAAAGCAAATGGCTTTTTAACAAAGAGATTTTTAAAAATAAACACCTCCATACAGCCAACAATAATCCCTAAAAGTGCTGCACCGAACACAACATAAACTATTTGTGATTTACCACCATAGACATTATTGGTTGAGGGGTAAATGTTGCTATCACCTAAAATACCATATTCTACAATACCATACAGCGAGCCGAATAGTGTCCAGAAGGCAGTAAATCTGACTATTATCTGAAGGTTGTGTTTTTGTTTGGGTGTCATAGTTTAGAAATTGCCGGAAGCACCACCACCACCAAATTTCCCTCCTTCTCCTGAGAATGTGTTGGTACTGTCAATTTTCCCAAACGTCTGATCAAGCACTAAAGATTCAATTTTTAAGCCCGAATCTAAATCTTCATCTGCTTTTGCGGTAACACCTAGTTTATCTTCCTGCCAAAATTTGAGTGCCAGCCAGACAATTCCAAGAATGATTGCCCCACCTAAAATCAGAGCATATTCAATTGGCATAATGGAGTGATAATATCTAACCGTCATTACACTTAGTGCTACGGCTATTAAACCAACATTAAGCAAAGCCAGGTTTCTTTTTACCAGCCCGAAATAAATGTAAGCCAATGGTATGGCGGCTGTAAGAATCATAAATATGATTTTCACAAAAAGGGGGAAGGCATCGGCAAGGCCTAGTTCTTTACTAAGCTCCATGACCACCAGGTAATTACCCGAAAGGTAAAACATCGCAATGCTAATCCAGTTGATTACCTCCCAGCATTGTTCTGTAGCCTGATCCGTGCTTGAATCTATTCTCTTCTCAGAGAGCCTGAACCCAAAGAAGCTTAAGCCCATGAGCAGAAACGGGATAAGTAAGGTCATGACCCCTCCGATATTGTACGCCAAAAAGAAGACCAGGGCAAATAATGATAAATATGCTCCTGCTGTTAACAGTCGATCTTTATAAATGAAGGCCGGCACACCCAGTAAAATGAAATAAAAGGAACTGATAAAAAGCGTGCTGTCAAACAGGTTTTCAAATAGCAGGATGAAGGTTAAATGAAAGAAGGCCAAACTGGAATATAATGTGGCTTCATCTGCGCCAGACCCAAACTGATGCTTTTCGTTAATCACAAATTTTTGTAGCACAAACAAAAGCAGCAAGGCGCCAACCAAACTTAGAAACCAGCCACTATTGCTGTCGATCACTTCAATGAAAATGAGGGCTGCAAATCCAACACCGGCACTGATAATAATACAGGTAAGTATAAACAAACCGATGCTTACAAACAGGTTGGTTGGTTCATAGCGTGGAATTAGTGCAGTCACTAGCTTATTTAAAGCTTCCTCATCTATCCACTTTAGTTTACCCCATCTTTTTACCTCTAAAAAGTGAAAGTAGTTATCCCTTCGTTTTTTATCGTACCCTAGCATATCAGATCATCTGTTTGTAAGTCCGTCTTAAAAATTGGATAGCGAAAATACTGCTACCTATAAAATACATGAGCAATAGATAAGCCCATAGAATGGAATCGGCACCCATCGAAATACAACCCTTAATTATTAGATAAGTCACTGCGATATAGCTATAGATAAAGGCACAAAGCAGTGCATAAAAGGACTTGTTGATTTTAGCATAGTAGAAAGCACCAGCTACCAACGGGGCAATCAAGAATATCCATAACCAGCCAAGCTTGAAGTTGAAAGTTGCTACAAGGACTGCTATTGCCCCTAGATGAAACCCGAAGTTATAATAGGTGAAGTCAAAGTGCTTTTTAAAACTTTTAGATGCCCCCAGGTACCCTGCTCCAATTAGAATAGCGCATAGAATAAAGCCTGCCTGCACAGCATCAACATCTGAAAAAGTGCTTTCCATTAAAAGCGATTTTGGTGTAAGGGTGATACCCAACCAAGAGGCAAAAAGAGTGATGCCCATGGATAATAGCCCCAGGTGATCAAACCGATAGGCCAATCCAAAGATGACTGCGGCAGGTATGATCGTTGCCGTGCCATACCGGTCACCAAAAATGTTGTACTGAAACTGTAAGTATCCTTCAAAAGTGATGAACAGGAGTACGCCTAATAAAAGAATGTAATCAAACCAGGTATTAGGTGAAGCCCATTTGTCAGGTTGGAAAGGAGCAGCATTTTTAAAGCAATAGTAAAAGCAACCCGCAGACAAGAGGCCGATAATTCCAACTATTGTTATGTGGCCAATGGTGTCAATATTTTTGTAGATAACAGTGCCCAGACCAGTGGCCAGCAGGGTCACGCCCAAATACATTAATGTTCTAATGTGCCAGAAAATGGACATAGGTTTGTTTGCCTGATAGGTTTTTAGCTCACTGGCAAATGCCTCGGTTACTAAACCATTAGCTTCCAGATGTTTTATGGTATGCTTCATTCTACTGGCCCCTCAGCACCACCATCTAAAACAAATTTCCAGTTACCGTCTTCTTGTTTTTTCCAAATCGACACATAATACCCTGTTGATGTTGATTCTACGCTGTCTTTGGTGATCAAAAAGTACTTGCCAAATGTATAACCAAGCTCTCCAGACATAGCAATTTCCGCTTTTATCGGCTCCCAGGTAAGCTCCATTTTAGAGTCGTCCATGGCGGTATATACCTCTGTAAGCTGCGTTTTTCCTTTAATTGGTTCAGCGCCCTGGTCTAATTTCACTACATCCTGATCAGCATAAAATATGAATGCCTCTGATATTCCATTTTGCTTTGACATGTCAGAAAACTCTTTGTCTACTTTTATCAAATCATTAGGATCAGCACTGACCTCTTCTTTTGGTGGTGAAGAGCAGGAAAAAGTTATAGCTATAAGAAGTAAAGTAAATCTATTCATATTGTTTTTTTAGTTTGGTCTTAATGTGGTTAGCATAAAATTGTATGGGGTCATCACTGCTAATCAGTGAATCATATAAGGTCTTGCGTACATTTCGAAACAACAATGACGAATCATTTTCCTGGGCAATTAAATAACCGGAAATGCCATCGCAAGAATAGTAAGCGACATTGTTTGGTACGTGGTATCTGGAAATCTTGATGGACTGCATGAAACGGAATGTGCTTTGCTCGATAAGCTGTATATTTTCGTTTAGGTTATCAGTAAGCTCAATTTGATGGCAATCTGTTTTTTCAGGATCCATTTTGAAATTATGAACTTCCTGGGCAGCCGTTATCGACCCAAGCAATAATAAAACAAACAAACTGACATATTTAGTAAGTCGCATTGGCTAAAGTTAGCATTTTTGTAATTGAAATAATTGTGCTTATTTCCCACCTAAAATATCTAAGATGAAAAAATATTTACTCCTATTAATTATCGCAAGTGCATGTTCTGCCCAGGTTCAAACTCAATCTACTGAATCCAGTGCTGAAGAGGAAATATCCAAGCAGTTAGGTAATGCGGTGCTATGGTATCAACGGTCTGCAGAAATGAGGCTAGCCTACTACCAGGCATACCAATATGGGAAGTTGCTGTTGGATAATAAATTGGCAAATAGCAGGAATTCTAAGCCACCGGCCATAGTGCTGGACATAGACGAAACTGTGTTGGACAACAGCCCTTATGAGGCATGGCTTATAAATAACGGGGAGACCTATAAAACTGAAAGCTGGAAAAAATGGACCTCAGAAGCAAGGGCCGCAGCTTTGCCAGGGGCTTTGGAGTTCGTAACGTATGCCAAGTCGAGAGGTGTTGAGGTTTTCTATATTTCCAATCGCACTGTCCAGGAATTGGACGCTACCCTAAAAAATTTAAAAAGGGAAAATTTTCCCAATGCCAGCGATGCATTTGTGATGCTTAAAACCTCGGCCAGTGATAAAACAGAAAGACGGGAGAAGGTGTTGGAAACACATAATGTGATGGTCTACCTTGGTGACAACCTTACCGATTTCTCAGAAGAGTTTGCCGACCGTGAGTCGGATATGGGATTCAAACTGGTTGATAATAAAAAGGATATTCTGCTCAACAATTTCGTGATGCTTCCAAACCCGATGTATGGAGAATGGGAAGGCGCAATTTATGATAATAATTACGGGTTATCAGATGAGATAAAGCTTAAGAAACGAAAAGAAGCCTTAATTAGATAATGTTAATACCAGCTTCCTCCAAGGTTTCTGAATGGCCATGGAATTGATGCCAGCATAAGGATAAGCCCTATGATATAATATACCATGATGGTTTTGAATTTTTTACCATCCATGGTAATTCTTTTGGCTTTGCTGTAACCTACAGTAATCAATACAATGGCCAAAACCATCAATGAGACGTGCTCTACCAGGAAGAAGCGAAGGACATCGTCCTTCATTGAAGTGCCACTAAAAACAACTTTGGGGCTAATAAAGTAAAGTGCAAGCCCGATCAAAAATTGAATGTGGGTAAATATGAGAGCAAAAAGTGCTTTTTTCTTGTCTTTATTGGTAAACGTGACACCACCTTTAGTTTTACCGAAACTATTTACAATAGCAATAATCAAAGCGGCCAAAACCAACCATCTTAATCCTGAATGTGCACTTCTTAAAATATCATACATGCTGCTTGCCTTTTAGTATGCTTAAAGATACTCGCCTTTTTTTCGTCAGCAAAATTCTATTTAGAAGAATATTCTTCGGCTATCTTAAGGGCTTTGTAAGTATTCACTACACCAGCAGTATTTGAAAGCTGAGAGAAACTGGTTAATTCATCCATAGTGCCAGGTGTAATTACCTCTAAATCAGGATATTTAACTGATGATTTTTTTATGATTTCAACTACCTGCTCAGGACTTAGTTCAGGATAGTAGGAGAGGAGTAGTGCGGCTATGCCTGAAACAATTGGGGCCGCCATGCTGGTGCCACCCAATTCGTCATAAGTATTATCAGGCAGGGTGCTCATGATGTCTTCACCAGGAGCAAATACATCAACCCTTATTTTGCTGTAGTTAGAGAAATCTGCAGGAAGCATCTCATCGGCCGTTGATGTTGACGCACCTACTTCAATCCACAATCTGGCAGAGTCCCCTTCAGTATAATATTTTACCGGGTAACTTGGTGTTATGCCAATATCCTGACCGTCATTGCCAGCTGCATGAACCATAATTACGCTCTTGGTCATGGCATATTTAATGGCAGCATCCACCACTTCCTTATTTGGTGAAAACGCCTTTCCAAAACTCATATTAATAATCTGTGCCCCGTTATCAACGGCATATCTAATGGCATTGGCAACATCTTTATCCCGTTCATCGCCCTCTGGCACTGCCCTTATTGGCATAATAATTACATTGTCTGCCACACCATTAATGCCGATCTTATTATTTCTAGTGCCAGCTATTATACCTGCTACATGGGTACCATGCTCAGCATCAGGACCCATTACATTGTTGTTGCCATAATATTGCTCTGTCGGATCATTGGGGTTATCGCCAACCAGACTTCGGTAGTCAGCATTTACATTGTACATTTTCAGTTCGTCATCAAGCACATCAAGTACCTGATCAAAATCAGTCTCCAGTGATCCATAGTATTGATAAATGAGCTCCATAAATTCCTGCGCCCTTATTATGGTAGAATCAGTGCGTGGCAGTGAATTGATTTTTTTGACAGATAATTCATCGGAATTAGTTTCCTTCTTTAGAAACTCAACATAATAGTCATAGGTGCTTTTTATTCTACTGTAGTACTCAAAATTAGAAACCACAGTTCTTACCTGGTTGTGAACACTATCCCTGATGCCTAGCCAGTATTGGTATTCTTCAGAGTCCCTCGTTTCGGCCGAGACACTATCAGAGTATTGTTCACTAAGTTTTTTATAGATTCTTACTATTTCATAATTCTCATAAAGTACATCACCATCCTTACCACCAATAAAACTCCAGCCATGTATGTCATCAATGTATCCATTGTTATCATCATCAACATTATTATTGGCCACCTCACCTTTGTTGGTCCATATTTTATCTTGAAGATCTTCATGGTGCGTATCCACCCCTCCATCTATTACAGCGACTATTACAGTTTTTGACTTTTTCTTCTTCAAAAGTTCTTTATAGGCCAATTCAGTACTTGTGCCCGCAACATTATCTTTCTTTAAATCCTTAAGGTGCCATTGATTATCCTGGTAATTTTTATTTTTTGACTCCTGGCCAAATATATTTTGGTTTAGGCATAGCAAACCAAATAATATATATCCCACCTTTTTCATACAGCAAGTTTTATTAATAGACAAAATACAAGGTTATGGAAAAAACCTGTCATTTATAAGTTGGTAAAACGGACCCTTTATTAATTATTGCACAGGCCATCTCTAAAAATCATACTTTTTCAATAAAAACCTTACAGTAGTAGGCTGGCAAGCATCAGTTCATAAATTATTAAAAATCAACCAATTACCTTTGTTATGTTAACAATCAAAAAGTTATGGAGATGATGTACTACGTGTGTTTGATAGCTATGGCGGCTTTTTTCTCAACTTTCTTTTGGGCAGTAGCTCGTTCTAACAATTACAACTCTGAAGAGAGTTGATATTTGTCATTTAGTTTACCTTTTGAAGGTTTAATCATTATTTAACGTCCAATTTATTCGTATTTCGATATAACATCTTTTAATTTAAAGTTGTTAGTAAATCGAAAATATGATTACCGATTCCGTTTCCCTATTATCAAAATTTAAAGAGGTCAGGTTGCAGTCTGAGAGAATCTGCAAACCTTTAAAGACTGAAGATTATGTGGTGCAACCCATAGTTGATGTCAGTCCACCGAAATGGCATTTGGGTCATACCACCTGGTTTTTCGAAACTTTTATTCTGGTACCATTTCTTAAGGATTATTCATTATTCAATCCTGATTACGGTTATTTATTCAATAGTTATTATGAAACAGTAGGTGCCAGGGTAATTAGAACCGACAGGGGAAACATTACCAGGCCAGGGGTTCAGGAAGTGCTGGCTTACAGGGCTTACGTTGATGAACATATGGAAATGTTTCTCAGTGGTGAGGTTGAAAACGAGGTAAATGACCTACTTGAATTGGGACTACAGCACGAACAGCAACATCAGGAGTTGTTGATCTATGATATCAAATATATACTTGGCAACAACCCATTGTTTCCTGCCTATCAAAATCAAATAGAAAAGACTGATACCGCAGCCAGACCCTTAGGCTGGTTAAATATTGAAGAAGGAACCTATAAAATAGGCTTTGATAAGCAAGGCTTTTCGTTTGACAATGAACATGGAGTGCATCAGGTGTTTCTGCATGAATATGCAGTTGCCGATAGACTGACGACTAATGGAGAATACCTGGAATTTATGGAAGATGGTGGCTATTCTAATTTTAAACACTGGCTTTCAGATGCTTGGGAGTGGGTAAAAACCAATGAAATAAAAGCACCAGAGCACTGGCACTTTCAGGATGGGAAATGGCACCAGTATAACCTTAGTGGCGGCTTACAGGCTGTTAACTTAGATGCCCCTGTTACGCATATTAGTTTTTACGAGGCTGATGCCTTCGCCAAATGGAAAGGATTAAGACTACCTACAGAATTTGAGTGGGAGGTAGCATGTCTTCAATATGGAAGCCTCGACCATGCTAAGGGTTTTAGTGATAATGGCCTATACCAGCCTCAATCAGCTGTGAATGACAATCAGTTTTATGGCGAAGTTTGGGAGTGGACAGCCAGTGCCTATAGGCCGTATCCATATTATGAGGCACCAGAGGGTGCTGTTGGAGAATACAATGGAAAGTTCATGGTCAATCAGATGGTATTGAGAGGAGGATCATGTGCTACACCGAAAGATCATATCAGGGCAACTTATAGAAATTTTTTTCACCCACATTTAAGATGGATGTTTTCGGGTTTGCGCCTTGCGAAGCATTTATAAACTAAAAACACACAATGAACCAATTTGCAAGCGATGTCCTTGAAGGACTTTCTGCTCAACCCAAGAGGTTGTCCTCAAAGTATTTTTATGACCAAAAAGGTGATGAGCTTTTTCAGCAGATCATGGCGCTGGATGAGTATTATCTTACCAGAACAGAATACTCCATTCTGGATCAATTCAAAGGCCAGGTTTTGGATCAGTTTAAGTCAGATGACAAACCATTTAACCTGATAGAATTTGGTGCAGGTGACGGTTATAAAACCAAAGTGCTGCTAAGGCATTTTCTTGAGCAGAAAGCTAATTTCTGTTATATGCCAATAGACATCTCCAGCAATGTACTTGCGCAGTTGGAGACTTCTTTAAAGGCCGAGCTACCAGCTTTGAATGTTACACCTGTTTGCAATCATTATTTTAAAGCACTCGAAGAGTTAAAAGAGGAAAAGGAACGAAATGTAATTCTATTTCTGGGCTCTAATATTGGAAATTTCACAGAAGAACAGGCAGATTCATTTCTCAAAGGCCTTTATGACGCTTTGAAACCGGATGATATTTTGTTCATAGGTTTTGACTTGAAGAAAGACCCTAAAGTGATTTTGGATGCCTATAATGATAAGCAGGGTGTGACAGCTGCCTTTAACTTCAACCTATTGGATAGAATAAATAATGAGCTGGGAGGGAATTTCAACACTTCACAATTCAGGCATTACCCTGTCTATAACCCTATGACAGGAACAACTACCAGTTATTTGATTAGTGAAAAGGAACAGACTGTTGAGATCATGGATGCGGCCATTCACTTCAAGGCATGGGAGCCAATTCACATGGAAATATCACAAAAGTATGATCAGGCTATGATCAATGGCATGGCAGAAAAGGCAGGTTTTGAGATTATAGATGCATTTACAGATGATAAGAAGTATTTTATGAATTCTGTTTGGAGGAAGTGAGTTTTTGGCAGGTATTCTCTTGATTATTTTTGATTCTGAGAAATAAGTATATCAAGCTGGTGAACTAATTCTGCTATATCATTCTCGATTATTGACCAAACTATTTCATAGTCAATTCCGAAATAATCATGAACTATGCGATTTCGAAAACCTCTTAGTCTATTCCATGCTATTTCTGGAGTGTTAGTTTTGAAATCTGGATTAAGACGATTTGCAGCCTCGCCTATTATTTCAAAATTTCTAATGACTGCATCTGTAGTCTTTTCATCATTGACAAATGAATCATAATTTAAACCTTCAACATATCTTAAGATTTTATCTGCAGCATCTTTCATGTCCATTAATAGTAAGAGATGATCTCTTTTAGACATATACTAAATCTGATTTGATTGTTTCAAAATATCTTGCTTTTATTCCATTACGGGAAACTAAGTCAACTTTTAAACCTAAATAGGACTCAAATTCATCGGCAAGATCAATGAATTTAATTCCTACATTGTCAGTAAATTCAACCAATATATCCACATCACTATCTTCATTCTGCTCGTTTCGGGCATATGAGCCAAAAATAGCAATGGATTTTATAGGATATTTTTCGAAAAACTGAGTTTTCCGGTGAGTTAAAGAGTTTTTTATTTCTGCTAAAGATTTCACAATTCAAATATATGCTTATTCACGCGCATTCACGAATGGAAATTAATAGGTTTTGATACCAATGTAAAGACCCAAGGTTATTAGGCTTTAAAATTATTTATACCTTCACTGATGATAAGAGGTATTTTATGAATTCTGTTTGGAGGAAGTGATTGATATTATAGGAATTCCTCATTAGATTTGCCGTCCTTCTCAAAAGTTAATGCGCACGTGGTGGAATTGGTAGACACGTCAGCTTGAGGGGCTGGTGACCGTTAGGTCGTGGAGGTTCGACTCCTCTCGTGCGCACATGTTTTATACCTACATTCTTAAAAGTGAAAAGAATGGTGCTTTATATAAAGGGCATACTGAGAATTTGCAGACGAGATTAAACTATCACAATTCAGGAAAGGTAAAAAGTACTAAGGCGCACATTCCATGGCAAATCGTGTATTTCGAAGAGTTTGACATAAGAGAGGGGGCTATCGCCAGGGAAAAATATTTTAAAACTGCAGCAGGCCGTAGATTCATAGATAAGCTTAGTATTTAAAATGATTTTGTTTTGATCATCAATTTTTTACTTTGCATGTTCAAAAACGTGATGGTCGTGTAGGTTCCCCGCCCGACTGACCGAGTCATTCGGTCGGGCGGAGACTCCTCTCGTGCGCACAATAATCTAAAATTTTGAATAGATACTTTTTTTTGGTTCTAATATTATTTTTTGCTTGTTCAAACAACATTGAGACGAGCCAGTTACAAGGTGGAGATCAGAATGGTTTAAATATTATAGCCTATACAGTCGATTGTGATCAGGTTAGATTTTACTTAGAGGAAGCCTTGAGAGTTGATCAAGGAGTTCGAAATGGTGAAATAGACATGTCAATGGAGGAGGTTGATGCAGCGAATCAAGCTTTGTTTTATAGTATTATGCAATGCTGTGGAGCAGATAAAATTGTAGGGGCTGGAGATCAGGCGACACGGGCTGCATTCTTTATTACTCAGCATGCACCCTTGGAATTTCAGCTAGAGTATGTCAATCTATTTAAAGAATGGTCTAAAGAAGGTATTATTTCACCAAGCACATTCGTACTTATGGTTGATAGAATACGTTTGAGGCAGGGCAAAACACAGCTATATGGAAGCCAAATTTCTACAGATGAATCAGGAGTAAGCAAATTGTCTCCAATAGATGACTTAGATAAGGTGCGGGCAAGGAGAGATTCTCTATTTATGGAACCTCTTGAGGATTATGTGGCCAGATTTGGGGTTACACTCGAATAGGGAGATTCTTAATGTGAATCTCTGGCAATCTTGTCTTGCCATCAAGTCAGATGCGCACGCTTCATTTTTCTCAAAAAATACTTTCATTAAGTAGTTAAATATCAGTAGTTTGACGGTTGTTTTAAGACTCATATGCCTCAACTGATAAGATCTACCCTTTTTAACATTCATAAAATTGGTCTTAAAATTATAGGAGGCCTACTTATTCTGAGTATGATTTTGGTCTACATTAAGGTAGATGTAGATTACATATCCATAGGTAATCTAAGGGTCATATTTTGGTTTGTCACTATCTATATCAACTTCAAATTGCTTGATAAGATAAAAAGAACCTACAGCGCATCAATTATGATGGCATCCTGCTACCTTTCTTTTTTTATTTATCCTCTCTTACCTTTTGAGACTAATTATGCCGAAAATTTATTTCTGCTACCATCAACCCTAATCATATTTTCTGTTCTTCCTTACCTTGTTTTCGACTTGAAATCAGAGAGGCTTTGGATTGTTTTTTGGGTAGTTATACTATTTGTCACATTTATGATTTCGGTAAAATATTCTATTTTGAATATGGACATAGTGAAGTATCAGGGCCTTATTGTAGTTTTTACAGAATACACAATGTTGGCGGTTGCATACTTTGCAAGCTGGATATTTATTCAAATTATGTTTTTCAGGTATTTGAAAAATATTGAGGTCCAAAATGTCAGGATTCAGGAGGTCAATACTTTGCTCGATGAAAATGTGTCACTAATAAATGACCAAAACACGGTGCTTGATCATCAGTCGCGTGAGTTAATAAGATTACAGGATGAGATAGGATCACTCAATGATAAACTTGAACTCGTTGTGAGGGAGCGTACCGCTGAGCTCGAAAAACAAACAGAAGCATTAAATAAATATGGTTTTGTAAACTCGCAATTGGTGCGTGGGCCGATTGAGTTAATAGTTAATGATAAATCTTTGGATTTTAACGGTACAGATTTGAACCTCGAGCTGTTGAACTCCATCATGCAGGACTTAGACTCCATTACCTATGCCATAAGTGATGTGCTTAATTTACAAAATCTTGAAGGCATCAAAGAGGTAGAGAAAATGATTCAAATCAGATATTCAAAAAATGAGGGAATATAATTCGTTTCAATTCCCTGAATTAGATTCAGATAACAGGCTTCGGGTTACCATACTCGAAATAAGCCGGGTAGTGATCTGGATTCTTTCCTTTGTATTACTTTTTTACTTCTTAAATACAGTGCTGATACTAAAAAAGACCATGGACTATGGCTTTTACAGGTTGGTATTGATGCTAGTATGTCAATTAGTTATTTTAAAATTCCTGGGCAATCTTGCTTATAAAAAGCTTGCTTTTTTTAGTATTAGCACCTTGTACCTGGGCTTTTTTGTTTATCCTTTTTTAGATATTTCCAGAAGGTTTGAAGAGAATGTATTTTTGCCGTTGGTATTGCTGATTTTTGGTATGACCCTCCCTATTCTTTATTACAATGCCAGGAAAGATATTAGAATAATATTCAGTTGGATACTCACCATATTTTTCACTGTAGTAATCAATCTGGTCTATCAATATTCTATTGCAGATCAAACAGAACATAAATTTTTTGTGATTTTTGAGAATCACCCGATGGCCATTATTGGATTCTTTTCAGCCATTTTATTTCTTGTTCTTTCCTTCTTGAATTATCGAAGATATAATAGTAACCAGTACGATGTTATCCTGGATCTCAATAAGTCATTAAACGATAAGCTTATTGAAATTTATGAGAAGAATAATGAGAAGGAGGCTCAAAATGAAGAACTAAAATCTATTCAGGAAGAGCTACTGGCCATTAAGGAAGGTCTTGAGGAGAAGGTTAAGATAAGAACAACGGAATTAAAGGAGCAACAGAAGGAAATTATCCGATATGGCTTCATGAATTCTCATATTTTAAGAGCACCCATCGCCAGAATTAAAGGCCTAATGAATATTGCTCAAAAGTTAAATAATGGCAGCGAACGCGCTAATATTTTAGAATTGATTAGGCAATCTATTCGTGAATTGGACAATACTTCACAATCCATCAATGAGATCATTAACAACCAAAATAAAGATCAACTCAAAATTATCGAACAGAAAGTAGAGCAGTTGTATGGAAATAAGAATTGAATCTCAATTCTCCTTCTTCTTAAATATGTCTCCAATTTTCTTGAAAAGGCCTTTTTTCTCTTCACCAAATTCTTTCTCTTTCGCCTTGTCCTTTTTATCTAACCCAAGCACTTTCTGAATAAAATTCTTGTCCTCTTTTTCAAGGTCACAATCAAGCAAGGCCAATTGGTCTGCACCTAAAGCTGGAAATCTGGCCTGAGTAATGACATTCAAAGAAGCATCTTTGTTCATGTCATTAAAAAGGCCAACAAATATGGGCAAGGCCATATTACCGCCACTACCTAAAGCAGTACTTCTAAATCGTATCGCAGGATTATCTGCACCTACCCAAACCCCAACCACCAGCTTAGGGTTATAGCCAATGAACCAACCATCAGTATTGGATTGAGTGGTGCCCGTTTTGCCTGCTAAGTCATTGGGTAATTTATATTTCCAGCGAGCAGATCCTGCTGTACCTTCATTCACCACCGATTTCAGCATTTCATTCATAAGCTGGGCAGTGGTTTGCTTAATTGCTCTTTTAGGTTCAGGGTCTTCCAGCTCAAAGAGCAGCTTGCCTTTTTGGTCATAAATTTTAGATAGATAAACAGGCTGTACTCTACTGCCTCCATTGGCCATGGTGCAGTAGGTTTTCGTCATTTCCATCAGGCTGATGCTGGCCGTGCCAAGCGCTACAGAAGGCACCTCTGGCAGTTTCTCATCAATGCCCATTACACGGGCAGTTTCTATCACATTATCGATACCCACATCTTCCAGCACCTTAATGGTCACGGTATTTATAGATTTTGCCAGGGCACCGGTGAAAGAGTATTTCATCACATTTTCATCCTTATCGGCATTGCCAGGTGTCCAGCCTTCAAGGTTTTTGTAGACCGTTCTGGATGCTGAAGTATATTCACAGGGCTTCATGCCCTGTTCTAATGCCGCTGCATAAACAAAAGGCTTAAATGTAGAACCCACTTGCCTCTTTGCCCTGATGACATGGTCATATTGAAACTGGCTGAAGTCAATACCGCCAACCCAAGCTTTAATATGGCCGTTGTTAGGATCAAGCGCCACCACTCCGGTTTGAAGGAGCATCATATAATGCTGCAGGGAATCAATGGAGCTTATTTCTGTTTCTTTAAGACCTTCCCAGGTGAAGATATCCATCAGGTTTTTGGTCTTCATTTTCTTCAAAATCTCCTCATGACTAAGGCCTTTCTTTTTTAATGACTTATAATGATCTGTGTTTCTGATGGCTGTATTCAATAAATCCGGATTGGTGCTCCACGGTTTTTGCCTCGACCAGTGATCATCAAACTGCCGTTGAAGATTGGCCATGTTTCTGGTCATGGCTGCCTCTGCATATTTTTGAATCCTGGAATCAATGGTAGTATAGATTTTTAGGCCATCAGTAAAGAGATTATAATTTGTGCCGTCTTCTTTAGTGTTTTCTTCAGTCCATTTTATCAGATCTGGTTTAATGAAATCCCTGAAATAGGTCGCCAAACCTGTGCTGTGTGAGATTTTATTATAATCAATTTCAATAGGTAGTTCTTTTAACGTGTCATATTCTGCTTTACTCAGGTAGTCATATTTCACCATCTGGCTCATCACCACATTCCTTCTAACCTTTGTTTTGTCAGGAAATAACCTCGGGTTGTAGGTGTGGTTGGCCTTGAGCATACCTACTAAAACTGCAGCTTCCTGAATCTTTAACTCAGCGGCCTTTTTATTAAAAAACCTTTTGGAAGCCATTTCAATACCATAGATGTTTTCACCAAATGGGACGGTGTTGAGGTAAAGCTCCAGTATCTCTTCCTTGGTATAAATGCTTTCCAACTGAAAGGCAATGAGCGCTTCTTTAACTTTAGTTACAGCAATATCAAACTTGCTGTTCATGTCTCTGGGAAAAAGGTTTTTAGCCAGCTGCTGACTCAATGTACTACCACCTCCACCTGATCGATCTTGCAAAATGACTGTCCGCAGTATCACCCTAACCAGACTTCTTGGGTCAACACCTTTATGATCGAAAAATCGGGCATCTTCAGTGGCTACCAGTGCATTGATCACGTTAGGCGAGATGTTTTCGTATTTGGTGGGGTTTCGCTCCTGAACAAAGAACCTTCCAAGCAATACTTTATCAGCACTATAAACTTCAGTGGCAATGTTATTCTGAATGTTTTTTAAAGACTCGTCACTAGGCAATGCGCCAAAAAAGCCAGCCTTTATCAGCATCACAAATACAATGGCCAGTCCCAAGCCTGCGAAGAATAAAAGGCTTAGGTATTTAAAGGCAGTTTTTAGGAATGATTTTTTTTGTTTTTGCTCCTTCTTTTTTCTCGGCATCTAATCGGTCAGGTTTCTGTAACTCTTCATGGGCAAATTTGGAATAATTTTCTCCAAATTGACTTATCTTCGAAATCTTATCATTTAAAATTGTGATTGCTTGTAATGGATCATAATCAGGTGCTTTAGATTCCGGCCTGTCTGCCCGACAAAGGCAGGCTCAAGGCCGGAATGACAACTGAGACCTTATTTTTGTCATTGCGGACTCGATCCGCAATCTTTTTGTATTTAGTACAGGCAAAATCAATGATATAGAATAATTAATTAAAAAATATAGTTATGGCTATTAACGTAAAACTACTCAAGAAAATATGTGAAGCACCTGGAGTCCCGGGTTATGAAAGCAAGATCAGAAACCTTATCATCAAAGAGGTTACTCCGCTGGTCGATAGTGTAGAGGTGGACAATATGGGTAATGTTATTACCATAAAAAAAGGCAAAAGCGATGCTAAGAAAGCCATGATCGGTGCTCATATGGATGAGATCGGTTTTATGGTGACCCATATAGACGATAAAGGCTTTGTAAGGTTTACTACGCTTGGTGGCTTTGACCCTAAAACGTTGACTGCACAGCGTGTGGTCATTCATGGTAAGAAGGATGTGATCGGTGTAATGGGCTCTAAGCCAATTCATGTAATGAGTCCTGAAGAGCGCACCAAAATGCCAAAGACAACAGACTTCTTTATTGACCTTGGCATGCCCAAGAAGGAGGTGGAGAAGATTGTGAGTGTCGGCAACCCGATCACCCGCGAGCGTGAGCTGATAGAAATGGGCGAGTGTGTTAACTGCAAATCAATTGACAACAGAGTGTCGGTTTTTATATTGATAGAAACCCTTCGTCAGTTAAAGTCTACACCTTATGATGTTTATGGCGTATTTACTGTTCAGGAAGAAGTAGGCATAAGAGGAGCCAATGTGGCAGCACATAGCATTAACCCTGATTTTGGTTTTGGACTGGATACCACCATTGCCTTTGACCTGCCGGGCGCGCAACCACACGAAAGAGTGACTGCTCTTGGAGAAGGCACTGCGATCAAAATTATGGATGCCATGACCATCTGCGATTACAGAATGGTGGACTATATGAAAGAAGTGGCTGATAAAAATAAAATCAAATGGCAGACTGAGCTGCTTACCGCTGGCGGTACTGATACGGCTGGTATCCAGCGTATGGGAAAAAACGGAGCCATATCAGGAGCAGTTTCCATCCCTACCAGACACTTGCATCAGGTAATAGAAATGGCCCATAAAAAGGACATTGATAACAGCATCAAACTACTGAAAGCGTGTTTGGAGTCGTTGGATGGGTATGACTGGAGTCATAAATAGAATGCTTCATTTGTATGGTTCTAAGATGAAGTTTATTGTTTTCTTATTACTCACACCTTTATCGGTATTCGGGCAATTACCTAATCGTCAATATCAACCAATTGATACGGGAAGCTATACTGTTCATGAGGATATTTCCAAAATGGCCAGATATGAGTATCATGAAAATGGATTTGTTATTGGGAGAAAATACAATAAGAATGGCAAAATTGAACAGGTAACAACTTTTTTTGGTAATAAGAAAAATGGAAATTATTACTTGTTTAAGGATGACATTTTAATGTACCGATGCACTTTTAAAGAGGATATATATGATGGTGAAGAAATTGCTTATAATTCTAAGAATCGAAATGATTTTACAGTTAGGGATTATCAAGAAGGCAGCCTTAAGTCAATAACGGAATATAAAGAGGGGGTAAAAAGGAAATATTTAGAAGTAAATGAAATAACTGCTAAGGGTAAAAAATATATGTCAGTTCAATTTAGATTAAAAAGAACTTTTTACCCTAATGGCCAGATAAGGCGTGAAGTTGACTATTCATTAAGTAAAAAAGGAATTGTGACTGAATATGATTTAGAAGGCAATAAAATATCACCTAAAGATAAATAGGGTTAGAAAATTGTCATTCTGAACCCCCCCCAACTGGTCTTAGTGTCTCACTAAGACCATATAAGTTTTAGTCTTAACGAGATGCTAAGACTAGGTAGTTAAGATGTCTCCGCTCTGCTACGACATGATTGAAAATTGAAATTCTGGTTGCTTGGTTTGTGAGTCAAAGACCTATAATTCAGACACCTTTATCTTTCCCAAAGTATATTAACCCCAAAAGCAAGATGTTCTGAATCAGGTTGAGTAATTTAATATGAGAATTACTTAATATCTCAAATGATAAGATCATGATTCACTCTGAAGAGCTTAAGAAAAACCCAAACCTATACCTGTTCCTGCCTATCTACTATGCATTATGGGCAGATTCAATTCTCACTAAGGCAGAACAGGACACACTCAATGCTTTGTTGAAAAGTCAGAATTGGCTCTCCGGGAATGAATTACAATTTCTTCAAAGCTACCTAGACCCTAAAAAAGATGTAAGGCCAAAGGAGCTTAAAGAGTGGAAGTCTAAAATTTTGACCGCTGACATTAAAAAAAATCGCACCCTTACCGATTTGGGACTTGACCTTGCAAATAACCATTCAAATGGTCAAAAAGTTGAAATTTCAGATGATACCATAAGTGCTTTTCGGGAAGCGGAGCGTCAGCTTGGGATGATCAGTAATGAGGTGAACTACATCTTTCAGGATGAGCATAAAACGGTTACTGGTAATCTTTCAAGGGAATCGAATTTTGATATTTCAAGTATGACCGCAATTCTGGAAGGGCATGATGCAGAGGTTATTCGTAAAGTTAAAGCTGTTATTGCAAGTCCTAATTTTAAATATCCCGCTAAGGAGAGCTTGGCGCAGCAGCGCGAAGATGTGTACAAACTTTGTCAGGTACTAGCGGAGCATGGATTTGGTGCTTGGGCTTTTCCTAAGGAGTATGGCGGTAAAGGTGATATGGGAGGCTATTTCACAATTATGGAAACGCTGAGTTTTCATGATTTGAGTATGGTCATAAAGTTTGGTGTGCAGTTCGGACTTTGGGGAATGAGTGTATTTTTTCTGGGCACGGAGCGGCATCATAAAAAATATTTAAAAGACATAGGCACATTGAAAATACCCGGTTGCTTTGCGATGACAGAAACTAACCATGGCAGCAATGTGAAGGGCATAGAAACAACGGCCACTTACCACCACAGCAATAAGACCATTACTATCCATACCCCTCATGACAAGGCTTGCAAGGAATACATAGGTAATGCTGCCATCCATGGACAAATGGCCACGGTATTTGCCAAATTAATGATTGATGGTACTGACTATGGCGTCAGTGCTTTTGTAGTTCCGATAAGAACAGCAGATGGCAAGGCACAGCCTGGAGTTACAATAGAGGACTGCGGACCTAAGATGGGGCTTAATGGTGTTGACAACGGAAAAATTTGGTTTGATAATGTAATCATCCCGGCAGAAAATATGCTGGACAAATTTGCCGGTATTGATGAAAATGGAGAATTCACAAGCCCAATAACCAGTGATAATAGAAGGTTTTTCACCATGCTAGGCACTTTGGTAGGCGGACGAATCGGTATTCCCAGGTCGGGATTATCAGCTACCAAATCTGGATTGACCATCGCCCTTAGATATGCAGATGGTAGAAAGCAATTTGGACCGCAAAGTGGAGAAGAGGTGCCCATCTTAAACTATAGGTTACATCAGAGGAGACTCTTGCCACCTTTGGCCACCGCATATGCTTTACACTTTAGTTTAAAATATCTCACCAGCAGGTTCCTTAAAAAAACGGAAGAAGATGCTCAGGAGATAGAAGCACTTGCCGCAGGGTTAAAAGCTTATACCACGTGGTTTACCACTTCAACTTTGCAAGAGTGCCGTGAGGCCTGTGGAGGTAAGGGCTACCTTGGTGAAAACAGGATACCAGACCTGAAGGCTGACACTGATGTTTACACCACTTTTGAGGGAGATAATACGGTGCTGATGCAGCTGGTGGCTAAAAATAGACTTACTGAATTTAAACAGGAGTTTCATAATATGAGCCTTGTTACAGTGTTTAACTATGTTGCTGAAAAAGCGAAAGTCAATATTGTTGAGAAAAATCCTTTGGCCGTTCGTAATACCGATGAGGAGCATCTATTGGATTTTGATTTTCATATGAAGGCATTTACTTACAGGGAAGAGTCAATCTTAAGTTCTGCAGCACAGAGATTGAAGCGATTGATTGAGGATGGGATGGATTCATTTGACGCATTCAATGTCAGCGGCCATCATATGGTGAATGTTGGCAAGGCATATATAGAAAGAATAATATTAGAGCAGTTTCAAGATCAGGTAGAAAGAACTACAGATGTTGAATGTCAGCAGGTACTTCGAAAGCTGGCGCAGCTGTTTGCTTTATATACCATCGAAAATAACAGAGGGTGGTACCTTGAGCAAGGTTATATGGAAGGTGTAAAGACTAAGTCGATTAGAAAGTTGGTAAATCAACTAAACTGGGAAATTAGACAAGATGCTATTGCATTGACTGATGCCTTTGATATTCCTGATCATTGTTTAGCTGCTGATATTGCAGTTTCTGATAGTTGATCAACCAAGTTTACCTGCCCATTGCCCGGCAAAAGCAGCAGCTAAACCAATAATTACACTTAAGCTAATGTATAGGAAAGAGGTCATGATGTCTTTCTGAGAGAGCAGGCTGAAATTCTCCATAGCAAAGGTGGAGAAGGTAGTAAAGCTTCCACACAGTCCCACGGCTAATAACAAACGCATGGATTCTGAAAGGTTGTTTTTGAAGGATAGTGCCACTAGCAAGCCCAGTAAAAAACTACCAATAATATTAACACTAAAAGTGGCCAGAGGAAATGAACCGATGAATCTTTTGTCTACAAAAATATAAACCAGATACCTGAGCGTACTGCCTAAAAATCCACCTAAACCGACCAGTAGTATGTTCTTGAACATTATTTCATTTTTTTAGACGCCTTCTTCTTCATGTATTTAATCACATTAGCATAGTTAGTATGCTCCTGCATGGAGAGGTTCAGTTTTTTCATATCAGTGAAAAGAATTTCAACTTCCATATACTTTCCTCCAGCAGTTTTAATGGCCGTCTCGTGCCACATTTTCACTTCTTTAAGGGGGTAATTTTTACTGCTAAACCTTGTAGGGAATCTTATGATAATGCTTTCCTTACCAACACTTACCACCTTGTATTTAAATACAATTCTGAATAATAGCCCAAGACCTAGAGGACCTAGCAAGGCAGTTGTTGCCAGATGGTACCATTGCGGATTTGAAGAGTTTAAAACAATGCTTAAGGTGTAGCCACTAATGGATATACATGCAGCCACAAATATTCCCAGGGAAAAAAGTGTACTTACTTTCGGTTTGACAACGATCATGGGTGTAAAAATAGAAGAATATAGAGAATTGAACCTTTAACCTAGGGAAATTGATAGGTTGGTTTTTGATTAAGCACAGTTTCCAGACTTTTCCGAACCAACTCGCCCATGGTATTGCAACTCAAAAAGTCATTGTTGTTATAATGCTTTGATAGATCCTTGGCCAACGACTTTACATTCTTTGGTGTAGAAATATTGTCAGTAGACATGGCCGCTAACAATTCATTCACTTTGTCTTTACTGGCCTTATAGCGGTGTGCTATTAATGAGCGCTCCTCCTTCTGGTACTGCTTTACTGTTTCAGGCGTCATGCATTTAAGACCGATTTCTATTAGCGGATTATTCTGTTTGAAATACTGAGGCAGGTAAATAGCCTTCCTGCCTTCATATGACTGCTGATCAAAATCTATAGCACGCAGACGATAATCTACTTCTTCAAAGTCAGGAGTGATATCAATCACGAAGTTGCTGGAGTGCATATCGCCCAAAAGCCTTACAATGCATCTTTCATTAAACTTTACAAACTCTTTGGCAAATCGGATTTGATTTAGGTTCTCATCATTCAAGTGGTATTTTATAAACTGATCGCCCGGTATCCCAACAATATGCTCCTCAATTAATGTCTCCTCATGCACCACATAACTAATTCTGTTAGGGGAGAGCAGATGTTCTAATTCTAAACCATATACACGCGAAGCATCTGCATTTTTAATGTAGAAATAATCAAAATTGTCATTGATACGGTTAACTATCCTGATTCTAAAAGGCTGTGTATTGCCAAAAATACAGAGGTCAATTCTATCTACAAACAGATGCTCCATTACCGAAAGGTCTCCATCAGCCTTCAGAATGGCATAAATGGTTTTCACACTATGATGAATATCCTTCATTTCATCCTGAGGGTAAAAGACAGTCTCCCAAAAGGTATCTTTCCCACGCTGATCTATGAGTGCTATAGAATTATCATATCGCAACAGGTCTTTGTAATTAATAGGCAACTTGATCTCTCTATCATGCCTTTTGAGATAATCCCTGAGCGTGGCACTTATTTTATAGATATTTTTCTTTTTGCTAATAATGGCCATAAGGCATAAATATAGGCAACTATTATGGATTCTTCATTATTTTTAGATTAGACTAAAAATATATTTATACAAGTATCATTTTTAATATTAGCTTTGTATAAATATTAGGGAAAACATTGTGAAGAAGATTATCATTTGTGTGGTATTAGTTAGCTGTTTTGTGCTTCAGAGCATGGCTCAGGGCACCTTGCAAGGCACTTTGAAAGGAGAGGACAGTATTTTGCCCGGGGCTACCATTCAGATTCTGGATACAGAAATAGGCACAGCGGCAGATGTCAATGGTTTTTATCAACTAAGAAATTTAACTGCTGGCGAATATAAAGTTGAGATTAGAGCGGTGGGCTATAAACCAATTCAGAAATCTGTTACCCTTAAAAATGGCGAAGTCAAAGTGCTTGATGTTTTTCTGGAAGTAGATAACCTGGGTTTGGAGGAGATAGTTATCACCGGAACTATGCAGCCGACCTATGTTTCCAAATCGCCCATAAAAGTGGATGTTATTACTTCTGAGTATATGAACACCTTTACACCTGCAGCGGCATCCTCAATTATAGAAGGTGTGAAGCTGGTCAATGGAATTCAGGAAGTGGTGGCTTGTGGGGTTTGTTTTACCAATAGTATCAGTATCAATGGACTACCGGGGCCTTACACGGCTATCCTTATGGATGGCACACCCATTTATGGAAACTTGGCTTCAGTGTATGGGCTTAATGGTATTCCGTCAATGCTTATTGAGAGGTTTGAGGTAATTAAAGGACCTAGTTCAACGCTCTATGGCTCAGAGGCTGTGGCTGGTGTGATTAACATTATTACAAAAGATCCCGATAATCAACCTAAGTTTTCTATTGATGTAATGGGAACGTCTCATTTGGAGTCTTTTGGCAATATAGCAGGTACTATTAAAACTAAGAAAGCGAGTGGGTTTATCGGCCTTAATTATGCCTATATCAATGACTTTGATGATGAAAATGAAGATGGATTTGGAGATAATATCAATATGGACCGGTATTCTTTTTTTACTAAGTGGGATTTTAAAAGGAACAGCAAGAAGAAATTTTCTATTGCGGCCAAGTATTACTATGAAGATAGACGAAATGGTGTGGAGGAATTTTTAGTGGATAGAAATTATAAGGAATTGAGAGGTAGCGATGAGGTTTATGGTGAGAGTATTTATACCAACAGGGCAGAGGTTTTCGGTACTTATCAATTCAATACTTCAGAAAACTTCAAGATTGACTATTCATTAAGTACCCATGATCAGAATAGCTATTATGGAGCTGATTTTTACAAGGCCAATCAGAATATTGCTTTTGCTAATTTGGTTTGGGACAAGCAACTCGGCCATCATAATTTGCTAATAGGCATGACTAATCGCGTACAGCAGTACGATGATAATACCGTGGCTACTCAAGATTCAGTTGCCTCTGGCATAATCAACAAACCTGACAACCAATACATACCAGGGTTATTTGCACAGAATGAATGGGAAATTAGTCCTGCTTTTACTGCTTTGGCTGGAGCCCGGTTAGACCATTATGATCTGCATGGTTTTATATTTTCACCACGATTAAATTTAAAATTCAAGCCCGCATCAAGCACAACTATAAGAACCAATTTTGGAACCGGGTTTAGGGTTGTGAATCTGTTTACCGAAGATCATGCCTTTATTACTGGTCAAAGGGAAGTTGTCATTGCGGAAGCGTTAAAACCTGAAACATCATTGAATGGTGCTTTAAATATTAATCACCTGTACACTATCGGCAATAGCCAGGGAATGATTGATATAGACGCCTATTACACCTATTTTGAGAATAAGATTATTCCCAATTATGATGATCCTAATGTCATAGTTTATGCCAACACTACCGGGCACGCACTTACCAAAGGGTTGGGCTTTAATGTTAACCATGAGTTTTATTGGCCGTTGAGTTTAAGCGTTGGACTTAATTGGCAGCGAGCCACGGAAACAGAACCTGATGCCAATGGTGAAAATGTTGTGAGAAACATTGAGTTCGCGCAGGAGTATTCGGGTGTGGCAACAGTGAATTATAGAATTAAAAAGGCTAAAATGACCATTGGTTATACGGCAAGAATAACTGGGCCAATGGCCTTGCCAGAGGTATTTGACCTTGATGAGAATGGAAGCCCGATGACAACAGCTCGCCCTACCATTTCAAAGCCCTTTAGTTTCCATAATATTCAAGTTTCAAAAGATTTTTCTAATGGGTTAAATGTGTATTTGGGTGTTCAGAATCTGTTTGATTATCGCCAGCCTGTCTCACCATTGGTAGGCTATAACGACCCTAATGCCAATACTGGTTTTAGCAATTCGTTTGATACTTCTTATGCCTATGCCCCCATTCATGGAAGAGAGCTATATTTGGGAATCAAATGGGAACTAAAATAATACGGTTTGGAAGAAGCCTTTGACCCCAAAAAGGTCTACGAAGAATATCAGGAACTGATTAATTACAAAATGCCCTTTGGCAAATACAAAGGACGAAGAATTGTGGACTTGCCGGTAGAGTACCTGATCTGGTTTAAGAGAAAGGGACTACCCGCAGGCAAGCTCGGTAAGTTTATGGAAATAATGATTGCACAGAAAGGAGGATAATTAAAGCTCCTCAAGTTTGGCAGATGCACTTTCAATAGCTTCCACCATAATAACTTTCACACTATCCATTTTCTGTTTCTGTAATGTATAATATTCTACTATCTCCTCATGGCTAAGGCTATCAGTTTCCGGATCAAATTGCCGCATCCAGTTCATCATGGCCTCGTCTGCGATTTCAAGTGACTGAATAATATTTTCTAATTCATTTACAAGTTCACTTTGTGCAGCTTCCTCTTTAAGGAGATCAACCTTTTCTTTCAACTTACCCTTCATGCTCATCATGTTTTCCATTTTTGGCATCATTTCATCATGCACATCCATAACATCATCATAGAGGGCCTTCTCGATTTTTACCTCTTCAGGAATTTCATCCGTCACCACTTCTTCTTGCTGTTCAGTAGTTTTATTTTCACAAGCAGATATCAACATGATTATAAGCAGAAAAGGCAATATGTTTTTTAAGTAGGTCATGATACGATATTTTTTACTGTTCAAAATTAACCATTTCATTGATGAGTACAAGTTGGTATCAACTTTAGATAAGTTTGTGAAATTGAGGAAGTTGAAATTTATCAATTAAAAATATTATATTAAAAAATATTATATTTATATTATAATCTCATAATTAGCTGAAATTGAATAACTTAGGATTATTCATTTGCTTCAATACCTATAAATAATTACATTACCGAGTCTATTTTTTAAACTGTATTGACCATTTTTTATTTTATTATGAAACCTCAAAATACAATTAGGAGGTCTCGACTGACATTTTTTTATTTACTGGCATTTACATTTACCATCTACACTACTGCCAGTGGTCAGGCGCAAGAACCTAAGGAGTCACCAGGCTATGTCGTGATTGGTGCATTTACAATTGAAAAGAATGCTATTAAATTAATCGACTATGCCAGGGAAAGGAACATCAGTGCTAAGTACCAAATTCATCCTACCAAGGATTTGTATTATGTATATGAGCAGGTAGATAAACCTCTAGCTGAAAAACAGCGAATTAAAGAGAACTTTCCTGAGTTTTATGATGTCTGGGTTTATCGTGGCGAACTTGGCCGGAGCTCACTAAATAAAGTACCTACATCTACAGTTGTTGCTAAGAATGAGGGAGACAATAAAACACTTGTAATTACCGAAACAGATCAGAGTACGCATGCGGGTATTGCAGCGGCTGACAGTGAAAAAGAATCTGAAACAAAGGGCGAACATGAAGCTCCTAAAAATCTGGAAAGGAAGGAAAACACCTACCATGTTTATTTGAATACAATAAATGCTAAGAACATGAAAGAGGTTAAAGGTAGGGTGAACGTTATTGATCCAGTTAGGGCCAAGCAATTGTTAGTAGCGAAATCTCATGAGGTTACTGAAGTTAAGAATCCTAATAATGGGGGAAATGTTATTAAGCTGGCAACTGATATTTTTGGGTTTAGGGAAGTTCAGCAGACCATCAACCTTGACAACCCGGTAAATGACACTACACAGAATTTTGTTCATACTATCGGAGATTCAATTATTGTCGATTTTGAGCTACAGCGGTTTAAAAAAGGAGATGTGCTGGTTATGTATAATGTATATTTCTTTAAAGATGCTGCTATCATGAGACCAGAATCAATATACGAGCTGAACAGCCTGCTGGATATGCTTAAAGAGAATGAGAGCCTTGTGGTTAAATTACACGGTCATACAAATGGAAATTCCCATGGTAAGATTATCCATCTTGATCCTGAGGATAAGAACTTTTTCTCTCTCAATGCTGATCATAAAGAAGACAATGGCAGTGCGAAGAAATTATCACTTTTCAGAGCCTATACTATTCAACATTGGTTAATAGAACAAGGTATTGCTGAAGATAGAATAGATATTAAAGGCTGGGGTGGCAAGCAGATGATTTATGATAAACATGATACTCAAGCCTATAAGAATGTTAGAGTGGAGGTAGAGATTGTTGAAGAATAAACACTACAGTACTATGAATAGATTATCATCATTATTATTAACACTTGTCATTGTTGGTTTGACCAATACGGGACAAGCTCAAGCTCTTGATGGAGTTAAAAGCTATGCAGTTATAGGTGTATTTAGCTTAGAAAGGAATGCGGATAGATTTTCTGACTATTATAAGTCTCAATCTCTTGATGCCAAGGTGAAGAAAAATCTGTTCAATAACATGTTTTACGTATATGCCTATGAGTCAAATGATGTGGAGGAGGTGCGACAAAGAGTACTTGATTTAAGAGGACAGTTTAATAATCTTTCAAAGGCATGGCTTTACAACGGTAATTTTAATTGTGTTCATATTCCGTCAGACCAGTTAAAAGGAAGCGCTTCTAATAGTTCAAATGGAATGGAAGAACTAGTTGAAAATGTTGAAGAGGCAGAATTGGAACGTGAGCAAAGGCAAGCGCAGGAGGCTGCAGAGGCCCAAAAAAAGATTGAGCAGGAGAAAGAGCCAAAAGTGGTTAAACCTAAGGATAAATACTGGTTGTATTTTAATACTTATAACGTAACTGACCTTACAGAGGTAGGGGGCAATGTGAATGTTATTGACTTAGAAAGAAATAAAGATTTGAGTTCAGAAAAGTCATTGCAGCTGGTAACTTTAAGCTCACCTAATAATGGAACTAATCGAGTTCAGTTTGCTACAGATATCTTTGGCTACCGTATTGAAAAGGTAAATATTGATTTAGATGAGCCACTAGCAGAAGGCAATGAGGCCATTACTCTAATTGGTGACAGCATAATTATAGACTTCCCTTTGAAAAGATATAATAAAGGTGATTTCATGACCATGTGGAATGTTTATTTTTACATAGACGCTGCAATTATGAAAGAAGAATCTGTTTTAGAACTAAACCAACTTCTGGCAATGATGCGTGAGGATGAAGATGTAAGAATTAAAATTCATGGGCATACCAATGGAAATTCCCATGGTGTGGTCAAACATTTGGACTTGGATGATAAATCTTTTTTTAGTTTGAACGGATCGCATTTAGAGACTAAAGCAAGTGCCAAAAAACTTTCTGAATATAGGGCCTATACTATACAACACTGGTTGATGGATCAGGGAATTGCTGAAAACAGAATGGAAATTGTTGGATGGGGAGGTAAAAAAATGCTTTACGATAAGCATGGTGCCAGCGCTGATAAGAATGTTCGTGTTGAGATTGAAATCTTAGAGAAATAGAAATATAAAATCAATGAAAAAGGCATTAGTGGCAGTCATTTTTTTGATCGCCTTCCATTTTGCATCGGCTCAGACCAATGATATCCCGAAAGGCTATGCTGTTGTTGTAGGTGCATATTCACTCAATAAAGTGGATTTGGCATTAAAATTTACCAAGCATGTTGCTGATCAGGGGTATGATGCCAGGTTCGGAATCAACGAATCAAAGTCTTTGATATTAGTTTATATAGATCATACCGAGAGCTTTAGGGAGGCTATTGCCAAAATGAATGAGATTCGCCAGAAGGAGAATTTTGGAGATACATGGGTACATGTTAAAACCAGCCAGGCAAGACTGGCGCTTACTCCTGAGCAAAAAGAGAAGGCAGAAAAAACTACTGCTGTTATGAAAAAGGAGGTGGTAAATTCTTTAGGAGATATCTATGCAGAGAGGTTTAAGGATAAAGAAGAAACAGCAGACGATGATGAAGTGGATCCTGTGAGTGAGTCTAAGGTTGAAGAAAAGAAGGAAGAACAGAAATCAGAAGAGAAAACATCTATTGCTCAAGAGGAAGCACAACCTGAAGAGGCCGAAGAAGAAGTAGATGATAGGCTTGCAGTATATTTTGATTTAATCAATACAACCAATAACCAACCTGTTGCAGGGGAAGTGCAAATAATTGACACGGAAAGATCAAAGTTGCTTGATGTGGTGGAATCTGGAAAGTATGTTCAACTTGAAGACCCTGACAACAGAACAGGCCAATTGACCGTGATAGTTGATGTGTTTGGCTTTAGAAAGCTTCAAAAGGAGTTTAATTATTATGAACCTTTTACAGGCGCAACCAACGCAGATATTGATGAATCTGAGAATGGGCCGGTAATCAAATTTGACCTTGTTAGGTACAGAAAAGGCGACATAATCACTATGTATAATGTCTTTTACTTTAAGGATGCGGCAGTAATGCAACCTGAATCTAGGTACGAAGTAAATAGCCTGCTCAATATGCTTAAAGAGAATAAGGGCATGAGAATAAAAATTCACGGTCACGTTAATGGTAAACATCCCGGTCAGATAATTTCAGTAGATGGAAACAACTATTTTACCTTGACTGACAATAACCCTAAAGATTTTGGATCAGCTAAGTCACTGTCAAAACAACGAGCTGAAACCATAAGAGACTACCTGATTGATCAGGGCATTGGTGCTGAAAGAATGGAAATTAGGGCCTGGGGTGGTAAGCGCATGCTTCATGACAAACACAGTACCAAGGCCAAGCAAAATGTAAGGGTTGAAATAGAAATATTGGCTGAATAGATGAGTACTCGCCTAAATTGAGGTTCAAGATTTTGTGAGTTGAGAAAAAGATTTTACTTTATGAGTAATTACTCACTTTATGACCACAAAGAAAGAAAATATTCTTAGTACAGCTTTAGAGCTATTTGCCCAGGAGGGTTTTAAAGCTACTTCAACGAGCAAGCTTGCCGCTCAAGCGGGTGTCTCCGAAGGCTTGATTTTTCGGCACTTTAGGAATAAGGAGGGTCTCTTAAAAGCCCTGATGGATCAGGGTGAGGAGAGACTGACCCATATTTTTGCAGATATAATATCAGAGCGGGATCCACAGCAAGTAATTAACAAAATGTTCAGTGCCATTAAAGCTATTGCCACTGATCCGGAGCAATCGCATTTTTGGAAGCTACAGTATAAATTGAAGTGGGAAACAGAAACCTATGACGACTTAAAAATGGAACCCATAAGAGTGGCGCTTACCACTGCCTTTCAAAAGTTGGGTTATACCCATCCGGAAAAGGAAGCACAACTAATATTAATTTTAATAGACGGTCTGGTTACAAAGTTATTTTTGTCTCAGAACTTTGATATTGTTGAAACGGTGAACATTCTTATTGAGAAATATAAGGAATAAAAAAAATTAACCAATTAGTAAGTGAGTACTTACAAATTACAATATTGAACATATGAAAGTCATAATCACAGGAGCCACTGGCATGGTTGGGAAAGGAGTTTTGCTTGAATGCCTGGATCATGCTGAAGTAGAACAGGTCTTGCTTATTAACAGGAGGATAATAGATTTGAAGCACCCTAAGCTGGTAGAAGTTATTCATACTGACTTCTCTGATTACACTGCTATTGTAGATGAATTGAAAGGGTATGATGCTGCTTATTTATGCATGGGTGTCAGTGCTGCCGGACTGGATGAAACAAGGTATACTGAGATTACTTATTTGTTTACCATAAATCTTGCTAAAACGCTTTACGGTTTGAACCCTAAAATGACAATAACCTATGTGTCAGGACAGGGCACCGACAGCTCTGAAAAAGGGAGGATGATGTGGGCAAGGGTTAAAGGGAGGACAGAGAACGATTTGCTCAAAATGGCTTTTTCGCAGGCTTTTATGTTTAGACCCGGTACCATTATTCCTTTAAGGGGTATAAGGTCCAGCACTAAACTCTATCAGTTCTTTTACGATTATTTAATGTGGCTTATCAAGTTTATTAAGTTCATAGCACCCAACTCAGTGGTCAATACTACTCAACTTGGTTTGGCAATGATTAATGTTACCAAGGCTGGTTTTAATAAAAAAATCCTGTCGCCCAAGGATATTTTGATAGCCTCCAAACTGTAAGCAATCCGATATATTCTTAGGAGAATCCAGGGCTTCTAGATTCCTGTTAGCACAAATGCCCCCCAATAATAGGGTGAGGGGTAGTCTTTTCGCAGTTCTTTTTGGGCTAAAGTAAATGCCTTGCGCATGTCTTTCAGTTTGATCCAGTTTTTGTAGAATGATACCATCAGTTTTTGAGTGGCTTCGTCATCAACTTTCCAAAGGCTCATGATCAGGTTGTTAACACCGGCCACCCGAAAGGCCCTTTGTAAACCATATACTCCTTCACCATAATTGTTAACTCCTTGTCCCGTTTCGCAAGCGGAAAGCACCACCAGTTCGGTTGAATCTAGCGGAAGGTTCATAACCTCATAAGCTGTCAGTATGCCGTCTTCAACTGCATGCGTGGAGTCATTTACACCTGCAAGTGCTATACCAGACTGTAGTAATGTTTCGGTAACTGAAAATGGTACTGCTCCAGATGAGGGTTTAAAAAAGCCATGACTGGCCAAATGCAACACATTCATTTTTTGAAGTTCTTTAAGCGTAAATTCATTCGCTTCTTCTTCCTTATAAAGCTCCGTTTTCCAATTGGCAGATCTTAAAGTTTCATCAATTAGCTTCACCTCTTTGCCAGTGCCCGGCAACTCAGCATATTCGGCATTTTCAATAGGGTAGCTTGAGAAGCGTGGTTCACCAAATAGCACTATTTTTTTAGAGGATTTATCTTTTGTCTCTTTCGTTTTTCTCAATAGTTCTTTGGTGTTTGATACTATTACAACTTCTGTTTGGTCTATCACATATTCCTGTCTTGCAGTGTCAAATAGGGTATTGATGTTCAGTTGGTTGTAAATACCATCATTCGAAAGGAATATTCTGCTCGGCTGTTTTTTATCTGGCATGTGAGCAGCAACAGAGTCTATGATCGGCTGCCAGTATTTGGCGTAAGAAAAGTTGTCCTGCTGCTGAAAAAGAATGGCATTTTTATAACCACTAAACGATTCCTTCTCTAAAAATTTTGAAGGCCTGCTCATAACAATCGAGAAGGCAGGCTTCCTTTTTGTCTCTGGCGTTAATATCAGCGCGCCATAAATTAAACCACCTGCCAACCTGATTATTTCAATGGCCGCTTCATCTTTTTTCAATTGTCTTTGTATATCCTGCCACGCTACTTTTTCTTTTGCAAACCCGGTTCTAAAACTTCTTGAGTTGGTCACCAACCATTTTTCATTTTCCTCAATCTTGGTTCTCAAGGCTTCCAGCTCGTGTTCAGGCTTGTTGCCTTTTACTATTTCTTGGGCCAACTGATCTTTTCGCTGCTGCCAGAGAGAATAGATTTTAATAAGTGTGGTGTCACCACTATTCAAAATATTCTCACGCATTCTCCTGCTGGAGTTTAATATCAGCGCTTTTGTTGTGAGTTGCAGGTCATAAAGGGTGCCCGGAATGGCAGGATTGATATAAGGATCTTCAGTGCCCTGAATGTTAATAGCCCCGGAAACATCGAGTGCAAAAGTGGTGTAGGCTTCTATTATTGATAGTTGATTTTTATAAAAGGCCAATTTTTCGTCATCACTCAGATAAGTAAAGTTATGGGTAACTTCTTCCAGCAAGTTTTCGATTACCCAGGCATATTCTTTATCAGCTTCGGGGTAGTGGCCGGCATTATGGTAAGTAGTGGCTAGATTAAACCTTGTGGTTTGGTAAACATAAGGATCAATGGCCGCTTTTTTCTCTTGAATCTGGACCGCATTTGTAAGGTAAAAAATAGCAGAATCATATTCTTCCAGATCGTTGTGGAGCTCACCAATATTATTGAGTGTGCTGCTATGAATGGGCGCGTTTAAATACTCGCTATTATGAAGGGTCACCAATGTTTTGCCCCAATAATAAATGGCCGAATCATACTGCCCGATATTGCGGTTAGTGCTTCCCAGGTTTTGAAGTGCATTAATCCTATCAAGAATCTTGTCATTATCTTTAATCAATTGGTAATAATGAAGCGCATAATCTTTTGCCATTTCCATATCACCTGCTGCCTGACTATAGCTGCATAGATTATTAATGGTAATCTGATAATCCCGAAGCGTTCTATAGCTATCAGGATAAAAGTCCTTTATAAACACCACTTGTGCCTCAAGCATTTTTACGGCTTCATTATATTGACCTAGTCTGTGGTGTAGACTGGCATCCAGGCTGTTAAGTTTGAAATATGCATTGGCAATGTCATACAGTGCTGTATCATAATGAGCTTTGTTGTTTTTATAAATAGCATTAAAAACATAGCGCCCCTGATTGATATAATAGGTGCCGCTGTCATAAACGGATAGGGTGACATACGTTTTGGCAAGTTCATAGAGAGACTCAACTTGTGCCACATGCGAAACCGGGTAAAGCTGAAAACTAAGATTTACAACTTTTCTAAAATTCCCTGTAGCTCTGTGATAATCTCCTAAACCAGATTCTGCATAGGCTTTATTAGATAAACTATTGAGATACTGTTCGCTTACAACACCATATTTTTCAATTGCTATCTCAAGCGCCTGATCCGCAAATTCAATCGCTTTTTCATACTTACCCTGAGTGTAATACTCAATGCTTTGACTGTTCAGGGTTTTCCAGTCCTGCCCATAACTTGGTGAAAATAGCACTACTAAAAGGACAACTAAAATGCCTTTACATTTTGTCAGGGACCAATTGTATCGTGGTGTGTGAGATGGTTGCAATTAGAATAATACTTTACAATAAATATACAAAGTAGCTTTGATGGGCTTTGTAAAAGGTTGATTATATAAGGTATATTCTTTTTTTTACTACTGTGGCCAGTTTGCAATTTCTTTTAGATATCTGGTTCACAATCCTGTCTATTTGTTATGTTGACCTGTGTGCCACAGGCCAAGGAAGAGTAATATTTTTTGTGTTTTGAACCAAGTCGCAGTGCCTTTGGCGACATCCTAGCCGCGCAACTACATTTGCGCACTAGATAATAACTTCAGAGAAGAACTACAGACCTTTGCGAAGAACACGAAACACAAGAAATATGGACTAGTCGCTCCGGCTTGGTTAAGATTGAGTAAAGGCATGAATACCATATGGTGTTAGCGTTATTCTGGTTTATATGTCAATCCAAACGATACTTGATAACCTTTGCTCCATAACTCATAACTAAAATCAATACCGTCAACATATTTTCGATTGTGAAAAAAATCAGTGTCATTAAAAAAAGTGAGGTTAAAAGAGATTTCGAGGCGCTTGTTTATTGAATTAGAAAAATTTATTCCATAAAGTTTAGAGATAGGCGATTGTTCAATCGACCTCATCCCACCAGATGGGTCCAAATCGTCCGAATAATCAATGTCAGATGAAAGTGCTAGATTCAAACCAATCCCCGCTTCGAATGAAACTCTGAATCCTTCAAATTCAGGAGTGGATAAACCGAATAATAGAGGTATTCTCAAACGGGTTAGTTTTACCGGATCTCGATGAGCCCATCTACCACCTTCAAGGTGCCCGCCAATATTTATTAGGTTCAGTCCAGGTTTCACATAAAGGATTTTAAGGAAATTTATTTGTAAGTCTAAACCTAAAAGGTAAGAATGTCTATTTATCAATTCAGATCCTCCGTCAATCCTTAAATCTACCTCTGTACCATAAAGTGTAGAATTTACATATCCAATCTTGAATATTGGTTTTAAAGTTTCACGAGTATGTTCTGATTGTGCATAAATTTTATAGTTAGTGGATATGCAAATCAGTGCGATTAATAAAATTTTGATAAATTTCATTCGTTATAAAAGATTAACGCCCCTGTAAGGCGCGTTTGTTTACTTTGTTCAAGGCATAAAACTAGCACGATTTGGGTTTAGAACCTAGTCAAGATACAAGCAGCTTAAGACACTACGTTCCAGTTGGTCGTCCACAAGTTAAGAGATGAAAGTGGATGTGAAAAGCTAACCCAAAACGTGCGGGGCAGCCGCACCAAAGCATTTAAGGACTTCGCACGGTGAAGACCAAATGCGCTCTTACAAAATGTTGGCAAATGTTTATTCTTCGTCCTCTGTCCAGTGGTCATCTAAAAAAAGTCCAGCAAGTTCAGAGTCAAAATAGCCTAACATAATGGTGGTGTCCGAATTTCCAATTGTCATCCATGAACCACTATTAATTGAAAAATCATAAGTCAATTCGTTCTGTTTTAACTGCCCTTTTGCTGCACAAGGCAGATGAGAGAATATGTAATGCCATTCATGTCCATTTATTAATCGAGATGACTGGATTATTTGCTTTATACTCTCTTTAGATAAAATCCAGTTTGAGCATTTAGCTGTATCAGGGTCAGATGATGGGTAGTTAGAAATTTGTCTAGAAGAAATGATTCTGAAGCTTGAAAGGGTATCAAATATTTGAACAGACTCTTTTTCCTGATTAATTACAGAAATCGCAATCGAGTCCTTTGAAATATCTGTCGAATTCTCATTAGGCTTTGTGCTATTACATGCAAAAATGGAAAACAGAAAAACTACAATTATCAGATTCTTCATGAAGGTATGTTTGCCAACGTTTGTGTATGAAACGTGGCGCTGAGCAAAAATAAAAAATAATTCCTCCTTATCAGCGCCATGTTTTATACACTTTGTTGTGGGGCGTTTTTTAACTCCATCACTAATTCAGTCAAGGACATTAACAACTGGGCATTGTCGGTCAGCGGTCTGTCGTCAAATGAATCGAGAAACTCATTAATTTCACCTGTTCTTTTGTCCACCTTATCTATTAGACTTTTAATTTCTCTACTGGTCAGCGATTCAATCAATTCACCCCTTTCTTGGTCGTCCGATATAGCATATTTGTCAAAGAGTGTGTGGAGATCTCTTAAATTGTCTGGTAAGTCATTGACGTTTTTGATTGTCTTGTTTTTACTTTCATTGTGCCCGATGATCTTTATTAGTATGTCGATTGTTGAAACAATGTCCCTGTCAAGATTTATGTCCGCAGAAAGCTGGTTTGTATAAATAACAATGGATTCGGAATGCTCCAGATTCACTTCATTAATTAGCGCTCGTATTTTGTCCGCAAATTCAATTACGTTCTTCTTTTTGTCCGAGGAACTTACGAAAATTCTGGTTGGATATTCAATCGATACCGGCTGATTAATCAAGCAGATGGAATCAGGTTGATTAAATGACACTGCGATGAAACTGTCGACCTTAATGTCAATTTTAATAGTCAGAGGGTAGCTGTAAAACTTAATCTTAAATCCCTTGTAATCTTTCAGGTCAAAAGTCAAACCTGAACCAACAACATTGGACTTCTTTACTTTCTTTCCGAGTAACTCAGCGATCTGTTTTAGTTTGTCTGAACTTGTCATAAAAAATGCCCCACAACGCCCCTGTAAGGTGCGTTTGTTTACTTGATTTCAGAGCATAAAACTAGCACGATTTGGGTTTAGAACCTAGTTCCACAAAACGCAGCTTAAGACACTGCGTTTCTGTTGGTCGTCCACAAGTTAAGAGATGAAAGTGGATGTGAAATGCTAAGCCAAAACGTGCGGGCTAACCGCACCAAAGCATTTAAGGACTTCACGTGGTGAAGTCCAAATGCGCTCTTACAACTTGTTGTGGCTTGTTATTCCAGATGTAATGCTTGCTCAATCATCTCCTGACTTTTTTTCAGCTTGTAGGAGTAAAGAGCAAAGGCAAGAGATAATATTACAATGAATGAGATTATACCCAAGATGCTTTCGAGTCCAAATTCTTGAATAAGTCCAAAGAAACTGACAATAACACCCAAAAATAGGACGGTTAAAAACATAGCAGTTTTAAAGTCAGGCTTAAAATTAATTGTCAGTTCTGAACCTTTAGTGTTGTCACGTATTGTGCCTTTAATAATAACTCGAAATGGGTTGAGCGCAAATACTTTGCGAGGTTCAGCTAATTTGAAGGTATTCTGATTTTCATGTAAAATGCCTAACCAGAGTTTATGAGAACTAATAGATGTTGATGACAGTCCAAACGAGTTACTGACTTGTTCAGTAGTCCATTTCAACTTGCTCATGATTTGTTCTGGTTTATCTGTTGAATCGTAGATTATTGTTCGCATAGGTTGATTCAAATGAGCCACAACGCCACGCTATCAGGCGTGGGGATTTTTATCTACTAAAGTTATGGATTGCACTGAACTTTCCAATATATCCAAGCTTTTCCAAACCACTGAAACCCCATGACTGATCAGCGAATGTTGTAGGTAGTTCATTAGTCTCGATAAACAAACAAACTAATTTCATTGTAGCTGCCAAACATGAACAGATATGCGCTAATCCCATCATCACTTTTCCATTTGGTGTCAATCCGTCCAGAATCTGGTTCTTTATCCAAAGGGAGTGGTTCTCCCAATATCTCTGAAACCAAATCTTTAATTGATTTATACTTTTGTTCAAATGCGTTTCTCAATTCGGTTCTGTCAACCCGTTCACTTGACCAATCACTTAACTTAAACTCTCCCCATTTGTAACCGGCAACTTTTACCTGTTTCTTATCCTTCGTGTAGAAGTAACTTGAATATCCGTCAAAATATGGACATTCAATCCTTCTGTATTGAAGGGGATTTCCAAATTTATAGTTGTTGAAAAATGGATATATCCCTTCACCAAGAGAATAAAAATGTCCAAGTGAAACGTCCTCAGCTTTAATTGAATCTTCAAAGGTTAACATGGATTCAAGGTTAAACCCCAACTTTTCAGTTAACCCGCTAGTCACCTTTTTGAAGTGTTGCTTAAAAAGAAGTTCACCATTTTCAACAGTTAGTTCTGGGTTCAAGATGCAAGTTGAATCAATTTCGGGTTCAGGGATAGTAATTGGTTCAAGATCTATTTCCTTAAACGCAACTATCTTAATTGAGTGGATATTATATGGCCATATTTCAGTCGAAGGGATACTAGGGGTCAATGGGTTAGTTGAGGTTTTCTTATACTTGCCTCTACCCTTCATGTCGATCATCAACTCGTATTGCAATGGTTTTTCAAGCCCATTTTTCATGACCAGAAGTATGCTCCTTCGGGAACCAAATGTTCCAATTGCTAATATTCCCTGGATTCTGTTATTCGTAAGGTTCTCATCGAGAAGTTTAAAAGCTGAACCCATCTGTAGTTCATCTTCAAATGGTTCAGTTGATACAATTTCGTAAGTGAAGTTGTTTGAACCGTCTTTGGTTAGTTCGAGTATGAATTTGGTGTTCAGTTTAATTGCTTCAATATCCTTCAACTTTTGTCCGTGAACAAAAGGAGTAAATAGAATTGAGGCTAATAAAACAGTCAGTATTCTCATAAATTTAAGGAGGACAATTACCTACAACGGCTCGGGTATGAAACGTAGGGCATTTCGGAGCTACTTACTTGTCCACCGAGACGAAGGTTACTAAGAGCCCGAAACTTGCGGAAACCACTGTCCGCCCTATGTTTTATACCCATTGTTGTGGTGCGTTTTTTATTTTTTCTTCACGGAAATTTCAGTCCGAGTTCATTTACTTCTTTGTCGACTTTCACCCATTCAACTCGGTCATCAATGTCCTTTTCTACAGGACTAACTATCATAAAAAGGTCAGTCAAATAAATCACTTCTACAGTTCTCTTATTGTATCCTAAGGCTCCAACATCTTGCATTTGGAATTCAACTTTCTTAAAGTTGAAATGTCCGTTTTGATAAATCACTTTTTGAGTTCTCCAAGCAGATGAACTAAACGCCATTTTAAAAGGTCCAATTATTAAAATTCCAATTAAGGTCAATGTCGGAATTGTTGAGCCGATTATTTTCCATTTTGCTGTCTTAAAAGTCCACAGATTCCAAATCAATGTCAGTGGAGTCAGAACCATAATTCCGAAATATGTAAATAACTTTATCGCCTGGCTTTTAATTTCAAATGAGGTTAGTCCGTCAAGGGCAAAAAGTAGAATTGTCAGAATGAAAATTCCGTTCAATATTGTCGATATATACTTCTTAATCGTCATTTTTTTTAATGCACCACAACAACCGGATATGAACAATGGTGCATATCCGCACTGTAATTTTTAGGCTAATCTATAAGATTTTTTATATTTTTTATACTATTTACTGCTACATGAGTATAAATTTCTGTTGTGCGCGAAGAGTTATGCCCTAAAAGAGCCTGTATATATCTTAAGTCTACTCCATCTTCTAGTAAATGGGTTGCAAAACTATGACGTAGCATATGCGGTGTTACTCGTTTTTTAATATTTGCTGCTTGTGCCGCCCGGCTTATAATTTTTGCTATACTGGTTGCGCTATATTTTTCAGCACCAGCTCCCTCAAATAAGTACACTTTTGGATGATACGCTCTATAATACTTTCTCAGGTCAATCAAAAGATTGTTTGCAAGCAATGTTAGTCTGTCTTTTTTTCCTTTTCCCTCTTTTACTTTAATAAGCATTCTGGCACTGTCTATATCCTCAATTTTAAGATTAATTAGTTCAGCCCTTCGCAGGCCAGCAGAGTAAAGCAATTTTATAATACATCTGTGTTTCAAATTCCTTGTTTTGTCAATCATTTCAAGTACGCTCTTTTTACCTAGTACTTCAGGTAGCTTTTCCTTTTTTATTGGGCGTTCTACGCTGTAAAACCTATTTGGCATCCCAAGTACAACCTCATAATAAAACTTGATGCTATTAATGGCCTGATTGATATAAGAGTCTGAAAGTCCATTCTTTACTAATGAAGATATATAATCTCTAATCTCATTTTCAGAGATTTCAATCAGGGGCATAGATTTATAGTGATTGACAAATTTTTCGAAATGAGCGATGTAGCTCTTCGCTGTATTTAATGAGTATTTTCTTACTTCAAGTTTTTGTAAATAGTCTTCAGGGCATGGGATATACCCTTTAGTAAGTTTTCTTTTTCTATAATGATCAATTTCAGGAGCCTTCTCATTTAGAGGTCTTGGCACTTTACCAAAGAAATGCTGACCATTCAGCCACGCCACACCCTTAAAGGTCTTCATTATAGCATCCAGGTTAGCATATGTGTTGGGTAAATACACCATAGAATAGGTGTCTGACCATTTAGGTGAAGGAAGCTGTTTTATTAGAGCGTGAAGTACTTTGTCTGGATAGAATTTTAAACCAATGCATTTTTTACCATCGATTAATAAGTGTTTGAGTGTAATATTTTTTAATTGCTGAGCCATATCAGATTGTTCTGATAGTCAAACAACGGTAAATTGAAAATTATTAGTAAGTTTATAAACGGGTATAGTCGGATATAAACGATTAAAAAACGGATATGCAAACAGAAGTGGTTTGTCTACAATGTGGTAAAAAGCTTACCGGAAGGTTAGATAAAAAATTCTGTGATGATCAGTGCAGAAGCACATATAACAATCAAAACAAAAGAGATGATCAAAAATATATTCAGGAAGTAAACCGACTGATTCGTAAAAATAGAAGAATTCTAAAATCATTATGCCCAATAGGCAAAGCCACGGTCAGAAAAGAAGTGTTGGATACCATGCAATACGACTATAGGTATTTTTCATCTATCTACAAGTCTGGTTCAAACCAGGTGTATTACATCTGTTATGACTATGCCTTCACTCCGGTGAAAGAGACCAAACCGAGTGGGGAAGTGGTTGACAAAGCTTTGATTGTGCAAAAGCAGGATTATTTTGATAAGCTAAGTCTTAAAATGTGGTAAAGTGTTCCTTCGCTACGAATCCCTTCCCAATCTATACTACAGACTTTTTAAGCCAACTCCAGCGGCATGGCACTAAGCCTTTGACCCGTTAATCTAAAAACTGCATTGGCAATGGCTGCGCCAATTGGGCCGAGTGGAGGTTCACCAACAGGCCCGGGTACATCACTACTTTGTATAATTTCTACATCAATTTCCTTTGGAGCATGCTTCATCATGGCCATTTTATATGGGCCATAAATGGTCGGCCTAAGTGCTCCATCTTCAACATACATTCTTTCAAACATGGCAGCACTCATGCCCATAATAATGGAGCCCTCACATTGGGCTTTCACCTGATCAGGATTCACCGCAAACCCCGGGTCTATCACACAAGTAACTTTATGTACCTTTATTTCTTTGCCTTCAATGGACACTTCCACCACGTGCGCCACCGGTGTGCTGGCATCTGTTGAGCAGGCAAATCCTTTGGCTATGCCATTTTTAACTTCTTCACTATAACTCCCTTTCTCGGCTGCAGCCTGAATAACTTTCTTAAGCCTTTTACCAGCCTCATCATCCTGGATATGGGCAAGACGGAAATCCACGGGATTTTTGCCAGCGGTCAATGCCAGCTGATCCATAAAGCTTTCTATGGCAAAGGTATTGGCCAGTAAGCCCAGGCTGCGCCACCAGCTTGTGGCAAACGGAAGTTTAACCCTCCATGAAATGGCCTTATAATTTGGTATCGCACCATATTGGATCATCCCACCGCGCCAGGCACCCAAATCAGAGCCGATTACATTCTGCACCAACCCCGGAAGCAAGGCCGAGCCATACATAACATCACCACTGGATAGGTTGTGCTCAATGGCCGTAATCATGCCATCATCGCTCAATTTCGCCTTCATGATATGGTGGGTAGGAGGCCTGAAAGTATCGTTCTGAAACTCTTCTTTTCTGTTGAAAAAGCATTTAACTGGTTTGCCAACGGCCTTTGAAAGCACAGCAGCCTGAACGGCATTGGGTGTGTGCAGTCTTCTGCCAAATCCACCACCTAAAAATGTAGGGATAATGTTTACCTGCTCATCATCTAGTCCTAATCTAGCTGCTACCTCACCTCTTGTTATTTTCACCACTTGGGTGGAGATAATGATAGTGGCTTTGTCATTCTCAACATAGGCCACGGCACCATTTGGCTCCATCTGCGCATGTGCTCCTAGTGGACTAAAATATTCTGCAGATATAACATTTTCATCTTCTAAATAATCATCAACATCACCTTCAGTTTGTATCACTACGGCTTCCCCTTTGCCCACTTTTATCATCTCCTCAATATCACTGGTTTGCCAGTTCTTCTCAGTTTTCCACTCAGCTTTAATGGCCAGTTTTGCATTTTCTGCTGCTGTGAAGGAATCAGCAACAACGCCTACAAAGTCATCCTCCAGTACAACTTTAATAACGCCAGGCATACCTTCAGCTTTAGAGATGTCAGCCCCATTAAATTTGGCGCCAATTAATGAAGGTCTTACGACTGAACCATATAACATATCGGGCATTTGGGCGTCCATCCCAAAAATCGGCTCCCCATAAACCTTGTCTTCCAAATCAACACGGGGGATATATTTGCCAACATATTTGTAATCCTTAATATCACGCAAGGCGGGTGTATCTGGGATCTCCCAAACTTCAACACCGGTCACCACTTCGCCATAGGTCATGGACTTGCCACCACCAGTAACTGAACCACTTTTTGTCGATAATTCACTGGCGCTTATACCCATTTTACTGGCCGCTTCATTTTTGATCATCTCGCGCATAGTGGCTGCCAGTTCCCTAAGTGGCTGCCATAGACTATTGACTGATGTGCTGCCTCCGGTAGAGAATTCATCCAAATTGCCAGAGACTGATGCTGCATGTTTCACTCGTATTTGCTCTATATCCACGTCTAGCTCATCAGCGGCTATCTGTGCCAAACTGGTAAATGTGCCCTGGCCCATTTCCACTTTAGGGCTATACAGGGTGACCACGTTTTCTGTTGAAATTTCAAACCAGATCATCGGGTCGCTGGTGCTTCCCAGGTATGGCGACTCTCCGGTATTCAGCTCCTGGTACAAAGCCCTTCTTAGGCTATGTCTGCCCAAATAGGCGGCACCTACAAGTATGCCTGTTCCTCCCAGTAGTGTGCGGACTATAAATTTCCTCCTTGATAGTTTCTTCTTTTCGGCCATGGCAATTAGGAGTTTATAATAGAGTTAGACTTGATTTCTGCGGCTTTCTTTATGGCTTTTCTCATCCTATAATAAGTGCCGCACCTGCAGATGTTTATGATATTATCATCAATATCTTTGTCAGAGGGATTAGGGGTCTTTTCCAACAAGGCCGCAGTCGCCATCATAAAACCAGGCTGGCAATAGCCACATTGGGGCACAATTTCTTCAATCCAGGCCTGCTGTACGGGGTGAGGGTTTTCCTTGTTCCCCAATCCCTCGATAGTTGTAATATTTTTACCTTCGGCATATTTAACAGCATACGAACAGGAGCGGATGGCATCACCATCAACTTGTATTGTACAGGCACCACAGGCGGCTTTACCACAACCGAATTTGGTGCCTTTCAAATCCAGTATATCCCTGATGACCCAAAGTAAGGGCATATCACCATCAGTGTCTACTGTCTGGGTGTTGCCATTTATGTTGAATGAGATTTTCATAATGTAGTTTGCTTATTGGTTGTCTTGCATTAAATACCATTAGTCTATGATTCCGGCCTGTCTGCCGACAAAGGCAGGCTCAAGGCCGGAATGACAAGCTATTCGATTTTTATGTCATTGCGGACTTGATCCGCAATCTAAAGTCTAACAAAGTCATACTTTGAAACAATTGCACTGTCATTTTTCTTCAGGGATAATTGCTCCGGCATCAACCCATTTTTTTACTGCTTCAATATAATCTTCCTTCGATACTGGCGGTAGCTCTCTGGCATTGCCTTCAGCATCGATACCAGGATCCCACGCCCAAAGTACCAGTTCATGTTCCGTAAGGTGGTGCATAAGATCATTCACTGTTCTATTGCCATTTTTTGATTTGTCCATCATTACCCTGGCAATTTCATACCTGTTAAGTCCTTCCCAAGCCATACTTTGAGGTGCCAGCGCCCATTCGGGTGCGCCAGGCACACCAGAGTAATTATTGTTGGACGACTGATGACAGGTATTGCAGTTGGTAGCACCAACCGCATTTGATCTGGTAATATCAAACCTATGGGCGTGACTGTCTTCACCCTGCTTTGGAACATTATCATTTGGATGGCAGTTAACACATCTTTTATGTGTCAAAACATCCATCATAGTATGAAAAGCAGCTTCGGCATCAGGGTTGACAGATACATTTTCTTCTGCGCTTTCAGAACTAATGTTTTTAAAAGACACCAGTGCAATTATTATTAATAATAAGGTAATGCTTTGCCATGTATAGAATGATTTCATTGGTTTGAATTTTACATAAGTGAGTACTCACTTACTATCTTTAATAATTTATAAGTTAGGAATAATTTATACTAAGGACAAGTCAGTATAAAAAATAATTTTAGTGATCTCTGTAATTCACCCTATTTCACCGCTCATGAAATAAATCCGAAGAATTTTAAATCTTCTTCCTTATCTTGAATGATTAAACTTCCTAAACATGAAATGAGCATTAACCTGGAATCCCTAGTTATACTTACCAAGGGATGAATAGGATAATGTGAATTGCATATGACCGTTGAGAACAAACACTATACACATGAAATTCAAGATATCAATCATTCTGGCATTTTTAGTATCAATTAGCCTTTACGCACAGGTAGAAAAGGCACCGGCAAGGGCAGAGGGTGACGGTCCATGGTCGCAACTCATTATCCGTGGTGTTATGCTGATCAATGGCAATGGGGCACCCCCCACAGGGCCGGTGGATATTGTTGTTGAGAAAAATACGATTGTAGATATAAAAACGGTGGGCTATCCCGGTGTTGAAATTGATCCTGCAAGAAGGCCGCAGCTAAAAGCCGGAGGAAAAGAGCTGGATGCTAATGGGATGTATTTGATGCCCGGTTTTGTTGACTCCCATGCCCATATTGGGGGCAAAGCTCAAGGCGCCAATGCAGAATATGTTTTTAAATTATGGATGGCGCATGGGGTAACCACGGTAAGGGATCCTTCTGCTGGTAATGGTTTGGATTGGGTGCTTGACCAAAAGAATAAAAGTGAGAAAAACGAAATAACTGCGCCACGGATAAAGGCCTATACCGCATTTGGAATGGGTAGCGATAAGCCTATCAGTTCACCTGAAATGGCAAGGGCATGGGTGCAAAGCAATGCGAAAAAGGGAGCTGATGGTATCAAGTTCTTTGGAGCCAGTCCTGATATTATGGCCGCTGCATTAGACGAAAATAAAAAACTAGGCCTTGGGTCTGCATGTCACCATGCGCAAATGGATGTGGCCAGATGGAATGTTTTAAATTCTGCTAGAGCAGGTCTTACTTCTATGGAACACTGGTATGGGTTACCAGAGGCCTTGTTTGCAGATCGTACCGTTCAGGATTATCCGCTGGATTATAATTATAATAATGAGCAGCACAGGTTTGGTGAGGCTGGCCGCTTATGGAAGCAGGCTGCTCCTCCATATTCTGAAAAGTGGAGTGAGGTGATGAATGAATTGTTGGAGCTTGATTTTACACTTGACCCAACCTTTAATATCTATGAAGCTAGCCGTGACTTGATGCGGGCAAGAAGGGCGGAATGGCACGAAACCTACACGATGCCGTCACTATGGGAGTTCTACCAGCCAAGCAAAATTTCACATGGTTCTTACTGGCATTACTGGGGCACTGAAGAGGAGGTTGATTGGAAAAATAATTACCGGCTATGGATGACCTTTATCAACGAATACAAAAACAGAGGAGGTAGAGTAACCGCTGGTTCTGATTCTGGATTTATTTTCCAACTGTATGGATTTGCCTATATCCGCGAGCTGGAGCTGTTGAGAGAAGCAGGCTTTCATCCCTTGGAGGTGATCAGGGCGGCTACATTAAACGGTGCTGAGCTTTTAGGCATGGATGATAAAATAGGAACTGTGGAAGTGGGCAAGCTGGCTGATTTTGTGATAGTAGAAGAAAATCCATTGGCCAACCTGAAAGTATTATATGGCACAGGTGCCATTAAATTGACTGAGGATAATGAAGTGGTTAGAGTAGGGGGAGTAAAATATACGGTTAAGGATGGTATTGTATATGATGCGAAAGCACTATTGGCTGATGTAGCGAAAATGGTGGCCGAGGAGAAGGCTAAAACAGGATTTGAAATTAAACAACCAGGAGAGAAATGAAATATATTTTTGTAACAGTAGTGAGTTTGACGCTGTTGTCATGCCACAAGCCAAAACAGGAAGCTGCTGATAATAACGCACCTGATAGCATCACTAATGTGGTTTTTGCATTAGATGGTACCGAATTGCCTCAATCTGTTTATTCTGAAAAGCAGCAAGCGAGGCTGGATAGTAACTTGGCAGTGGCGCAACAGAATTTTGATAGTGGCGCAACAGAAATTAATTGTATCTGGCTGGGACGCAGACAGGCCTACATGTCCAAATATAATGAGGCTATAAAAACCTTTACTGAAGGTATTGGCCAATACCCTAATAGCTATAGACTTTACAGGCACCGAGGCCACCGATATCTCTCTACCCGAAAGTTAGATATGGCCATTGCCGACTTTTTAAAGGCTGCTGAACTAATGCCAAAAGACACACTGGAAATAGAACCTGATGGCATTCCGAATAAAATAAACCAGCCTCTATCGTCCACGCAGTTTAATGTATGGTATCATTTAGCACTGGCATATTACCTAAAAGGAGACTATGAATTGGCGGCAGAAGCTTATCAAAAATGCATGGAAACCTCTGTAAATGATGATCTGCTCGTAGCTACCTCTGATTGGTTGTACATGACACTTATTAGAATGGGTAAGGAGGAAGCTGCTACTGCCTTGTTAGCTGATATTACTGATGAGCTGAAGATTATCGAAAATGACAGCTATCTCAAAAGACTGCTTATGTACAAAGGCGAGTTGGCACCTGAAGAGGTTTTGGATGTTGAAGGCCGCGCAGATTACGATCTCGCCATTGCCACGCAAGGATATGGTGTTGCCAATTACTACCTGACTCAAGGTGATAGTGTAAAAGCTAAGGAAATTTTCTCTGTAGTACTGGACGGAAAGCATTGGTCGGCATTTGGATATATAGCTGCAGAGGCTGATATGATGAGGTTGAAATAACTGTTTAAAACTATCATAGGTCAATTTTATAAAATACACATCCAATCAGACATAATCAGAACATAACATGAAGAAAATACTCTTATTTATACTGCTGGTGGCAATTGTACTGGCATCTGTTGTATTGTATAACACCTTCACTTTTAAGTCAAAACAAATACAAGTAGAACCGGTGGCTAAGATCGATATTCCTGCTACGGCTAAGGATCATATGTCTCAGGCCATTCAGATACCTACAATATCCAATGCCAATCCAGCGGACTTTGATTCTACGGCATTCGATAATTTTAAAAAATTCGTCAAGGACACCTATCCTCTTACTGATTCGCTTTTGGAGATTAACTATATCAATGAATACAGCATGGTGATGAAACTGGCAGGTACCAATGAAACATTGAAACCTGTTATTTTCATGGGCCACCTTGACGTGGTGCCAGTACCGCAAGAGAATAGAAGTAAATGGTCGGCTGATCCTTTTGGAGGGGAAATTAAAGATGGCCAAATCTGGGGCAGGGGTGCCATTGATGATAAAATTAGTGTGATTGGTAATATGGAAGCGCTGGAATTGCTTTTAGGTGAAGGCTTCAGCCCTGAACGCACCATCTATTTTTGCTATGGTCATGATGAAGAATTGGGTGGGGTGAATGGAGCTATTCCTATTGTTAACTACCTCAAAGAGAAGGGAGTTGAGGCTGAATATGTGGTGGATGAAGGTTTTGCCATAACCAAAGGGATGATCCCCGGCATTGAAAAAGAAGTGGCCTTGATAGGTACAGCCGAAAAAGGGTTTGTAACATACAATTTAACTATTGATATCGCTGGAGGACATTCTTCTATGCCAGCTCCTGAATCGGCCATTGATATTTTGTCCAGGGCTATTGTAAAACTCAAGGATAACCTATTTCCAGTAGAGTTGAGTCAGCCAGTGAAGGATTTTATGACCTATGCAGGCCCTGAAATGCCATTTGTGCAAAAGATGGCCTTTGCCAATCCGTGGTTATTTGAAAGTATGATTATGAGCACCTATTCTAAAACACCTTCTGGAAATGCATTGATTAGAACTACAACTGCTCCTACTATTATAAATGCAGGAGTAAAAGACAATGTCATTCCCTATCAGGCCAAGGCATCAGTCAACTTTAGGATATTACCAGGTTCAAGTATTGAAGAAGTGCGAAACCACGTGGTTGAGGTAATTGATGATGAGCGCATCAAGGTGGAGATTGGCGATTTTGCCAGTGAACCTCCAAGGGCCTCACCTACTGATGCATTTGGCTATATCTCATTAGAGAAGACTATCAAAGAGATTTTTCCGGAGGTATTGATAACACCTAATTTAGTGATCGGTGCTACGGATTCCAGGCATTATTATGAGATCTGTGATAACATTTATCGATTTACACCTTTTCATTTAAATAATGAGAATATCTCAACTTTTCATGGAATAGATGAGCGCTTACCTGTAGCTGATTTTGAAGATGCTGTTCGTTTTTATTACCAACTGATTAAGAATAGTGGTAGGGCATTATAAATTTAAGTATCACTTTATTATCATGTGTGCTTTACGGCATAACTGGCCTTAGAATTCTGGCATAGTAAAGTTGGATTTCTTCAAATGGGCTCTGGACTACAGACCAAGGCTGTTGAAATTGACAGGCTTGAAGTGCCATATTTTAGCTTCTAATGTTTTATTTTGATGTCATTCTGCAATCATGGGTGCTTTAATAAGCTCTGACCTATTCTTCTGGTACACTACAGAAATTGACACTTCATTTACAAAAATCATCTGTTAATCCCATTTGGCTCACCTATCCAATAAAAGGGTGTTAGTTTCATGTTTTCCACCTAAAAGTACAGATATGAAACTTAAATTATTGATATCAATCCTATTCCTGGGTTTTCTAATACAGCTGGCAAGTTGTAGTGATGACTCAGAAGATTCAACACCATTGGTTACTTTAACAACCTCGTCAATTACTGATATAACCTCCAATTCAGCATCTGCGGGAGGCATTGTAACGAGTGTGGCAGAGAGTGTCACTGAGTTTGGAATTGTTTATTCAGAAAGTCCTGCACCAACTACAAGTAACAGGTCTGTGAGAGCAACTTCAACGGCAACTAGCCCATTTAATGTAGAAATCACCGGGCTTACTTCAAATACAACCTATTTTGTGCGAGGGTATGCTACTAATAGTGCTGGCACAGCTTATGGCAATGAAGTTAGTTTTACAACGCTAGCCGAACTACCTACATTAACTACAACTGATATTTCGGCAATAACAAATTCGACAGCCACAGGAGGTGGTGTTATTACCTCTAATGGAAATGCTGATATTACAGCACGCGGGGTTGTTTGGGGTTTAACTTCTGAACCCACAATAGATTTAGCTACAAAAACCTCAGACGGCACAGGGTCAGGCACCTATACCAGTTTAATTATTGAGCTGGATGCGGGTACAGAGTATTTTGTAAGGGCATATGCTACGAACAGTGCAGGAACTGCCTATGGCAATGAGGTTAGTTTTATGACAAGTTCTGATTTACCGATTTTATCGACAGCGGAAATTACCAATATTACTGACAACACTGCGACTGGCGGAGGAGAAGTTACATCTGAAGGGATATCAGAAGTAACAGCTCGTGGTATAGTGTGGGGAGTTGCTACTGCTCCAACTATTGAATTAGACACGAAAACCAGCGATGGAACTGGTCTTGGTGCCTATGAAAGTTCAATCACTGACCTAGAGCCAGAAACTGAATATTTTGTGAGGGCATATGCTACAAATAGTGCAGGAACAGCATATGGCAATGAAGTTAGTTTTGTGACTGCGGCACCGACTGTTGAGCCCGCTACTTTGACAACATCTGTTGTAAGTGACATTACTACAACCACGGCAATTAGTGGAGGTGATATTATCTCTGATGGTAATGCATCGGTCACTGCTCGTGGAATTGTTTGGGGTACTACTACTGCACCAACAATAGAGCTGACGACCAAAACTGAGAACGGAACAGGAACAGGAGTTTTTTCTGCTACCATAACCGGGCTATCAGCAAGTACAACCTATTTTGTGCGAGCGTATGCCACCAATAGCGCAGGTACGGCCTATGCTGATGAGTTAACATTTCAAACTTTAGAAGAAGCAGTTGTTCCAACAATTACTACAGGAGCAATCACAGCTATTACTTTTGAATCAGCAGCAGGGGGAGGAGAAGTAACCTCTGATGGTAATGCAACAGTAACTGCTCGTGGTATTGTTTGGGGAACTACAACAGCTCCAACAATAGAGCTGACATCCAAAACTGAGAACGGAACAGGAACGGGGGTGTTTTCAAGTGCTCTTACTCAACTTAATGAGAATACAACCTATTTTGTGAGAGCTTATGCCACCAATAGTGCAGGCACGGCTTATGGTAATGAGTTGACTTTTCAAACTTTGGAAGCACCCGTTCTTCCAACAGTTACCACCAAAGTAATCACTAATGTTAACTCCACTACAGCATCAGGAGGTGGTCAAGTAACATCAGATGGTAATGCAACGACTACACGTGGAATTGTTTGGAGTCAATCTTCAAATCCGACCATCAATTCGTCAGGCAAGACCACTGATGGCACAGGTACAGGGTCATTTACCAGTTCCTTAACAGGGTTGAGTCCAGAAACTCAATATTTTGTACGTGCTTATGCTACCAATAGTGCCGGCACAGCCTACGGGGATCAAGTAAGTTTTACCACATATCCGGCATTGGGCACTAACGAAGTTTATAACCCAACGACCGGTAGAATTTGGATGGATAGAAACTTAGGTGCTTCAAGGGTAGCAACAAGCAGCACGGATGCAGCTTCTTATGGTAGTTTATACCAATGGGGCAGAAGAACCGATGGGCATGAATCCAGAACATCAGGAACTAGAACCACTCAAGCAACCAGCGATATACCGGGACATAGTGATTATATTGCCTTTATTTTCTTTCCTGGCGATTGGAGAAATCCACAAAACGATAATATGTGGACTAGCACAGGAGGGACTAATAATGTATGTCCGACAGGATTTAGGGTTCCTACTGAAAGCGAATGGAAGGCTGAACGTGAAAGTTGGAGCAGCACTGATGCTGCAGGCGCATTTGGATCGGCTTTAAAACTGCCTCTTGCAGGTAATCGCGACCTTGAAGGTACAATTCAACAAGTTGGCACCAATGGCATATACTGGTCGAGCTCGCTTATTGTTCCTAATACTTCTGATAAGAAAGTCTATTATTTAAATATTTGGGATACTGAGGCCGCTGATGGTTCTGATCCACGTGGACATGGTAAATCTGTTCGTTGTATTAAGAACTAAGTGCTTAAGTAAATAAACCTGACCGTTTGCAAAGACAGTCAGGTTTATTTTAAATATTTATGATGTGAATTTAAACAAGGATAAAGGGGACTTAAAAATAGTAGGGCCAGAGCAAAAAATCATTTTACCTGTATCAGATAAGTGATAATGGATTTGATTTTATCACCCTTTGCTCCCTGAAATACATAGAATTCAGAAAACTCGATTACATCTCCAGTTTCTGTTTCTATCGTTCCATTAATGGCACCTTCTTTTCCGTGAGACAAGATTTGATGGATTGTCAGCACTTTGGTGTCATTGGAAAGCACCTGCTTTAATTCTTTTGAGTAACTGTCCTTTCCCTCTGTTAATTTCCCTCCAACTACATTCCAAACGATATCATCGGTAACACTATTTAAAAGAAAACCGTGGTTGCCTTTGGCCATTGCAATTCTAAAGTTTTTTAAAAACTCCCTTTTAGGAGCGTTTCCGCAATCTGTTTTTACATTGATTATGGGCATAGTTATATTTTTATTTTTTCAGCACATCTTCAAGTTGGTCCAATCTTCCATCAATATCATCAGGAATCTCTAAACCTAAAATCTCGCACATTAAAGGGTATATGTGAATGTTTTTGACCGAAGGCACGGTATACCCTATTTTAAATGCCGGGCCATTGGCATAAAAAATACCATGCATGTCCTTGTACTCAGGGTCATACCCATGTACACCTGTCAGCTCAATAGAATATTTTTTTAACTGCTCAATACTTTTCCTTGAATTGAAATAGTATCCGAAATTTGGAATGATTTGGATACTTCCCCAATCCTTGTTGACTGGTTTAGTTTCAAATTGTGGCGTATTTTCAGTTCTATATACCTTAAAATTATTCTCTTTCATTTTTAAATATTGATAGACAGAGTCTGTTTTAACACCATCTTTAGGGTGTACATTTAGAATGGCACCATTGTTAATTATTGAATATAGGTTGCTGTTGTCCAGGTTTTCTATAGGCATCATATTAGGGGTAGGTACATTGGCCATACCATGATCAGAAACTATTATGATGTTTATCGGAAGTTTAGTGGCAGCAGTTCTGCTAAACAAATCTCCAAGATTGCGATCAAGCTCAAAGAGCACCGTTTTTAGTTCTTTGTCATTGGTCGGCCCATATTTATGGCCAACATCATCCATATCAGAAAAATACATGGTAATCAAATGGGGCCTGTTTTTCTCAGGCATCTCTAGCCATTTTATTGCTTCATCAATGCGCTGACTGTTTTTTATACTGCCGTCATAATTATGATAATAATCCGGATGGCTGCCATGAATGTCGGCTTCCGTTCCAACAAAAAAGTAGCTCGCACTAACCATATTAGCCTTTTTAGCCTGAACCCAAATGGGCGATCCTCCATAAAAACTGCCATCTTGCACCAACTGGCGGTTGCCTGTAGTATAAGTTACTTCTTTCTCATAATTATAAAATGTGTTGCCTACGATGCCATGCTTGTCAGGGTATAGGCCTGTGGCAATGGTATAATGGTTGGGAAAGGTTTTGGACGGGAATGACGGGATGAGCGATTCTGCTTTTACTCCATTTTGAATAAAGGCCATTAGGTTTGGAGGTTGAAACCTTTCAACATAATCCCAGCGAAAGCCATCTAGGGAAATTAAAATAAGGTAGGGTTTTCGCACAGATTCGTCTGAATTGGTGTTTACTGTGCTATCTGTACCGTTCTTGCCTAGTTGAATACACGATAAAAGCAATGCGCTTATCGATACAATAAAAAGGGACAAAATATTTCTTTTAATCATTTTGGAGTTAATTTTTGGCAGTCACCAGTTGATTACTGCTAAATCCATTGGTCGATTTTGAGGTGGAAAGTTAACGAATCATATTTGTTATGATATCGCTTTAACATCTTCTTAATGTTAAGAATAGTCAAACCTTGTCCAACCTATTTTTCCAAGACTGTACAAAGACTAATTCCAACAAATAAAACTATGCTGACAGATAATTGGTTAAACTTTTTTTAATATTTTGCTTCAAATTAAAATAACTTACTTTGAAAAAAACACTCGCTCTACTAGTTGCTATCGTGCTATATACCAATTCGATAGCTCAAGATTATGGGAAATTGCATTTTGAAGAAGAGTTTAATGATAACTCAAATGCTTGGGTTGAAAAAAATGATGATGATGACGAAGTCACAGTTAAAAACGGGCATTACATTATTAATCATAAGAATGAAAAAACATCAAAATATTTCTATTTAGACCTACCAAATATTGATTTTAACTCAGAGAACTTTACACTTGAAGCAAAAATAAAAATAACAGCAGGAGCGCCTGAAATTGCATTGAGCTTTAGGCATTGTATCTACAATGATTTTTCAAATTATAGAGACTTATTTTTTGGATCAAATGGATACTATAAGGTAAGACATTTTTACTCAAAAGAGGACCATATCACAACGGACTGGATAAAGGATACTGAACTTGTTAATGGCATAGGAGAGTATAACATCTATAGGGTAGAAAGAGAAGCAAATATATTGAGGTATTATATCAATAATACTTTGATTGGAAACAGCACTTACAACAAATATTTTACAACGAAAACAGGATTTTATGTAGGTGGAAAGGCCGAAATTCAAGTTGATTACTTAAAAGTATGGACATCTACTTTGAACATCAATTTTGTAGATAATCCATTAGAAGATGTGGTGTTAGAGAACTTAGGTGCTAAAATAAATTCAAATTTAGCAGAGTCGTCACCTATTATTTCTCCAGACGGAGAAACGCTCTATTTTGTCAGAAACGACTCGAGTATTCCATTTAAAGATCAGGATTATGACATTTATTATTCAACTCTTGAAAATGATGGTACCTGGTTTGAAGCAAAATCTATAGGAGCGCCAATTAACAATAAAGATAAAAATACAGTTGCCTTCGCATTTCCTGATGGCAATACCTTATTACTTTATAATAAATACAAACCTGATGGATCCAGTGCTGGAGGGGGAATAAGTATTACAAAAAGGACAGTTGATGGATGGGAGGTGCCCACAAATATCGAAATTGAAGATTATCACAATAGGAACCAATATGGTGGATATAGCATTTCTACAAGTGGTAAAGTATTGATTATTTCTGCCCAAAGGGATGAAACTATTGGAGGACGCGATCTGTACGTTAGTTTTAAAAGGACGGATGATACATGGTCTAAACCAGTAGGTCTTGGCAGTGTCATTAATACGATTAGTCATGAAGACACCCCTTTTATTGCCTCAGATGATAAAACCTTGTATTTTTCGTCTGACGGAATACCAGGATTAGGTGGGGCAGATGTTTTTGTAAGCAGACGGTTAGATGATACTTGGACCAATTGGAGTAAACCTGAAAACTTAGGAAGAGGCATCAATTCAAGTGGTTCTGAATTTGGATTTAAAATTAGTGCTAAAGGTGATTACGCCTATTTATATAAAAATTCAGAAATTAAGGACGGAGGATTTGGTGAAAGCGATATTTTTAGAGTTCAATTATCTGAATCTGCCAGACCAGAACCCATCGTTTTTGTAGAAGGAAGAGTTTTTGACAGTGAAACAAAATCACCAATTGCAGCAGAAATAATTTATGAGGATCTGAATACTGAGGTAGAGATAGGCATTGCCAATTCAGAACCTAAGGAGGGGAAATATAAAATTGCACTTCCATATGGAAAAGTGTATGGATTTTTAGGGAAAAAAGAAGGGTATTATTCGATTAGTCAAAACATTGATCTGACAGAAACAGATGTACTAAAAACGATTAAGCAAGACCTATATTTAACCCCGCTGAAAAAGGGAGTAAACATTAGATTGAATAATATTTTCTTTGACAATAACGAGTCTGAGCTTAAAGAAACCTCATTTACAGAGCTGGATCGATTAATAGCTATTCTCAAAGATCAAAACACATTGAAAATCGAAATCAATGGTCATACAGACAATGTTGGAAGTGACCCTTATAATAAAACATTGTCTGAGGCCAGAGCGCTATCAGTAAAGAACTATATAATTAACAAAGGAATTTCATCAGACCGACTAACATCAAAAGGATATGGTGAAGAAAAGCCAATAGCAACTAATGATACGGATGAAGGGAAAGCGGAAAATAGAAGAGTAGAATTTACGATATTGTAGTATCTCTTCAACCCAAAGTTGTACAAGCTTTAGTCTATACCTATTTTTTATTTCTAATATACACCAGCTTGATCTTGGCCCTGTCGGTAATGCGTTCATCAATGTCAAAATGCTTATTCAATGATTTAATGAAAGGGGTCAGCTTGTCAAACCCAAAATTTCGGGGGTCAAAATCAGGTTTTTTCTTATTTATCAAATTGCCCACATCACCCAAAAATGCCCAGCCATCTTCATCGGCTATGTCGTTGACAGTTGCTGATATTAATGAAATGGTTTGTTTGTCCACTTGCACTGGTGTTTTTTCAGCGGCTTTACTTTTAGATGAGGCGGGTTCTTCAGCTTCGGCCCCATTTTTACTTTTCAGTATTTCCAGATAAATAAATTTGTCGCAGGCAACTATAAATGGGTTAGGGGTCTTACGCTCTCCAAAACCAAACACTTTCATACCAGATTCTCGTAGTCTGACAGCCAATCTTGTAAAATCACTATCACTTGAAACAATGCAAAAGCCGTCTACTTTGCCTGTATACAGAATATCCATAGCATCAATGATGAGGGCAGCATCTGTAGAGTTTTTACCTTGAGTATAGCCATATTGCTGAATAGGAGTGATAGCATTTTCGAGCAGCACATTTTTCCAGCCCGCTAAATTGGGCTTTGTCCAGTCACCATAAATCCTCTTGAAAGTGGGTACGCCATATTTGGCTATCTCTTCCATCATGCCCTTTACATTGGCATATGGCACATTATCAGCGTCAATTACTACAGCCAGCTTTAAGTCCTTTTTATCTTCCATAGTTGATTTATTTCTGGATTGTTGGTATTTGGCTAATGTATAGAATTTATACTGTCATTCCGGAAAATATTGACCTAAATTTTAAAAGAAGGAAATGAAATAGCACGTCACTTCGAGATGCAGTGCAGTGGATCCGATAGCTATCGGATGAGAAGTCTCATCTTTCTTATCAGGAGACCTCTCTCCGCCAACTGGCGGATTCGAGGTGACGGAAAACTAAAAAGTATCGTCACTTCGACATGCAGCGCAGCGAAATGAGAAGTCTCCTAATTAGCCAACGGAGGATTCCTTTCTATGCTTTAATGGCCTTGTTGATTTCTGACTCCAAAACATCAACCCAATACCAAAAGCAATCATAAACAGGCTTAATGTCTGTCCCATATTCAACCATAAACTTCCTTCAAATGCCATCTGGTCTTCTTTGATAAACTCAATGACAAACCGCTGAACAAAGATCAGTGTAAAGCCCATCCCGAAAAGGAAGCCCTTATGTTCTTGCCATTTCCTGGATTTCCACATCTTGTATAAAATGAGTGAAGTCAGTAGGTAGAAAATGGCCTCATATAGCTGGGCGGGATGCCTGGGCACCAAATCTATTCTGCTAAATACAAACGCCCATGGCAGTTGAGTAGGGGTTCCTAATATTTCTGAATTAATCAAGTTGCCTAAGCGTATAAAGCCACCGAGTAACGGTCCTACAATGACTAACCGGTCAAGGATCCATAAAAAGTCCTTTTTGTATTTTCGGGTATAAAGATAAAGCGCTAATAATCCCCCAAGTACACCACCATGACTTGCCAGCCCGGCCAGCCCGGTGAAGTGAAAACCAGGTTTTAAACTTATAGGCAATATCTCAATGGGGTTGTGCCAGTAGTAAACCGGATCGTAAAAAAGTATGTGTCCAAATCGTGCTCCAATGATAATTCCCAGTATCAAATAAATCACCAGTTTATCAAGATCAGCTATGGCAAAGCCTTCTTTTTTGTAGATATGTTGCATTACCTGTATGGCAAGTAGAATTCCTATCGCCCAAAACAATCCGTACCATCTTAAATATTCGAAATTAGGAAATATCTGAGGGTCAATATCCCAATATATAAAGGCCATCATCCGCCCTGACAGCAAGTGGTTAAGATAATAAACATGGAAGCATTCAAGGCCAGCCTTGGCAGTGTCCTATTATCATAGCGCTCATGTTGTTCTATGATGTCCAGAATGAATTGCTCATTTATGCTGTCCAGTGTGTTTAAAAAAACAAACCGCTTCCAGGTCGATTTTAGATTATTTAAATTCATGATGCGCCCTTTTAAATTTTAACTTTAATTCAGCTTTTACCCTGTTTAATCGGGTGCTTACATTAGTTGTGGTTATACTTAGCATGGTTGCAATTTCTTTGTTCTTATAACCTTCCAGATAGAGAATAACAACTGCCTTGTCTACTTCTTTAAGTGTCTGAATGATGGCTTTTAGAAGCTCTAAATCGTCATCTGCAAGGTAGGCTATATTAGTCTTATTAGTTAGGGAAGTGTTGATTGGTTCAGTAAAGACTTTTCTTTTATCGCTTCTAGCTTTATTGAGTAGCGTGTTGAGGCTTACTTTGTAAACCCACGTGCTAATTTTAGACTCGCCCCGAAATGATTTATAGGAGTTCCACAGCTGCAAAATAATATCCTGAAAAGCATCTTTTTGATCTTCGCAGTCTGAGTAATAGGCTTTGCAAACACTTTTGATAATGCCCTGATTACTATTTACCAATTGTATAAAATCTTGCTTGGAAATTGACACTATGTTTTGTCTTTAATTCATTAGTATCAATTTGAACTCATTTGTCACAAACAGGATGAGATTTATTTTTTAAAACTTGAAATAGCCCAGTAAATTAAGGAAGGCACGATTCGGTGATAATTCCCCCTTTAAAAGGGGGATTTAACTTATCCCCAGCTAGACATAGAAAAATAAATACATCTGATAGCAGCTGATAAAACCCATAAAAATGACCAAAGTGAGTTTTGTATCAAGCGTTTTAAATCGATATTGAAATAAGAAGAGAATGAGAAATGTAAGCGGTATCAATATCCAAAAAACGATATATACATTATAAACCTGCTTTACCTGATAGTGCCTGCCGTTGACCACAAACCCTGCTTTCAAAGGCTTGTCAAACATGAATGTTGAACGAACTTTAGCCTTTTGGCCCACCCTTATATTTTCTGACTTTCCTTTATCGACAGTCAGCATGTAATCATTAAAACCTATGATGTCATAAGTAGGAGAAGCTCTCCTGACCTTGCCAGGTTGGGGACTTATAAGTTACGGTTTGGTCAGAGTCGTGATAGGGCAGGGAGATATCAATAATCAGTAACAAGTTGAAAACAATCAGTCCAATAGCATATTTCCTGAACAGATTAAATATTCTTTTGATCAGTTCTCGCTGAAGTTTGGCTTCTTCTTTAGCTTTATACCTTGCTTTAGCCTTGGCCTTTTCCCGCCACAGTTCATATTCATCCACCTCAGGGTTATAGTCATAAGCTACAGGCTCCTGATGTGGCCTTGGACCTACCTGATTTAAAAAAGTATAGGCCTCTGTCAGCTCTATAAACTTTTGATGGGCTTCAGGGCTTTTGTTAAGGTCGGGGTGATACTTCTTTGAAAGCCTTCGGTATGCTTTCTTTATGTCATTTTTGGTTGCTCCCGGTTCGAGCTCCAAAATAGTGAGGTAGTAATTGCTCATTTATGATGACGGAAATTTTAGATCAAAAAAAGGGCTCACAGAGCCGGCCTATGGAGATGCTAAATAAAACTTTTAATCCCATATTCTGCACTAAGCTCCTGCATCTTTTTTTAAGTTGAATTCCTCTATATCTCAAGTCATGCCGCATGCTTAGGCCGTAATCTCAGCTAAGGTGCCAGATATCTTTGCCTTTCACACCCGAGTGTGTATTTGCTGTTTTGAAGAGCTCGTTGTATTTATACTTTGTTATTAATAGACACCCATCTCACTTCCCTCAAGGGAGGAATATTTCCATTTTAAAGGGGGTAGAGAGATTTTGAAAGGAATTATGGGAGTGTCACTTTTAATTCCTTCCCGGATCTTTAATTATTACAAGTCATTTCGAACTTAGATTTATCGGATGGGAAGTCTCCTAATTGTTAAGGAGACCTCTCACCCTAAAGGGATTCGAGGTGACGATAATCTAAAAAGGATCGTCACTTCGATACGGAACGCAGTGAAGTGAGAAGTCCCCTCATTCTAATTGGCGACTTCCCATCCGATAGCCATCGAATCATACTTACTTCAAAGTGACGTTAGAGTTCCTCCCCAATCAAACTCAAAGCCTTATCCAAAGCTTCTGCCTCATCTACTTTATAATGCGGCACCACGCCTACACCTTCCCAGTTGGTTTGGGTAATGGGGTTAATGGCCCTGCCTTCAGGAATGATAGCGACAACACCTTTCGGGAGTTGGTAAGAGTTGACCGGGTGCGCACCACCACCCGTAGTTTCGCCTACCAAAGTAGCGCGCTGTAGGTTTAATAAGTTGTAGCAAAACTCTTCGCCTGCAGAAAAGGTGAAATCGCTGGTTAAGATATAGACTGGCAGTTGGTCAATTCTTGGCCCTTCTACCTCTTTGAAAGTATAATAGTCAGTTTTTACATCCCTGTTGCGGTAATAGAGGGAGTTGAGGTGCACGGCTTCACCTGCCGGGAAGAGGTAGCTTGACAATAACCTTACTGCTCCGGGAGACCCACCTCCGTTATTTCTCAGATCGAAGATCACCGCTTTGGTGGTGGCCAGCTTTTCCATTTTTTCTGCCAGCATAGTACTGTAGCTGCCATTGGGGTTGCTAAACCCTGTTAACTCCAGGTAGCCGATGTTGCCCTCCAGTATTTCCACTTCTCCAACACCATTGGGCAGGCTCTTGATTTCCCGGCCAGCAAACTTACCGGGTGCCGACCGCCTGTTACCATATCTTATGCGCAGGTGTTTGTCATTGGCTACAGCGCGCAGGTCTTCATGCAAAGCCTCGGCAAGTGCTTCCTTTTCTAGGTTATTATATTTTCCTTCTTGCAGGTTGGCCATCAGCACATCATGCATGGCGTTGGCTTCCTTTTCGAAAACATAGTTTTGCTTCAGGTCCTGGGCCAGCTCAGTAACCAAAGCTTCATGTTGCGGTTTTTGCGCCTGACAGCCTAATATGCTGCAAGCCAGTATAAGTGCGGTGTAGAGTTGCTTCATGCTCCCTCGTACGGCTATATTTATTATACGGTTGGCAGAAGCATGTTAAAGGTTGTTAAATAGGGGGTGGGTGGTAGCTGGGGAGAGGAAAAGTTGACAAGTAGGGACTAACTGTTTGGCTTTGTGCAGTGTCCCAAAGGGCATTGCGCATAGGTGTTGTTGGCATTAGTTATTTTCTTTTTCCTGTCACGTAATCTTGTAAGATTCTCCTAGCTAACTTTTCTGCTTCTGCTTTTTTTAGCCCCTTTGAGCAGTCCGCATTTATTCGTCTAAGAGTTGTTTTGCTTTTACCCTGTGTTAATTCTATTTCCCAATCATTGTTTCCATTCTCAACTTTGAGCAACTGAACAAGCTTACCACCAAGTGAAGATCGCCACCTGTAGCCATTTGTTAACTTATTCTCTACCCAATTGTGGTTCAAGTCAATTTTCTCCAAAGCATGCCGCATTTCTTCCGCTGATTCAAATCTCTCTGTAGGTTCAACATTTAAAGCTTTATTTATTACTCTTTTTAGTGACACTGGAATAAATTCTCTATAGGCTTTTCTATTAGGAAACTTGCCTTCTAAAGCTTTATTTCTCATTTCGCCAATTGATAGGGGAGGCAGAAAACTGTCTCCATTTACAAGTCGATAAAGTGTCATTCCACATGAATAAATGTCAGATAAGTAGTCATAATCTGATAATGAAGTTACTTCTGGAGCTAAATGCATCCAATATTGATATTTCTTCAAAACAGAAACATCTACTTTCTTAATGTCGGGTAACGCCAAGCCAAAATCAGATAACTTTCCTTCACCTGAATTTCCTATCATAATATTAGCTGGTTTAATATCACGGTGTAGGATTTTTTTGAATGAGCATGTTCAAGTCCCCGGAGAAGGTCAATCATAAGTTTCTTGGCTCTGGATAAGGGAATGTAAGCTCCGCTTGCTTCATCTTCTAAGCTTCCATTTGTAAGGAATTCCATTTTGACATAAATCCTTCCATCATCCATTTCGCCTGTTTCATAGACTTCTACAATGTTATCATGTTCGGCAGCTTTTAAAGTCTGTGCTTCTTGATAAAAATTATTTGGATTAATCACTTTTTCAGGTGGAATTAGTTTTAAGGCAAATGTTGAATTCAGTCCTGTATCTCGAACCTTCCAAACTTCCCCGAAATACCCTGAGCCTAATCGTTTTTTAAATTCAAATGTTGCTGCCATATTAATTCAACATACTTAATGCTACTTGAATAGACTCTTGTGTATTTTTATTTGCCTTTTCATAACCTACAATTTTTGTAAAGTCTGCCTTGGTTTCAAGGTATTTTCCTTTACCTTTCATTCCAAGGTCTTTAGCAATTGTACTTTTAACTTTTCTTTTGATATATTTCACACCACATAGAGCTGCCTGCAAGAAAAATATTCCTTCTTTTTCCATCCTTTCACCATAAGATCTTCCTTTCATCGCCATAGGTTCAACGCCCTTTATTCCTATACCATAAACATTATGCTTTTTAATTATTCCTTCAATTTCTTGAGAGAGCCATTTTTGAGTTTCAGCCTCAGTGTAGCCTTTTGGAAATGTTATTGTTCCTGATTCCACTAATGATGCGGATTCCTGTTTCCCGTTCATAATGCAGTAGGAAAAGTCCTTCGAACTGCATCTAATTCCAAGTATGCTCATGTTTTTTTAATTTATGCCAACAACTTATAGCAAGCATTAATGCTTGCTACCCGAAGATATATCTGGATAACAGTCACTCATGTTTGCTATTTTTTTTATAAGATAGACAAATACCTCATGCTGTTGGCGCTTGACAAAACTTAGTCAAAATACATTTGCTCATCCAAATACACTGTGGGCAATATTCTAACTTTTGTATTAGGTCATTTCACCTAACAAAATGAGTGAAAACACCTAATCGGCTATCTGGAAGATTTTGGCCTAAATTTTTAAAAAAGGCAATGTTTGTCCAGGGTCTATAAGGAGGCTTCTGGATTTAAAGGGTGCCGTTTCTTAAGAGGAGACCTCTCTCTGCCAACTGGCGGATTCGAGGTGACACAAACTAAAAAGTATCGTCACTTCGAAGGAGGCAGGACTGAGAAGTCTCCTTGTACTAAGGGGAGACCTCTCGCCAAAAAGGCATCGAGGTGACGTTGGGCGAATTAAGCTTCTCTTCACCAACTGGCGGATTCGAGGAGGCGAAAACTACAAAGTATCGTCACTTCGACATGCAGCGCAGCGCAATGAGAAGTCCCCTAATCGTAAAAAAGAGACCTGGTTCTTCGTTGTTGTCAATAAGGAGACCTCTCTCCGCCAACTGGCGGATTCTAGGTGACGGTAATCTAAAAAGGATCGTCACTTCGCAGGAGGCACGACTGAGAAGTCTCCTTGTACTAAGGGGAGACCTCTCGCCAAAAAGACATCGAGGTGACGTTGGACTAAGAAGATTTCTCCCCAAAAAAAAGGCATCGAGGTGACGTTGGGCGAATTAAGCTTCTCTTCACCAACTGGCGGATTTGAGGTGACGATAAGCTAAAAAGTATCGTCACTTCGAAGGAGGCACGACTGAGAAGTCTCCTTGTACTAATAGGGAGACCTCTCGCTAAAAAGGCATCGAGGTGACGTTAAAGAAAATTATTCCAATGTATCAAACAGATCGACCCCTTGTGGGTTGAATGCATTAATAAGTGCGAGCTTCTTTTCTCTTCTATAAACTTTTATTTGTTTCTCTCGCATAATAGCCTCTTCAATTGAGTGAAATGATTCCCAATATACGAGCTTGTTGATGTTGTATTTTGATGTGAAACTCTTAGGGTATGCCTTCATTTTGTGTTCCTGAACCCGAGCTATAAGGTTAGAGGTAACACCTGTATAGAATACCGTATGATGTTGGTTGGTCATGATATACACTGCACCGCCTCTTTCCATTCTTGAATTTAAATATTTATCGTCACTTCGACATATAGCACAGCGGAAGGAGAAGTCTCCTAATCGTAAAAAAGAGACTTAACGCTTCGTTGTTATCAATAAGGAGACCTCTCACCCTAAAGGGATTCGAGGTGACGAAAACCCAAAAGTATCGTCACTTCGATACGGAACGCAGTGAAGTGAGAAGTCTCCTAAATGCAAAGGCGAGATATTGTTGTTAATAAGGAGACCTCTCTCCGCCAACTGGCGGATTCGAGGTGACGTTGGACTAAGAAGATTTCTCCCCCAAAAAGGGATTCGAGGTGATGGTAATCTAAAAAGTATCGTCACTTCGAAGGAGGCACGACTGAGAAGTCTCCTAATAGTTAAGGAGATCTCTCACCCTAAAGGAGATGACGATAACTAGGTGGTCACTATTCTGTTTTATTTAAAAACTTCTCTATTATAGGAACAATAAGTTCATGCTCTTTAAGATCGGGTTTTAACGTGGTGACCTCGCCAATATACTCGCCATGACCTCCGGGTATAATGGCCAGTTCAGAGTTCTTAATGATTTGGTGCAGCTCAAGAGCGTGCTCCAGAGTGATTACATCTTTATCACCTATAATTATGAGCGTTGGCACCCCTATGGACTTGAGTTGTTCATCAGGTATATCTTTGAAATTCACCATTCTTTTGGCATCCCTGTCATGCATTATTTGCAGGCCTTTGGGGTCTGGCGCTACTTTTAAATAAGCTTCCTGCAGTTGTATAGGCATATTTTCAAGACGAGCATTTTCCATAAAGCCCCAAAACCATTCGGGAACCCCACTGCGCTTGGCAAGGGCCGATCCCAAAACCATTTTATTTACTATTTCGGGATGTCGAATGGCAATTTGTAAAGTTGTAGTGCCACCATTGCTGAATCCGAAAATGTCGGCTTTGTTGATTTTAAGTGTATTGAGAAGTGCGGCAATATCATCGGCATCTTGCTCAAAGGTTAGGTCTGCATCCCTATCTGATGTGCGGCCATGCGCTTGCATTTCAACGGCTATCACTGGCCGGTTTTTCGCGAATAAAGGAATGACTTTTTCAAAAGTTGACTGAATGGTGGAACCGCCACCATGTATCAGCAATAACGGAATACCTTTATCGGCATGGTCAGCAGGTTTGTAAGTCTCATAATACATCTTAAGGCCGTTGACATCGGCATAGTGGTGTTCAAAGATCAAACTGTCGGTATTGTTCATGGCTAGGGTAGGTTTTTCGGTTTGGCTGCATGCCATAAGCATTGAGCTTACTAAAGATATAATGAAAAGGGTTTGTTTCATTTTATTTATACTCGGCTATTCTTCATTTCTGACCATATCAGCAAGCTTCTTTGGAGCCACTTCGCAGTAGGCAGTTGCAAGTGCATCTTTCAATACTTCTTCACTCACTTTGCTCAGCTCAACAATTGTCCAGCCTTGCTTGCCCCATTTATTATCCACAGCATAGATCACATTTTTGTCTATCAGTGAAAAAAGGTTCTGATCCGCCTCAGAGAGTTTGATGGTTAATCGGTTATTGCTAGTGTCGTGCGTAGCAAAAATCTTCTTTTTCACCCTAAAGGAATTTTTCTCAAAGTGAGGTTCTTCTGTGGCTTCGGGGAAGGAGAGGGCGAGGGTTCGTATGTTATCAATTTTAATCATAATTTAACTTCCATCAATGATGGGAGATAAAGAGCTCTCAAATGCAGGCTTGTATATCTTCTAAAGTACCAGAAGGGTTTTCTATAATATTATAACTAATTCATAATCCGAATCTCACAGAATATTTATCGAACAATTTTAAAGCCCAAAACTCTGAATTGATTTGCGAACTATTTTCTTCGAAAAAATATATATTTTCAAGGTTGAGAAATATCTCTTTCATCACTTCTTCATGTGAGCTAATTTCAGGTCTTAATATTTTTGAAATTCTTTTTATTTCCCAGTTGTTTTCAGTTTTTATTCCACAAACTATTTCTACACACTGAGGATACCTGTACTCTTGAATTTTAAAATCACCATCTTTTATATAGAATGTCAAAAATTGATTCTTACTAGCATTAAATATTCCTGTATAATAACTACTATTTCCTAACAAAGAAGTATCGGAGGGTATGAGAGAGCTTAATTCCTGATTTTTTTTACCTTTATCAAAAAGATTCATTAGGATTCTGCGTCTTTCATTTTTTTGATTCCTCTCTTTAGAATTTCCATTCTCTTTTACTATTCTAGTAATATTTGAGATACTATAAACATCATTAAATAGAATTTCTAATGTTTTATTATTACCAGTTAAGATATTAGAGTTGTAACTTCCAACACTGTGATTAGGTATTTCAATAATTTCATCTATTGAACTGTCATAAAGCTGGAATTTTACATTTATCAATAAATTCTCCTTACTTCTATTTACTTCAATATTTGAAATTAAAATTATAAAGTTCGAACTATTTGTTTTTGAGAATACTGCCAGTGAATCCTTCAAAAAAGGTTTTTGTTCTGATTGGTAGATTGATAAACAGTTGGGTAAATAATGGCTTAAATAATTTTGTAATATCTGAGCATAGCGTAATCCAATATAGCTGCTAAAGTTAAGGTTGCAACTGGTATTGATTTGATTTTTAAAAAATTCGTAATTGTTTAAAGAAACACTCGCCTTATTGTTTAATTGTGTTAACGAGTCTTTTTTATCTATGAAATAGTCACGTTGAGCGTCAATTCCATATTTTGTAAAGAAATCTAACTGCTTCTCAATTCCCTTTTTGAAGTTAATATTTGAATCTACTAGAATTACAATTTTAGGGTCGATTAAATTCTGACCGGATAAATTTAATGCTAGAAGAAGTATAAGTTTAGTAATAAAGACTTTCTTCTTAATTCTAATCATTGCTACAAGATAAATAATTGAATAAAACTACTTCCCATACTTCTTCCACCAATGCTGGAACACAATCAGTCCCCAGATACGGGCATGCACATCGCCAGGGTTAGAAGAGAATAGTTTCTTTTTCAGCTTCCTGATTTCTTTAACATCAAAAATGCCTTGATCTTCAATGAATGCATCGGCCAGCAAATCATTCTTGATAGTATGCTGCATTTCATTCCTAAACCATTTCAATAAAGGTACTTCAAAGCCTTTCTTAGGTCGGTTATATAGCGCTTCAGGAAGGATGTCTTTAAACGTATCCTGAACAATGCGCTTTCTAATCTCGCTATTGATCTTAGAGTCTGTGGGCAGCTGAAAGGCAAACTCTACCACCTCATGGTCTAAAAATGGCACCCGCACTTCCAGCGCATTGGCCATGCTCATGCGGTCTACTTTGGTAAGCATGTCATCTGGCAATACCAGCTTGGCATCCGTCAGCAGCAGGTCGTTAATCGCTTCCTTATCGGGAATGTCTTTCAATATCCCGGACTTAAATTTGGAATACTGCTCCCTGTCCAGGTTCTCCCGACTCGCCTGGCTCAGCAGGCTAGTGGCTGCCTGTTCGGAAGCATAGCCTGCCCAGCTCCAATAGCGCTCCTTGCTGCTCATGCTCATGCCTTTGCTAAAGCGGTGCAGCTGCCTGAATTTATTGGTCAGGCTGTTATTTCTTGACTTGGGCAGCAGATACCATAATGGCTGCAAGGCTTTAACCGCACTGGCAGCGCCACCACCATTGATGATCTTCAAAAAGGCAGCATGCTTATTATAACCAGCAAACAGCTCATCAGCACCATCTCCGCTCAATGCCACAGTAGCATGCTTCCGGGTCTCCTGAGACAGTATATAAACCGCAATGGCAGAAGAGTCAGCAAAAGGCTCATCGATATAATCGAGGATGTCACCAACATGCTTATACAGGTCTGAATTGGTCAAAGAGAAAACAGTATGTTCACTACCTATCTTTTTGGCAACTGCTTGTGCATATTCTGTTTCGTCAAAGAACTTCTCATCTTTAAAACCGATGGAGAAAGTATGAAGATCGTCTTTGTGTTTTTTGGCCAAAGTGGCGATTACTGAAGAATCAACACCACCACTCAAAAATGAGCCTAAAGGCACATCAGCAACCAATCGCTTTTTCACCGAAGCTTCCATTAGCTCAGCAAGCTTTTGTTTTTGCTGCTCGTAATCAAGCTTTGTATAGTTGGCCTTGTCATGAGGTATCTCATAGTAGGGCTCATTCAGAAACTCCTGCGGTGTCAGGTGCAGGTAATGCCCCGGTAATAGCTTCTTTACCGATTTAAAGATGGTAGCAGGAGCGGGGATGTAATTGAGCTGCAGATAAGTATAAAGCGCGGTGTAGTCTATTTCTTTATTGATACCATATTGGATGATAGACTTCATTTCCGATGCAAAGAGCAGTCGGTCATCATCAATCATAAAATACAGCGGCTTAATACCCAGTCTGTCGCGCGCTATAAAAAGGCTTTTGTCTTCGTAATCATAGATAGCAAAAGCAAAGAAGCCGTTGAGTTTTTGTAAACAAGCTTTGCCTTCCCTGATGTATAAATTAAGAAGAACTTCCGTATCTGTTTCTGACTGAAATTTAACTCCTTGATCCAGAAGCTGTTTTCTTAAGGCTTTATAGTTATAAATCTCGCCATTGAAGATGATGCAATACCTTCTGCCCAGATCCCACATGGGCTGGTGTCCTTCCGGACTCGGGTCTATAATGCTAAGTCTTCGGTGCCCGAGGGCAACGGTATTGTCATTATAAATGTCCTGAAAGTCAGGGCCACGGTTAGCTAAAGCAGCGGTCGCGTTAGCAACGTTAACCATGCTAACCCGACCGACCATATTAAATGCATATACCCCCGTTATGCCACACATAGGCTACGGCTAAGCTAATTTTTTGTACTTGATTCTTTTAGGAGCTGCATCACCCATTCTCTGCTTGCGGTTCTCCTCATATTCGGTGAAGTTACCATCATACCAAACCACCTGAGAGTCTCCCTCAAAGGCCAGGATATGGGTACAAACCCTATCCAGGAACCACCTGTCGTGACTGATGATTACGGCACAACCACCAAAATTCTCAAGACCTTCTTCCAGTGCCCTTAAGGTATTTACATCTAGGTCATTGGTAGGTTCATCTAACAATAGCAGGTTGGCACCTTGTTTCAAGGCCATGGCCAAATGCAGTCTGCCACGCATACCACCAGATAGCTCACTCACTTTTTTCTGCTGCTCAGAACCGTTGAAGTTAAATTTGCTCACATAAGCTCGGCTATTCATCTGCTTGCCACCCATCTCTATGATCTCGTTACCACCAGAAATGGCTTCCCAAACACTATGATTTGGATTCAGGTTATCATGCTCCTGATCTACATAAGCAATCTCCACAGTAGAACCCACCTCGAAAGTACCGGCATCAGGTTTCAGTTGCCCGGTGATCATTTTGAACAATGTGGTTTTACCAGCACCATTCGGCCCTATAATACCTACAATTCCTGCTTTTGGCAGATTGAATTCCAGATTTTCATATAATAATTTATCACCAAAGGCCTTGGCAACACCATGAGCTTCAATCACCTTATCACCAAGTCTTGGCCCAGCCGGGATGTAAAGCTCCAGCTTCTCTTCCCGCTCTTTCGACTCTTCAGAAAGGAGTTTGTCATAGGCACTTAAACGGGCTTTAGCCTTAGCGTGTCTTCCTTTAGGTGACATTCTTGCCCATTCCAGCTCGCGCTGCAATGTCTTTTGTCTTTTAGATTCTGTCTTCTCCTCTTTAGCCAATCGGTTTTGTTTCTGATCCAACCATGAAGAGTAATTTCCTTTCCAGGGAATGCCTTCACCTCGGTCAAGCTCAAGGATCCAACCTGCTACATTATCAAGGAAATATCTATCGTGGGTTACGGCTATAACCGTACCTGCGTATTGTCTTAAATGTTGCTCTAACCAATGCACCGATTCAGCATCCAAGTGGTTGGTAGGCTCATCTAATAAAAGCACATCTGGCTCCTGAAGTAATAATCGGCATAGGGCCACCCTTCTTTTTTCACCACCTGACAGGTGCTCAATTTTAGCGTCTCCCGGAGGCGTTCTCAGCGCATCCATGGCCCTTTCAAGCTTACTGTCCAGCTCCCAGGCATTCAGTTGATCTAGTTTTTCCTGAACGGCACCTTGCTTTTCAATCAGTTTCTCCATTTTATCAGGGTTCTCCAAAATATCAGGATCAGCGAATTTTTCATTGATTTCTTCAAATTCCTTCAGCAGCGCTACGGTTTCAGCAGCACCTTCCTCTACCACTTCTTTGACTGTTTTATTTTTGTCCAATTGTGGTTCTTGCTCAAGAAGCCCGATAGAGTAACTGCCATCGAAAACCACCTCGCCCTGATAGTTATTGTCGATTCCTGCTATTATTCTCAATAGAGAAGATTTACCGGAACCGTTGAGTCCTAAAACGCCAATTTTGGCACCATAGAAAAAGGACAGGTAAATGTTTTTTAATACTTGCTTACTTGGGGGGTAGGTCTTATTTACCCCTGCCATTGAAAAGATTATTTTCTCGTCACTCATAATTCAGTCGATATACTTGTAATTGTCAAACAAATTTATTCTTTTGATAGAGATTGCTTCAATGTAGTTGAAATATTATTCGTTTAAAAAATCGATTTTTTTTAAAACTTTTAAAAATATCATCACGTTGCAGACAATAAGTAATAAAATGAGAAGTTGAAATAAATAGATAAAAAGTTTGATTTGTGCTTTAAAATTTTACTTTTGCACAAAATTTTTAAAGGCAAAATCATAGGAGGATTATACTATGTACTGGACACTAGAATTAGCATCATATCTTGAAGATGCACCATGGCCCGCAAGTAAAGACGAATTGATAGATTTTTCTATTCGTACCGGAGCACCTCTTGAGGTTGTAGAAAACCTTCAGGAACTGGAAGATGATGGGCAGCCTTTCGAAAACATCGAAGAGATTTGGCCGGATTATCCGACAAAGGAAGACTTCTTCTTCAATGAAGACGAGTACTAAAAGAAACTTAAGGCCATCGCGATATTTCGGGATGGCTTTTTTATTCCTTTATTAGCGCTTCTGCAATAATCAAATCTTCAGGTGTGGTTATTTTAATATTGGCATAACTGCCTTCGAATAACGAAATCTTGTGCCCAGCCCGTTCCGCCACACTGGCATCATCAGTTAAACTTGCTTCTTCTTTAATATCATAAGCGGCCTTTATCATCGCAAGATCAAAGGTCTGTGGGGTTTGTATAAGCCTGTAATCTGAGCGGTCAACGGCTTTGGTTGTATCCTGATTTGTAATTCTTATAGACTCTTTTAATCGCACTGCGGCCACAGCACTCTTGTGTACAGCTGCAAGGTGGTAGGAGGCGCCAATGATATCTTTACCAACCAAAGGCCTTACCCCATCGTGAATAGCTACCAGGCCTTCTGTATCGTTAATTTTAGCAAGACCATTTCTAACCGATTGAAATCTGGAATCACCACCAGTAGCTATTGTCACCGGCACTTGATAGTTGAATTTTACGCACAGCGCTTTCCAGATTTCCAGCTCGTCTGGTGGTAGTACCAGGATGATCTGCACCTCTGATGAATAGGCAACAAATGCATTGATGGTATGCATTAAGATGGGCAAACCAGCTACTTCAATAAATTGTTTTGAAGTGACATTGTTCATTCTTGTGCCTTTACCACCGGCTACTATTATTGCGTATTCTTTCATTGCACTAAAATTTGGCTAAAAATAAAGCCATCGCATTTAAATACGATGGCTTCAAGTCTTTTTATTCTTAGATTATGCTTATACGATCAACATCGCATCACCATAGGTCAGGAATCTGTATTTCTCTTTCTTGGCAACTTCGTAAGCTTCTCTTACCAAATCATAACCACCAAAAGCGCAGGCCATCATTAATAATGTTGATTCTGGCATGTGGAAGTTAGTGATCATAGCGTTACAGATTTTGAATTCGTAAGGAGGGAAGATAAACTTGTCTGTCCATCCTGCTTTAGGCTTCAATCTGTCGCTTGCTGATACTGCTGATTCCAGTGAACGCATTGTTGTTGTGCCAATAGCGCATACTTTCTTCTTGTGGTCAATAGCATTATTTACAATGTCAACAGTCTTTTGAGTAACCTCAAAATTCTCTGAATCCATTTTATGCTTTGTCAAATCCTCTACATCCACAGGTCTGAAAGTACCTAAGCCGATGTGAAGGGTGATGCTGGCCATATCAACACCAAGAATTTCCAATCTTTTTAACAATTGTGGTGTAAAGTGAAGACCTGCAGTAGGCGCTGCAACAGCACCCTTTGTTTTAGCATAGATCGTTTGGAAACGCTCTTTGTCTTCAGGCTCAGCCTCTCTTTTAATGTATTTTGGAAGTGGGGTTTCACCTAAACTTTCTATTGTGTTGTAAAACTCTTCATCCGTTCCGTCAAATAAGAATCGGATGGTTCTTCCTCTTGAAGTAGTGTTATCAATAACCTCAGCTACAAGATCACCTTCTCCAAAATATAATTTGTTTCCTACCCTGATTTTTCTGGCCGGGTCAACCAAAACATCCCAAAGGTGCATTTCCTGATTAAGTTCCCTTAAAAGGAAAACTTCAATCTTAGCACCGGTTTTTTCTTTGTTGCCATAAAGGCGCGCTGGAAATACCATGGTATCGTTATTGACCATTACATCGCCATCTTCAAAATAGTTAACTACATCTTTAAAGACTTTGTGCTCAATTTGTCCCGTTTTTTTGTGTAAAACCATTAAACGAGATTCATCTCTGTTTTCTGCCGGATATAAGGCTACAAGACCAGTCGGTAAGTCGAACTTGAATTCTGATAATTTCATATTTAATATTACGGTATTAAATAATTTTAAAAGAGTTTTTAAAATTAGGACGCAAAGATAAAGATATCCTTGACTTAAAGGATAATATTGTAAAATACTTTTATAGCATCAGATAGCACGTGTTAGTATTCAGACTCATATTAGAAAGTTTCAGGTTTGCATGGAATGCGCTTAAGATGAATATCTTGAGAACAGTGCTTTCATTGCTTGGCGTGACCGTAGGCATTTTTGCTATTATAGCTGTTTTTACTATTGTTGATTCATTGGAAAAGAACGTAAAACAGAGCTTTGACTTTCTTGGATCCGGTGTAATCTATGTAGACAAATGGCCTTTTACGGCAGACTCAAATGGAGAATACCGCTGGTGGGACTTTTGGAGAAGGCCAAATCCTAGTTTTAATGAATTTAAAATTTTAGAAGACAATCTAAAAAACAAGACCGCCATTTCAATATTTGCCAATGCAGGCAATGTAGTGCTTAAGAGGGGCAATAATAGCTTCTACGAGACAGAGTTTGTAGGGGGAAGTTATGGTTACAAAGATATTGTTGAGTTGGACATAGAAGCGGGCAGGTATTTCTCTCCAAGTGAAGTGTCTGGGGCAAGAAGTGTGACCATCATTGGAGCTGATATTGCTGAGGCACTATTTCCTAACGGTCAAACCCCTGTTGGCAAAGAGATAAAGATTAGAAACAAGAAATTTTTTGTGATCGGAGTGCTGAAGAAGGAAGGAGAAAGTTTTCTTGGTTTTGAAAGTAAGGACACCTATTGCATCGTTCCGTATGATGCTTTCAGAACCATGTACACCACAGGTACGGGCAATTATAATGAAAGAGGGTCTACCATAGCTATTAAGGGCCGCGAAGAAGACATAGGTTTAATTGAGCTTGAGGGTGAGGTAACGGGTTTGATGCGCACAAGAAGAGGGCTGAAACCTAAAGAGGATGATAATTTTGCCCTCAACAGACCAGAAGCCATAGCCAATGTGTTATCAGGTGTTTTTGATGTGTTTGGTATTGCAGGCTGGATCATCGGAGGGTTCTCCATTCTCGTTGGAGGTTTCGGAATTGCCAATATCATGTTCGTTTCTGTTAAAGAAAGGACATCTATAATAGGAGTGCAGAAGTCATTAGGGGCGCAGAACTATTTTATTCTTTTCCAGTTCTTATTTGAGTCCGTATTCTTGAGTGTGATTGGAGGTTTGGGAGGATTGTTCCTTGTAATGCTCATTACGTTTATTCCTATGGGCTCTTTGGAAGTTACCCTTACCCTTAAAAATATTGTGCTTGGATTGGGAGTTTCTGCCATCATAGGAACAGTTTCAGGAATTGTGCCAGCAGCACTTGCGGCTAGATTAGATCCGGTGATTGCTATACGAAGCTGATTTTCCCCACTTTAATTTTATAGGTTTTCTTACATGCCTTATTTATGGCAAGATGTTAATCATTATGTAGTTTCTAGTTTTAATAGATTTGAATTCTATTAATTTAAAAATTGAATAATGAGAAAATTACACTATTTATTGGTTGTCTGTTTTATAGGACTTATGAGCTGTGGCTCAGATGACGATGGAGGAACTCCAAATAAAATATTGATCAATGGAGAGGCTTTTGAGACCAATTTCAATACAATCACCGGGGTAGCCATTGACGGGGAAGGTCATGCGGGAGTTTCATTTGGCAATGTCACTTCTACTGGTGACAGCAAGACATTAACTATTGATGTTGAATATGATGGCACCTCCAAGCTTGGCGGCACTTATAGCTTTCCACAAGGAGATGATTTATACCTGGACGATTTCTTAACTAACTATTCGGTATTTGTTGGCTCGTCTTATGATGGCACAAACCTTAGTGAAGGCACGGTAACAATCACAAAGAATAGTGGAGATAATTATACTGTTGAGATGGACTTGCTAATGGATGATGGCACTACATTTACCGGAACTATCACAGCAGATTTTATAGTGACATTCAATAATGGATGATCAAAAATAACTTATGAACAAAAAAGCCCTTTCAATTATTAAAAGGGCTTTCTTACTATTCCTTAGCAGCGATCGGCTTGTCTAGCACATCGCCAGTTATCTTTTCTTTGATTTTCTTCTCTAGCTCTTCCATTAATTCTGGGTTATCTTCAATAAGCCCTTTTACAGTATCTCTACCCTGACCAAGCTTATTTCCTGCATAAGAGAACCATGATCCAGCTTTATTAATGATGTCAAGCTCAACAGCAAGGTCAATGATCTCACCTGCTTTCGATATTCCTTTACCAAACATGATGTCAAATTCTACCACTTTAAACGGAGGTGCTACTTTGTTCTTAACAACCTTAACCCTGGTTCTATTGCCTATCATATCTCCAGCACCTTCTTTAATCTGGCCTATTCTTCTAATATCCAAACGGACAGAAGCGTAGAACTTAAGTGCATTACCACCTGTAGTTGTTTCAGGGTTGCCAAACATCACCCCGATCTTCTCACGAAGCTGGTTGATGAATATACAAGAGCAACCAGTTTTATTAATTGTACCTGTTAATTTTCTTAATGCCTGTGACATCAAACGCGCTTGCAAGCCCATTTTACTGTCACCCATCTCACCTTCTAATTCACCTTTAGGTACCAATGCAGCAACGGAGTCAATAACGATAATATCAATGGCGCCAGAGCGAATAAGATGCTCAGCTATCTCTAATGCCTGCTCACCACTGTCTGGCTGAGAGATCAATAAATTTTCAGTGTCAATGCCCAATTTCTCTGCGTAGCTCTTATCAAAGGCATGCTCGGCATCAATAAACGCTGCTAATCCACCTGCTTTTTGAGCTTCTGCAATACAGTGCATAGAAAGTGTTGTCTTACCTGAAGATTCAGGCCCATAGATTTCTATAACCCTTCCTCTTGGTATTCCGCCAATGCCCAAGGCTATGTCAAGACCCAATGAACCAGTGGAAATAGCAGGAACATCAAGTACCTTTTCATCGCTCAACTTCATGACGGCACCCTTACCGTATGTTTTTTCCAGTTTATCGATGGTTAATTGAAGTGCTTTTAATTTCTGTTCTTTCTCGCTCATTGTTCTCTTGAATTAGTGTGAATTATGAGCGGTGAAGTTAATAAGATATGGCCATAATAATGGCAGCAGCTAGTAAAAAATCTTATCTCAATTGGCAAGAAGAAGTGCCTGGCTCTTTATATATTGCGACAAATTAAAAACAATGCGTTTCAGACTCCTATTTTTTCTACTTATTGGCACTGGCAGTCTTCAGGCTCAGCTAAATAACACCATGTTTGAGCAACGTAATGAAGTGGTTAAAAGTGACTCTAATACACTTGGCCTCACACTGCGTACTTTAGCTTTCAATAAAAACAATGAATATTTCAGCAAGATAGCAGATGGTTATACACTATTTGGCTATCAAATAAATCCATCACTTTACTACCAGCCCACCAGCAATACAAGGTTTGATATTGGCGTTTATGTCCAAAAGGACTTTGGTAATGATGACTATTCGGAAATACAGCCAACTTTCACCTTCTCCCATACTTTTGGTGACTCCAAATTGGTAATTGGAACTTTAGAAGGAAGTCTTTCACATAGGCTTATAGAACCTTTATATGACTTTGAAAGGGTTATGGTCAATCGGTTAGAAAATGGTTTGCAGTTTACAGTTAACAACAACTGGATATTTCTGGATACCTGGATAGACTGGCAGAATATGCTGTATGTTGGAGAAGACGATCAGGAGGAGGTGACAGGGGGGCTTTCGATGAATTACATATTGATGGATAAGGACTTTAAAATATCAATACCTCTACAAATGGTTGTAACACATGTAGGGGGGCAAATTGATAGTAGCCCGAGGCCACTGCAGACTTATGTTAATAGTGCCGTGGGTCTGATGCTGGACTTTCATAACGGACGGGAAGGATTTGTTACAGGAGCCAGAGTTGATGGCTACTACACAGGCTACAAAGATTTCTCTACAGATCAGTTGAGACCTTTTGAGGATGGGAGTGGGGTAATGTTAAATGCTACGATTTTCACAAAAATGCATTTGGATATAATGGCCAGTTACTGGAAGGGAAATGAATTCCTGACCATCCAGGGAGGGAAACTTTATCCATCAGAGTCAAGCACCTTCAAAAACCCTTTTCATATTGAAGAGCAAAGGGAGTTGTTGATTTTAAGGTTTATGCACAACCTGAAGCTGGCAGATGGCCTGGTATTGTCAGGTAGATTTGAGCCATATTTTGATCTTTTGAATAATCGCTTCGAGTTCTCACATGCATTATACTTAAATTATAGTACTGACTTTAAACTCCTCAAAAATGCCCGTAAATAGTTAATATGAAAAAGCAAATCGGCTTAATTGTATTAATCATTATTGCCATTCTGGTCATCTTTAATTTCGACTTGATCAGATATGGTATTCGTCAGGCTTCAGGTCAACTGCATATTATCTACAATGCCAGGCCAGTAGAGGAGTATTTAAATGATTCTACAGTATCACAGGAGGTGAAAGATAAACTCAAGCTTGTTGATGATGTTAAATCCTTTGCCCATGAACGACTGCACCTGGCAGAGACCGATAATTATACAGAGATGTATGACCAACAAGGTCAACCAGTACTTTGGGTGGTTACTGGTTGTGAACCTTTTAGTTTTCAACCGTATCAATGGACATTTCCTGTTCTGGGCTCAGTTCCTTACAAGGGGTTTTTTAAAAAACACTTGGCTGATCAAGAACTTGAAGAAATAAAAGGCAAAGGCCTTGATGCTGGCATGCGCACTGTTGGGGGCTGGTCAACGCTTGGCTGGTTTAACGATCCCATCCTGAGCGAAATGCTAAGTCGTAGTAATGGTGATCTTGCTAACCTGATAATTCATGAGCTTGTCCACTCAACAATTTTTGTAAAAGATAGTGTTGAGTTTAATGAAAACCTTGCATCCTTCATTGCCGATAAAGGAACACTCATTTATATGAGTGAAAAATTCGGTGCTGACTCCGATGAAATGAAAAATTATGTCAATGAGGAAAATGATAATAAAAAGTTCATCAGGCATATGCTATCGGGTTATGATATTCTTGATAGCTTGTATCAGAGTTTTGAAGGGGTTTCAGAAGAACGGAAATTGAGGCAAAAGGAGGAAGTAATTAAATCTATAATTAACAATTTGGATACTCTTAAGCTTTATAATGATAATCGTCTCAGTAACTTCAAAGGATTTGTCCCCAATAACACCTACTTCATGTCTTTTAAAAGGTATCAGTCGAAACAAGGTAAATTAGATAGCCTCTTCAATAAGGAATTTGATCAGGAACTCGTTAATTTTATCGAATATTTAAAAAACAAGCATCCATATCTATGAAAACCTTCAAATCAATAAAAAATTGGTTTTTAAAATTGGGAGCTCTGGTTATTCTTATATCTATGGCGCGGCAGCAGGATGTCGCGTCAAAAGTTGGGGATTATAGAATAATACCCAATACCAGTTTTTTTAGAGGTGAAGTAATTGATTACAAAGTGCATTATGGCTTTGTAAATGCCGCAGAGGCACAGATGGTTATCCATGATGATTTGCATGACATTAATGGACGTAAGTGCTATAAGATAGATGTGCATGGCCAGTCCATAGGAATGTTCGACCTCTTTTTAAGAATAAGAGACAATTGGGGTACCTATTTGGATACCGCTTCTATTATTCCGCAAAAAGCCTATCGAAAAATTGAAGAAGGAAAGTACCGCAAGCACGAAATAGTAGACTTTGATCATGAAAATGAAGAGGTAAGAGTACATACCTATCATTTTAAGAAAAAGGAATGGAAGCCGATCGAAAAGTTTGACGTGCCTAGGTATGTTCAGGATATGGTCAGCGGATACTATTATCTGAGAACTATAGATTTTAAATCGGTGAAGGAAAATGAGATAATAAAACTTAAAGCCTTTTTTGATGATGAGGTTTACGATTTTAAAATAAGGTTTCTAGGCCGGGAAGAGGTTAAAACTAAATTGGGTGTGATACGCTCAATTGTAATATCTCCGATTATGCCAGAAAATAGTTTGTTTGATGGGGAGAACTCCATCAGGGTTTGGATATCAGATGATAGAAACAAGGTGCCATTAAAAGTGAAGGCTCAAATGTTTGTAGGCTCGGTCGAAATTGATGTTCAAAGCTATAGTCAAGGAAACATTAAGTAATTGTTAAGAAATAGCATCTATTTTTTTAATAATGCTTTTTCTGCATACTTTTAAATCCGATTTGATTGAGTAAATCTCACTAAATAATTGTGCTATGGGAAACAAGCAAGAACAAAAAGTGCTTGTTGTTGACGATGAGGAGGCAATATTGGAATTGCTGAAGTATAACCTTGAAAAACAGGGTTATAGTGTTAAAACAGCTCCAGATGGAGTAAAAGGTGTTGAAATTGCCAAAAAGTTCCTTCCTGATGTTGTCTTGTTAGACATTATGATGCCTAAACAGGATGGTGTGGAAACTTGCCGCCAGCTTCGCGAAATACCTGAAATGGCGAATGCATTCATCATATTCTTAACTGCAAGATCTGAGGAGTATTCTGAAGTAGCAGCCTTTGATGTTGGTGCTGATGACTATATTACCAAGCCTATAAAGCCCCGCGCCTTAATGAGCCGGATCAGCGCTTTTTTTAGAAGAGATGTGCAAAAGAAATCTGTAACTGATCAAATTTCCATTGGCGAGCTTTTGATTGATAGAAGCAGCTATACCATCAACTTAAAAGGGGCCGAAATTACATTACCTAAAAAGGAATTTGAATTGCTTTATTTCCTTGCTCAAAACCCAAACAAAGTATTTGGCCGTGATGAGCTCCTTCAAAACATCTGGGGATCCGATGTTTATGTGCTAGCCAGAACAGTGGATGTACATATTAGAAAAGTACGGGAGAAGATAGGAGAAGAATTTATAACCACAGTTAAAGGTGTAGGTTATAAGTTTAGCTTAAATTAGAACATGGTTTACAGTTCCAGGGTCATTGCCTTGCTTTTGGCTACCTGTATAGCAGCCGTTACATCTGCATTTCTTTCTTTATTTAATGAAGTGAGTGCAACCGCATTGATTGTAACCGGGCTTATAAGTTTTTCTGTTAGCTACCTTCTGGGTTTTATAATTTTAGAGTTTCTGATTTTCAGGGAGATTGATAAAATCTACAACCTATTTGATAGGCTGCGTAAAAAGGAGCTAAAGACTATCGATACATTTAAATCCAACCCATTAAACCCCCTTAAAAAGATAAATGATGAAATCTTTAGTTATGCAGCGCTTAAGCAGAAGGAGATAGATGAACTTAAAAAGATTGAAGCATTTAGAAGAGAGTTTATTGCTGATGTTAGCCACGAGCTGAAAACGCCAATTTTTGCAGCACAGGGATTCGTTCATACATTATTGGATGGTGCAGTAAAAGATAAAAATGTTAGAACCCGCTTCCTTAAAAGGGCAGCCAAAAGTCTTGACGGTTTAGATATGTTGGTACAAGACCTCCTGACATTATCGCATATCGAGACTGGGGAAATTAAAATGCACTTTGAATACTTTGATATCAAAGGCCTTGTTACTGATATTATAGACCAATTTGAAAATAAGGCTGAAAAGAAAGAGATAAAGATTTCCTTTGCTCCTGATACTCCTGATTTAGTAACTGTTTATGGTGATTGGCAGAGAATCAATCAGGTTATGAATAACCTTATTAGCAACGCTATTAAATACACTAATGAAGCTGGTGAGGTAGAAGTTGGTTTTAGAATTACAAAGAATGATGTCACCACCTACGTAAAAGATACTGGTGAAGGTATTCCTTCTGACGATGTGAAAAGAATATTTGAGCGTTTTTACAGAGTAGATAAAAGTAGATCAAGGGAAAAAGGAGGTACCGGACTCGGCCTGGCCATTGTTAAGCATATTCTGGAAGAGCATAAATCCAAAATTGAAGTTAAAAGTACCTTTGGTAAAGGCTCTGAGTTTAGTTTCAAATTAACTAAAGGCAAAGAAGAACCTCTATTTGCAAATTAGCCCTTTCAAAGGCAACAATTATTTACCTTTGCCGAATGGCTCAAAAAATCAAGTTCACGGATTTAGTAATATGGGAAGATGAGGACTATTGGGTAATCAATAAACCTCCATTTATTTCCACATTAGAAGATAGGGCATTGTCTATTAATATACTAAGTCTTGCGAGGGAAGAGAACCCTGCCGCTCAAGTCTGTCATAGATTGGATAAGGAAACTTCCGGAGCTCTGATTATAGCCAAAAACCCTGAGGCATACCGTCACATGTCTATGCAGTTTGAAGCCCGCAAGGTTGAAAAGGTTTATCATGCAGTAGCAGACGGCATTCATGACTTTAATAATGAGCTAAAACAGGATAAGATACTGAAGCTCTCGAACGGTACGGTAAAGATCGACAGGGCAGGTAAGGAGGCAACTACGACCTTAAATACTTTAGAGGCTTATAAGTTTCACACGCTGGTGGAATGCAAACCCTTAACAGGAAGAATGCACCAGATAAGAATACATTTAGCACATACCGGTGCATCTATTACTGGCGATGCCACCTATGGTGGTAAACCATTCTACTTATCTAGCGTGAAAAAGAAGTTTAATCTCAAGAAAGAAGTAGAAGAGCAGCCACTTATTAAAAGGCTTGCGCTGCATGCTTATTTATTGTCTTTTGACACATTAAAAGGCAAAAGAGAAGCGGTTAATGCGGACTACCCAAAAGATTTTAAGGTATTAGTGCATCAACTGGAGAAGAATAAGTAAATATTTATTGGTGTCTGTTGGAAATAAAGATATATCAATCTATCTTTGCAATCCCTTTTTAGAGGGGGAACTATATATTGTCAAAAAATAAAGCTTTAAAAGCGTGGATAATTTAAGTTATAAAACGATTTCTGCCAACAAAGCAACTGTTGAGAAAAATTGGGTGGTTGTTGATGCAGATTCAAAAGTATTAGGAAGACTTGCTAGTGATGTAGCAAAGATCATAAGAGGTAAGAACAAACCTAGCTACACTCCTAATGTAGATTGTGGTGACAACGTAATTGTTGTTAATGCAGACAAAGTAAAAATGACAGGGAAAAAGTGGACTGATAAAGTTTACGTTTCTCATACTGGATATCCAGGTGGTCAGAAGAAGACGACTCCTAATGAGTTGAAAGCTAAATCATCTACTTTGCTTGTTGAGCGTGCTGTAAGAGGTATGCTTCCAAAAAACAGATTAGGTAGTGCATTATTTGGCAATCTATATGTTTATGAAGGTGCAGAGCACCCACATGAGGCTCAACAACCCAAAGAAATTAAATTATAATAATGGAAGTAATAAGTTCAATAGGAAGAAGAAAGACTTCGGTAGCTAGAATTTATGTAACTGCCGGAAAAGGTGATATTACTGTGAACAATAGAAATGTTCAAGATTACTTTCCTGCAGGTATCTTACAGACTATCGTTCGTCAACCATTAAATACCGTAGAACAAGACGGTAACTTCGACATTAAGGTAAATGTTGATGGTGGAGGCCCTGCTGGTCAGGCAGAGGCAATTCGCCTTGCCATTTCTCGTGCTTTGGTAGATATCGATCCTGAACACAGAGGTGCTTTGAAGAAAGAAGGATTTTTAACAAGAGATCCAAGAATGGTTGAGCGTAAGAAATACGGTCGTAGAAAAGCAAGAAGAAGATTCCAGTTCAGTAAGCGTTAATATTTTCGCAACTGATCTGTTAGAAGAGAAAACAATTAATATTAATGGCAAATAAATTAGAGTATAACGACTTACTAGATGCTGGTGTTCACTTTGGACACTTAACGAGAAAGTGGGATCCCAAAATGGCTCCGTATATATTTATGGAGAAGAACGGTATCCACATTATCGATCTACATAAAACCCTTGAGTGCCTCGACAAAGCATCTTATGCACTTAAGAACATCGTTAGATCAGGAAGAAAAGTACTTTTTGTAGCAACTAAGAAACAAGCGCAAGACATTGTTACTGAAGAAGCAAAAAGATTGAACATGCCTTTCGTAACCGACAGATGGTTAGGTGGTATGTTAACAAACTTCGCAACTATCAGAAAATCATTGAAAAAAATGACTTCTATAGATAAGTTGATGAAGGATGAGGCTTACCTGAACTTAGCGAAGAGAGAAAGACTAATGATTTCTCGTGAAAAAGAGAAATTAGAAAGAGTATTAGGTGGTATTGCTGATCTTAACAGGCTGCCAGCTGCACTTTTCGTTATTGACGTAAAAAGAGAGCACATCGCGGTTAAAGAAGCTCAAAAATTGAATATCCCTGTTTTCGCAATGGTAGATACAAACTCAGACCCTAGAGGTGTTGATTATGTAGTTCCTGCTAATGATGATGCATTCAAATCTATTTCATTAATAACGAAATACATTGGTGCTGTTATTGAGGAAGGCCTTGCTGAAAGGAAAAAAGATAAAGACGATGCTAATCTTCAAAAAGAAGAGGAAGCTAAAAAAGCTGTAGATTCTACTGAAGAAGCAACAGCAAAATAAATCACTTGATTTAACTCATTTAAAATTGAACATTGGTCAAGTGCTGGTGTTCAATTTTTCTTTAAGGACTAAACCATTTTTAAAAATATAATTACAAGACTATGGCTATCACAGCGCAAGACGTAAATAAGCTAAGACAAATGACAGGTGCAGGAATGATGGACTGCAAAAAAGCATTGACTGAGGCTGAAGGTGATTTTGATAAAGCAATTGACATTTTAAGAAAAAAAGGACAGAAAGTTTCTGCTTCCAGAGCTGACAGAGAAGTTACTGAAGGTTCTGTTTTTGTTAAAACAAATGATGATAATTCAGAAGGTGTTTTGATCGCTCTTAATTGCGAAACTGACTTCGTAGGTAAAAACGAAGAATTTATTGCTTTAGGAAACGCTATTTTAGATGTGGCATTTACTTCTAATGCTGCCAGCACTGAAGAATTGATGAATCAATCAATTGGTAGCTTTACTGTAGCTGAGAAAATCACTGAGCTTGTTGGTAAAATTGGTGAGAAAATCGAAATCAGTGAGTACGTAAGGGTTTCTGGTGAAGCTGTTGTTCCTTATATCCATGCCGGTAATAAGCTTGGTGTTTTGGTTTCTTTGAAAGGTACTAACGGTACTGATGTTCAGGATGCTGGTAAAGATGTAGGTATGCAAATTGCCGCTATGAACCCAGTAGCAGTAGACAAGGATGGAGTAGATGCTACTACCGTTGAAAAGGAATTGGAAATTGGTAAAGAACAAGCGTTAGCTGAGGGTAAGCCAGCTAATATTGTTGATAAAATTGCTGAAGGTAAACTTCAGAAATTTTATAAGGACAACACTTTGTTGAACCAGCAGTTTGTTAAAGACAGCTCTTTAACTGTTGCAGCTTATCTTAACACTGTAACTTCAGGATTAACAGTAACAGCGTTTAAGCGTGTGTCTATAGGATAAAAACAGAAATCGTATAAATTTTCAAGGGACTTTGTAATAAGTCCCTTTTTTTGTGCTACTATTTTCAAGATTTACCGTTAAAATACACATCTCGAAATTTTTAATATAACAGATGAAAAGAATAAGCATTTATTTGCTTGCAGTTATGACTCTTGTTGCTACGGGATGTGGCGATGATGACGAGTCAGGTACATCACAACTTGGTGTAAATCAGGCTAAGGAATCAATGAATGATTTTTCAGAAGATTTGGCATCCGACATAATTGACATTACTCAGGCTGAAGGTCTCGATGCAATAGGTGATTTATTTTCACTAACAGAACTTAGCGACCCATTTGGTGGCAGGTTGGCAGTAGAAGGTAAGTCCAAATGGTTCAAAGAAAAGGCCATAGCTTTTAAGTCAATTTTTATCCCTAAACACCTGAAAAATGGAAAGTCTGAAGATGCTGGATTTGATTTTCAAGAGAATGTAGGGGTTTATAACTGGAATTTTGATGAAGAAATTTTTGAAAAGACTAGTAGTAGTGGGCAAATCATAGTTATCAATTTCCCGACAGAAGGCTCAATAACTAACAATGCTCAGTTAAGGATTACTGCCTATGAAGATGAACTGTTTGAAGATGAGTTTGAAGAGTACGCAATGCCAACTACACTTGCCGTTGATCTTGCCATAGCAAATGTGAAATTGGTTGAGATCAATTTTTCAGCTGATTATAATAATGAAGGTGTGCCTACTGAAGGTGCAGTGTCTATTTTCTTAAAGCCTTACACTTTTACTGTTGCATTTGATGATTCCAATGCAACAAGCACTTCAGGTAGCTTTTCTCTAAAATCTGAATCAGAAACCCTTATCAATAGTAGTGCTACCATAGTATTCCTTTCAAATGAAAAGGATGAGGTTAAAACTCTAGAAGGTATGGTAACTTACAGAACAATGAAACTAGAAGGGGATATAGACGTGGAGGGCATTGAATCAGCCGGTGAGGTTGATTATAATGACTTTATTACCCTTGCCTTATTTGATAATAATGCCAAAGTGGGCGACATTGTATTTGTGACAGAAATTATTGATGAAGAGGAAGACGATATCCCTTACATCCAATATGCTGATGGCTCCAAACAAAGGTTGGAGGATGTATTTGATGAAGCTATTGATGAACTTGAGGAGTTCGAAACTGAAATCGAAGACTGGGGCAATTAAGAGTTTGAAAAGGAGGATTAGTCCTCCTTTTTTGTTTTAAAAGCTTTATCAAAAGCTTCTTTTAAATCCTTACCAACCCGATCAATACCTTTTTCAAGGTCATCAATTATTCCTTTGTTATTGTCTCTGAAATTCTCAAAATCCTTTTTTAGCGTTTCACCATTTCTTTTCAGTTCTTCAAACCTTTCAGAGTTTTTAGCTTTTTCGCCAGCATCTTTAATTTCCTTTAGAAGTTCATCTATTCTTTTGCCAAGATTTTTAAATAAATTTTCTGCCTTACCTTCAGGTCTTCGTCCCATATATTTTGAAGTTTGTATTTTAAGTTAAACGTAATAATGGAGAAAAGTTTAAATTAATACTATGTCTGATAATCAAAATCCAATAGAACACATCGCAGGCCTGATTGAAACCAAGTCAGCAGTGAAACAAGAGGCTTATAGAAAACTTTGTAGCAACTTCAAACTCCTTGAAAAGGAAGCCAAGACCGTTGTAAAGCAGATTAATGAAAAAATCACAAAGAAGGATAAGGATATTATATTAGAAGTTGAACACATCAGTGATCAGGAGTTTCATATTAAGGTGGCTGGTGACCTTTTAATCTTCATAATGCATACAAACATTATTGTTCTTGATCAAGGGCATGGGTTTAATAAATCCCCCTATACTCAAGCGAATCCTGCTAATAAATACCTTGGCCAAATCAATGTCTATAATTTCATGGCCGACTCATTGAAGTTTAACCGCATCAATGATCCTGGCTATCTGTTGGCGAGGTTATTCATTAACCATGAAGGAAGGTTTTTGGTAGAAGGCGAAAGACAGTTGAATTTTATGTTTGAGAGTGTGTCCGAAAAGCCTATTTCTAATTTTGATTTAAATATTATAACTCAGCTGGTTATTAGTCAATCTATTGATAATGACTTAATTACATCTCCATTCCCCAATATTAGAGTGATTTCGCTAAATCAAAAAATAGAAAAAACCCAAGCCTTAGGGGCGGGCTATAAGATTGGGTTTCAGATGAGCTATCAACAAAAAATGGAGTAGCTGGGAAATTCTAAATGTTCTCATTCTTATTCGGCAGCATATATCACTATATTTGTATTGATATGCTTATCAATAAATCAAAAACGATTGTTTTCGGGCTTTTACTGGTTTTTTTACTAGGCGCTTGCGCATCTGGTAATAAGCGAAATGGTACATTGAAAAAAGGTAAGCCTATCCCTTGTCCACAAAAAGACTGCTAATACGATGAAGAAAATAGTTGTTGCAATAGATGGATACTCAGCTTGTGGGAAAAGTTCTACAGCTAAGCAGGTAGCGTCAATTTTGGGCTACACTTACATTGACTCAGGTGCTATGTATAGGGCTGTAACTTTGTACTTTGAACAGAACCATATCAGCCTCACTAATGAGAATGAGATTGCAAAGGCTCTTGAAAACATTGATATCACCTTTCTTGTTAATCCCAAAAGTGGTCTAAACGAGACCTACCTCAATGGGCTAAATGTGGAGGAGGAAATAAGGAAGATGTATATCTCCAATAAAGTGAGCCAGGTGAGCAGTATAAAGGCTGTTAGAGATGCTATGGTAGAGCAACAGCGCAAGCTCGGGAAGAAGAAGGGTGTGGTCATGGATGGGCGCGATATTGGTACGGTGGTTTTTGAGGATGCTGAGCTTAAAGTTTTTATGGTTGCTGATATCTATATTCGGGGTGCTAGACGCCAGGCAGAATATCTTGAAAAGAAGCAGTTGGTAGATTTGGAAGAGATATTAGAGAACTTAAAAAGTAGGGATCATTTGGACACAACAAGGGAAGAAAGCCCCTTAAAACAGGCTGAAGATGCTGTTGTTGTTGATACTACTTTTAGAACATTAGAAGAACAAGTTGAAGAAGTTATAAATCTTGCTTTGAGTAAAATTATTGATACTTAAGCAGGTTGTTAATGAGAGCGTGAATTGTGCGTTTTTTATTTGACTTAAATTGCGGTAATCGATTTTTATTGTACCAAAATTTATTAATTTTGACTTCGATTTTTCAACGATAGATAAGAATCTTAAAGGAAAACATGTCTAAATTCATCAAGCTAAAAAAAGGGTTTGATATCAACTTAGCGGGCAAAGCTGAAAAGAAAATTGCCGAAGTTGATCAACCTGAAACCTTTGCCTATAAACCTTCTAGTTTTCATGGAATATTAAGGCCGAAATTGACGGTCAATGAAGGCGATAATGTCAAGGCGGGAACACCAATCTTGTTCGACAAAAAAAATGACAGAGTAAAACACGTTGCACCGGTAAGTGGTGAAATTGTGGAGATTAAAAGAGGTGAAAAAAGAAAGCTTCTGGAAATCGTTATTCTTGCAGATAAAAAAATCGAGCACATTGAGCACAAAAAATATTCAGTTTCAGATATCAATAATGCATCAAGAGAAGAAGCTGTTGAGCACCTGCTTGCCTCTGGTACTTGGGTAAATTTGATTCAAAGACCTTTTGGTGTCATTGCTGATCCTGACGAATCTCCAAAGGCAATATTTATTTCAGCATTTGATTCCCACCCACTGGCACCTGATTACGACTTATTGTTCAAAGGTGAAGAGCAGTACTTTCAGGCGGGTATTGATGTGTTGAAAAAGTTGACTCCTGGAGTTATCCATTTAAACCTTAATTCTGACGCTGAGGTATCGCAGATATTTTCTCATGCTAAGAATGTTCAGGTTAATAAATTTTCTGGCCCGCACCCTGCAGGTAATGTAGGTGTGCAGATTCACCATTTGGATCCAATTAACAAAGGTGATGTGGCATGGACTATTTCTCCATTTGGGGTTATTCAGATAGGAAAACTATTCTTAGAAGGTGTTTATGATGCCTCTAAGGTTGTAGCTCTGGCTGGCTCAGAAGTTACAAATCCCCAATATTATAGAACATACACTGGCGCATCTATCAAGAAGATGGTGACTGGCAATATTAAGTCTGATAATGTTAGATATGTTTCTGGAAACGTACTTACAGGTGAGAAAATAGATGCTGATGGTCATATTGGCTATAATGACAACTTAGTAACTGTTCTACCAGAAGGTGATTATTATGAAATGTTTGGATGGATTCTTCCAACTACTAAAAAATTAAGCTTCCAAAGAGCATTTGGACTGTTGTCTTTCCTTAATCCTAAGAAAGAATATGTGGTGGATACAAATGAAAGAGGTGAGCCTCGGGCATTTGTACAGACTGGGGTATTTGAGAAAGTGACACCAATGGATATTCTTCCTACTTATCTTCTTAAGGCGATTTTGGCTGAAGATTTTGATGATATGGAAGCTTTGGGAATATATGAAATAATAGAAGAGGATTTGGCCCTTTGCGAATTTGTAGATGTTTCTAAGCATGACGTTCAGTCAATTGTTAGAGAGGGTTTGGACTTAGTTCAGTATAGTTAATTATTTAAAGCATGGGTTTTTTAAGAGATCAGTTAGATAAAGTTAAGCCGCATTTCCACAAAGGTGGGAAGTGGGAGAAATTCTATTACATATACGAGGCACACGAAACCTTACTTTTTGTTCCAAACCATACGACAAAAACAAGAGGAGCTCAAATCAAGGATGCTATCGATATGAAGCGTATGATGATGACTGTCATCATTTCTATGATACCATGTTTGTTGTTCGGTATTTACAATGTTGGATACCAACATTTTTTGGCATTAGGTCAAGAGGCAGCTTTATTGGATATTATTCTTATCGGTGCTATTCAGGTGCTACCTGTAGTAGTTGTTTCTTATGCAGTGGGATTGGGAACTGAGTTTGCAATTGCTACAATAAGACAACACCCAATAAATGAAGGTTATCTGGTAACAGGTATGTTGATTCCTTTGGTTATGCCTCCTGATATTCCATTATGGCAAGTAGCCTTGGCCACTGTCTTTGCAGTAATTATAGCTAAAGAGGCGTTTGGAGGAACAGGAATGAATATATTGAATGTTGCACTTACTGCCAGAGCATTTTTATACTTCGCTTATCCAAGTCAAATCTCTGGTGATGTTTGGACTTATCTTGGAGATGGAAGTGCAGTATCAGGATTTTCTGGAGCCACACCTTTAGCAATAGGAGCACAGTCATTAACAACAGGTGAAAATGTTGTTGCATCACTCGGTTCATTTGGAACTGGATGGGCAGATGGAATGTTTGAGTTCTCTAATTTGTTCTTCGGTTTTATTCCTGGCTGTATAGGTGAGACTTCAACATTAATGTGTTTAATAGGTGCTGCCATTCTTATCTTAACAGGCGTAGGAAGCTGGAAAGTTATCACTGGTGTTTTTGCTGGAGCCTACCTTATGGGCCTTGGAATGAACGCCATTGGATTGAATGAATTTATGCTTATGCCTGCGCATTACCATCTGGTAATAGGAGGTTTAGCTTTTGGAGCAGTGTTCATGGCATCTGATCCGGTTACTGCCGCTCAAACGGAAACAGGGAAATGGGTGTATGGAATTTTAATTGGAGTGCTCACTGTTGTTATTAGAGTATTCAACCCGGCCTATCCAGAAGGAATTATGCTAGCCATTCTTTTAATGAATGTCTTTGCACCGCTTATAGATTATTATGTAGTGAACGCTAACAAGAAAAGGAGGTTACAACGTGCGACAGTCTAATGCTTATGTTTTATTATTCACAGCCGGTCTTACAATAGTAGTAGGAGGGTTGTTGTCATTGGCTTCTCAAGGGCTTGCTCCTGCACAGAAGAAGTCGGTTGAGTTAGATACTAAAAGTCAGATTTTATCATCTGTTATGGATAGAAAGAAATTGTCGACCATGACGAGGGAAGAAATTCTTGATGTTTACGATAAATCTATTACATCACTTGTAGTTGATATCAATGGCGATGTTGTTGAGAAAGATGCAAAAGGGAAACCAATTATTGCTGAAGAAGTAGATATCCTGAAGAATTATAAGAAGGATCCATCAGAAAGGATGTACCCTGTGTTTAAATATTCAAAAGATGCATCTTCAGGGAATGTTGATGCATATATTTTACCATTATATGGAGCAGGATTATGGGATAAGATTTGGGGTTTTATTGCCTTGGAAGGTGATTTGAATACTATAGCCGGTGCATCTTTTGACCACAAATCTGAAACACCAGGCCTTGGTGCAAGAATAGCTACGCCTGAAATACAAAACAGATTTGTAGGAAAGAAAATTTTGGATGAGTCTGGTTCGATAGCTTCTGTAAGCATGGTTAAGGGAGAAGGTAATGTAGGGTTATCTGAACATCAAGTAGACGGGATGTCAGGAGCTACAATTACCGGTCGTGGATTGAATGATATGCTTGAAAACTATTTGAATTCTTACCAATCTTATTTCAAAAAAGTTAAATCAACTGGTGTAGCCAGTTTGTAAAAATATTTTAAGCTTTAATGCGTAAAAATGAGTACTGAAACATTAGAACAACCAAAAGAAGCAGTAAAGGCCCCAACGGAGGAGCTGTTTTCCAAGAGACGTAAAAGACTTGTAACAGATCCATTAAATGAGGATAATCCCATAACCATTCAGGTTTTGGGTATATGTTCTGCATTAGCTGTTACTGTTAAAATGGAGCCTACATTAATCATGTCAATAGCTGTGGTTTTTGTAATAGTTTTCTCCAATGTCATCATTTCGTTGATGCGAAATATAATACCAAGTAGGGTAAGGATTATCGTTCAGCTGGCTGTAGTGGCTACTTTGGTAACACTAGTTAGTGAAGTGCTAAAAGCCTATAGCTATGATATGTACAAGGTATTAGGTGCATTTGTTGGTTTGATTATCACCAACTGTATTGTTATGGGACGACTAGAAGCATTTGCGATGGGGAATAAGCCTTACGATTCTATATTAGATGGATTGGGCAGTGGTTTTGGCTATGCATGGATTATATTGGCCGTGGCTTTCTTTAGAGAGCTGTTCGGTTCAGGATCTGTATTTGATTTTAAAGTATTTGAGGCTATTGGTTTAGATAGCTTTGTAACAAATGGTTTAATGGTTGATTCCATTGGTGCATTTATGATATTAGGAATTATCATTTGGGTTCAGAGATCTAAAACTGGTTACGTAGAACATTAGAAATTATGGAGTTAGTAAGCTTAGGAATAAAATCAATATTTATTGAGAACATGATTTTCGCCTATTTCTTGGGCATGTGTTCTTTTCTTGCAGTTTCAAAAAAGGTTAGTACAGCCATAGGCCTTGGAGCAGCAGTTATATTTGTATTAAGTATAACGGTTCCAATCAACTGGTTGATTCAGGAGTATGTGCTTAAAGAAGGCGCTCTCACATGGTTAGGAGCTGGATTTACAGATGTGAACCTGGAATTTCTTCAATTTATTATGTTCATTGCTATTATTGCGGGTATGGTGCAATTGGTTGAGATGATAGTTGAAAAGGTATCACCTGCATTGTATGGATCGCTAGGTATATTTTTGCCACTTATAGCGGTAAACTGCTCAATCTTAGGAGGATCATTATTTATGGTTCAAAGAGATTATACTTTAGCTGAAGCTACAGTATTTGGATTTGGATCAGGGATTGGATGGTTATTGGCAATTGTTGCATTGGCAGCTATCCGTGAGAAACTTAAATATTCAAATGTACCTGATGGTTTGAAGGGACTTGGAATAACAATGCTTATTACAGGGTTGATGGGTATTGCTTTTAAATCGTTTATAGGTATTGCCATTTGATAATTATTATAAAGTAATTTAGAGGGCTTCTATGAAGCCCTTTTTTTATGGGCAATACTTTACCGCTATGTCAAAATTCACTTTCAATCGATTTATAACCTATTTCTTAAGAGGGTTGCTCTTTGTCGTTCCTTTGGCACTTACAGTTTATGTTATTTTTCAGAGCCTGGACTGGATAGACGGTTTGATACCTGTTGATATTCCCGGTCTTGGTTTTATACTTATAGTATCTGCTGTCACTTTTCTTGGTTTTTTAGTTTCATTTTTTATCACAAGACCATTCTTTGAGTATTTCGAAAAATACCTCATTAAGATTCCTTTGGTTAATATTATCTATAGTTCCTTGAAAGATTTGATAGGTGCCTTTGTAGGTGATCAAAAGAAATTTAACAAACCTGTTCTTGTGGCTATGGATGAGAACCGAAGGTTGTTAAAACTTGGGTTCGTAACTAATGAATCACTAAAAACAATAGATTTAGAAGGCTATATCTCTGTTTATATGCCCCATTCTTACGCGTGGTCGGGGAATCAATTTTTGGTAGATAAGAAATTTATAACACCTTTAAACATGAGTTCTACTGCAGCAATGAAATTTGTTGTGTCTGGTGGAGTTTCTGGTTTAGAGGAGAAATAGATATGATTATTTACGGAACTAATAGTAAGCTGCTTAAGCAAGCACCTTTAGAAAATCAGGTATGCGATAGTTGTAATCAACAGCAATCAGAATTACTTATTTATTCGATTTATGCGCATATTTTTTGGATACCACTATTCCCATATAAAAAGCGAGCCATTCTACACTGCCTTCATTGCCAAAAGGCAACTGAAGAAAAACAGATGTCATCTGATAAGAAAGATATCATCACAGCACTAAAATCATCAGTACCAACGCCTAAATATTTATTCTCAGGGTTGGTAGTTATAGCCTTATTGGTTGGCTATTTAACTTATGCTGGTGGTGTAAAGCAAAAGGAAACGGCCGACTTTTTTGAAAATCCTAACATAGGTGATGTTTATACATTGAAAGACGAAACAGAGCCTACAGAGTATAAATACTATTTGTGGAAGGTGGTTGACGTTACTGAGGACAGCCTTTTTGTTTCTTATAGTTCGTTTTCTTACAATGGCAAAGTCAAAAATCTTGATCCTGAAGATGGTTTTTTTGATGTATACTATGGCCTTGATCGAGAGTTGGTACGGGAGATGAAGATAAAGAAGGAAATAGTTGATATTGTCAGGGACTATTCAGAAAGCACTGGATTTTACAGAACGATCCATTATCAACTGGACAGCATGTCAATGTAGATAATTGGATCTGGGGTTAATTAACTAATAACCCCAGATCCAATTAACTCGTCATCCTGATACCATACTGCAAATTGCCCAGGAGCGATTGCTTTTTGTGGGTTGTCAAAGATCATATAAAGACCATTGCCCTCTCTAAACAACGTGGCTTTTTCTAATGGTTGCCTATACCTTATTCTTACAAGGTAATCTTTACTTGAGCCAATAGGCATTTCCAAATCAGGTCTTACCCAATGGATGTCATCAGTGTTTATTAATAAACCTTTCTTATAAAGACCTGGATGATTTTCGCCCTGTCCTGTATATATAATATTGTTAGTAGTATCTGTATCTATTATAAATAATGGTTCAGGAGTGCCACCAATATTTAGCCCTTTTCGCTGACCAATAGTAAAGTAATGGGCACCAGTATGCTCACCTACAACCTTGCCATCGTCTTCCGAATAGGTAATGCTTTTAGTCATTTCAGCTAAATCGAAATTGTTTCCACTACCAGCCAACACTTGCTCCTGATACATAGGGGCATTTGCAGGCACTTCGATGACCTTCCCTCTTTTTGGCTCAAGCTTTTGTTGTAAGAACTCAGGTAGGCGAACCTTGCCGATAAAACAAAGGCCCTGACTGTCCTTTTTATCAGCTGTGATTAATCCAATTTCTTTGGCTATTTCACGCACTTCTGGTTTGGTTAATTCACCAATAGGAAATAACGCCTTTGATAGTTGATCTTGCGTTAATTGGCACAGAAAGTAGCTTTGATCTTTATTATTGTCCTTACCTGCCAGTAGCTTATAGGTAGTTTCACCATCAATCACTTCTTCAGCTTTTCTGCAGTAGTGGCCGGTAGCGATATAGTCCGCTTTTAGTTTAATAGCTGCCTTCAGAAAAATATCAAATTTGATTTCCCTGTTGCAAAGCACATCAGGGTTGGGAGTCCTTCCTTTCTGATACTCATCAAACATATAGTCTACAATGCGCTCTTTGTATTCTTTACTCAGATCTATTGCCTGAAATGGTATACCAAGGTTCTGAGCTACAATCATAGCGTCATTGGAATCCTCAAGCCATGGACATTCCTTGCTTATGGTTACCGAATCATCATGCCAGTTCTTCATAAACATACCAATAACTTCATACCCCTGCTCTTTAAGCAAGTATGCAGCTACACTGGAGTCTACCCCTCCTGACATTCCTACTACCACTCTTTTCATTATTGCAAAGCTAGTATTATTTGATTTAAATAATTAAAGTCATTAAAAGTCAAAATCGTTCATTTATTCAGAAGATTTGTGAATTTGATTCTGTAAATGAAATACTTAAATATTACGATAGAGGGAAACCTAGTAACTATTATGGCTAACTAGCGGCATGCTAAATGGAAGTTTGAAATTATGATCTCTTTTTTGTGGTAATAAGAATTACACCATTATTACCCTGCATTCCATATTGTGCAGTTTCAGACCCTGATTTTAGTACTCTTACATTTGAAATGTCTGCCACATCAACTAACGGAGCGGCTGATTGATAGCTGGTACCCACCCTGAGCCCATTAATAATAAATAATGGCTCTCGATTTTCTGAGAAAGTATTGTTTCCTCTAATTAGGACTTGAACCTCGGGGCCACGGCCTTGAATTTGAACACCTGGAATTCTTTTAAGATAATCAGCAAGAGAGGTGCTGTTGTCACCCGGGGTAAGTTCATTTGAAACTACATCCTGCTGAACTTGCACAGAGGAAGTTTGCTTATCAGCTGACGCACAGCCAATTAAGGCAATAAAGAATATAAGTATAGTCGTTTTCACATTTGAATATAACAAATTTGTAGGAGATTTTAATAAAAGATGTCTACTGATATGAGTGATTCGAGCCGGTTGTTTAAAAATTTAAAGGTATTAGAATTAGCATCGGTTCTGGCAGGCCCCAGTATTGGACAATTTTTTGCCGAGATTGGAGCAGAGGTGATTAAAGTTGAAAACCCAACAACCAAAGGGGATGTAACCAGATCATGGCGAATTATAGGTGAAAATGAAGATGATAACTCAGCCTATTTTTCATGCATCAACTGGGGTAAAAAATCTATCGCTCTTGATATTTCACAACAAGAAGGGTTGAACATTCTGTATTCATTAGTTGAAAGAGCCGACATAGTAGTTACTAGTTATAAGCCTGGTGATGATGTGAAGTTTGGGGTTGACTATGGATCATTGAAACAACATAACCCTAAGATTATTTATGGTCAAATTACTGGCTATGGTTCCGATGTAGATAAGGTTGGATATGACGCCATTATTCAAGCTGAGGCAGGCTTTATGAAGATAAATGGTGAGCCTGACTCTGAGCCTTTGAAGATGCCTGTCGCTCTTATAGATATTCTAGCTGGTCATCAACTAAAGGAAGCTATTTTGTTATCTTATATCAAAATGTTACAGACTGGTGAAGGAAGTAAAGTTGAGGTTTCCTTAATAGATGCAGGTATAGCTTCACTTGCCAATCAGGCCTCTAATTATCTGAAAGTGGGAGTTGAGCCCAAAAAGCAAGGATCTGCACATCCAAACATCGCCCCGTATGGTGAAACATATACAACAGCTGACAATAAGAGGGTTATGCTTGCGGTAGGTAATAACAAACAATTCAAGGAACTATTTGAGGTTCTAAAACTTCCTGGCAACCCTCAATACTCAGAGAATTCAGCTAGAGTGGAAAATAGGAAATCTTTAAATAGTCTTTTGACCACAGAGATTGGAAAATATAATGCTCAGGAATTAATTGATTTGCTGAATATCCGAAAAGTACCTGTGGGCTTGGTTAACGAGGTTTCGGATGCAATTGGCGCCTATGCGAAGAATATAGGCCTATTTAGACAGGGTAAACTTGAAGGTATTCGCACATATATCGAGAAAGGTTCAAAATCCTCCCACATTCTCCCACCACCAAAATATGGGGAACATACCACGGAAATTCTGGAGAATTCTTTGGGAATTTCTGCCGATGATATAGCTGAAATGGCTAAAAAGGGCGTTTTAGATCTCTAAGCAACAATCACTCTTAACATTTTGTAATTTCTATAATTTCAGCGCTTTGGCTGACATGTGGCAGCTTTTTGCTTCTGTGTAATAATTATGTAAGAAAATGTTAAAAAGTGGAGTAAAGTGGAGTAAAGTGGTGGAAAATGTCAAATATTTTTATATGTTTGTTTATTAGAACAGTAGCATATAAGCGATAATGGCATTTTTCACCAGTGAGTACGAATGCAAGATTGATGCTAAAGGCAGGCTTGCCCTACCGGCAAAAATCAAAGCGAGCTTACCAGAAACATCTGGTAATGAGCTTGTTGTGCGCAGGGGTTTCGAGCCATGCCTGATACTTTATCCTATGATTGAGTATAAAAAAATCTATTCTAAAATAGCTGGCCTAAGCGAATTCAATGAGGAATACAGAAAGCTGCAAAGGAACTTCTTTAGAGGTAGTTCTACTGTAGAGCTGGATAGCGCAGGCCGTTTGCTCATACCAAAATTGATGATGGGTTATGCTCATCTTGAGAAAGATGCCATTGTGGTAGGAATGGGTAATAAAGTGGAAATATGGAATCCGGAGCAATACAATAATCATTTGATCGATGATCCGGATGAATTCTCAAAATTGGCTCAGAAGTACTTAGATGAATGAAATGGCTGACTACGAATATCATCAGCCAGTTATGCTTCAAGAGTGTATTGAAGGCCTAAACATAAAGCCAAACGGGCTATATGTAGACTTGACATTCGGTGGCGGAGGTCATTCTAAAGAAATCCTAAAGCACCTTGAAAGTGGCCATTTATATGGCTTTGATCAGGATAAGGATGCTGTTAAGAATGCAGAGGGTCTGGATCCCAACAAGTTCACGCTGATAGAGGGCAATTTCAGGTATTTAAAAAGATACCTAAAGGCTTATGGTGTAAAACAGGTAGATGGCATTTTAGGTGACTTGGGAATATCATCCCACCAGATTGATGATGGAGAGCGGGGGTTTTCTACCCGGTTTGATGCGGAGCTTGATATGAGAATGGATCAATCTGCTGATGTGACTGCCAAGACTGTAGTGAATAATTATAGCACGGACGCACTTCACAAACTTTTGGGAATGTACGGAGAAGTGAGAAATGCAAAGACTTTAGCCGCTGCCATAGCAGCCGAAAGGATAAATAAGGAAATTAAAACGGTTGAAGATCTTAAAAAGATTTTGAGCCGGTTTGCCAAAAGAGGCAAAGAGAATAGGTATTACGCACAGGTTTTTCAGGCCATTAGAATTGAGGTTAATGAAGAACTGAAGGCATTAGAAGAAGTACTGGTTCAAAGTGAAGAGGTTTTGAAAGAGGGGGGAAGGCTGGTTATCATGTCTTATCACTCGCTAGAAGATCGAATGGTGAAAAACTTCATAGCTAAGGGCAAAGTGCAGGGAGAGCTGGAAAAGGATTTTTATGGAAATGTACTTAAGCCTTTTAATGCGATAACAAGAAAGCCAATAGAGGCTTCTGAAGAAGAATTGAAAATAAACAACCGGGCTAGGAGTGCTAAGCTGCGGATAGCCGAAAAAATATAGAGATGTCTACAAACACATTTAGAATAAAGAAGGAACAAAAAGGAGGAAGCGTGTTTTCTAAATTAGAAAACCTTCTAAAGCTGGATGCTGCTTTTCAAAGTGGAATCCCCGTCAGGTTTGTACCTCACATTCTGTTTGTAGCATTTATCGGATTGTTTTACATCGGCAACAGTCATTATGCTGAAAAAAATGTTCGCAAAATAGATGCCCTTGAAAAGGAAGTTGAAGATCTAAGAGCAGATTATACTACACTTAAGGCAGACTATATGTTTGCCGGAAAGCAGTCAGAAGTTGCCAAAAATATTGCCCGAAAGGGAATTACAGAAAGTCTAAGACCACCTGAAAAAATAGTGATAAATAGTGAACATTAAAAAGTCCATATTACTCAGGGTACGGATAGCATTTTTGCTTGTCTTCGTCTTTGCTACTGCGGTTGCCATAAAAGTGGGCCGCATTCAGTTTTTTGAGGGGGAGAAGTGGAAAGAGGTGTCCGATCAGATGAGCTTTCAATACAGACCGGTGAAAGCTACCCGTGGTAATATCTATAGTGATAATGGTAGCTTATTGGCTACCTCATTGCCTTTTTATAAGGTGGCATTTGATGCTACTATTGCTTCTGATGAGCTTTTTAATAATGGAATAGACTCTTTAGCATATAGGCTTTCAAGGTTTTTTAAGGATCAAAGCGCTGAAGCCTACAAACGAATGCTGAGAAATGCAAGAGAGGCAAATCGTCAATATACACCTTTAAGCTCTACAACTATTGGCTATCAGGATAAAAAGACCCTGGAGGAGTGGCCTATTTTCAGGGCGGGAAGGCTTAGGGGCGGAATCATCTTTGAAAAGGTTGATAAGAGATTCAGGCCATTCTCAAATTTAAGCTTAAGAACTATCGGATTCATCAACGAAAATGAGCGTGGTGCGGGTCTTGAATATAGTTTTAATGATGAGCTGGCCGGACAAGATGGTGAAGCACTTTACCAAAGAATAGCGGGAGGTAGCTGGAAGCCTGTTTTTGATGGCACGGAAATTAAAACGGAACAAGGACTTGACATTGAAACGACAATAGATATCAACCTTCAGGATGTGAGTGAAACAGCTTTGTTAAGAGCATTAGAATATCATGAAGCCGATTACGGAGTAGTGGCAGTGATGGAGGTAGCTACTGGTGAAATAAAGGCCATCTCAAACCTCAGCAGAAACAGCAAAGGCAATTATTATGAGCGTTACAACTATGCTGTTGGCGGATTGAGGGAGCCAGGTTCAACATTCAAGTTGGCTACCATGATTGCGTTACTTGAAAATACCAATATCAAGTTGAGTGACACAATCAATACAGGAAATGGAGTTCATAAATTCTATAAGGATGTTGTGCGAGATCACGAAAAAGGTGGCTACGGCACTATCACCGTAAAGGAGGCTTTTGAAGTATCATCTAATGTGGCTATGGCCAAATTGGTAGACAAATATTTTGGTAAACAGCCATCAAAATTTATAGAGCAGATTGATAAGCTTGGTTTATCTCAGCCACTTGGTGTTCAGATTAAAGGAGAGGGTATTCCTATCATTAAACGACCAACCGATAAAGACTGGAGTGGGATTACTTTACCATGGATGGCCTATGGTTATGGCCTGGAACTAACACCACTACAGACATTGGCTTTGTATAATGCTGTGGCTAACAATGGAAAAATGATCAGGCCTGTTTTTGTTAAGAAAATAAGAAAGGCAGATAAGGTGGTGGAGAAGATCAAGCCAACGGTGCTTAATGATAAAATTTGCTCAGATGAGACATTGATAAAATTAAGAATCATGCTTGAAGGTGTTGTTGAGCGAGGTACTGCAGAGAATATCAAAAATAGCCATTATAAAATAGCAGGCAAGACTGGCACTGCTCAGATATTGGAAAATGGACGATATACCAAAAAGTACATTACCTCATTTGCTGGGTATTTTCCTGCCGAACAACCAAAATACAGCGCTATAGTATTGATTAAAAATCCAAAGGGATGGCGCCAGTATGGCAGTAATGTGGCTGCTCCGGTATTTAAAGAGATTGCTGACAATATCTATTCAAGAGATATAGATATGCACGCCCCTCTTCCAAAAGAGTTTACCGCAGAAGCAGGTGTTTTCCCTCTTATCCAGTCTGGAAAGCAAGATGAATTGCAATTTCTATGCAATGAATTAGGCGTTTCAAATCACAGCGCCACAGATAAGGACTGGGTTGTTACTGAGCGCTATGGCAATTCGGTAAAGTGGAAAGAAAATAAAGTAATTGAAAACCTGGTACCGAATGTAAAAGGTATGACTCTACGTGATGCCCTTTTCTTATTGGAAAGCACAGGTTTAAAAGTCAATGTTTCTGGCAAAGGACGCGTAGTTGAGCAGTCTAAAATTCCGGGAACAAAGATTTCTAATGGTAATGAAATAACGATCAAGTTGAGCTGATGGCGGAGTTAAGGGATATATTATATAAGGTTTCGCTGGTATCTGCCAGTGGTGACATGACGCGCCAGATTAGTCAGGTTAGCTTTGATTCAAGGGAAGTCAAAAAAGGAGCGCTTTTCGTAGCTGTTAAGGGCACTCAGGTTGACGGTCATGAATATATTGCCAATGCCATTAAATCAGGGGCTGTTGCCATTGTTTGTCAAACACTACCTGAACAAGTTAATGAGGATGTTACATATGTAGCCGTTAAGAACAGCGCTGAAGCGTTGGGCATAGTGTCTTCTAATTTCTATGGAAACCCAAGTAGTAAGCTAAAACTTGTGGGTGTAACAGGAACTAATGGTAAGACTACCGTGGCCACATTACTTTTCAACCTGTTCCAAAAACTTGGGTATGCGGCAGGGTTGCTATCTACTATAGATAATAGAATTGATGGCGAAGTTCTGCCTTCAATGCATACCACACCTGATGCGCTTAGACTTAATGAGCTTTTAGCCAATATGGTCGATAAGGGCTGCGAATATTGTTTTATGGAAGTGAGTTCACATGCTATAGAGCAGTATAGAATAGCCGGGGTGACTTTTACTGGAGCTATATTCTCTAACATCTCGCATGATCATTTAGACTACCACAAAACTTTTGATGCTTACATAGCAGCCAAAAAGAAACTTTTTGACGGACTGACTAGCGAGGCTTTTGCTTTGGTGAATAAAGATGATAAGCGTGGACTGATCATGTTACAAAACACTAAAGCTGCCAAGAAAACTTATTCGCTTAAAAGCATGACAGACTTTAAGGCCAAGCTGGTTTCTAATACACTTCAGGGACTTGAGCTCGAGATTGATAACAAGCATGTATGGTTTAAGCTAATAGGTGATTTTAATGCCTATAATTTGCTTTCCGTTTATGCTGCAGCCATGCTGCTTGGCGAAGATTCTGATACTGTGCTTACAGCGCTTTCATCATTAAATGGAGCACTAGGCAGATTCGAGCAGGTGGACAATAATTCGGACATCACAGCTATCGTAGACTATGCGCACACTCCTGATGCATTAAAAAATGTATTGGAAACTATAGCTGAATTCAGAACAGGCAATGAGCAGGTAATCACAGTCATTGGCTGTGGAGGTAATAGGGATGCCGCAAAAAGGCCACTAATGGCTTCTATAGCTTGTAAGTTAAGCGATAAGGTGGTTTTTACTACGGATAACCCAAGAAACGAGGATCCAGAGCAGATTATCAATGACATGAAACAGGGCGTAAGTCCCTCAGATTATAAAAAAACGGTGGTTTTGATGGATCGTGAAGAGGCCATTAAAACAGCCTGCCTTTTGGCTAAAGAAAAGGACATCATCCTTGTGGCTGGAAAGGGTCATGAGAAGTATCAGGAAATCAACGGAGTGAAACACCCCTTTGATGATAAAGAAGTATTGGGAAGAATGTTAAACCTATTTGCGAACTAACTTATGCTATACTACCTATTCGATTATTTAGAAAAACAATATAGTCTTATAGGGGCGAGTGTGTTTCAATACATCTCGTTTAGAGCTGGTATGGCCGCTGTTTTATCGCTAGTTATTACCATTTTAATTGGTAAAAGGCTCATTAACTTCCTTCAAAAGAAGCAGGTAGGAGAGAGCATTCGTGATTTAGGCCTTGAAGGCCAAATGGCTAAGAAAGGAACGCCAACCATGGGAGGGCTTATCATTATCAGTGCCATTTTGATCCCTGTTCTTCTTTTTGCCCGTCTGGAAAATGTATATGTAATTCTGCTGGTTGGTGTTACTCTGGCCCTTGGGTTAATAGGTTTCATGGATGATTATATCAAGGTTTTTAAAAAGAATAAGGAAGGCCTTGCAGGCAAATTTAAAATTGTAGGTCAGGTTTCAATCGGCCTTATTGTCGGCCTTACACTTTACTTTAATCAAAATGTGGTGGTCAGGGAATATGGAGACGAGACCATCAATGCTGAAAATGAAGTGGTAAGGGAATATGAGGATGTCAAATCCACCAAGACTACGGTTCCTTTCTTAAAGGACAATGAATTGGATTATGATAAAGTAATACCATTCCTGACCCATGATTCCACATGGATTATTTATGTGATTGTTGTCATATTCATATTAACTGCCGTTTCCAACGGTGCCAATCTAACCGATGGTATTGATGGATTGGCAGCAGGCACATCAGCCATTATTGGCTTAACCATTGCCATATTGGCCTATCTCTCTGGCCGTGTTGATTTTAGTGAATATCTAAATATTCTACACATCCCGAATTTAAGTGAAGTGGTAATTTTTTGTGCGGCATTTGTGGGAGCCTGCATCGGATTTTTATGGTACAATGCTTATCCGGCACAGGTATTTATGGGTGATACTGGCAGTTTGACAATTGGAGGTATCATCGCTGTACTTGCCTTAATTGTACGAAAAGAGCTTTTACTGCCATTGTTATGTGGCATATTCTTGATAGAAAGTCTTTCTGTGATGATACAAGTAGGCTACTTCAAGTATACTAAAAGGAAATATGGTGAAGGGCGGAGGGTTTTTAAAATGTCACCCTTGCACCATCACTATCAAAAAATGGAAATACATGAGTCAAAAATTGTCACCAGGTTCTGGATGGTAGGAATACTACTGGCGATTATGACTTTGGCAACTTTAAAGCTTAGATAAAATAGGACACTTAATTACCATATTAGGAGCAGGCGAAAGCGGAACGGGAGCAGCCTTGTTGGCAAAAGCTAAGGGCTATGCCGTGTTCGTTTCTGACAACGGAAAGATTGCCGATAAGTACAAGCAGGAACTTGTGGCGGAAGGTATTGCCTATGAAGAAGAAAAGCATTCTAAGTCAAAAATATTAGAATCAAAACTGGTTATAAAAAGCCCTGGTATCCCTGAAAAGGCTCCGATTGTCAAAGAAATTAGAGCTGCAGGTATAAAAATCATTGATGAAATAGAGTTTGCTTTTAGCTACACTAAGGCAAGGTTAATAGCTATCACCGGAACCAATGGCAAGACCACAACCACTTTATTGACTTATTACCTACTAAAAGAAGCCGGGGTTAATGTTGGACTGGCCGGAAATGTTGGGCATAGCTTAGCTAAACAGGTGATCAAAGATGAGTTTGATTATTATGTGGTGGAGATGAGCAGCTTCCAATTAGATGGATGCTATCTACTGAAACCTTATATCTCAATATTACTGAACATCACGCCTGACCATATGGACAGGTATGAATATGATATCAATAAGTATGTTGATTCTAAATTTAGAATAGCCCAGAATTCAGGTCGTGATGACTACTTCATCTACTATCAGGATAATGTATTGATTAAAGAGGCGATTAAAGAAAAGGTCTATAATACCAATTTGGTACCCATTTCTTTAACTGATGAATCTGCTACTGCATATTTTGATGATCAGGTGATGCACCTATTTGGTAAAGTGCACATTGATCAGAAAGACACCGTGCTTCTGGGTAAACATAACGCCATCAACATGATGGCGGCAATAAGTACTGCATTAGAGGTTGGTGTTAGTGCCGACAGCATAAAATCTTCGCTTAAGACATTTAAAAATGCACCGCATCGTATGGAGTACATCGCTACCATTAATGATGTGAGGTTTATCAACGACTCAAAAGCTACCAATGTTGATGCTGTGCAATATGCATTGGAAAGTTTTTCGGATCCATTGGTTTGGATAGCCGGTGGTATAGACAAAGGCAATCAATATGACTTAATCATGGAGGCTGTCAATAAAAAGGTAAAAGCATTGGTGTGCCTCGGTAAAGATAACTCCAAGCTAAGGGATGCCTTTCATGGCCAGATTATCAATATGCTTGAGACTGACAATATGAAAACTGCAGTGCGAGAGGCCCTGAATTATGCAGCTACGCATGATGTGGTGCTACTATCTCCGGCATGTGCAAGCTTCGATCTGTTCAAAAATTATGAAGATCGTGGTGAGCAGTTTAGACAAGCAGTGCTTGAATTGAAAAATGAATTTGAAATGAGCAGAAACGATGGAACAATTAATTAAAAATATTGCCTCAAATATTGCGAATTCCATGTGGCAAATGAAAATAAACAATACACATGAATCTAAAGCTTTAGAACAATGAATAGAGTAAAAGCTTGGGTAGATGAAAACTTAAAAGGTGATCCGGTAATCTGGGCAGTGATCTTTGCGCTTTCGCTAATAAGTATATTAGTGGTTTATAGCGCAACGGGTACACTGGCATTCAAAAGAATGGTCAACCCAGAGTCTTACTTAATCAAGCATACTTTGCTTGTAGGGCTTGGTGTCTTGGCCATGTGGGTTGCCCATAAGGTGGATTATAGATATTATTCAAAACTGTCGCGCTTTGCTTTATGGTTAAGTGTACCATTATTGATATACACATTTACAAATGGAGTAAGCCTTAACGATGCTTCCCGTTGGATTCAGTTACCTGTAATCAACGCATCATTCCAGCCGTCAGATTTAGCAAGTTTAGCACTGATCACCAGTTTGGCGAGTATGCTTTCAAAGCGCCAGCAAAACATTGCGGACTTTAAAGAATCATTGATTCCTATCCTGATCTGGTGTGGAGTAATATGTGGATTGATAGCATTGACAAACTTATCGTCAGCTATTCTGCTATTCTTAACATGCATGCTGATAATGTTTATAGGTAGGGTGCCAATTAAATATCTGGCGATGCTAGTTTTTGTCGGGATTTTAGCTGGAGGTGCCGCTCTTACATTTGGGGTTAGAGGTGAGACTGCCAAGAGCAGGATCGAGAGTTTTATCAATGGCGATGAACTGCCATTCCAAGCCAAGCATGCACGTATTGCTGTTGCTACCGGAGGTGTTTTTGGAAAAGGCCCAGGACAAAGCCAGCAAAGAAATATCCTCCCTCATCCATATTCAGATTTTGTGTATGCCATCATTATTGAAGAGTACGGAATGGTAGGTGGCGTAGTGGTGCTTCTACTTTATCTGATTTTACTATCACGGGGTATGAAGGCAGTGACTAATAGTGAGCGCGCCTTTGGAGGGCTGTTGTCGGCAGGGCTGAGTTTTGCCATTGTGCTTCAGGCCATGGTAAACATGGGTGTAGTTGTAGGCTTGGGGCCAATTACCGGATTACCACTTCCATTGATCAGTATGGGGGGTACATCATTATTATTTACAGGATTGTCAATAGGTATTATCATCAGTGTGAGCCGTGGAGAGACGGACTCTAGCTGGGAGAGTGCCGGAGGAGAAATAAGAAATATTGCTAAAGCAGCATAATTGAGTAATACAAAACCATATCGATTCATAATTAGTGGCGGGGGAACCGGAGGTCACATCTATCCTGCATTGGCAGTAGCCAATGAGATCAGGAGCCGGTATGAAGATGCCCGAATCATTTTTGTAGGAGCCAAAGGCAAAATGGAAATGACCAAAGTGCCTGAAGCAGGCTTCAAGATTGTAGGGCTATGGATTAGTGGACTGCAACGCAGAATGACACTTGATAATGTGATGTTTCCTATCAAGGTGATTTACAGTTTCCTTGTGGCTAAACGCATTGTAAAAAGTTATCGTCCGGATGCAGTATTGGGCTTTGGCGGCTATGCAAGTGGGCCAATGATGTTTGCTGCCAACTCGTTAAAAGTGCCTTCCTTAATTCAGGAACAAAACAGCTATGCTGGTTTAACAAACAAGAAATTTGGTAAGAAGGCCAAGCGCATTTGTGTGGCTTATGATGGTATGGATAAATACTTTCCGGCTGCCAGCATAAGCATGACGGGTAATCCTGTAAGAAAGGATATTTTGGACATTAGTGCCAAAAGAAATGAGGGTGTTGAGCATTTTAAACTAGATCCCAGTAAGAAGACAATATTAGTGTTGGGCGGAAGCCTTGGTGCCCGTACAATTAATAACAGTGTGCTAGGAGAGTTGGATAAGGTAGTTAAGAATGGCTATCAGGTGATCTGGCAGACCGGAAAATTCTATTTCGAAGACATTAAAGCCAGGGCAAAGGTTTATGACCTTACCAACATAAGGATTGTGCAGTTTATCAAGGAAATGGATCTGGCTTATGCTGCTGCAGATGTAGTAATATCCAGAGCGGGTGCATTGTCTATTTCAGAATTGTGCATTGTAGGCAAACCAGTAGTCTTGGTGCCTTCGCCCAATGTGGCAGAGGATCATCAAACAAAAAATGCCGCTGCCTTAACAGCTATTGATGCAGCCATAATGGTAAAAGATGATAGGGCCAAAGATAATTTGGTCGCTGAAGTGATACAGCTCCTGAAGGACGAAGAGCGTCAGCAGGTGCTTTCCATGAATATAAAAACATTGGCCAAACCAAATGCCGCTGTAGAAATTGTGAATGAATTAATGGACATGATCAAATGAATTTGAAGCAATATCATAACGTCCATTTTCTAGGCATCGGAGGGATAGGCATGAGTGCTTTGGCAAGATGGTTTAACCTCAATGGTTTTGCTGTTTCAGGCTACGATCGTACCCCAACTGAGCTGACAGACCAGTTGATAAAAGAAGGTATTGACATTCATTTTGAAGATGATATGAGCTTTATCAGTGACAGTGTGAAATCAGATATTGATAACACTTTGATCATCATAACACCTGCTATCCCAAAAGCACATAAGCAGCTCAATTTCTTTAAGGATAATAATTATAAGATGCTTAAGCGCTCAGAGGTGCTTGGCGTCATTTCAGATAATTTCAAATTAGTAGCGGTAGCTGGTACTCACGGTAAGACTACCACCTCTTCCATGATAGCACACTTGCTGAAACACGCAGGTCGTGATATTGCGGCATTTTTAGGAGGTATTGCTACTAATTACAACTCGAACTTCATAGCCAATGAAGCACTTACGCCAAATACTGTGGCTGTTGTAGAAGCTGATGAGTTCGACCGCTCTTTCTTAACGCTTAATCCAGATTTGGCCGTGATCACTTCTGCTGATGCAGATCATCTGGACATTTATGGAGACAAAGCACATTTGGAGCATTCTTTCAAGGCATTTATTGATAAGATAAAGAGCACTGGCAAACTCTTTATCAACGAGAAAATAACAAAAGATTTAGTGTCCACAGATTTTACCAAATCGGTGAACACATATGGATTAAACCGGGGGCAATTTTTTGCCAGCAATATAACCATGGGTAATGGTTTTTTTGAATTCAACTACACTGACGAGATCAACAGCATTAATAAGCTTAAGCTAGGCGTCCCCGGTTTTCATAATGTTGAAAATGCTACTGTGGCTATAGCCGTAGCATTGGAATTGGGCCTTACTGTAGAGCAGATACGAACAGGTATCGAAAGCTACAAAGGCGTAAAACGCAGGTTTGAGTTTATTATCAGGTCTGAAAAAGTAGTATTTGTTGATGACTACGCGCATCATCCTGTAGAGATAGAGGCCTTCTTGAAATCATTGAAGGCGTTGTATCCAAACAAAAAAGTGACGGCTATTTTCCAGCCGCACCTTTACAGTCGCACCAGGGATTTTGCCGCAGAATTTGCTGAAAGTCTGAGCCTGGCCGATGAGGTTATCCTTTTGGATATCTATCCTGCCAGGGAGGAGCCGATTCCGGGAGTAACTTCTGACATTGTCTTTAAAGACATTAATACCGAGAAGTCAAAGTGCAGTAAAGAAGATTTGCTCGATGTTCTTTATGACTATGAGCTAGAGGTAGTGGCCACTATTGGTGCAGGAGACATTGACAAACTAGTAAAACCTATTGAAAACCTTTTAACCGAAAAATACCATGCTTAAAAAAATCAGGATCGGTAAAGGAGTAAAAATAATAGCGGCAGCAGTCGTGCTTCTGTCAGTTATCAGCTTTGCCGAACGCAAACAAGGAGCAGAAGTCTGCCGGGACATTGTTGTGAAGCTTGACAACCAGTATGACAATTTCTTTATCGATGAAAATGACATTATCGCTTTAATGACTGATGATGGTGATGACATTATCATTGGAAAGGACTTCGAAGAGATCAACCTCAAAACCATTGAAGAAAGAGTAAGAACCCAGAAGTTCTTGCAAAAAGCTGAAATCTATAGGGATTTGAAAGGCAATATTTTGGTGAATGCCAAGCTAAGAAGGCCATTTGCCAGGATTGTTGAGCCTTCAGTGCCCAGAGGTTATATCTCTACAGACGGTGTGATTTTACCGCCATCCAGAAAGTATACTTCCAGAACAATCATCCTTAGCGGGAGCTTTATGAAAGAGTTGGTAAAAAGCGATTTGACCGCTACAGAAGAGGGTAAAAAAATATATGAGCTATTGAAGTTTATCGATGGTGACAAGTTCTGGAAAGCTCAGATAGCACAAATAGATATTGACAAGAAAATGAATGTTTTGATCTACCCACAGGTGACAAAGCAGATTGTAGAATTTGGACAGCCAGATGATCTGGAAGCGAAGTTTAAGAAACTAAAAGTTTTCTATAAGCAGATACTTCCTCAAAAGGGCTGGAATACTTATGAACGCGTGAATTTGGAATATAAAGATCAGATAATCGCAGAGTAGTAAGTCTCTAGTCGCGAGTAGTAAGTGGAAAGTACTTACGACTAATGACTAAATGACTAAGAATAGAAACAACCACTAAAAATAAATTTACAACCATGGAAAATGACAAAATTGTAGTCGGACTCGATATCGGAACCACAAAAATTTGCGCAATTGTGGGGAGGAAAAACGAGTTTGGCAAACTTGAAGTTTTGGGAATGGGCAAAGCCGAATCTGACGGAGTAATCCGCGGCATTGTCACTAACATTGACAAAACGGTAAACGCTATCGAAAAAGCAGTGCGGGAGGCTGAAGATCAATCTGGTATAGATATCAGGGTGGTCAATGTTGGTATCGCAGGCCAGCATATTAAAAGCTCTATCCATCATGGAAGCATCACCCGATCTTCCAATGATGACGAAATTACTATTGAAGACATTAACAGGCTTACCAATGACATGTATCGCATTGTGATACCTCCCGGGAGCCAGATCATACACGTAATGCCACAAGACTACACTGTGGATTATGAAGATGGTATCAAAGATCCTGTAGGGATGAGCGGTGTTAAGCTGGAAGCTGACTTCCACGTTATCACAGCACAGACTAATGCTATCAACAACATTAACAAATGCGTGCGTAGAGCAGGCCTTGAAATTGAGAACCTGATTCTTGAGCCTTTGGCATCGAGCATCGCGGTACTTAGTGACGAGGAGAAAGAAGCCGGTATTTGTCTTATCGATATTGGGGGTGGTACAACAGATATCGCCATTTTCCATGACAATATCATCAGACATACTGCTGTAATACCATTCGGTGGTAACATCATCACCTCTGACATTAAGCAGGGTTGTATGGTAATGCAGCATCAGGCTGAATTGCTAAAAACCAAATTCGGCAAGGCGATTGGAGAAGAGGCTAGCCCTAACGAGATTGTGTCTATACCGGGTATTAGAAACAGGGCACCAAAAGAAATCTCAGTAAGAAACCTTGCCAACATTATAGAGGCGAGAATGGAAGAGATTATCGAACTGGCGCATACAGAAATTATTACTTCAGGATTTGAGAACAGACTGGCAGGTGGCATTGTGGTCACAGGTGGTGGTTCTCAGTTGAACAGCCTGAAGCAATTGGTAGAATATATGACTGGCATGGATGCCAGAATCGGTTATCCTAACGAGCATCTTGGTAAAAGCAAGGTTGACAGTGTTAAGAGCCCCATGTATGCTACCTCAGTTGGCTTAGTGTTATCAGGGTTCAGGGCCATAGATAACAGGGAAGACCGATACAAGGCAGCGCAAGGTGGCGGTAAACTTACCGCAAAGAAAAAAGAATCCGGAGGTGGAGACTTTTTCAGATCAATACTTAACAAAACCAAAGGACTGTTAATCGATGACCTCGATGGGGGCAAAGATTATTAGTCAACTAATGCAAACCACTAAATAATAATATTATGGATGACAATGGATATAAATTCGAGATTCCGAAACATCATAAATCGATCATAAAAGTGATTGGTGTGGGTGGAGGCGGAAGCAACGCTGTAAACTTCATGTACAATCAGGGTATTAAAGATGTGGAATTTGTTGTGTGTAACACAGATTCACAAGCTTTAAAGTCTAGCGCTATACCCGCTAAAATACAGATAGGGGTAAACCTTACTGAAGGTCTTGGCGCAGGTGCCAATCCTGAAGTAGGAAAAAATGCCGCTTTAGAAAGTAAAGAAGATATTAGGGACCTGTTGGGCACAGATACGAAAATGGTATTTATCACTGCCGGAATGGGTGGAGGTACTGGTACAGGAGCCGCTCCGGTTATTGCTAAAATAGCCCGTGAGATGGACATCCTTACCGTAGGGATTGTTACTTCGCCTTTCTCTTTTGAAGGTAAAAAGAAGATAGCTCAAGCCCAAGCAGGTATTGATGCACTGAAAGAAAGCTGCGATACAGTGTTGGTAATATTAAACGACAAGCTGAGAGAGATCCATGGTAACCTCTCTATTGGTAATGCGTTTGCTCAGGCCGACAATGTGTTGACTACAGCTGCCAAAGGCATTGCTGAGATTATTACTGTAGCTGGATATGTAAATGTCGATTTTCAGGATGTTAAAACAGTAATGTATAACGCTGGTGCAGCGGTTATGGGTTCTGCAGAAACCAAAGGTGAAAACAGGGCGCGCAGGGCTGCTGAAATGGCATTGGCTTCACCATTATTGGATAACCGAGACATCAATGGAGCTCAGAAAATATTGCTTTCAATTATTTCTGGCGACCAGGCAGAGCTGCAAATGGATGAGCTTACTGAAATTACAGAATACATCCAGGAGCAGGCAGGTGATGAAGCTGAAGTGATTTTCGGCCACGGTGTTGATCCTAATCTGGAAGAAAGCATCAGGGTTACTGTTATTGCCACTGGTTTTGATAAGGTGCAGAGCAATAACCTATATACTAAAGACGAGCCTAAAAAGGCAGAAGATAATGGCCGCAGGGTATATGATCTGGAAGCCCCACAGCAGATAGATCTTTTTCATACTGACAAAACGGTTAACGACTTCAACCAAAAGGATATTACCTCAAGAGAGGTGGAAGATAAGCAGGAGCCTGCAGAGGAGGCACCACGCTATGCTTTTGGCCGACCTGAAAGCAGGATAGAAGAAGACGAAATGGATGGTGAAGACGGCTTGTTTGCCGAGCTTGAAGATGAGTTTGAGATTGTTGATGAAGACGATAGCGATCAGCATATCAATGATGATGGTATGATGGAAGTGAACAGCACCAAAGAGCGGTTAAGAATGCAGGCTGAGGAGCGCATTAACAAGCTTAAAGGGCTGAACAAAGCTGAGATGAGTGCCAATGAATTTAAGGACAAACTGGATGTGCCTGCATTTTTGCGCAAAGATGTAAGGCTTCAGAATGTACCGCACTCAAGCGAGCCACATGTAAGTAAGTATAATTTAAATGATGATAATCAGATCTTAGGCAACAACAAGTTCTTGCATGATAATGTGGACTAGATCCACAATTTGACATCGCAGCATTAAAACCGGCTTACTTTCCAATTCGTAGTGGTTGTTGGTTGTAATTTTTTGGCCGGTGCTGCCCTGTCAACTTTTTTTAGCTTTTACCTCCCTCGTTAACTCGGGGGAGGTTTTTTTATGGAATGACAATTCCTTGGAGTTTGAATTTGGGGTAAGGAATTGGGTGTGTGTGCCCAGTATGGGCATCTGGTATTTAAGATACCATATTATTCCAGAGGGTGCAAGTCCCTTACAGGCAAGTTGGTGAAGCCTGTTGGTAAGCCGCAAGCTGGTTTTCCGCGAGGAATGCAGTGAAGAAAGCGGGACTACAAAATCCGGTACTGACGAACAGGAACGGCATACGGAGGCCAGATAGAGAGGGTAAGCAAGCACATCTTTGTGACACCCGTAGCCAATAATCTCTATTAGGTAGATGCCGCAGGAATCGGAGGAAGGAATATGCCCTTACCTGGGGAGATCTCACTATGTCGTGTACATAGGGAGAAGTCAGCAGAGGCCATATTAGTTACTGGCAACAAGCCCTGAAAGACAGGGAAGTCTTACAAGGTAACGAAGGGCTGAACGTATTGTGAAGTGAAAATTCGTATAGGAATCCGCCATCTGGCGGATAGCCTATACTTAAAAGTAGCGGAAAGGTATCATCGGTGTAAAGAGCGATGATGCTATGCTTTACGAACCGCCCAGTACGAGAACCGTACGCTGGGTGGTGGCGCCTACGCTGAAGCTTTAGCGCAAGCATGTGAGAGGCGCACCGTGGGCTTATGGCTCACGGCCGTCTACTCGATTGGCGGTAGTTTTTATTCAATTCTGTCAATCTTATATTTCTCCTTTAAGTTTCTAACCGCTTTTTTCTTGTCTTCATTACTAAAACTCAAATTGTCTTTATTGAAATATTTTTGTTTCAACTCGTTAAGTTCTCTAGTTTTTTCATATTCAACTTCTTTGTCGTAAATCTTATCCGACCCAAAGTAAAGCCTGTCTTCGTGAAAATAAAAAAGCCCCCAATTTAGTGTCTCGTCAAATATTATCAAGTCGTCAGAAAAGAAAAGCCCTTCCCAATACTTAATTACCATCTTCCAGGTTAGTGTTACGGATTGTCCACTTCTTTCACTATCAATAAATACAAATTTTTCAAACGTAATAGGTTTTGAGTAAAGCCATTTTTTAATTTCCTTCTCACAATTTTCCGTCACTTCAAATTCTTGTATTGTCTTAAAGTATTTTTCATTAAAAGGTTTCCATAATGGCCCTGATATCATTTTTGAGCTGTCAATATAGTTTCTAACAAACTTGCTTGCTTCATCATTTAGAAAGAAGATTTGGTCTTTATGTTCCTGCGGTATTTGACTGGCTTCTTCAGGCGACCACAAAAAACTCCAAGTCTTTGGAAAGTCAGTTGAATAAGTTTTTATGTTGTCAAAGTTTATCATTTCAATTGAATGGTCTCGTTTTCTCAAATTACCGCCAACAACAGGATAGCGGGCATGCCTGCTATTTCGCATGTAGTAAAGTCCTGCTATTCGAAATATGTGTTAAATATATTGTATTAATCTAAGTAATAGTAATAAAAATACTGAATTAAATTGAAATTTAACCAAGAGAACAACAAGTCAAGCCTCATAGGTTTATCTGCACACTGAAAATTAAATCTATGAGGTTTATATCGAAAATATGGCATTCACCATGGACTCGTTCTCACAATTACAAAAGTTAACTTATCAATCAATCTCAATTTTGTCACTTATATAGCCTGGAAGGTGAGAGATGGCATTTTTTAATTTAGCTTTATTAACCTCTTTCAAGCTTTCATCTTCAGTAGAGTAGAAATAATTAAGAAATACATAATATCCCAATATCCTATTGTAGTCATCCAATTCATCATTGCTAATCATTGCTATTAGCTCACTTTCAACATTTTCGCGATGTTGTGCTTCCGCCAAAGCTCTTCCAATTCTGCGGATATTACCATAATAATGATGTTCAGATGGGTTTTCCGTACGCAAGGAAATACCCAGAATTAAATCAAGAACATTTATATTCAACTCCTCTAATTCTTTAATATATGTTTTACGTTGTGCCCATGCATAACTTCCATCAGAGGCTCTGTCAAACCGGTCATTCATTATATCTAAATGTGATTTTAAAAACACTTGCCAATTTGCAGTTGATGCTGCTAAAATGGCAATATTAATAGCATGAATTCTGGGTCTGCTGTCTTGACTGCAAGAACCTACAACCTGAGTAGACCTCATTTCATCGAGTATTTTACTTTGTTTTTTAAGTGATAATTTCTCCCAGTTACGTGGTAGATCTACCCAGCCACGTTTTAGGTTCTTTTTGAATTTAGCTGTAGTGGTATCTATCAAGCAGTCGGCATAGCCTATCATTTTTGCATACTTATCCGGTACAGGCTTTGTTTCTAGTTTATTTGGCAGATAAAATATATTAATAGATTCTTCCCAGTAATCAGTTTTTTTAATGTGATGATATATCCATGGTGATTTCAAATCTCCTTTGTAATCATCAAGTTGTTTATCAAAGCTTATTTCCATTCCATAACCATCTCCTACATCGATCTCACTAAACTCTATAATATCTTTCCCCTTATAATTTTGATATTGAAATCTAACAACAAGTACATTTTCCATAATCTCGGCTTTTGCATACTTCTCCTTAAAGTTTTCATAACTGATATTATTTTCAAGGTCTATTATGACTTCTGATATATTGCCCTGCTCTAGTTTTATGGAATGACCCACAGTTTGCGCTTTACCTAAATAAGTTTTGTTTAATTCGCAAGACAGGTATTTAAGATTCAATGAGTCAACGATACTAGTTAGTTTACTCATTGTTGTTTCGCTATAAATTAATCCATTAGAATGGGCTACAAACTCACTTTCTTGAGCATTTGCGATTAGACTTACTATAAGACATAACGCCAACACAATTATCTTTTTCATGGTCTAAAAATTTATAGTTAAGTAAAAATTCTATTTCATTTAGTGATTAATAAAATGTATAGAATGAATTTAAACATCTATTAGTTTTAGTTAATCCCCCTAATTGGAGTAATCGAAAGATTCAAAATAGTCACAAATGATGATAAGAGCTCATGCTAGGCACTTAAGGTAATAAATGAAGAGTTAGAGGGAGACTGGTGTGCGTGAGTACCTGGACTAACTATAAAATTATATTCCCAGATTTATTCTGGCATCTCTGTATTTAAGATGATGGCTTTATTAATAAGAGGCCCCGGAATACCTGCCTGTCGGCAGACAGGAATCCGGGGAGGAACTTGCATCAAACCTCATAGGTTTATCTGCGCACGGAATATCAAACCTTTCAGGTTTTATTCTAAGAGGTTGTCACGTCCTTATAATAACAAACTAAAATAGTAACGTCACTTCGACATGCAGCGCAGCGTAATGAGAAGTCTCCTAATCGATAAAAGCGACCTAATGCTTCATTATTGCAAATAAGGAGACCTCTCACCCTAAGAGGGATTCGAGGTGACGTTGGGCTTATCGGAGACCTCTCTCCACCAATTGGAGGATTTAAGGTGACAATGCTAAAATTTAATTACCACCAGGCACAGCCCCGGTCTCATCCAAAATTCCTTTCATTTTTAGATGAGTGATCACGGGTTTTTCAGCCATACGTACTAATGTAAAATGATCATAGGCCATTGAATCATCTTCAGCCTGGAAACCACCTGTGGTGCCGAGAGTTATATAATCCATATCGTTTCTCTTACGGTGCGAGAAAGAATGAACATGACCATTAATAAGTGTATGGTTACGATCTGACAGGAGGGCCTCTAATGGCCCGAAACCTTTATCGCCATCCAGTTTCCATGTTGGCTTGTGCATCAATACAAACGTCCAGCGTACCTCTGGGTGTTGGGTCAGTACCTTTTTGAAATAGTCATGCTGAGCTGCACTTATGCCTCCGGTCTTGGCCTCCTGCATGTTGGCATATTCTGTATCTGCATAATTACCTTCTTTTTCTCCTCTGATAACTTTGTAAGCTTCTTCACGGGCCTTATTCACTTCAATCAACCTGGCTTCTTCATAATTTTCAGTGTCCATCATTAGAAACAGCACATTCTCATAAACAAAGTGATAGTATGTGGGGCCAAAGCGCTCACTCCAAACTTTTCTCATCACAGGATTGGTCAGGTCATGATTGCCACCCAGATGAAAGAACGGCATGTTCAAATGTTCCGTTCGCGCATTAAAAGAATCCCATTCCTTTGCCAGTTGCTGTGGGTCTTCGGTTCCTCCTTCAATCAGGTCACCCACGCTTAATACAAAAGTTGGGTCAAGTCTGTTGAGCTGGGCAACGGCTGTCTTGTAAATTCCGGGTCTTTCACCTCCCGTAAGGTCGGAAATAATGGCAAAGGTGAAATCGTCTTCTTCCAATTCAAATTCTGTACTTGTCCATGGGGTAGGGCCTTCTTGTAGATCATGCTCGAATGTTGGAGAAGTCTTGACCTCAGTTGTGGCCTTGTCAGGGGCATTGCAGCCAATAACAACTATAAATAGTAGGAGGTATTTAAGGAATGATATTTTCATAATACTGTATTTGACTTCAAGATAATAGAGCCAATGTTAAATCTTGCGCTTTATTTTTGATTTATTGATTTGATAATATTGAAAGTCTCACTTGATCGTTTTGATACCTGTAAAGTGGACAATATCTTTTACTTCTCTGTGGTTCTCCGCGCGATCTGCGGTTAGTTTTCTTACCACAGTGTTAACAGAGTCACAAAGATTAATCGAAGGAGAAATAAAGCTTAATCCTCAATAGTGATGTTTTTCTTAACGATAAGCCTTAGGTAGCCTTCTCAATTTTGAAGCTTGTTCATAAGCATAACCAACTTTCAACAGCTTGGCCTCTTCAAAAGGTTTTGCAATGAAAGTAATGCCTTTTGGCTGTCCTTCTTTGGAATAGCCCATTGGCACAGTAAGGCAAGGATATTTGGCCACTGCCGCCTGTCCTGCAGTCCAGTTGTTTATCGACAATATAATATCAAGGTTATGCTCCTGCATAGGCTTTTCAAAGTAGCTTTTACCTCTTCTGTTCATTTCTGCCCTAAGGCTAATGAGCGAGTCCATGGTAATGTCCAGCGCTGCGATTTCCTCCAATCTACCCTGTCCATAAGGCACATTGATAGTTGTATCCTTTTTATTGAAAGCCACGATGTCACCCACGCTTGTATAGCTGATAGAATCGCCAGCATAAGTTTTAAAATAATGAGGAAGGTCTACTTTCATATCGCCACTCAGCAGTGTGGTAAAACCATTATAATCCATTTGCTCTGGAGCAATAACTACCGTATCACCGCCCATGGCCACTATTTTACTTACATTTTCCAGATAGGTTGTGTCGGCAAGAAATCCTTTGATCACGCCAAAGCGTAGACCTTCAACTGTTCCGGTTTTCATATCTTCATAATATTTAAGGCCTTCAGGACTGTCAGCAGTAGCTGCATCTTCGGCATCCTTGCCAGTCATGGCCGAAAGGAAAATAGCATTGTCAATAACGCTCTTGGTCATAGGACCAGGAGTATCCAGCGTGCTGGAAATTGGTATGATTCCACCTCTACTTAATAACCCGATGGTTGGCTTAAGCCCGACAATGGAATTAGAGCTTGATGGTGATAAGATGGAGCCTGAAGTCTCACTACCTACGGCAACTGCTGCATAGTTGGCCGCTATGGCTGAGCCACTTCCAGAACTTGAGCCACCAGTATCAAATTTTCTTGGCCCATAGGGGTTTAGCGTCTGTCCGCCAACCGTGCTATATCCATTTGGATTGACCATCGCATAATAGTTGGCCCATTCGCTTAGGTTGGATTTGCCTAAAATTATTCCACCTTTCTCCTTCATGCGCTTTACAATAAATGCATCTTCAGCATAATTACTGACCATAGCAGCGGCACCTGCAGTAGTAGGTAAGCCTTCAAAATTCACATTGTCTTTTAACAGTATCGGCATGCCGTAAATAAGATGGTCGCTGTCAGACTTGTTCTTGTCACGCTTTCTGGCTTCTTCCACAGCCTTCGGATTGATGGCAATAATATTGTTAAGTGCTGAGTCCTTACTATTTTCAAATAGTGCAATGCGATACAAATACCATTGTGTTAGTGTCTCATAAGAAAGATCGCCAGATTTAATATGTGACTGGATGGTGGGAATATCTTGCTCCAAGATAAAGGGAGTTAGCTTTTGGTAATCCTCCTTTGAGAAGTATATGATCTGATCAGCAATCTGATTCAGCATATCATTTTTGTCTGATATTTTAGATTGGATCAACTTGTATTGCATTCTTACTGACTCGTGAGCAGCATTTTCTTCAAGCCATGCTGTTTCGTCATAAGGCTCCCATGCAGGAATGATAGTCTTTGGTTTTTGCTCGCAGGCTGCGGCAACAATTAATAGAAAAAGGGCAATTCTTTTCATATTGGTTTTAGGTTAATTCACCCTAAGTTACAACTCAGAAGCTATTTTGTTTTTCCGTTCATCCCAAATTATGCTTCAATGCATAATTTGTCACAAGGGCAGACGATCCAGCCGTTAAAAAGCTGGTTGTCTGGATTACCCTGACCAAAATTTCTAAAAGAATTTTTGCGTCATCATTTAAGGGTAAAATAAAAGTTAGATTCTTGCACAGATGAATATTGTCATTTTAGATTTGTTGGAGAACTTCTTTAACTTGATGTTGTTCTTATAACTGGTTCAAACAACTATTAGAAATTATGTCATCACCAATATTAAAAATCAAATCGTTGAGTTTTCCATGGCAAACCAGCGATCCTTTTTTATTCTGTGTCCATCATGCCGATTTTTATCCAAAAGGTAATGATCAATTAGGTCCTGATGCTTCTCTTGCAGGCAGAAACATTGGTCAGGATTTTACCATAAAGGACGGGTGGAGAATGTACCATGGTGAAACTGTGCCGGGCTTTCCTGCGCATCCGCACAGAGGTTTTGAAACTGTTACCATTTGCACCACAGGACTTATTGATCATTCGGATTCACTAGGTGCTGCAGCAAGATTTGGGAATGGAGATGTGCAATGGATGACTGCGGGTAAGGGCGTGCAACACTCTGAAATGTTCCCGTTGCTGGATAAGAATAACCCTAATCCTTTGGAGCTTTTTCAAATCTGGCTTAATCTGCCTCAGGCTCATAAACTAGTTGAACCACATTTTGCAATGCTATGGAACGATACCATTCCGCAGCTGGAATATGAAGATGAAAGCGGCAATAAAACTTCAGTGATGGTTGTTGCCGGTAATTTGGATGATAATGACGCACCTGCACCACCACCTAAATCGTGGGCCGCTACAGATGATAATGATGTAGCCATATGGACAATAGATATGGAGCCGAATGCAGAGTGGACTATTCCGTCTACCGCGGCAGGTACCAATAGAACCATCTATTATTTTGAAGGCGAGGGTTTGGAAGTAGCAGGGCAGGAGATCCCCTATTATCACGGAGTAGAGCTGAACCCTGAAATGGAAGTGGAACTGAAAAACGGAAGCAAAAAAGCCAGACTTTTGCTGCTTCAAGGTAAGCCTATCAATGAGCCGGTAGCTCAGTATGGTCCTTTCGTGATGAATACCCAGGCAGAAATTCAAGAGGCCATGCGTGATTACCAATCCACACAGTTTGGTGGTTGGCCTTGGACATCACATCAGCACGTGCACCCAAGAGAGAAAGGCCGCTTTGCAGTACATGTTGATGGCACGGAAGAGGTGAAGGACTAGCGCTTATCTGATATAGAATAAAATTTCAAAGAGGACTAAAAATCCTCTTTTTTCATTTCCACACAAAAATAATTGATCAGTGTTTAAACATTAAAACTTAGATTCCGTTACTTGGGTATAATCAATGTTTAAACATCAATATTAAAAATATGAGCTATTTAGAAAAAGAAAAAGAACTACAGACCATGGTAAACTCTGGTCAGTTAATGGATGCATTTGAAAAGTTTTATGCTGAAGATGTTGTGTTGGTGGAGCCAACAGGAGATAAGTTTGTAGGTAAAGACGAAGCAAGAAAGCACGAAATTGAGTTCCTTGGAAAGGTAGAAGCATTTCATGGTGCTGGTATCACTAAGATTACTTCTAACGAAGAAGAAGCAACTACTTGTGCTGAAGTTTGGATGGAAGTTACTTTTAAAGGAATGGATGCCCCAATAAAACTGGAGCAAGTTGCTGTGAAGCAATGGGAAGGCGATCATGTAAAACACGAGCGTTTTTACTTTAATGCTTAAGTAAAAATAAAAGGCTAATTCACAATTGTTGAATTGGCCTTTTATTTTATCCATGCGAATGCATCGCCACTCTATTGCCTTCTGAATCTTCAAATAAGGCCATATAACCATAGCCTTCGGCAATCAGCTTTTTGGGCATCATCACTTTTCCTCCTGCAGCCTCAACCCGGCCAAGTTCATTATTTAAATCTCCTGAGTGTGCAGTAAAATATACCAGCGCACCTTCCTGACTGGGCTTGTAAAATTCAGGCATGCATACCAATGATCCCATTGCGCCTGAGCCCTCCTGAGTTGTTGGGAACCACCCCATATCCAACTCACCCATCTGATGCCGCTCTATTTTAACTTCAAATACCGCTTCATAGAACTTCATTGCACGTTCCATATTGGCCACTGGCATTTCAAACCAGCCTACCATGTTGTTTTTGATTTTCATAATTATTGAGTTTTGATTACACTCAATATACAAAAAATCTGTTATTCATTGATTTGATCAACAACTGAATTCACCTTATCCATCCATGGGTGAAGGGCGCTAGGAACATTAGACTGAACTTGGTCAATCAGCCAATAACGATGGATGTCATTCACATTGTATTCAAAATAAATACCGCCTCCATCTGCATAATCCGGCTGTCCTATAATGGTGTCTGTAATTATTAGCAATGACGCTGGAGTGCTTGATAACAGCGATTTGGCAATTTCGAACTTCTCATCTGATAGCAAGTTGAAATCACCTGAATAGGAAGTTTGAGTGTTAGGATAATTATCATTTTTATCTTCTGACAGGGTTGTTCCCGTTAATTTGAAAATCTCAATACATTCTTCTCCTGAACATTCCCCGGCATATGTACCAAACAAAATGTATTCTCCCTCTGCAGTTGGTTGCTCTACCAAAAACAAAGGCCCTTCATCCGTATTGCAAGCTATTAGGGCAAGGGCTAAAATTATGTAGCTCACGATTTTTTTCATGGGTTTAAAATTAAGTTTTCTTGACTATATGACCCTTTATTTTCCCTTAAGGTTGGAATGATACTAACATGAAACGTTATCTTTAGTATCAATGACCAACAATGAATTAATAGCCAAAGGAGAGGAGTGGTTCCAGTCGAAAGGATGGAGTACATTTCCTTTTCAGCAGCAGGCCTGGGCAGCTTATTTGCAGGGCTTTCATGGGTTGGTCAATGCGCCTACTGGTAGTGGAAAGACTTACTCCTTGGTGGTGCCAACCCTGCTTGAATTTATTAAGGAAGGCAATAGTTCTAAGAATTCCAACGGACTAAGAGTAATCTGGATTACTCCTATCAGGGCACTTGCCAAGGAGATTGCCAATTCAACACAAAAGGCATTGGAAGGGTTGGGTGTTGACTGGCAGGTTGGTGTACGAACTGGTGATACCACAACAAAGCAGAGGGCAGCACAAAAGCAAACACCACCGGAATTTCTGATTACCACTCCTGAAAGCCTGCACCTGATGCTTGCTCAAAAAGGGTATGCCAATTACTTCAAAAACCTAAGGGCCATTGTTTGTGACGAGTGGCACGAGCTGATGGGTTCCAAACGTGGAGTGCAGGTAGAACTGGCGCTTTCCAGACTCAAAAGCATTTGTCCAAACCTAAAGGTCTGGGGAATATCAGCCACCATTGGAAATATGGATGAAGCAATTGCAGCACTTCTTGGCAATAGCAAGAAATTAAAAATCATCAGGTCTGACATTAAGAAAGTGATTGAAGTTGAATCGGTGCTTCCTGATGATGTTGATCAATTGCCCTGGGCTGGGCATCTGGGTGTCAATCTCATAGATAAAGTAATACCCATTATCAAGCAAAGTAAAAGCACCCTGATTTTTACTAACACCAGATCTTTTGCAGAAATATGGTATCAAAAATTGCTGGAAAGGGCGCCTGAACTGGCGGGAATCATGGCGATGCATCATGGTTCTATAAGCAGGGAACTCAGGGATTGGGTAGAGGATCAGTTGTATCATGGTCAGCTCAAAGCCGTGGTGTGTACTTCCAGTCTTGATTTGGGTGTAGATTTCAGGCCAGTAGAGACCATAATTCAGGTAGGAAGTCCGAAGGGTGTTGCCCGGTTTATGCAGCGTGCCGGACGTAGTGGCCATCAGCCGGGGGCCATCAGCAAAATCTATTTTGTACCCACACATTCATTGGAATTGATAGAAGCTGCGGCCTTAAGGGCGGCCATTGAAAAGAAATTGGTAGAGGACAGGATTCCGTACATACGCTCATTTGATGTGTTGATCCAATACTTGGTAACGCTGGCAGTTTCTGATGGTTTTGTGCCTGCAGAAATATTCAAGGAAGTACAATCAACCTTTGCATATGATAGTATAAATGAGGAGGAGTGGGGCTGGTTAATGAATTTTATTACCACAGGAGGAAGGGCGCTGACAGCCTATAATGAATATAGAAAAGTAGAAATTGAGGAAGACGTATATAAGGTTACGGACAGAAGAATAGCCATGCGGCATCGTTTGAGCATCGGGACGATTGTGAGTGATGCCTCACTCAAAGTGAAATATACAAGCGGTAAATATATTGGTACCGTTGAAGAGTATTTCATTTCAAGGCTTAATCCGGGTGATGTTTTTTGGTTTGCGGGAAGAAACTTAGAGTTGATTCGAATTAAGGGAATGGAAATACAGGTTCGAAACAGTAATAAAAAGGCCAAATCTGTTCCATCATGGCAGGGTGGAAGAATGCCGCTCTCTTCACAGCTTTCCGTTATGCTCAGACAAAAGCTTGATGAGCTGACCAAGCCAAATCAAAAGGATGTAGAACTTAGATTTCTAAAGCCTTTAATGGATTTGCAGAAAGAAAGATCGCATCTACCAAATAAGAAAGAATTTCTGGTTGAATATTTTAAGAGCAAAGAGGGATTCCATGTTTTGATGTACCCATTCGAAGGGCGCGCAGTACATGAAGGTATTGCAGCTTTGTTAGCATTGAGAATTTCAAGGATGATGCCTATCACTTTTAGCATCGCCATGAATGATTATGGATTTGAGCTATTATCAGATCAGGAGATCCCCATTTATGAAGCCATAGAAACTGATATACTTACTACCAACAATCTTTGGCAAGATATCCAAGCGGGTATCAATTCAGTGGAAATGGGGCGTAGACGGTTTAGGGATATTGCCTCTATTTCTGGCCTGGTTTTCAAAGGGTATCCTGGTCATCAGATTAAAGACCGTCACATTCAATCATCTTCACAGTTGTTTTTTGATGTATTTAATGATCATGATTCCACCAACCTATTGCTGTTACAGGCCTATGAGGAGGTAATGGATTTTCAATTGGAGGAAGCCAGAATTAGAAAAGCACTGGAAAGAATCAATCAACAGAAAATTGTGATCACCGAGCCTGAAAAGCCTACACCTTTTGCTTTCCCTATCATGGTGGACAGGCTGAGTAGAGAAAAATTATCCTCAGAAAAACTGGAGGACAGAGTAAAACGGATGAAACTTCAGTTTGATTAATTGACCCTGTCGCCCTCAAACATCTTGATAGTAAAATCCAGTAAATCGATGCCGCCAACTTTGCCATGCCCGGGTACAACAAATTGAATTTGCGGGTAGGCCTTCTTTATATTTTCTATAGAATTTGACCATTCCTGGATATTTGCATCTTCAAGATTTCCTCTTCCCGCTCCAAGAGCCTTTACCTGACATCCACCAAATAGCGCATTTTCAGATGGTATGTAACTGATAATGTTGCCTTTGGAATGTGCCTCCCCAAAGAATGTGTTAATCACAGACTGATTCCCAATGGTCAATGTATCAGTATTACCGAAGCCATTTTTCGGCACTTCCTGCTGATCACCTTTGGCCAGCTGTATTGTTTTGTTACTGGCGTAAGACGCGATATTCTGATTATGAAACTGTTTCAATCCGCCAAGACAGTCAATATGAAAATGGTTAATCACAACTCCTTTTATACTGCTTTTAAGTGTATTTTTAACAAAGTGGATCAACTCAACGCTGGAAATACTGTCACTTGGCGTGTCAAAAATAACCGCTTCATTGTCACTTATAAAAATGGCTCCGTTGCAAGCAACCTTTCCATAATCATTGGTCTGAAGGTAGGTTTTTTGCAAATAAAAATTTGGAGTGATTTGTTCTATGACAAGATTTTCAGACTCATAGATATTCTCTTGAGCCATTGCGGCTCTGCCACTAATCAGTAGCAGACAGATTAAAAAAGATTGCTTCATGCACTAAAATTAAATCAAGCATTAATATTAGCCTATATTTCAGTTAATTTTAGAATCAACAACAGCAAAAAATCCTAAAATCGATGAAACTTAATATAGCATTACTCTTACTTATAATTTGTGGAATAAGTACCAATGAAGTTCTTGCACAGAATACAACAGGAGAAAAACTCAGAGTAGGTGTTATCGGACTTACCCACACTCATGTTCATTGGATATTGGGCAGGCCAGATAAAGGGGATATTGAGATTGTAGGCATAGTAGAATCAAATGGAGAACTCGCTAAACGGTATTCAGAACAACATGGTTTTTCTATGGATTTGGTTTATAATACAATGGATGAGATGATTTCTGCTGCTAAGCCAAAGGCTGTTGCAGCGTTTGGTTCTATATATGAACATTTGGAAGTGGTACAGAAATGTGCTCCTTTAGGCATTCATGTTATGGTGGAAAAACCCCTTGCAGTAAGCTTGGATCATGCGAACCAAATGCAAGCATTGGCTAAAAAGCATAACATACATTTGCTCACTAATTATGAGACTACATGGTACCCAACCAATCAAAAGGCTTATAAATTATATCACGAAGGCAAGATAGGAGAGGCCAGAAAAGTGATTGTTCGAGATGGGCATAAAGGACCCAAAAAACTGGATATTAATAGTGAATTTTTAGATTGGCTTTTGGACCCTAAGGAGAATGGTGGTGGGGCTATTATGGATTTTGGCTGCTATGGTGCCAATTTAATGACATGGCTGCATAAAGGTGAAAGGCCAGTTTCCGTAACTGCTGTCACGCAGCAACTCCAGCCTGAAAATAATCCAAAGGTGGATGATGACGCCACCATCATATTGGCCTATAAAACTTCACAAGGCATTATTGAAGCTTCCTGGAACTGGCCGATGGGCAGAAAGGATATGGAAATCTACGGGCTGACGGGTGCTATTTATGCTGACAACAGGCATGATTTCAGAGTTCGGATGGCAGAAGGTTATGACGGCTTTCAGGAAGAAAAGGAAAAACTGGAAGAGATGCCTTCTCCTTATGATGATCCTTTTTCTTTATTGGCTGCTGTGGTAAATGGAAAAATCACTTTGCCTCCCTACGACCTCTCCTCGCTGGAAAACAATATGATAGTGATGGAGATACTGGAAGCTGCCAGTAAAAGTGCTAAGACTGGAAAGACTGTTGTTCTAGACTAATACAATCTTTTACCAAAGGTGCTAAATGAAAGGCCATATTGCGAGGCCGTGGAAATCATTACGCATTCAAAAAGTGGTTCTGATGTGCCAGGCTTTGTTTTCCAGTCAAAAATAAAATTTGCCCCGGTACCACCTTCTTTGTCAATTTCATCTATCACTATTTCTACTGTTTCCATAGGTCTTAAAAAGATGGTTCCTTTAAAATAGTTTCTAAGCGCCTTTCCTGAAGTATTAAAATATTCTGCTTTTGAGATATAAATGGTATCAGAGTCACTCGTATTGCGCAAGCTTACCGTGGCAGTAAGATCAAGTTGTTTGTGTTCTGTCTGGGTATAAATTTGAGAATATACGGAAAGGTAGGTTCTTCCTTCTATAACAGAATCAGGGAGAGGACTTGTTACTTTTTTCTTATCCCAATTGACCGGATCTATAGAGCTTATGTCCTGTTCACTTTGTTCCTGACAGGAGATAAGCAACAATGTTGAAAAGATGAAGATAATATATAATTTCATATGGACCTGCTTTAAGTAGGGTTTAGTCAGATATTATTTACTTCTATCTGAAATATACTGAATAAAGTTTGGCCAGCTCGGCATCAGCTTCACTTCTTAATATCAAAGTATCGCTTACCAGGCTATAGGTTCTAACCTTATCCAGCATCTTAGTAAATTCACTTTCATATGGCACATCCATACACGCCATTCTGGTTGAAATTATCCCTTTAAATTCAAGTTTCCGGTCAGGGCCAGTTTCAAACTTTCCATTCATTGTATTGCACCCTGTGTGACCATTCACTTTCTGTTCCTGATTTTTCAGAATAAAATGTGCCTCCCGAGGTTGTGTTTCGGTCATGGCAATTGCCTTTCCATTAAGTGATATCAATTTCCAATAGCGTTCGGTAATCTGATCATCAATCTTTCTCAGCATATAGTTCTCAGCCAAATCGCCAGTAATCCTGTTGCCCTCATTGTCCAGTTTAAAAAGCACATACTCACCAACTTTGTACTGGTTATTCGTACCATCAACTCTTAAGGTTATATTGCTGCCTGTTTCATCCCAACTAAAGGTTCCGTTGCCGGTGTTTCTCGTTTTACTCTTTCCTAAATATTGAGTAGTCATGGTAAATGACCCATCACCTTTAAGAATAATCTCTGTCTGGATACCTTTACAATCGTCACAGGGCAGTGTGCCTTGGTAAGTGCCAGCCCAGTCAAGTGAATTTTGGCTATTATCACCAGTAGGAATTGGCTTTTGCTCTTCACTATTAGTTTCATTGTCAGAGTTGCTGCTATTCTGGCTTTGGCATCCCAATATGATTAATGAAATTACTATCAGTATGGAAAATAGGGATTTCAACATAACTTAAGATTTGATTATTGGGCTAAAAATACGAAAATCAGAAATCAGTTTCCCGGCTTAAATCTTTAATTTTGATTTGATGATTAAGAACTGCTCTACCGGCAAGAACTATTATTTTGATGAACAAACCGCTATAGAAGCGTTGATAGAGCATTTGGGCAGAAATCATTTCAGTCATGGTGCCGGACCCATTAATGTTTACCATTGCAATATTTGCGATGGCTATCATTTTACCTCAAAGGGCGAACGCTCTGCCGTACTTGATGACCCTAAAGTGAAAAGCAGAATCGAAAAATTGAGACAGGCGTCTGATTGGGAAGGCAGGTTTTAAGTTTGCTTGGAGTTGTCACCCCCCCCTGTATTTATTCCGGGGTCTCATCCATGTAAGCGTAATTTACTTCAAAAGCTAATATAGCTTAAGAGATGCCGGAACTTTGTCCGGCAAGGAAGTGGCTTATTTCTTCCTCTGCCTAAACATCCATTCGATCATTAATGGATCGCTGTAGGCCATCAACCATGAAAAGTGCCCTACTTCAGGATACTCGGTATAACCAGGGTTTGCTCCTGCCTTTTTAAGCGCATCTACCATATCTGCTGACAGTTTTGAAGGTACAACCGCATCTTCAGCACCATGAAAAACCCATGTGGGGATTTTGGCTATGGTTGAAGCTTTAGAGATATCACCACCACCACAAACAGGCACAGAGGCAGCAAACCAATCAGGCTTACGCATAGTAAGGTCAAAGGTGCCGAAGCCACCCATTGACAAGCCAGTAATGTAAACCCTTGATGGATCTACAGGCATTTCTTTCATTGTTTTTTCAATGAGTTGGATAAGCATTTCCATTGTCTTGGAAGGTGACTCTTTAAGTGTAATGGTTCCTGCTTCCCTGTCAAAATCAAGGTTAGACCATTGCATATCTTTAGGGCACTGCGGAGCTATCACAATGGCAGGATATTTTGACATATACTCATCAGTAGCAAAATTCTGTACCCCCCATTTTAGCTGCGCTTTATTGTCATCACCACGCTCACCCGCACCGTGCAAAAAGATTACTAAAGGATATTTTCTGGACGGATTGGCATCAGGGAAAAGCATTTGATAGTTTAGAACACCACCTTTCCCATCTTCATATTTTAATGGCGCAAACCTGTCTACCTGGGCGCTCACGTTAATGCTGGCAAAAAGAAATAAAAATAGACATAATAGTATTGCTGTATAGTTTTTCATCATTCATATAGTAGTTATCGAATAAAGATAGGGAAAATGAATTTATGCTGTTTCGGAAATGTAAGAATCAAATTCCTGGATAACATCACAATTCATCGGATGACTATCTTTCGCCACGCAGATAGTCATCCAATGAATAAAGCTCGTTCTGTCGTGTAATTGTATCGATTGACTACTTAAGTGCCAATAGGTTTAGTCAATGCACTCGTTCTGGAAACGAGCGCAAGTGGGAGCTGTTATTGAACTTCATTTTTCCTATTGGGTAAAAACCAATATTTTTTTGATTTGCAAGTTGGATGATACTTTTGAGCAAGTCGATATTAAAAGTATAGTCATGATCTTGATTACTAATACTCGGGCTGTGGGCATACATCAACAATATTTCCTGATTCTCAATTGATCGCTCCAATGCAGTATTTATCATACCTGGTGTAACTTCTGAAATTTTATCAAAACCTATTGCTGAAAGAGTTCTATCATCATCAAATTTGTAATAGACCTCATCAATCTTTGATATATCTTTCTCCTTATTCAAAGGAGCCACTCCTCTCAAGAATTTAAACTGTTTAAGCAATAAGAAATCTGTGAACCAATACTTTGCTCCATAAGGATAGGCAAATGAGACACAATCAAATCCTAGAGAATCCATTTTTCTCATTCCTTCATCAATTTCATTTTTTAAATAGTCAGAATATGAGTTTTCCTTAATATAGTATTCGGATAATTCGTGCATGTTTCCATGAAAGCCAATTTCATGGCCATCGTTTTCTAACAATCTTAATTTATGAATTTCTTGGCTATCAAGTGAATCTGGTTGAGTGATAAAGAAAGTGACTCTAACATTATTTTCATTGAACAATTCTCGTAGTTCAAACCATTCATTTATCGATCTGTCGTCAAAAGAAAGACTTATCCCAGGATATCTTTTAACTCGGTTATTGCATGAGAGCAATAAAACTCCTATTGTAATGATTAGTAATTTTCTCATGAAGAAAGTACACCATTAGGGGTGTAGAAATCCTATCGTGCTGCCAATTTTTCTTACTAATATAACCGATTTATTAATTACGCTGAAGCTGCTTTACCGTCAGTGATGAGCCGTCAGGACTCCAGCCGGGTTCACCAAAAGTGTACATAAAGGCCTCATACAGATTTTTAGACTTCTTGATGTCGCGCCAGATGTTTTTGTACTCATGGGTAACAATTACAAATGGGTTATAAGATTCTGGGTCATGAACCACACCGTATTCAATCTCTATATTTTCATCCAGCTCTTTCCAGGTACCAAATATTTTATCAAAGATGTTTAAATAACCACCATGATTTTTATCGAGGTACTCAAGGTTTTTTGCATGGTGTACTTGATGCTGAGTATGAGTGTTCAGGAATTTTTCCAAAAAACCGAGTTTGGGCACAAACTGTGTGTGCAATTGAAACTGCCACAGTGCTTCTATACCCAGACATACCAATACCATTTCAGGGTGAAAGCCAATAGCTGGCAGCCACATATAAAACAAGGGTTTGTAAAGTAAGGTAAACCAGCCATTGCGCAAACCAGTGCCCAGGTTGAAATTTTTTGAGGAGTGATGCACAATATGAGCCGCCCACATAAAACGAACAGTATGGTTGAATCGGTGCAGCCAGTAGTAACTAAAATCATCTAAAAATTGGCAGATAAGCCAGACATACCACGCCCAGCCGAATGACTCATAGCCCATGATGTTGGTTCTCACACCATTCGCTTCAGGGTTGAAGATTTCATAAACTACATAAAAGATAGAGGCAGCAGATATTAGCTTAATAGCTGGCCCTATTAACACGGAGCCCAGACCCATTGCCGAGCTGGCCAATAGATCTTTCCATTGATACAGATTTTTGTCATGGGAGTGACTGTAAGTAAGCTCTACAAGCACCATGACTATAAATAGGGGAACACCCCAAACAAGCGGATTTACAAATTCTAAATTCAAAATGCAGATTAAATTGTGTTAATTATAAAGGATAACAACATAAACCTATTGTGGTTTAAATCACAATTAAAGACTTATTGAAGAATCATCAAAACATGAGGGTATAAAAATGATAATTAGGGTTTATTGAAGTGAGTAATTATTATTTGAAGATGTACATTACCATCATTATAAAATGTATAATGCTACCCGCCATCACAAAAAGATGCCAAATAAAATGTGCCAGCCGCATGCGGTGGTCGATGATATAAAACACAATGCCGACTGTATATGCAAAGCCACCGGAAGCTAAAAGCCAAAATGCAGGTGCAGGTAGTATTGATTTGACCAACTCAATTTTAAAAACAATGATCCATCCCATGAAGGCGTACATTAATGTGGAAATCAAATTGTATTTGCCAGTGTAAAATATCTTTAAAATAATGCCTGTCAGAGCCATACCCCATTGTATACCAAAGAAAATCCAGCCAACTGTGCCACCAATACTAATGAGCAAAACTGGGGTGTAAGTGCCTGCAATAAGCAGGTAAATACCACAGTGGTCTAAAATATTAAAAACATGCTTGGCTTTCTCGTGCCTTAGTCCATGATAGATGGTGGAAAAGGTATAGAGCAATACTAAACTGGATCCATAGAACAGCGCGCTGAACAAACTCCACGGTTTGTCACTTTGGGCACCAAACACAATAAGCACGACCAAACCTCCAATAGCGGCCAAGGCAGTAATACCATGAGACAAGGTATTGAACCACTCTTCGAGCTTGGTTTGAGGGGGCTTATTTTGTTTCAAGTGTCAATTTTTAAGTCAATTAATTTTCTGTAAGGGCTTTTGCTATAGCTTCCAAAGCCAAAGGCTCCATGGCTTTATATCCCGCTTCATTTGGGTGTACACCATCATAGGTGTATCCATCTTTCAAGCCGTTACGCTCATCGGCCATAGCAGAAAAATAATCGAGATAGACAATGCCGTTTTCTTCAGCATAATCTTTTATCATCTTGTTTAAAGCTACTATTTTTTGCGCAGGCTCAAGCTCGGGCTTCCATGAGTAGTCATAGGCTGGCAGCACGGAACTGAGCACCACTTTAATGTTGTTCGCCAAGGCAAGTTCAGTCATTGATATTAGATTATCCATAATCATTTCTAAAGTGGAAGGCCCGGTATTGCCGGCAATATCATTAGTGCCGGCAAGGATTACAACCAATTCAGGTTTTAGATTGAGCACATCCGGTCTAAAGCGAACCAACATTTGTGGTGTGGTTTGTCCACCAATACCTCTATTGACAAAGGTTTTGTTTTCAAAGAAAGTAGGTCTGGCATTTATCCACCCTTCAGTAATGGAGTTGCCCATAAAAACAACCCTGTTTTCTCCTTGTTTAGGTTCCTCAAGTAAAGCATTTTCGTTTTTATATCTTTCAGTATTGGCCCAGTCCTGAGCGTAAGATGCTTGCATGGCGAAAATTAGTATACCAAGTATTATTAGTTTCATGGCAATATCATAGACCCAAAGATAAACCGAACATAAAAGTTCTAGCAGGAGCATAGCTACTATTGTGATCAATACCAGGTGTTAGCACATCTGGGCCAGCAGAGTAAAGGGCTGATGCTAAACCTCTTACCAGATTAGGTTCTGGGTTGACACCAGTATAGTCGGTAATGGTAAATACATTCTGAATGGTACAGCGGATTTTTAGGGAACGTAGCCAGGAATCAGTTTTTATAGGAAGTGCGTAAACAAGGGAAATATTATCCAATTGAAAGAAATTGGCCTTTTCAACATAAAGAGAACTGTATTGCGTCCAGGCGAGACCATCAACCGCTTTATCAGTTATAACGCTGTTATAGGAATTTAAAGCACCGGCTTCATGACCAAGCCTCAACGAATTTACTAAACTGTGGCCAAAAACACCTTTAAAGAACATGTTGATCTCCCAATTTCTGTATTTAAGCTGGTTGCTCCATCCTAACTCCCATGAAGGTATGCCGTTACCTAATGTTGTGAAGTCTGTATCGGGAAGTAGCGCGCTGCCATTATCTGTCATTAACTGCCCATCTCCATTAACATCCTTTAAAATTGGAGATCCATCAGTATTTACACCTTCAAACACAGGCCCCCATATTTCACCAACCTTTTCACCAACGGCAATTCTGATAGGTCGTGAATTACCCGCCCCTCCTGTCTCACCTGTATAACCTCCTACTTCCTCCGTCACTTTATAGGCATCAAGCAGTGTTCTGTTGGTGCTAATCACTAGTGATGGTTGCCAACTGATATCGTAAGAACTTCCAATATAATAGCTCAACATTAGCTCTAAACCTCGCCCTTTAAGTCCTCCTATATTATCATAGCGATCATCTGAAAAAAAGTCATCAGGGTCTATCCTAACTGACTGAATAATATCGCTAGTTGTACGCTGATAGAGATCTAGAATGGCAGAAAATGAGCCAGCATTGAGATCAATACCAAGATTCAACTCTTTCTTTTGTTCCCATTTTAGGTCAGGGTTAGCGTCATGAACCATTCTGACAGTTCCTCCATTCTGAAATGAGTAGTCAAACCTTTGTTTAGCCAAGCCATACTGCGATGGAATAGATCCGGTAACTCCATACCCCAATCTCATATTGAGTAGTGATAAATTCAAACTCTTCAAATAATGTAGAAGATTGAGGTTAATACCTGCTGACGGGAATAATCCACTTTGCTTATTCTCTCCGAGTTTGTTCGATTGGTCTCCTCTCAAAGAGACATTGAAAGTGGCTATGTCATCCAGACTTACAGTAGTTCTCAAGAAAGCACCTTTTATAGTATTAACAGGGGAAGTAGTACTGGATATATCAATAAGGTATTCTTCTCCTGCAAGTATATCGGCTGAGTAACCGATTGCATTATAACCAAGCTCATCACTAGGGAAGTCTCCTAGTTCAGCACCAAAACTTTCAAAACGATCTTCCTGGTAAGAGTAACCTGCTACCATATTTAGTTTAAGATTGTTGAAGTGTTTATCATAAGTCAGATAACTCTCGGCTAATGTAAAACTTTGGTCATCAGTATAACGTTGTGCAAGACCACCTCTATTATAACCTTCATATAGGGAGTTTCTGGAATAATATTTACCATTGAAATTACTTTCAAATTGTTGAGCAACATTGACAGTTGCTGTTAGACCATCCAAAATATCAAAGTCGATTTTAGCGCCATAATTGGTGTTCCTTCTTCTACCCAAATTTACATTTTGCTTGAGTATGGCAACAGGATTGAAGTTGTCAAATAAGATGGGCTGATAGTAATCACCACTAGGGAAAGTTACGGGAGCGGATGGAGAGAATACATTAGCAAACCGAAATGCATCAGGGAATGAAAAATTACTTTTTCTGTTTGTTACGGCAATATTGAAATCAAATCGGAGCCTGTCGTCAATAGCTCTGTGTTTTAAGTTGACTCTTGTATTTATTTGATCAAAACCTGAATTCAAAAGAATACCTTCAACCTGCCTGATGTGTGTAGATGCTCTGAAGGATGATGTTTCACTAACCCCTGAAATAGTAACATGATGACCTGTTGATATGCCAGTTCGCGTTATTTCATCCTGCCAGTCTGTAGAGGAGCCCAAGTCGTTGGCACCAGCCGCTATGTGCTCATTGGCTGTCATAACTGGTTGTTTTTTAGCTATTACTGAAGCTGCCACTTCACTACTTGCTAATACCGAAATTTTTCTGCCGTAAGTGGCTTGTTTTGTGGTTATGATAATGACCCCTTGAGACCCACGCATGCCATATATGGCTGCTGCAGATCCATCTTTGAGTACATTTATCGATTCAATATCCTGTGGATCGAGGTTATGCATAGTAGCCATAGGTACGCCATCAATTACAATTAGAGGGGCTGCTTCCTCATCGAAAGTAGTCAGTCCCCTGATACGCATCACACTTTCCTCATGGGGGTTGTCTCCTCTTTTATAAATGGATAAGCCTGCAACCCTTGCCTGCCATAGTTCAGAGGGATCATAAATATAACCTTGATTGTAGCTTGAAGATGTGAGACGAGTATTGGAGTAGGAGGATTCAACTAAAGTTATAAAACCATACCCTGTGTTAACTAATGGCCAATGCTCTGATACAGCTGCTTCTAGTTTTACATCTATAACTGTTTTTCCATTAACTTTAATTTCTATTGTTTCATATCCTAGAAATATAAGTATAAGAACAGCATCCGGGGCAACGTTGATACTGTAATTACCATCAATATCAGAAACCGTTCCATTAGTGGTTCCTTTTTCAATGATGTTTACTCCCGGCAAGGCAGACCCATCATCTTCAGAAGTTACAGTACCTGTTACTGTAATGTTTTGAGCTAATGCGGAGACAGATGCAAGCGTTAAAAATAGTATCAGGGTTTGAGCTAAAGCCTTGAAATGGTTGGTTGTTAGTTTCATTTTAGTATCAGTATTTGATGGTTAATCTGGCAACGTTATTAGCTACCAGAACTCAGACTGATTCACTTAAAAATAGTAATTAATTATGATTATTTTGAATGCTTGGGCTTTGTTAATTTTGATGAGTGTAATAGTGATTAAAATTTATTATCCTCCAACAGCTTACTCATCACCTCAAAAGTATGGTCTTTTAGCTCATTAACCTGGGTCATGGTATATCCTGAGCAGTCGATGGCTTCACCAAATACCACTTTTATTTTACCGGGTTTGATGCTCATTGTTCCCGGAGGCATGAGCTTGCCAGCATTGATAACCACCATTGGCATAATTGGGGTCCCCGTTTCAATTGCTGTTCGGAATGCTCCACTGAAAAAGGGCTGAAGAGGCTCTTTTGTTCTGTTCTGGGTCCCTTCAGGGAATATGAGAATTGAAATGTTATTGCTCAAAATTCCTTTTAGCACTTTAAGGCTTTTCTTTCTGCTTTCTTGACTGGAACGGTCAACTATAATGGTTACAACTCTTATTATTAGCCCGAATACTGGTATTTTTAAAAGCTCCTTTTTTGCCAATGGCCTAAATTGGGTGGGGATGCCTAATGCAATACCCGGAGCATCAAGAAATGAAGTGTGATTACAAGTGTAGATATAAGACTGTCCCTTTTTTATGTTCTCTCGGCCTGATATTTCGTATGGAATGAAATTTAATTTACTAAAAATCCATGCCCATATTTTAAGACCGTAAAAGGTGCCCATTCCAATTCGGGTGCTTATCAATATAGGCAGAACAATTAAAGGGAGTAGCAGGAGCATAAATATGCTGAACACCAATAACACCCAAACCATGTAAATTTTTAAAAGTACCTTTCTCATCATATCAGTTCAAGCGGCCAAATTACAAAATGCAGCAATAAATCCGTTTTTATCGATAGTTTTTATGTGTCTGATCTTATTTCTAATTTAGGAGGCAAATCACTCAATATGAGACTAATAGCCACCCTAATTATTTTACTTACTGCTACTTGCAGTTATGCGCAATTCGGAAAATTATTAAAAGAAAAGGCCAAGAATTTGGCCTCACAGGAAAATATTAATAAGCTTAAAGGACTAGCCGGAGATAAACTTAACGAAGCACGGGCTGAAATGGACTCTACTAGTTTCAGTTTTGCCATTTCGGTCAACGATAATGCCGACTTTTTCGATACTGATACAGGCAGCGATAAAGTATTGAAAGCTTTTACCAATCTGCAGACCAATGAGGAGTCTACCGAAGAAGAAAAAGCGCGTAGGCTGCTTGATGCTGGTGAGCTGGCCTATGCCAAAGGTTATTATAATAAGGCAGAGGTGTTGCTAACATCGGCAATGCTAAAATATGAAACCAACAGCATCAGTGGGGTTAATTATTTGACTACAATTTCTGATCTGGGTTTACTTTATGGTACTATGGGCCGGTATGCCAAATCGGAAGAGTTTAATATTAAAGCACTTGAGAAACGAAAGGAGGAGCTTGGAGAGAAGAGTGCCGGTTATGGTGCTTCATTGAATAACCTGGCTGTGCTGCAAAAGGAAACCGGCCGTTATAATGAGGCTGAGAAAAACGCAAAGCAGGCGGTGGAAGTGCTACGGGCTGCCTCCGGTGAAGAGAGTATGCCTCTCGCCATTGCCTTAAACAATGAAGCCATGTTGTATCAGGCTGTGGGTAGATATGAGCAAGCTGATGAGATTTTAAAAAATGCCATTGCCATTTCTAAGGAACTTCAAAGTGAGAAGTCCAATAACCATCAGAAGTTCCTGTCCAATCAGGCTTTCCTTTATCAGGAGATGGGGAAATACGAGCAATCTGAGGAGATTTACAATGAGTTGATGCGCGTAAAGGAGCGAAGATTGGGGTCTAATCACCCTGATTATGCGCACACTATTAGCAATTTGGCCTCCCTTTATATTCAAATGGGTAAGGTAGATAAGGTGGAAGGTTTACTCAAAGAGGCCAGGGACATTTACAAAAAGAAGTTTGGTGATGAGCACAGCTTGTATGCCAGTTCGTTGAGTGATCTTGGTAATTTTTACAGGTTCTCAAAGCGATATGATGAAGCAAAGCCATTGCTCGAAGAAGCTGTGGAAATAAAGCTTAAGGCCCTGGGTAAAGATCACCCCGAATATGTGCAGGGCAAAGAGGACATGGCTATTGTGGAATGGAAATTGGGAAATATTGCCGAGGCCAAGAAGCTATATTTAGAAACCCTTAATCAGTCACTCGACTTTATCAATGAATATTTTCCTCCAATGAGTGAATCTGAGAAGACTAAGTACTGGGACAAGTTGAGACCCCGATTTGAAAGGTTTTATTCATTTGCATTTGATCAAAGTGAAAGTGATAAGGCTTTAGTAAAAGACGTTTATGAATATCATATTGCCACTAAAGGTCTATTGTTAAATTCTACCAACAAGATTAAAAGTAAAATACTTAATAGCGGTGATAAGGCTTTGATAGATGAATACCTGTTATGGATAGACCAAAAACAGACGCTGGCGCAATATTATGCTTATTCTAAAGAAGAGCTGGAAGAGCAGAATATTAACAGGGATTCCCTGGAATCAGCAACCAATCAATCTGAAAAGAGGCTTTCTGAGAAGTCCGACCTTTTTTCAGAAGGGTATCAGTTGAAGCAAGTGACTTTTGAGGAGGTAAAGGCTAAATTGAAAGAGGGGCAGGGGGCTATAGAGTTTGTAAGGTATCGTTATTTTGATAATACCTGGACAGATGAAGTTTACTATGCTGCGCTGGTGCTGTCCAGCACCACATCAGTGCCGGATGTTGCCATTTTAAAAAATGGGGCACACCTTGAGACCCGCTATTTCAAATATTATAACAATGTCATTCACCAAAAATTAGAAGACACCTATTCTTATGATCAGTATTGGGCCACCATATCACCACTAGTCACTGGCAAGCGCACACTTTTTGTTTCAACAGATGGTATTTACAATCAGATCAATTTGAATACTTTATCAAAGGATGGCAAATCATTATTGGAGCAATATGATATTCATTACCTGGGTAGTAGTAAAAACTTAGGTGCTGCAAGCATTTCTACTTCTACTAAAAACTCTTTTCTAATAGGCAACCCGACCTTCGGGGGTTCTGAAATAGCCCCACTTCCAGGCACCAAAAGTGAGTTGCTGGCAGTTTCAAAACTAATGACTTCCAATGGTTACAAGATCAGTCAATATTTGGCGGCTGATGCCACCGAAGTAAATATCAAGAAAGTTGATAACCCTGCCATTCTGCACATTGCAACACACGGGTACTTTTTACAGGATGTTGACGGAAACAAGGAGAAAGTATTTGGTATTAGTGCAGAGAGTGCCAAGAACAACCCATTGTTGAGGTCGGGCTTATTATTGGCTAATGCAGGCACAGTAGCAGATCAGATGGCCTCATTGAATGACAGTAATAATGGGGTACTTACTGCTTATGAAGCCACTAATTTGAAACTTGATAATACGAATTTAGTTGTGTTGAGTGCGTGTGAAACTGCTGTTGGAGATGTGAAAGCTGGAGAGGGTGTTTATGGACTTCAGCGCGCCTTTCTGAGTGCGGGCGCCAAATCATTGCTCATGAGTTTGTGGAAGGTGAGCGATGAGGCAACTCAGGAATTGATGACGAGTTTTTATGCCAATTGGTTGAAATCTGGTAACAGACAAAAGGCATTTAAGCAAGCGCAACTATCATTAAAATCCAAATATAAAGACCCATACTTTTGGGGAGCGTTCGTTTTAGTAGAGAATTAATAATAGAAGAAAATGAATTGAATTATAATTACATTGAAGAAATTGATGCAGTTTTATGTTTACGGATATTGACAATCGATTGCCCAACGTGTAGATTAGACTAATTAATTTAATTATTCACTCTTTGCTTGCAAACCTCCCTGATTGATAATTGGGGAGGTTTTTTTAATTGTCTTTGAGGTCTAGAGCTGTGAAATCTGTAAAGCACTGCTGGATAGCCACAGTAAGTTCGTACTCTGAGGCACGGCTGACAAAAGAATCCTCAATCTTACAAAACTTCATAAAATCCTCAACTTTATCTTCAGGAATGCCCGTGATCTTCATTACGATCGTTTCATTATACTTAGCACGGATTATTTTCTGAAAATCATAATCAGCAGACACTTCAACTAATTTCTTTTGCTCTTTGTGTTCTTTGCTAAACAGGTTTCCAATCGCTGTTAATGGACCTCCAATGGCAAGTCCACCATTCTCAGCACTTCTATAAGTTTTAACACCAGGAATTTTTAGCCCGGGTTTTTCATCTTGCAAAGGTACCTTTGCATCGATTAATGCTCTTTTTAGGGCATGCTCATCTTTAAATGCAAACACTTTTACAGTTTCCAGTTCCAGCGTTGAGTGCCTTAGTTCTATGGTAACAATCAGCTTATCAGTTGTTACATTTTCCTTTAAAGTGAAGTGATATTTTTCAAAACCAATGGCTGAGAACATCAGAGTATCTTCCTTGGCCATATTAATCCAAAACCTACCTTCTGTATTACTGACAAAACCCTTGTTTGTTCTAAGGTTCACAACATGCACATAAGGCACGGCTTCATTCGTCTCAGGATCAAGGATTTCACCGATTATTTCTATTGGCTTATTTTGTGCAAATGCTGCTAGCGAAAGACAAAATAATAATGTTGAGAGCAAATACTTCATTACCTCAAAGATACGTATCTGGTGCATTAAAGGATGCGATTTTGATGAATTCAAGAAATTTTAACTATACCTCAGGATTTTTATATCTTTACTTTTCAAAACCAACATTTATGAAGCACCTATCACTATTTATCTTACTTGTCTTTTGTTGTTCGCTTGTTTTTGCTCAGGAATATAGCCAACGCTATGAATTGGTGAACCTTGGGAGGGATGTAAATACTGCTTACCATGAAGGAGCACCTGTTGTTTCTGCAGATGGTAAGACGTTATATTTCTTTGTTCATAATCATCCGGAAAACACCTATGGCAAAGAAGGTAGTCAGGATATCTGGTTTGCCGAACTTGGGGAAGATGGTAAGTGGGGGAAGGCACAGCATTTGGGTAAACCATTGAATGACCATAAGGCAAATCAGGTGTTTACTGTTATGCCTGATAATCAGACACTTTTCATCCGTGGAGGTTCCGGAAAAAATAGGGATGGGTTTTCATTCACTAAGAAAGTAGGCAGTAGCTGGAGCAATCCTGATGAAATAGATATTGATGATTTTAAAAATATGCGCAAAGGAAAATTCTATGGTGCTACAGTGTCTTCTGATGGTAATAACATGATTCTTTATTTCAGCGAAAAGGAGAACAGTACATTTAGTGATTTGTATGCAAGTAAAAGAATAGAAGGTAATAAATGGACCCGTCCAGTTAAGCTGGGAACTAATATTAATACCAGCCGAGATGAATTTGCCCCTTTTCTAGCACCTGATGACAAAACATTGTATTTCTCAAGTACCAGAAAAGATATGGGTATAGGTGGGTCGGACATTTACAAGGTGATAAGGAAAGACGATACATGGACAAACTGGAGTGATCCTGAAAATGTAGGAAGGCCATTAAACACAAGGGCGTTCGATGCATATATGTCGGTAGATAAGCATAATAACGTGTTCACTACTCAATCAGGAAATACCATTGATGGAGGAAACCTTGATATTTTTTGGTTGCAGTTGAAGGATATTCATATCAACCTCAAGGGTTTGGTAGTAGATCAGAAAACAGGCCTTGGTATTCCGGATGCGCAAATAACCCTGACTAAAAATGGTGAAATAATAGATACATTAAGAGCATCACCTCAGGCAACTTATGCTATGGTCTTGCTCGAAGGTAATGGTGATTTTGTTTTAAATGCCACAGCACCTGAATATCATTCGGGAATCACAGAATTTACACTTGGTGAAGTGGTGCACGACACAACAGTTATTAAAGACATTAATATGATTCCACTTAAGAAGAAAGTGATGATGAGTGGAATAGTTTATGATGAAAAGACCAATGAACCATTAACGGCAAAACTCAATATTAGCCTTGACGGGGATAATTTGAATAGGGAGCTTATCTCTTCTGATGTTGGTTTTTATCAGATGGAGCTTCCAAAAACAGGATGGTACAGAATAGTGACAAAAGCGGAAGGTTATCTTAATGGCAATGACAGCATTGAGCATATCAGTGAGGATAAAATATCATACACCAAAGACATCTACCTTAAACCTATCGAGATAGGAACAACGGTCAGACTTAATAACATTTTCTTTGATTTTGACAAGACCACACTGAAATCCGAATCTTTTGTGGAACTTGATAAAGTAGTTGATTTTCTTACCAGCAATTCATCGTTGGAAATTGAGATCTCCGGACATACTGATAGTAAAGGTTCTGACGATTATAACCTGAATCTTTCTCAAGGTAGGGCACAGGCTGTAGTTGACTATTTGATTGAGCATGGCGTGGATAGCTACAGGCTGGTGGCCAGAGGCTACGGAGAGACTGTGCCTTTGGAATCAAATGATACTGATGAAGGCCGGGCATTTAACAGAAGGGTTGAGTTCAAAGTACTAAAGAAATGATTTAAACTGATTTTGGTCATGTAATCTGCCCATTTTGATGGTTAGATTTAGTTATTGAAAATTAGAAACTAAATTTAACTATTATGAAAGCAAATATGGGAACTGCAGACAGGGTCATCAGAGTCATCATTGCAGCAGTTGTTGGTTATTTGTATTATGTTGGGCTTATTAGTGGAACAGCAGCCATTATTTTTGGTTTGTTTGCTATTATTTTTTTAGCAACCAGTTTTATGAGTTTTTGTCCACTTTATCTTCCATTCGGAATAAGTACTAAGAAGAAGTCTTAGTCTTCAATTCGGATATCGTAAATAACAAATTCAGGTTTGATTTTACGTGTTGAGGTTTTGTTGAAAAACTCCAGTTTCCCAACCATTAGTGTGTTGGTGCAGCATCTGCTATCGCTACTAAACGTATAGCCGACACCTACTGTATCTATAAATGTATTGTTGTACCTAAGAAGCAGCGTATCTGGGTTATCAAACTCTGAGGAGATGGACATTAGATTAACTATATGAAAAGTATCTGCTTCTGTTTCTTTTCTAGTAACCTCATAGGAGTTTCCGAAAAGGTCAATCATTTCAATTAAGGCAGGGTCTTCATTTATCTCCTGTCTCAATGTATCTACAAATCGAAAGCGGGCAGAGAAGTCATTAGGACATTCATCACATTTAGAGCAAGCCACTGCCCCAAAAATCAATAACAAGACAACAATGAATCCGTATTTTTCGAGTTTCATGTTACGTTTACTTCCTTTCGCTTCTATTCATATACCTGAGCGAATTTAAGGAAACAATTTTATTATTTAAATATTCCTATAAAGCGTGAAGGTCAACCGATCGGTTGACCTTCACTGTATTAGTTTGTAATATGTTTATTTAACAACCATAATCCTAATGGCACCTATTTCTTTCTTTTGCTGAGTTATTCTTAGCAGATAGGCTCCATGATGATATTGACTTACGGGGAGTGAGAGTTCGCCCAATTTATTGATTTGATCTGCAGAATAGTTTCCTCGGTAGACCATTTCACCAGTTGTAGAGATCAATTCAATATCCACATTTCCTTTGATATTAAAATCTTCATTAAATGCGATGGTTATTTTTTCTACTGTTGGGTTTGGGTATACATTTACTGCTCTAACCAAATCTTTTAAGATACCCGTTGTAGAAAGAATAGTAACTGAAATTTTACCTTCATCTACCAAGGCCTCAAGGCTATAGTTATTATTCTTGGTTTCTTCAATTATTAAGTCAACATTCGTAAGTGTATCCATTGGGTATCCGGGGTATTGAATGTTAATTCTATAGTTATCAGCAGGGAGGTTTTCAAAATAAAATTCTCCATTTTCATCGGTAAATGTATAATTTACAAGTTCATAGACAATTTCCTCTGTCCGGCCTGTTCTTCTTGCTCTGCGCATTGAAACGCCTGCTCCTGCAACCCTTCCTCTCGCTTCGATTCTTCCACCAGAATTCCCTTCATCCAGCTCTTCCACTAAAGTACCAGCAACCACTCCTGCTCCAGTATCTTCTTTGGGGTCTTCTAACAGTGTTATATCAAATGTTGGGCTAGAGGCGTCAATTAACAACGTGTCAGCTTCTTCCCATAAATCTGTTTGTGTAAAATAGGTAGGTAACTGGTCTGGAAATTGAGATATATTCGCTTTTCCAAGGGCTAAATAGTCGCCAACTACAATATTCCCAAAGGTAAACTGCCCCTGATTATTAATGGTGGTTTGCAAAGTGTCAAAGGCAGTTTGCTCCTGGTTAATTTCAAAAAGCAAAACCTCACCGTTTGTTACCGGCTGATTAGTTGATGTAAAAATTTGACCACCAGCAGAAGCTGTCTCAGCAGTGAAAATCGCATTATGATGAATACTTTTTATTCCATTGGCATCTTTTGTCCAGATCATCATATTGTATGTGCCTCCAGGGGTTAAAGCAGAAACTTTTGGCCTGAATAATACCTCTACTGGGTTACCAGCCTCTAATCTTCTCACAGTACCGGTAAGAACAGTATTGCCTCCTTGTCCTATCTTATAATTCAGGAGTACTATATCTTCAGGGTTTTCATTTTTGGCCTTTACATTGAACCTGATTCTTCCTGCATCCACAAGTTCATAAATATGAGGAGCAGGAGGTAAACCGGATAAGACATAAGGTTCAGATCCACTGAAAGCACCGGCATCAACATTGGTTGTGGAAACGAAATCGTTATCCACCAGCAATGCATTGTCAGAGAAGCTTGATCCTGCATAATCTATTGTTCCATTGTTAGTATTGGCTGTAGCCTGATAGTCATTGATAATATTATTAGATAGTATAGCACTCTCAATACTATCAGTAAACACATTTATAGTGTTTCTGGTAAAGTTCACATTACTCATCACGTTTTTGTCAACAGTTGCCTTGGCAAAGACTGTGGTCACCGTATCAATAATGTTATTTTCAATGAATATGTCTTGATAAGAGCGGCTGACACCAACTAACGGGGTGGATGCAAAAGTAAATTGATTGATGAAATTTTTACTAATCAATATATTCTGACTGTCGTCATTAATACTCATCTCATTTATTTTGTTATTAATGATATGGATATTTCTAACAGTATCATCAATGGCTGAAGCCTGATTATTTATTAGTATCTGATTCCAGGTCATACCATAAATTTCAGTACCTTCTGATCCCTTGGCTATATTTATGGATGGTGCAAGTGCCTCCTTTATACTGGCCTGTGTTTCTGGATTTTCACCCAAGAAGTAACCTGGTCCATAAATAATCCTTTGCTGCTCCAGGCGCATATTACTTTCGTAATACGGTGTATCAGAACCAGCCACATATAAAGTATCGCCAGTATTGGTACCATAGATTCCGGCATATAATGACTTGAAGTCTGCCAATGACTCCGGGTCGTTATCTACGGTCCAGCTTCTGGGTGCACCCGCGAAAGCAACATTGTAAAACCTTGTTCGAAGGGTAAGGTCAGGGGCTCCAGGGTTGGTAACCCAGGCAAAGTATCCTCCAAGATCGCTTAATTCAGTCGCTGTAATAGTGAAATCCTGTGAAGTTGCTATCGAATCTGTAGCATTCCGCACCCATTGGTAGGTGTTTCCGGCAGCGGAATAATCATTCACTAATGGTAAGTCCTCTCCTTCATTAACTTCAAAATACTCTGATACACCGCGCTGCCTTTGCGGGGCATAGGAGAATTCAGGAATACCAATATTTGGTACAATTGAGTTGAAATCAAGATTGTTATTTGAAATATCAACATTAATCAATTCTGGTATTGAACTGACATTAGGGAAGTTGTTGAATAGGTCTCCACCAATAGATAAATATTGTAATCCTGTAATGTTGTTAATCTCTGTTGGGAAATCACCAGTGAATTGATTGCCCCATAAATAAAGAGAGTGAAGGTTTACAAGGTTGCCGATTCTTGAGTCTATTTCACCAGTCATTTGAAGTCCTCCTACATCAAGATTCAACAGGTTTGTAAGGCTATATAAATCCTCAGGGAAGGGAACATTTGTTGGTTTAGTGCGCCACAATGTTAGATTTTGAAGCTGTGTTAAAGTCTCGAGGTCATCAGGAAAATTTTGATCTAAATCTGGATTCTGAGATACGACAATTTCTTTAATTGTTGGTAAATGCCATAGCTCATCTGGAATAGCACCTTGCCAATTACAGTTTTCAGCCAGAAAAAACTCCAGCTTATCCATGTTGCCAATTTCAATCGGTATTATATCATTTATTGGGTTTGAGTGGAGCTCTAAAACTCGCAATGAATCCAGATTACCTATAGTCGAAGGTATCGGTCCATTAAGATTGTTTCTCGCTACATTTAATTCTCTTAGTACCGTAAGGTTACCAATTTGAGATGGGAGTGCTCCTGTTATCTGATTATCATCCATATATAATTGCTCTAACACTGCCAGGTTACCAATTTCAGCAGGTATAGGGCCTGTAAGATTATTGTCCCAGAACGCCAAATATGTAAGATTGGTTAGGTTTCCAATACTTGTAGGAATTGGACCAGTAAGATTTCCACCACCCAAATTTAGGATTTGAAGGTTGGTTAAATTCCCGATTTCGGCAGGTATAGAGCCAGAGAGTGAATGACCTAGTCCTGTATACATGTTAAGCTCTATTAGATTTGTTGCATTACCAATTTCTACAGGCAGTACACCGGTTATATTAGTTTCAAAAGCACGAATCACTACTAGTTGGGTCATTAAACCTATGTTGGGCTCTATACTAAACCTTAAATTGGGGTTGTCATGAACAACCATCTCTATGAGGTTAGAGAGATTCCACAAAGAAGTGGGGGTATTGCCACTAAGCTGGTTATTATTTAAGAATAGATAATTTAATTCAGATAAATTACCAATAGAAGCTGGAATATTTCCAGCCAAATTGTTGCTTTCTAAATTAATTTCAGTTACTCTACCAAGGTTGACTGAGACTCCCGTCCAGGTGCTTACATCTCCTGTTAGCCAGTTTGTATTATCACTCCAGCCAGGCCCGTTAGTTTTATTATAAAAGTCTACCAATGCAAGCGAATCACTCTCCAGGGTTGTACCATCCAGTAAGGTAATTTCTTCTGAAAATATAGAGCATCCATTGCTGTTTGCAACCTCTAAAGAGTAAAAGCCATTAAGGTTTGCTAAATAAGTTGAATTTACTTCATCTGCAATTGGGGCACCATTAAAATACCATTGATAGGTATAAAGTCCGCCACCCGGGTCGAATGCCGTGAGTGTTTCTGTAGGGTTTAGTAATCCATCTTGGAGGCTGATGTGAGCAATTGGAATGGGTCTACTTACTGTCCATTGGGCAGCTACTATATTCTTTCCGTTACCTCCAACTAAAGAAGTACTAAAATATGTGTTTGTATCATCATCATATTGGGCACTGTAACCAAAGTTACTTTCAAATGTAATAGCATTGCCAACGTTTGGATCTAAGGATCCGTCAAGTGGTGAGACATCCAAAACATAGTGACCGGCTAATGGTGGCAGGGTAAGATAATTGTTTGAATAAAATAAAGAATCAGTGACTAACTGGGCGCCAACAAATAATGAGCTGTTAGTGTCGCTATAAGTAATTGTCGTAGCAAATTCATCACTTGTGCTTTTACCACCTAGTTGATTCGCCCATCTAAAAAGCCCATTTGAGTTCGTAGATCCTATTAACGCATCAAGGCTGCCATCACCTGACTGTGCACTGTTAACTAGATTTCCTTGCACGTCAATTGCGTCAAGAAAGGAGCCAACATAATAAATGTTGCCGCTTGGATCGATATCGATGTCATAAATGTTATTGAAACTACCTCCAGATTGACCTTCAAAGGCTTGGAGCCATAGCTCACTTCCGTCTATGGGATCTAATTTGGCCAAGTAAGGACTTGCAGTTGTGTTATCTACTGCTATGTATGGAGCACCACCAAAGCTTATAGATCCAGTAAAGCTGCCACCAAGAACAATCTCATTGGCTGGTGATATGGCTACAGTCCATGCTCTACCCCTACCATTAGACCCTGTCGATTGTATGGCCCATAAATCAGCACCATCTGCTATATCCAACGCCATTACAAATGATTCAGACATGCCAGAAACTGTTGAGAGAGTCTCACTGCCAATATTCAATACATCTGAGAAAGTACCTGTCACTATAAGTCTTCCATTACTATCAATATCAGCGGCATAAGGGTTTACCTGTGCATCATATGGTATGGGACTATTATTAGTTATTGTTGATATATAGGAGTTAGACCAAACTGGTGATCCATCAAGGGCTGAATAAGACTCTACTCTAAAGTCATTAATCGTATTTCCGTTAGCTACAGATGTAGCAGCCACATATACATTATTTGTGTTTGCTGCCAATCCCGGGTTTGTTGTAAAATATGAAATACCACCAAGTTTTCTGGACCATAGAAGACTGCCTGAAATATCATGGGCCATTAGAACAAGCCCTGTTTCTCCAAGTCCGATGTCTTCCTGAAAATAAGTTGAATCTCCAATGTTAATGGTTCCAACAAATCCTGCAATAGAGAAAATTTGGGTGCCGTTGCTTTCTACTTTCCAAACGGATAGATTTTCATCCTCTAGAATAATTATATCACCGGGACAAGTCTGTGCGAAAGAGAAGCTTGAAATAAGAAAAAGAAAGAGAATAGTTAAGATTCGATTCATAGTGATGTCTAATTAAACAAACACATAATTTAAGGGTAACAGGATTCATTTCCTAACTATGGTATGATAGATGGTTAAATATTTTTATAAATACCCTATAGTGGGTACATATCAATTTTATATAGTGGAAACTTCTTTTACACTTTTGTCTTAATCATGGCTAAAATTCCATCCATTGCATAACCTAATTATAAAAGCTACGTTTAGGACTTTTATATAATAGATACAATTAGGATTTAAATTAAATATTATGGGTAAAAATTCAATAGGAGAATTCGAAGAAATAGTTCTTTTAACGGTGGCTTTACTTTATAAAAATGCCTACGGTATATCCATTAAAGAAGAAATAGAAAATAGGCTAAAAAGAAATGTAAGTGTGGGTGCGATGCGTACTGCCCTCAGCAGATTGGAACGCAAAGGCTTCTTAAAATCTGAGTTTGGTGAGGCAACAGCCAAAAGAGGAGGGAAGCGCAAAAGGTATTTTAGAGTGACCAAGTCTGGTAAGGAAGCACTGGAACAGGTGATGGAAACACGCAAAAACCTATGGGATGCAATTCCATCTGTGGCTTTCGATTTTAAACTAGCATGAAAAGCCCTCCCAAAACAGCTTATAAATTCCTCCATTGGTTTTGCGACCCTGACATTTTGGAGGATGTGGAGGGAGACCTCTATGAGCTTTATGCTGAGCGAACGGAACGCTCAAAATGGAAGGCCAGACTACATTATTGGAAGGATGTACTTCTTCTTTTCCGGCCCGGAATTGTCAAAAACTTCAAACCATTTCAAACCAAAATAAATTACGACATGTTCTCAAACTATCTCAAAATCGCCAAAAGAAATGCCTTTCTCTATAAAGGCTATTCTGTCATTAATCTCCTCGGGTTAGTGGTAGGAATAACATCCAGCATACTTATATTACTTTGGATCAATGATGAAATAAAAGTAGATCAGTTTCATTCCAATGGAGATAACATTTATCAGCTCTTCAGAAATATGAAGCAGTCCGATGAATCCGTGATCACCACTGAAAACATACCCAAACCGGCAGCGGATCTTATGGTGGAGGAGTTTCCGGAAGTGGAGAGTGTAGCACTGTTGAGCAACTTAATGGAATTTAAAATTGGCGATAAACAAACCAGTTCCAAACAGAGAGGAAGGTTCGCTTCTCCAGAATTTATGCAGATGTTTTCTTTCAACCTTCTGGAGGGGGATAAAGAAAATGTTTTTGATAACCCAATGAATATTCTGCTGTCTGAGACGTTGGCAAAAAACTATTTTGGAGATACCTGGGATGAATCTGTCATAGGGCAGACCATTCTTGTTGATGACCAATACGAGGTGATCATTTCCGGGGTTTATGAAGATCCCGGTAAATACTCTTCTTTACAATTTGATTTCCTATTGACATCGGCAGCCTTCATTGCTCTTAATGACTGGGTGAATGACTGGGGCAATGGCAGTTTTATGGTCTATGCGAGTATCCCGCAGAAATCTGATGTACCAGTGGTAGCGGAAAGAATTTTTAATCAGATAAAGGAGCATACCAAGGGAGCTGCAAATTCAGGGGATGAAACATTGATTTTACACAAGTTTGCAGACTACTATTTATACTCAAACTTTACTAATGGTGTGGTTGATGGAGGGAGAATAGATTATGTGCGTATAATGACAGCAGTAATGGTTCTTATATTACTGATCGCCTGTATAAATTTTATGAACCTTACTACAGCCAGAGCAGACAGAAGGTCTAAGGAAATAGGAGTAAGAAAGGCTTTGGGTGCACGGAAAGCTTCCATATCCATACAGTTTTATACCGAAGCGCTGTTGTTTTCTGTTATTGCCGTCACCGCTTCTGTTTTAATAGCATATCTACTACTGCCATATTTCAATCTTTTGGTTGATAAAGAGTTGCTGCTTGATTTTTATGCACTTGAGACCTGGTATGCCATAGTTGGCCTTGCTTTGGGTATTGGCATTCTTTCTGGAACATACCCTGCCATAATACTTCCGGCCTTAAACCTCAACAGAAGTTTAAGACATCAGAATGCTCCTGGCAATTCATTCATCAGAAAAGGTCTCGTGGTTGTGCAGTTCACTATTTCAACCATTTTAATTATTGCCACTGGTGTTATTAGTGCTCAGATGAATTATGTGAGTAATAAAAACCTAGGGCTCAATAAGGATAACCTATTGGATATAAGGCTAAGTGCTGACTCACTTCAACAACTAAATGCCTATAAAATAGAACTTGCAAAGCTAAGTCAGGTACAATCTGTAACGGCCAGCATGGGTAACCCTGCATCTTATGGGCGCTCAACCAGCTCATCAAACTGGGAAGGCAAAGATCCAACCAAAGATTTCGAAGTAAACGTGTTGCTTGCAGATGGCAATTTTATCGAAACCATGGAAATGGAAATTGTTGAGGGACGAGCATTTGATGAGCGAGTAGCCGACTCTACCAGTTTTGTAGTCAATGAGGTAATGGCCGATATCATAGGTGTTGACAATTTGATAGGCACAAGACTCTCGTTCTGGGGCATCGAAGGTCAGGTCGTTGGCGTTGTAAAAAACTTTCATATGCGCAATTTTCATCAACCCATTGCTCCGGTGATACTATCATGCTATCAGACGAGGTTCTTGTCACATGTTATAGTCAGATTAAATGGTGATGTTGGCAATGCTATTAGTGAAATTGAAAGTGTAACAAAATCAATGTTCCCTTCTAAAGAATTTGATTATCAGTTTACAGATGAGATATTGCAAGCTAACTACCAGAGTGAGGAAACGGCCGCTACTTTGGTAAGACTGTTTGCTATGGTCTCTATTTTTATTTCATGTATAGGGCTGTTCGGACTTTCTACATTTTCGGTGGAGCAACGTTCAAAAGAAATTGCGGTCAGAAAAGTTCTGGGTTCGCAATCGAGCCAGCTTTTTGTGCTATTGTTAAAGGATTATGCCTTACTTATAGTTATTGCCTTTGTTTTGGCCGTTCCGCTGGGTTATTATGTGGCTCAAAACTGGCTCAACGATTTTGAGTTCAGGGTTGACATTAGTCCGGAGCTGTTTATAGCTGCTGGGGCTATTAGTTTGATAATAGCCATGGTTACAACAGGTTTCAAAGCTTATCAGGCTACGATTACCAATCCCGTAAAAGCGTTAAAATCTGAATAGGATCCAATAGTTTCAGAGATTCAAAGAAGAGGGCTGATTCGGCTAATTTTCTTATTTGAAATTCTAAGTCAAACCTTACATATGACTTATATTGATCATTAATAAATCGATTTTATTACTTTTAGGTTAATTTAGTATCATAATTAGATAATATGGTCGTTACTCTGTTAGAAATTCCTGCTGAGCTTTGCAGTGTATAATTTAATACAACAATTATGAAACGATTAACATTTTATCCTTCTATGTGGCCAGTGCCCTATAAACTTGATGGGGCTTCGGATTTTTTCCAGAATGGTGGACGAGTACAAGAATTGATTCTAAACAGTTCTTCTAGTGTAGCGGCTGAAGTTTCTGAAATGAACTTAAATATAACCAGATTTTCAGCCATAGATGACAAGGGGCATGAGCGTATTATCAAGGATTTTTCTGGTAAAACCCCAGTCACATTTAAAGGCTTGGGTACAGGGCACTTCATTAAAGCGGCCGGCATGGTTGCTCTAGAACCAGGCACCTATACCACCTTGCGTTATTATTTGAATAACATGGACAACAGCTTTATTAAAAGTAATGGGGAGGTAGTAACTGCCAACAACATTGAGTTTCTTGATTTTGAAATAAAAAATGGATTGATCATCAATGGCGATGAATCATTAGAAGTTAAACTTTGGTTTGATTTTGCTCCATTTAAGTTGAGCAGTTATTTTAAAACTCTCACCGATTGGTTTAAGAGCGAGAAAATGCTTGTTGAAGATTGGCCAAAAGTGGTTTATAATTATTTGTAATAAAGTAAATCCATTTAGTTTAATAGAAATGTATAGAGGGGCTTTTGGCCCCTTTTGTTGTTTTTAATGATAAAGGATATGTATTCACCTATTTTTCAGATAATCTGAAAGTTATTGTATATAATCACTAGTTATCCCTTTTGGTAAGCCAAATTAAATATTGTCTAGTTCCAAGGGCGCAGATGTGAGGTTGCAATTGACCACCTACGTGTTATGTATTAAAAGGCAGTAATTATTATAAAGCAAAGGTGATCGCAAAGACATGCTCTACGACCACCAAAACCAAATCAACCCACCAACTCTTTTTTTGCTAAGTAGAAGTCTACTCGTTCGATAGTATCATCTGCCAATCTCTCTTCCATTTCTTTAAGGGTTTTTGGTGGTGGCACAATTACCTTATCTCCTTTTTTCCAGTCCAATGGCATCGCTACACTGTACTTATCAGAAGTTTGTAAGGCTTCCAATGCTCTTAATATCTCGTCCATATTTCGTCCAACATTAAGAGGGTAATACATAATTAGTCTGACCTTCTTCTTCGGATCAATAAAGAATACTGCTCTAACCGCAGCAGTTTCACTTTCATTGGGTTGCAGCATTCCGTAGAGTTTAGACACTTTCATGTCCAAATCGGCAATAATTGGGAAGTCAAAATAGACTCCAGTATTATTTCTAACATTATTTACCCAACCTAAGTGAGCATGAATACTGTCAATACTTAATCCTAAAAGCTCAGTATTAAGCGCTTCAAATTCACCTTTTCTCAATGCAAACCCACTCATTTCAGTTGTGCAAACAGGAGTGAAGTCGGCAGGGTGAGAAAACATCACAATCCACTTGTCTTTTGCAAAAGTAGAAAGGGTGATGTCTCCTTTGGTTGTTTTTGCAGTAAATTCAGGCGCCTGATCTCCAATCCTTGGCATTTGAATAATGTTGTTTTCTATATTATCTTCCATCGTCTTGATTTTTATTTGATTTACTCTAATTAACGATTAATGAGCCTTGTAAGACGTAACAAATGTTACGTTGGCGCCATATATTAAATTATAAGTATTCCAGCCAAAGACGTTACTTTCTTGTACCGCCATGCCCACCTGCTACTATCCTCATTATCCTGATATTCAAATAGATAAATTTGAAAAATTGAATGATTGGATTCTTCATGTAGGCCTTTTGTGCCTTAGTTATTTTTCTTACCATGTTATTAATATTTACTCTGGAATGAGCCACCAGAAGGGTTTCATTTTTGCTTTATAAATAAAGGCATAGTGCAATGCTAGTTTGACCCAATGACCTGCCAATCCTATGTCGCCAAAAGTCTTTTTAATATCTCTACCACCAGTCTTTTCAAATTTTTTATAATCCGGAACTATAGGAAAGGTCGTGATGCTAATGCCACTTCCAGTGGTAAGTCCATAACCAGCTGACGCAATACATGCGGCTCCCATATTTCCCATGGAACCCTTATGTTTTAAAACTGCTTTACCATTTTTTATTGTATCAATAATGTTATCAGCTACAAGTTTAGCAGTGATGCCAGATGGCATACCTGTTCTTGGCGGAGAAGGAAAGATTTCTGTTCCATTGGGGCTTTTTCTTGGTTTGGAAATACTATGTGGTGGGGCAAATGCAATACCTGGGGCAAAAATATTCGCATAACTTGGGTTTTGATAAGTTTCAGGCCAGTCTTGCACTGTCCATTCCTCATAAGGTTTAGGTGCGTAGTCAGCATCCACAATCATAAAACCTTTAAAAAGTTTATCTGTTATATCACCGCCTTGTTTATCGTACGCATTAAACCCGTGGCCTGAGAATGCCGGAATTAACATTGCAAAGTCAAAAGCTTCTGTCTTTATCTCTCCTTCTAAATTTTCATATCTCACTGTACCCTCATCAACTTTAGTGACGCCCGCTCCTAAAACCCACTCAATTCCTCTATCACGAAAAACCATTTCCACCACCTCACTAGACTTCATTGGTTTCCCACCATAAGATAATAGCATGCCGTCCATTCCAAAATCACCTAAGGCGGGTTCATTAGAAATCCATTTAATTTCTACTTTATCTCTAACTTTTCTTCTTCTTAGTTCTTGCTCTACATTTAAAATGTATTCAAATGCCGCACCTTGACAAGTGGCTTTTGCATGTCCGGTTCCAATTAAAACTTTAAGTTTCTCCTTTGAATGTTTAGCTTTTTCAATTAGTTTTTCCAAACCACTGGCAGCATGCTGAGCATGGTCATAGGTGCAGACAGAATAGACATCATTCGTACCAGGATTCAATCCTTCGGTCTGTTCAAAGGCTAGTTTAGGGCCAGTAGCATTTATGAGATAATCATAAGTAACTTTTTCTATCTCCCCTTTTTGCTGTCCAAAAACATACTCGACCTTTACATAGGGAGAGTGTTCAGAATCACCTTCAGGATGAAAAGAAACTACTTTGGCTTGTTTATAATTTATACCCTTCTTTTTGTACAATGGTGGTAATGGAAAAATAATTTCTTGTGGGTTCATTCTGCCAATACCCACCCAAATGTTAGATGGTATCCACTGATAATTGTGGTTAGGTGAAACAACTAACACCTCATGCTCCTTTGAAAGTTTTCTGCGCAAATGAGAGGCTGCAGTATGGCCCGCTATTCCTGCTCCGAGTATTACTATTTTGGACATGTTATTTGTGTTTATTTACTTACCAAGTTTACACATGTTAATTGATGTTTAATGCAACAAATGTTACACAAGGAGAAGGTGTTTTATTTCTATCTTTAGTAAAAAACTTTAAATGATGAGACTATTAGTGATATCATTCTTTGTTCTGATGCTAAGTAGTTGTACCGAGCAAAAAGACAAGTCAGAACCAACAAGAAAAGAGATAATAAATGTGGTGCAAATACAAGGCGAAAAGATCTCTTCAGCAGCCCAACAAGCATTGGGTAGACAGCTTCAAAAAGCAATGGTTGAAAATGGACCAGTTCATGCAGTGCAATTTTGTAATGCGGCAGCATTTACAATAATTGATACCTTAAAAACTGAATTAAAGGCTACTATAAAACGAGCTTCGCTACGGGTAAGGAACCCAAAAGATAAACCTACACTAACGGAAAGAGCAATACTTGAAGAGTATATGGTTCAATTAGATAATGGAACTGAATTAAAAGCTGCCATTGAAGTACTTGAAACTAAAGAGGTGCTTTTTGCAAAACCAATTTTACTGAATAATCCTATGTGTCTTAATTGTCATGGTAAAGTTGGAAGTCAAGTTCTGACCGAGACGTATGAACTAATACATGAACTATATCCTAACGATGAGGCATTGAACCATGAACTTGGAGATCTAAGAGGAATATGGAGCATTACATTTGCAGAGGACGAAGTGATAAACTACTTGAAAAGTATTAAGTAAGCTGTTTATCCAAATCAGTTGTAAGCCAATTTTAATTATGGAATGACTTAGAATATTGTGATTATATCAAGTAAAGAAATTAACTGCTCTAACTTGATTAATTGATGAAATGAGTTGATTCGAACGTAACAAATGTTACTAATTACTACCTAGAACTTTCGTCTATTTACATTATACAAATGCACGGGAGCCATGAAAATTATACACATCGCTTTACTCGGGTTTTTATTCACTTCAGCATCTTGCGATGATGCAGCAAATGAAGTTAATCCAAATGAAAATGATCAAATGGTCAAACAAATTAATGAGTTTCCAATAGAGCCTTTAAATGATTCGGAAGGGGCTGCATTGATTTTTATGCGCGAGGAGGAAAAGCTCGCGCGTGATGTTTACGACTTTCTTTTTGTCAAGTGGAATTCAATATCTTTTGATAACATTTCTTCAAGTGAGCAGACTCACATGGATGCGGTACTTGCATTGATCAATAAATATGAACTAGAAGATCCAGCTAAGAATGACATACCTGGAAAGTTTGTTAATTCAGACCTTCAAATGCTTTACAATGATTTAATAGAAAAAGGAAACTTAAGTCAGGTGGATGCATTTAAAGTAGGTGCAGCAATAGAGGAAATAGATATATTGGACCTTCAACGAGAGCTAGATACAAATGTCGATAATGAGGACATTATATTTACGTTTGAAAACCTATTGAGAGGATCAAGAAATCATTTGAGATCATTTGTTCAAAACCTATCAAAATTAGGAATTGACTATAAACCGCAATACTTAACCCAAGAAGCATATGATGAAATTATCAATGCAGATATGGAGCAAGGGAGAGGTGCAAGAAAAGGTAAAGGAAGAAATAATTAAATAATAGGAGGGTCTTATACTCATGAAACAGAAAATAAAAATACTGATTAGTAGTCTTTTTGTAATCATATCAATCATTCAGGTTGGATGTAATAGTACTAATGGTCAAAAAGCTGAAATCACTTCAGATAACATAACAGGATCTGAATCCTCAGAAGTATCAAACTTGCTATCTGTTAACTGCTATGCCTGTCACAATCCAAATACGAATTCTCATGACGAAATCTTAGCACCACCACTTGCAGGAATCAAAATGAGGTATATAAATGCGACCAATGATAAGGAAGACTTTATTAATCGCATGTCTGGCTTTATTTTTACTCCCAATACAGAAGCAGCTCTAATGAAGGGACCTGTTAAAAGATTTGGTTTAATGCCAAAAACAGCCTTAAATGAAGATGAAATAAGAAAGATTGTTACTTATATCTATGAAAATGAGATAGAAGAACCCAGTTGGTTTAAAGAACATGAAAAGGAAATGCATGGGGGTAAGAACAATAAGAAAAATTAAGAATAACTATATTCTGATTTTTTTGATGATATGAAACTCAAGTTTTTCAAGAAATTCAATCCTAACTTATCTCATTGAAAATTCTCAATATTCATATGTTAAATTGATACCTGCTTATAATTCAAAGTGATAAAGGCTATAACATCATATTATCTTGTATTAAACATCATGGTGGGTTCACTAATGATGCCTTTGATTCATATTGATTTCAAACTACGCAGAGATTATATAGCTAAAGTTTTATGCATCAACAGAGATAAACCTATTACTGTATGTGGTGGTCAATGCTACTTAAGTGAGCAATTTAAAAAGGCTGCAGAGCACCAGGAAGACGGCACTGATGTTAAAAGAACAGTTGAAATAACTTTTTTTAAACATCTTATCTCAGAGTTGAATCTCCCCACCAAGAATAAGCAGGATAGTGCACAAATCAGCTCCGCTTTTGATGCGGGTCATACCCGTAATTTCATCAAACATATTTTTAAGCCACCTCAGTTTTCATAAGTTCTTTGCCGGATTAATCTAAAATCCTAATTACTATTTTTTTAACACATGGGCATACGCTTTCAGTATGTGCTTGCAGACTATTCTGTACAGTATAACCTGAATGATGGCTGTCCTATTCTTATGAAAATCAATAAAATGAAATCAATAAATACATTATTATTAATTCTTTTGGGTGCCTTAATCACCTTGACATCTTACGCTCAAGAGAGTGTTCAAATTAAACTTCTTGATAAGGAAGACGCTACACCCATTGTGGGCGCCACCTATTTGTATGGCGATCAGCAAGGAATGTCTGATGAGGATGGTGTCATTTCCTTTCGATATACAGAAAGTGATATCATGAAATTATCACATATCAGTTATGGTTCTTGGGAATTTGGCCCTCAGAAAATTAAAGATTTGGCGGGTAAGCAATACAGTCGGAAAAAGACTAGTGTTAACCTATACCCTGTAACCATTATTGGAGTGAGGCCTGGGCAGCAACCTGATGAACGCGTGAATATTGACTATCAAGAGAGAATGCAACATGATGGTGCTGCCATACTCAATCAAATACCTGCTTTTAATAGCATTCGTAAAGGCGGAAACTATGGATTTGATCCTGTATTCAGAGGGTTTAAATTTGATCAATTGAATATAGTGTTAAATGGGGCACAAAGTGCCACGGCAGCCTGCCCAAATCGTATGGACCCACCCACGAGCCAAATGGCACCCAATATGATGGAGCGAATTGAAGTTCTTAAAGGCCCTTATTCTCTTAGATTTGGCACCGGATTCGGAGCCACCATCAATTTTATACCTTTAAAACCAAGATTTGTTAGTGCTTCAAAAGTTTATGGAAGGCTTTCAAGTGGGTACGAAAGTAATGGCAATATAGTACGTGGAGAAGGGCAAATTGGACTTAGTGGTTCAAAGTACGATTTAAGCCTTTTTGGTTCATGGTCTGAAGGTAACGATTACCAAACAGGTAACAGTCAAACAGTGCCTGCTGGATTCTTAAGGGGAAGTTTTGGTGCTAATCTTGGAGTTAAATTATCGGAGTATCAACAATTAGCGGTCTCTGCAATCTATAATATGGCTCGAGATGCCGATTTTGCTGCTCTAGCTATGGATCTGAGAGAAGACAATACATGGATGTTTAATGCCAGACATGATATTCAAATCCAAAAGGGAAACCTTAAATCTTGGAATACCACAGTCTTTGGATCATTTGTAGATCATTTGATGGATAACTTACTTAAACCATTAGATCCAAGAATGATGAACGCTGAAACTGCTGCTACAACCTATAATTATGGTGGCAGAACTGAGAGTGTTTGGCAATTTTCTAATAGCAAGCTATTTTCCGGAGCAGATCTGAGGGTTGAAGGTGCTGACGGAACAAGAGTTAGGGAGTTTTTAATGGGGCCAAACGCTGGAAATATTGTAAAAGATAATGTTTGGCAGGATGGACGCATTAGTAAAACAGGCCTATTTGCTGAATTTCAAACAGTGGGCATGCTATTTAATTATGTTTTTTCTGGACGAGTAGAGGTTAATCAAGCCACAGTTAATGAGGCAACCGCAGAGTTTGTAACAGTTTATCCAGAAACAGAAATATCACAGATTAACCCTAGTTTCAGTATGGGTATGATAAAGTCACTTGGTAATAATGCCAGCGCGGGATTATGGTTGGGTAGAGCTCAACGAAGTGCTGGCTTAACAGAACGGTTTATAAACTATTTCCCTGTTGGGCAAGATCCCTACGAGATGCTTGGTAATCCTCAATTGGATCCTGAAGTGAATAATCAAATAGACTTAACAATTAAATGGCAGACTGGAAGTTCAAACCTGAATCTAGACCTTTTTGCTGCCTATATGCAAGATTATATTTCTTCGGTGATTGATACTGACTTGACACCTAGAATACCTTCTAGCCCAGGTGTACGTCAGTTTATTAATATTCAAGATGCTTATAAAACAGGTTTTGAATTTACATGGACACAAAACTTGACTAAAAGCTTGAAACATCTATTAGGTATGGCCTATACATATGCTCAGGATTTAGAAAGAGATCAAGCACTACCAGAGATACCACCATTAGATGTACGTTATGTATTAATTGGGTCTTATTTGAGCAATAAGCTAAAACCTGAAGTTGTAGTCCGTCATGCTTTAGAACAATCTGGTATTTCAGAAGAGTTTGGTGAGACAGCAACACCTTCATTTACCACACTTGATATAAAAGTTGGCTACAGTTTTACGGAAAAATTCAAATTACAAACAGGTGTGAATAATTTATTCAATGAGAATTTTTATGAGCATCTGAGTCGTTCTGTCAGAGGAACTAGTAATCCAATCTATGCTCCTGGACGAAATTGGTTTATGTCGTTAAGTGTTAATTTTTAGACTTTCTTGAGTTAGGATATTACCGATTAGAGGTCTATTAATTTGTTCATTAATAAGGGATTTTGATATTTATCGAAATCCCTTTTTTTAAAATGACTTGTATTAATCATTTAAAATTCAAAACTCTATGCATTGCACAGGAATTACAAAAACAAATTAGCACATATTAGCACTTCATTATACCAAACCTTATTAAGGAATTTTATATCACCCGTCATCCCGCTTCACTAAAGCGTACCAGTCATTGTCTAGTTCCAAATAGCCATACTCATAGCAGAAGTAGTAGGTTGCGCCAGCCTTGGTGGTGTAGGTATTAGTGTGGAAGTTGAAGTCAAAACCCTGATCTATTAGTTTGGTTTTATTAGCTTTGCTTTTTCCATTGGGCGTGAGCTTTTCTAAAATGCGCCTGTTCTTACGGAGTATATTATTGACATTCCTGATGTAGTTGTTAGAGTCGCTATTGAGCTTGTTATTGTAGCTGTTTCGGCACTGGTCAGAACAGAATTTCTTGTCATTTCTGCCAAATATCTTAGTGCCACACTCAATACACTGTTTTTCTTCCATTTTTTTAAAATATTGATAATCAGTAATATATCCGTTTACAAACGTTTACAAATGTAATTTAAACGAATACAAGCATTTATCATACGACTAACGCTTTTTTCTCGCCTTTTCTTTGCCACTGTCAAATCGAAACAAACCCGATAGACGATTACAAAAAATTATTTATTAAACATTTTAAAATTTATTATCATGAAAAATTTAAGAAACAGCGTTCAGTTAATTGGAAGATTAGGTCAGGATCCAGAAGTTAAAAAATTGACCAGCGGCAAAACCCTAACTACATTCAGTTTAGCTACTTCAGACAGCTATAAAAATGCACAAGGCGAAAAAGTAGAAGACACACAGTGGCACAATGTGGTGGCCTGGGGCAAGACAGCAGAGATAGCTGGTGACTATTTGAAGAAAGGGCAGGAGGTAGCCATTGAAGGTAAGCTTGTGCACAGGTCTTATGAAACATCTGCAGGTGAGAAAAGGTATGTCACAGAGATAAACCTGAACGAGTTGTTGATGATTGGTGGGAAAAAGTAAAAACATGATTTTTATCATTTTTTTAATACCATCATCTTACTAATTTTATTGTGCACTTCATAGTGTCACTGACCATGAGGTGTTCACAGAAAAGATGGTACTTTGTACATTGAAATTATAACTTCAATGACAGTCCAACTCAAAGGCGAGCATTGCTCGCCTTTGGAGTTTATAGCCCCTTTATTTTTCCGTGTATATAAATCTTGCAACCTGCATGCCTTTAGCTCGTTCCTTTTTTATAATTTTACACACGAATGAATTTTTTGTACCCTCAGCTCCTCTTCGGTCTTTTAGCACTATCCATTCCTATTATTGTTCATCTTTTTAATTTCCGAAGAACTAAAAAGGTTTACTTTTCGAATACCCGGTTTTTAAAGAAAGTAAAAGAGGCAAGCAGCTCTAAACTGAGGATAAAGCATTATTTGATTTTACTCTCAAGGTTACTGTTCATCTTCTTTTTGGTTATGGCCTTTGCTCAACCCTACCTTCCTTCAACCAAGGATGGGTTTGTATCTAATCAAGTGGCCATTTACCTTGACAACTCCTATAGCATGAGCAATGAAGCAGATGATAACCTTTCTGCTTTTGACTTGTCTATCGGTTTTATCAATAAATTGATTGGGCTATACCCAAACTCTACAAAATATAAACTCATCACCAACGATCTTGAGGCTGCTTCCAATTCCTATAAAAGTGGCACCGAAATATCAGAACTGCTCACCGAGCAGCAGATGACGGGAGTGACCAGAACTACTGAAGAGATAAACGACCGCATACAGCTTGATACAGAAACTGTTAAGCCCGATGTTTTTTGGCTCAGCGATTTTCAATCATCTACTCTAGGTAAAGATCATGCAGTTTTAGATTCAACAATGGAGGTCAATCTGGTGCCTTTACAGTTTACCAGTGTTAACAATGTCTTTATTGATTCCATCTACCTGGATAATCCATTTTTAATAGGAGATCAACAGCTGAAGTTAAATGTCATTGTTTCAAACAAAGGTGCTATCGATAGAAATGACATGAACATCAAAGTATTTATTGATGACTTACAGGCAGCAACGGCTACGGTAGGCGTAAAAGCCAATGACTTTGAAACAATAACTTTCGACTTGTCATTTAATAGCAATAAGTGGAGCAAAGGAAAAATAAGTATTGAAGATTTTCCAGTGACTTTTGACAACGACTTCTATTTTGTTTTTAACAATTCAAGAAAGATTAATGTGCTGGAAGTTCATGAAAATAATCACGGGCGTTATATTCAGAGTGTATTCGGAAATGACAGGCTTTTTAATTTCACTTCCCAGAGCGTTGATAATCTTGATTATAATCTTGTTCGTCAATCTGATTTGGTTGTTGTTAATAGCCTTACGGCTATCAATGGACCCTTGGCAGAAACGCTCAATGGAAGAGTGCTTGAAGGCGGACAGATTTTCATTGTTCCAACTGAAGAAATTGATATCAACTCGTACAAATTGGTCAACGGATTGCAGTTTATTGAAATGGCTGAAGACCGTAACGAGATGTCTTTGACCACCCCAGACTTTGACAATCCTTTCTTTGCCAATATTTTTGAAGAGCGCAACCAGCGAGTGGTGATGCCCAAAGCCAATCCTTTATTGAATTTAGGCAGCGATAGAAATGCACTTTTGAATTTCACCAATGGACAAACCTATTTAAACAAGATAAATCAGGGCATTTATATATTGGCTTCCCCTCTGACTAATGAGTTCAACACCTTGCAAAATCATGCACTCTTTTTGCCCATTGTGTATCGCATGGCAGTTTCAAGCAGTAAAGATATTGACAGGTTGTATTACAGTGTTGACGATGACTATGTTAGCATGCAAACCGATACGCTGCTGGCAGATAACGTTTTTAAACTATCAAGCGAGCAGGGTGAATTTATTCCTTCTCAAAGATTGAATAACAAGTCGGTATTGCTTGAGATACCTAAGAATGAATTAGAGGCTGGATATTATGATGTTAAAATCTCAGATGAGATAGTTACAACCTTGGCATTCAATAATTCACCAAAGGAATCTGACCTAAGGCAAGCACCTGTAGACGATTTGAATCAATATTTTCAAGGTAAGTATGAAGTTATAAGTGCTGCAGATGAAGCGAGCTTCTCTAAGGCGGTGGAAAGTAAATATATAGGCCAACCATTATGGAAATATGCCATAATGCTGGCTTTGTTATTTTTGCTTATTGAGGTTTTATTAATCAGGTTTTTTCCCTAACTCGAAGATATTATGACAAAAATCTTAATCAAATCGATTAAAATTCTTGATAAGGAGTCGAGCCATCATGGTAAGACCAAAGATGTGTTGGTTGAGAATGGCAAGATCAAAGAAATAGGTAAGATTGATGCCAAGGCCAATGAAGTGATAGATGGGAAAGGAAAAATTCTATCTCCGGGCTGGGTGGATATGCGGGCATGGCTGGCTGATCCCGGGTATGAGCATAAGGAAGATTTAACGTCTGGTAGAGAGGCTGCCATGGCAGGTGGTTTTACCCATGTGGCTGTTTTGCCTAATACAAAACCGGTTACCCAGTCTAAGAATGATGTGGCCTATGTTAGAGCTGGAAATCAAAAGGCACTAACCCAATTGCACCCAATTGCAGCTGTAACCCTTGATGTCAAAGGTGAGGATCTCACAGAAATGATTGACCTTCATGAGGCAGGGGCAATAGCATTTTCTGATGGATTAAAACCAATTTGGCATTCAGATATTTTACTTAAAACCCTTCAATATTTACAGAAGTTTGATGGTCTGCTTATCGACAAACCTGAGGACATTCATTTGAACATGTTTGGGGTAATGAATGAGGGCATTAACAGCACCATGCTGGGAATGAAAGGCATGCCAAATCTTGCTGAAGATATTATTGTGCAACGGAATCTGGATATTCTGGCTTATGCTGGAGGTAGACTTCATATGACTAATATATCTACACCACACGCCTTGAGCCTGATAAAAAATGCTAAGAAGAAAGGCTTAAATGTTACTTGTGACATTGCTTCGTATCAAACATCATTTGATGACAGTGCTCTGCACGACTTTGATTCTGCCTATAAAGTGAATCCTCCATTTAGAACCGCAGCAGACAACAAGGCAATTATAAAAGGCTTGCAAGATGGCACCATAGATGCAATAGTGAGCTCTCACATACCTCATGATGAAGAGTGTAAGAAATTGGAATATGATCTTGCTGATTTTGGAATTAATGGTCTGCAAACAGTAGCCACGGACATAGCCAAACTCTCAGAAAAGGTTGAAATGGAGCTGCTCATAGAGAAAGTAACATCAGCGCCAAGGAACTTATTAAAGCTAGATGCTGCAACTATTGAAGAGGGAAATTCAGCGGACTTAACAGTTTTTGATCCAAATGCCGAATGGACATTAAACGGTAAATCAAACAAATCCAAATCGGTAAATTCTCCTTATTGGAATCAAAAGCTAAAAGGAAAAGCTGTTGCAGTTTTCAATAATGGTCAATATCAGATAAATAATGCTTAACAAACTAAAACCTATTTATAGCGTGCCCATTAAGTATGGGCTCATCGGGTCTTTATTGGCTATTGTATTAATAGTTGCGCTGTTCTATATGGGCAAACATCCTTTGCTCATTCCTATTTTCTTTGATTATAGAATATTGCTTTTTGGTTTGTTTATCTTCTTTGCGCTTAAGGAGTTTAAGGATTACTACAACAATAAAATCCTTCAGTTTTGGCAGGGTATGGTCATTGGCATCGGTATTTATGTGATCATCGGTTTGGTGGTAGCTATTTTTGTTATTTCATTTTCCAGTGTGGTACCGGATTTTCATAATTCTTATATCGAAGGTACACTTCGAGGACTGGAGCTGGACAAAGAGCAGCTTGTAGGCCAGGGAAAAATAACCATTAGTGAAGAAGAATTTGAAAATCAGAAGCAAATGCTCAAAGCTTCACCAACTTACGTTCTGGGTATAGATTACTTCATAAAGAGCTGCTTGCTAGGCTTTTTCATCACCATAATAATGGCCGTAATACTCCGTAGATCAGAGAGCAGGTTTACTAATGAATAGGTAAAAAAACCTTTATTTATTCAATATGCCACTCAGCGCTGAAAAAAACCTTGTATGACATGTAATTTTGAAAGGTGAATTTGAACTAATACATTTAGTGTATAAAATCAAACCACAACCTTAAACAAAAAAACAATGGAAGAAAATTTAGAAGCACCCACCGTTAAGTCTTTAGCAATGAAATGGGGGTTAATCATGGGATTAATTTCAATAGGCTTTTTTCTAATTATTGCCTTAGGAGGGCTTCAGGGCAATTCAGCTATGCAATGGATTGGTCTAATCCCTACAATAGTTGTTATCTATTTGGCTCATAAAGAGTTTAAAGACAGTGGTGATGGCTATATGTCTTATGGTCAGGGCCTTGGTATGGGTACCTTAATTTCCCTCATTTCATCAATTATTTCTACAGCATTCTTTTTCATTTATGTGAAATTTATTGATGGAACATATATTGATGCCATAAAGGATGCTCAGCTTACACAATTTCAGGAGCAAGGGATGAGCGATAGCGAGATTGAAGCGGCTATGAGTATGTCAGAAGGCTTCATGACACCTGGCGTAATGGCTGTATTTGCTATAGTTTTTGCTGTGTTTGCGGGTTTTGTAGTATCTTTGATAGTAAGTGCTATAACTAAAAATAGCAATCCAGAGCTCGATTATTAAGTATGCATAAAAACAATATTTCGGTAGTGGTTCCACTTTTTAATGAGGAAGAATCACTCACCGAGTTATGTGATTGGATAAGCCGTGTGATGCAAACGCACGGCTTTACTTATGAAGTGATTTTGGTAGATGATGGCAGCACCGACAGCAGTTGGGAGATAGTCAATACCTTATCACAAAACAACAATAACATCAAGGGTATTAAGTTCAACAGAAACTATGGCAAGTCTGCAGCCCTAAATACGGGTTTTAAAAAGGCTAATGGTGAGGTGGTAATCACTATGGATGCTGACCTTCAGGACAGCCCCGATGAAATACCCGCTCTATATAAAAAGATAAAAGAAGAAGGCTATGATATGGTCAGTGGTTGGAAGAAGAAACGCCATGATCCTATCTCTAAAACTATACCCTCCAAGTTTTTCAATTTTGTAACCAGAAAGATTTCTGGCATTAAGCTTCACGACTTTAATTGTGGGCTGAAAGCCTATAAAGAGCAAGTGGTTAAGAATATTAAGGTATATGGCGAAATGCATCGTTATATCCCTGTTATTGCCAAATGGAATGGTTTTACCAAAATTGGTGAGCAGGTGGTCAATCACCACGAAAGAAAATATGGCACTACCAAGTTTGGTCTGGAGCGTTTTATTAATGGGTTCCTCGATCTGCTATCAATAACCTTTGTGAGCAGGTTTCAGCGCAAACCGATGCATTTTTTTGGGTTACTTGGCTCTTTGTCCTTTTTTGGAGGCTTTGCCATTACCTGCTGGGTAGTAGGATTGAAGATTTATAACCTTCATTATAAACTTCCTGCAAGGGACGTTGTGGATCAGCCGTTATTCTTTTTAGCACTGGTTGCTCTGGTAATAGGTGTCCAGCTTTTTCTTACAGGCTTCCTGGCAGAAATGCTGGCGATGAAATCCAATTCATCAAAGGATTATTTAGTGTCAGAGCAGATTGGCCTTGATTAATGTTCTATTCTGTAATCATTCCCGTTTATAATCGGCCACAGGAAGTTGATGAGCTTCTTGAAAGTCTTACTCAACAAACCTATACAAACTTTGAAGTACTCATAGTTGAAGATGGCTCTTCAGATAAGTGCGATCATATCGTCCCTAAATACCAGGATAAACTAAAAATAACTTATTTTTTTAAGCCTAACACAGGACAAGGTTTTAGTAGAAACTTTGGTTTTGACCAGGCCAAAGGTGACTACTTTATTGTCTTTGATTCAGACTGTATCATACCAAGGCACTATTTTCAGGCCGTTGAAGACTATTTGAAAGATAATCCTGTTGGTGCCTTTGGTGGGCCAGATAAAGCCCATGAAAGCTTTACAGCCATGCAAAAGGCCATTAGCTATTCAATGACCTCACCGTTTACAACTGGCGGCATAAGAGGCAATAAAAAACATTATGGCACTTTCCACCCACGTAGTTTTAATATGGGCATTTCGAAGGACGTTTATGAGAAAGTAGGTGGCTATAAAATTACCCGAATGGGTGAAGATCTGGAGTTTAGCATGCGTATTATCAAAGCTGGCTACCAAACGGCTTTAATTGAAGATGCTTTTGTGTATCATAAGCGCAGAACAAGCTTATCTCAATTTTACAAACAGCTTCATTTCTTTGGCCGGGCAAGAATTAACGTAGGCAGGTTTTACCCGGAAGAAGTGAAATTGCTTCACTGGTTTCCATCTTTATTTACACTAGGTTTTTTGAGCCTGCCAATAATTTATTTTTTATTCTGGCCATTAGCTGCCTTCGGAATTGGAGTGTATTTTCTATTTTTAGCACTGAACTTTTCAAGCTCTTTGCTGAAAAACAAAAGCATTAAAGTAGCATTTCTAAGTATGGCTACATCATTCACACAGCTCACAGCCTATGGTGTTGGGTTTTTAAAAGAGTTGGTTAAGCCTTCCACTAAAACAAAATAGTATTTCGTCACTTCGCAGGAGGAACGACTGAGAAGTCTTCTAGTTATGAATGCAATACCTTTAAGGGGATATCTCATTACGTTTTACTTCATTTCGGACATGACGAAATACATACATTAACGTCATTGCGGAATTTTACTTCCAATATTTTAAAAGGAAGAAAAATGTCCGCAATCTCTTTTAACCAGTTGAGAGATACCGGATAAATAAAGACTTTTGAAAAGTTAAGTCTTTATTTTCCGGCATGACATCCAGTAATTACGAACCCAAATACTCAATCAACCCTTCTTTTATCCTTTTATAGGTCTCTATCTGTTCCTGCTCATCGGCTTCAAGCAATGTCATTCTAAATCCGAGCAAATCAGAAGCGAAAGCCGAAATGGGCACTACGCATACCTGCTTGGCAGCCAGCAGATAGTAAACAAACCTCTTATCTAAAGGCATGTCTGAAGTAAGCCAACTGTCCAACAGTTCTTCTACCTTATTATCCTCAATGGCCATTTTCTGGTTCCGATGCAAAACACCTTTTTTAAAGATAATTGTATTATAAAAAGCACCGTTCGTGAGGTTAAACTGAATGCCTTCAACATCAGAAAAAATCTCCGTCAAATATTTACTCCGCTGACCAATTTGCTCATTGGTTTCCTTCAAAAATTCAGTATAACGAGGATCACTCATTACCTTAGGTATGGCTCGCTGTGGCAAAGTGGTAGAACTCACTTCAATCATCTTGGCATTATCTATAGTGCTGCAAAGCTTGTTGAAATCCGAATCTGTAGTTCTGTTATAATACTCAGCCCATCCGCACCTTGAGCCAGGCCATGGAAATTCTTTTGAAATTCCTTTAAGGGAAATGCCAGGTACATCTCCGATAACCTCGGCCATGGTTGCAGTACTGGCATTATTGTAAACTATGTTTTGATAGATTTCATCAAAAATGAGAAAGAGGTCAAACTCCTTGGCAATGGCCACCATACGCTCCAAAATATGCCTGGGATAAACCATTCCCGTTGGATTATCTGGGTTGATGACCAGTATCCCAACTATACTTGTATTGTACTTCACCTTCATGTACAAGTCATCAAGATCAGGATACCAGGAGTTTTCAGGATCGAGATTATAGGTTACCGGATGGGCATTTGCATGTGCTGCCTCTGCCGAGGAATGGGTAGAATAAGCAGGAGAAGGGCCAATTACCCTGGCACTAGGAGTGAGGAATTGGTAGATTTTGGCAATAGCATCGCCAAGTCCATTGAAGAAAGTAATATCATCAACGCCTATCTGTGCGCCATTAAGTTTGTTGTTTTTATCTGCTAAAAACCTTCTGGTTTCTAAAAGCCCTTTTGAGTGGCTATAGCCATAAGTTTTGTCATCTCGCAATAGCTCGATGATCGTTTCTTTCATCCAGCTGGGTAGCTTCCTGTTCTTCTGAATAGGATCACCAATATTCTCCCAATGGATATTATAGCCAAGTGCCTGAAGCTGTTCAGCCTTTTTTACTATACCTCTGATTTCATAACTGAGCTCATCCGCTCCCTGTCGCAATAGATTTTGACGCATACCTCAAAATTGAAGCGATGAAGCTAATAAGTTATCGCGTCAAAAAATATAAAAGAATAGAAATATTGATTGAAAAAGTGAAGCTCCACGAGATTAATCATGGAGCTTACTCTTTTTAATGATTTAAAAGATAGGTTAAACCGAAATGTAAATTTTTGAATACAGTATTCGTTTCTAGGTATGGAGAAAATCCATTTTTTGATTCATACCTGAAAATGTATCCAAGTTTTTTTGATTGGAGACCAAGCTCAAAAAGTAAACCCTGTTCATGCACTCTCATAAATTCATTTCCTTTTTTTCCTTCTATTTCTCTTTTAACAGCGATACCATTGTTTAGACCTGCGCCAATAAAGAATCTGGAATTACTTTGTGATGGAAACCTGTATCTTAAAGTTGTTAATATTTTTATTTGACTGACTTTAAAAAAGTCATCTATATTATAACTTCTGTAGATTAAATCATTACTAATTGACCATGACCGATTGTTCCTAGGCAGAAGCACATCAAATGAAAACCCAAAATAAGGTGTTATAAAGGCGTCTGGATCTTTGTTTACATTTCTTCCATAATCATCTCCATCCAACTTCATTTTAGATTGTATTACACCTGCACTAAATGCTAAATTAAGAATGGCTTTTTCGGTTGGTTTAGCATATGAAATTTCACTCTGGCCATTACAGTTGTTGTATGCCGTAATCAATTTCACAAATGTTTTTTCTTCGTAACGCGCAATCCTTTGTTTGTATGTAACTGAAGGGCAATCTGCTATGGCAGCATCAAGTTGAGGCTTCCAGTAGTCTAAATTAACAACCCCTTCCTTTACTGTAATACCCTGATATTCTTCGGTAACTTTCTTCTTACCTATTCTTAGTTCTTCAAGTCCATTGCCAGCATCAATTACGAAATGTTCTCTAGAGTTCTCATCAGTTATGGTGTATAAGCTTAACTTACCTTTGATAAGAAGTCTAAGAAAAACTGTATCCAGTTTAACTCCGATTTGATGTCTGCCATTAACTACATCACCGTCTTTCAATGAGCTTTTATCAAGTTCCATTATGGCACTTTGATACCATTCTTTGCTTGATTCAATGAAGAAGCCCTTAATATCAGTAGGTGAATAGCTGGCAGAGGTTCCCTTTGCTGATTGATAATTAATGCTTTCGGGGTTCTTCTTCCAATCCTTATTTTCTATTTTGGCTTTAATTGTGTCCCCTTCATTTGTAATTACAAGACCATCCTCGAAGTCTTGCTGAGCATACGAATACCATGTAGGTATTAAAAAAAGTAAAGTAAAAATGTACTTATTCATAGTGGTAAAAAATTTGAAGACGCAAAGGGAATGATATGATTGGAATTATACTAGTCTATGTAAGATAAAGTATAAAATAGAAAGGAAGTCGCAAAGGGGATTGAACCTATTGACTGGTTTTTTAATGATGACTTTCTTTACCGTACTTTTTCAAAGCAGCATCTACATCTAAAATGGGCACCCTGAAGCTGCCATTGTTCGGGTCCTCCTTGGCCTGGATGTCAAGGTTGTAGATGTCGTAAGGTTTGTCATCAAGGTCTAGCATGATTACATCAAAAGTGAAGGCCGTTTCTGTTTCTGCGATAAACCAATGCACATTATCTTTCTCGTCAGAGATGGAAGAAGATTCGCCAGCGGCAATAGTTTTATCAATGGTAGGCTTGATCAACATAGTATTATCCTCTACCCTTAAATTATCGTAATGCCTGAGACGCATTCCTCCTTTGAGTACAAGGTGGGCAGAAGACATATTCGCATGCCCGTGCGGAATGATGGCCCTGTCCTTTTTCATTCCAAAAATCTTCTTGACAAAAGCAGTTCTTTCAGGAAGACCATCCAATTTAGGAAAGGTTACTTTTTTCGTATTCACCCCAAGATCAGGGTAATTAAAGCCTCTTATAAGCTGATCAAAATCTATAAAGTTTAGCAAATCCTGTAAAGGCACTTTATCGAACAAGTCCTCAACCTTTTGTTGCCATTCCATAACACCAATGGTTGATTTCCTTAAGTCATGACAAAAGTCATTCAACTCAATTGACCAATGGTTTGTGATGGGAAGAATATGCTTACCAATAGCTTGCGTCTGAATTAATGAACTCACAAGGCCATAAGACATTGCGGCCTTCAATGATTTTTCGGTAAATACTCTTCTGTTCACATAATAAAGTTACAGAATTTGGCGCTTATCACTGAATTGATTTTTGAGCATTTATAATATCTAACAGCTCATCATTTTCTCCGGTCATTTCCAGATTGCCTAGTGAAATTGGAATATTGCCTATGCTGTTTAACTTATCGAAGAATTCTTTCACCTCAAATGCTTCACCTTTTGATTCTTTGAGCATGGCATAGTCTTGCATGGCATCTTTAAGCAGGTATTTACCTGTAATATAGCTGCTGCCATATCCAGGCTGGCGCATGTAAAGGTGCTGCTCAAATAAAAGCAATTCCTTTTCTGTTTTCATCCAACCCCTTGGTGTAAAGTCAGAGTGAATACTTCCGGCTTCTTCCATGGTCATTTCGTTGGCATGTGCATACAAAGAGCCTAACCCTCGGGCAGCTCTTTGGGCAATCATGATATAAACAATTTCCCTTGATCTGGGGCTGTCATTGTAAAGTCCCGCCTCCATAAACATCTCTTCCACGGCAGTGGCTGTTCCCTCATTTCTGGAGTCAAAAATATTGTACAATAAAGGGCCTTTTCTTATTTCACTTTTATGTGGCTCAGTGTCCATTCTGGCTAGCTCGAACCAATGATAGAAATGGGAGTAGAGCGGTCTTTGGTCCAGATGTGCCGTTATCCAAAAGAAATTACGCGTCTCTTTAGGTACATATCTGCCCAAGTGCTCCCTTAATGCGGGTTCCCAATAGTCTTTAACAGTAACAATATCCTGATCCTTCAAAAATGTCATCAAACTGGTGGCTGAGGCTTCTGCCATAGCGGCATATTCCTCTTGTGAACTGGCATCATCAAGCTCTGGAAGGTTTCTGTTATTATGCTCTTCGAGCTTAAGGGAAGTCCACGCACCTGCCAGTTCATTTTTGAGAATCATCACTTCATCTTCCCAGGTTAGTGGCACCAAATGAACATTCTGTAAATACCAGGTGTAATTGTCTTTGCCTATTCCAGATGGACCTGTTTTTGAAGCTGATTCTTGAGTTAACCATGCAGCCAGATCGTCAGTAGACTTGATGGCATTTTCGATAGCCGTTACCAATTCTGAATCTGATTGCACACCTTCAAATGTCAGTATGTTTTTAAGGTCTGAGCTTTGGGTTTTTATATCCCTAATTCCTGCTATCCACAATTCTTTGGCGTTTCCTGTTAAATTGATTTTAGCCTGCTCGTTAAGTGGTGCAATTACTTTAATATCAGCAATAAACTTATCCCTTGCTGCTTTATCTAACGGAAAGTCATAAGTCCACACCTCTGCGGTCATGTGATGAGTAGGCCCTTCGTGGGCAGGTACGTCACTTCTGTCCATCCATACTGTTTTATAATAGGCAGGGTCACGTTCCCATGGTTTTAGAATCTTGTGGTTAAAGTCATAGCCATTCATCTCTGCCCACACAATGTACCAGTCGACCTGCTGGTTTGTAGGCCAGCCTGATTTATCAATGTCATTTAATTTTGCTTGCAGTGCTTTGAATTCGGACCATCTCTTTTGGAAAGTTGCCTTTGTATAATCAGGGGCACCATCTTTCAATGGCGGCTGTTCAAATGCCCGCCATTCCTTAAAAAGACTCACGAGATCATCATAGCTGTCTGAGCTATAAGCTATAGTTGTTTCTTGATTGGTTACTTTGGGTTCTTCTGTCTTTTGGCAGCCCAAAAGAGTAATTACAAGAACTATAGAAAGGAGATGAGCATGTCTGAGCATAGTGATAATATGGGTTATGATTCTTAAAGTTCAATTTGGTTAATTATTCTTATAACTCAATAACCGTTCATACATTTTCGACATGACAAAGATGGTTGGTATGTTGTATCTTACTGTCATCAATCAGTAAACCTATGACTAAAAAAATCACATTAACTGCAGTCCTTTTTTTATCAATATCTCTAGGCTTTGGGCAGAAGTTGGACATGTCATTGATCAAAAATCTTAAAATTCGAAATGTAGGCCCTGCTAATATGAGTGGCCGAATTACAGCCATTGACGTCCATACCGCTAATACGAAGCTGATTTATCTGGGAGCCGCTTCAGGAGGTGTATGGAAATCTGAGAATGGAGGCAGCGCCTGGAAGCCTGTTTTTGATGATCAACCTACTCAAAATATTGGCGCAATTGCTATTCAGCAAAATAATCCTGATGTGGTATGGGTAGGCACTGGAGAAGGAAATCCTCGTAATTCAATGAATTTGGGAATGGGAATTTTTAAAAGTTTGGATGGTGGCAAAACATGGAAGCACATGGGGCTGGAGAAGACTAAAACTATTCATAGAATTATTATTGATCCGCAAAACCCAGATGTTGTTTATGTAGGGGCTTTAGGTGACCCTTTTACACCAAATGAAGATCGAGGGCTTTATAAAACTACTGATGGTGGACAGACATGGAATAAAATATTATATACGAATGACCAATCTGGTATTGCCGACTTGGTTATGGATCCTAAAAACCCAAATAAGATTTTTGCTGCCATGTATGAGCACAGACGCACACCATATTACTTTACTTCTGGTGGCACTGGTTCTGGATTTTATGTAACTACAGATGCGGGTAAAACATGGAAACAACTAAATAGTCAAAATGGATTACCAGAAGGAGAATTAGGAAGAATAGGAGTTGCCATAGCTCCAAGCAACACCAGTAGGGTTTACGCAAAGGTAGAGGCCAAAAAGAATGCCTTATATAGAAGTGATGATGGCGGTGAAAATTGGACGATGATTAACGATAACCCCAGATTTACTAACAACAGACCTTTCTATTTTCAGGAATTAGCAGTTGATTCAAAAAACCCTGATAGGCTGTATAATATATATCAACCGCTAAGTGTGAGCTATGATGGTGGCAAGACATTTGACCCTACTCCAATGATCCCGGCAGATGAAACCAAAGGTATCCATGCAGATTTCCATGCTTTTTGGATGAATCCCAATGATCCTGAGCATTTTATTATAGGTGGCGATGGGGGAATAGGGATTACCAATGATCACGGTAAAAGTTGGTATTTTCCAGAGACTATACCTGTGGCTCAGTTTTATCATATCAATGTGGACAATGATATGCCTTATAATGTCTATGGTGGCATGCAGGACAATGGCAATTGGTCTGGTCCGGGATATACATGGAAACGTGGAGGAATAAGAACGCTTTATTGGCAATACTTGGTTGGTGGTGATGGTTTTTACATTTCTCCCGACTTAGATAACAGCCGCTTTGGTTATGGCACTTCTCAGAACGGTGATTTGTACAGATATGATAAACTCACAGGGTATTACAGCAGTATAAAACCTCATGCGCCTGATTTACAAACCACACTCAGGTTTAACTGGAATGCTGCATTTGAGAAAGATCCTTTTGATAAGAACGGGGTTTATTATGGCTCTCAATTTGTGCACAAATCAACTGATAAGGGAGCCACATGGGAAGTCATTTCGCCCGACTTATCAACGAACAATCCTGAGCATCAAAAAGAAGATTATGGTGGCTTGACTTTGGATATCTCTGGCGCTGAGAATTACAACAGCATTTTAACCATTGCTGCAAGTCCTGTTGATAAAGAAGTGATATGGGCAGGAACAGATGACGGACAAGTGCAATTGACAAGAAATGGAGGCAAAACCTGGAAGAATCTGACTAAACAAATAAAGGGACTTCCTAATGAAGCATGGATAGCACAGATTAAGGCATCGAGATATGAGGCAGGCACTGCCTGGATGGTGGTGAATAACTACAGAAAGAGAGATTACAGACCATATTTGTTCAAGACTGAAGATTTTGGAAAATCATGGAAGCGGCTAGCTGATGAAACTCAGGTGAAAGGTTATGCTTTGTCAGTCATGCAGGATGTTAAAGAGCCAAAACTGGTTTTCTTAGGCACGGAAAATGGCCTTTGGGTAAGTATAGATGAAGGCAATACTTGGGAACAAATGAAAAATGGGTTTCCATCTGTCTCTACTATGGACTTGACCATTCAGGAGAGAGAATCGGCATTAATCATTGGAACGTTTGGAAGAGCGATATGGGTTTTGGATGACCTCCTTTCACTTAGAGAAATTGCAGCCAATAGACTAAAGCCAGAAATTACCGCATTGCCGATGAATGATGCTGTTCAGGTGAAAGGGCTTTTTATAGCACCTCCAGGTAACATCTGGACAGGATTCCACACCACATTTGAAGGGGAAAATAGGGTTTTTCAAAAGACTGAGATTCCATATTTTGTCAACTCATTAACTGATACATCAGCATTTGTTGTAGCCAAGATTTACAATAAAGCTGGCGCATTAATTAACACTGTTAAATCCAAACCTGCAGAAAAGGGGCTGAATTATTTGATTTGGAAATTGGATGAGCAGTCTTCAAATCTGCCAGGGGCATGGATTCACGAAGAATCGAGAGGCATACCTGTTTTGCCTGGTGAATATAAAATTGTACTGAGCTATCAAGAAGTGGAGGATGAGACTACTGTTAATATAATTGCAGATCCACGATTTGATCTGAATCCGGAGGTTGACGAAAAGCTCTATGCTTATAATAAGGCAATTGATAAAGAGGTTGACAGACTCTCAAAAGCTTTGTTGTCAATTGATGACCGGATTAAATCCCTGGATAAATTGATTGAACAATTGAAGGAATCTGACTACTCTAATAAAGATTCTGTGGTTAGTGTATTAGATAAGATGAAGGGGAAATTAGAAACCTTGAGAGCCAACGGTCAGACACCAAGACCTAAGCGACAGGTTGGAGCGTGGCAATCCAATGAAACTACAGCTTACTCAAAAGTGAATGATGCGCTGATGGTGGCTATGTCTCGAGTAAGGGTTCCCTCTGCTCAAGAGCTTCAGCTTATTGATGATGCTAAAAAATTGGTTGATGAATTTACCACTAAGGTTGATGAGTTTATTACTAATGAATGGCAAACATTTGCCGAAGCGTATAATGCTTTAGATTTGGGTTTTAAAAAGCTGGAATAGTACTAAAAATTGAATGTCATGCCCGTCCTCAGTACTATTTACATGAGTTTAATAAAATACTTGTCCCAGAGCGTCATTGCGGAATTTTTCTTCCAATCATTTTTTTAATGGAAGAAAAATATCCGCAATCTCCCAAGTTAGTTTTTGAGATACCGGATAAAATCAGCTTTATAAAAAATTAAAGCTGATTTTTCCGGCATGACGATCTACATTGTACTTATCTCACGTTTATTTATCCGGTATCTTAATTCTGAAGATGAATTTTACTATTTAACCACCGCCTCAGCCTCAATCTCAATACGATAGCCTTCACCAACCAACTTGGCTTCAACCAAAGTGTTGGCAGGATTAATTCCATTAAACCTATCACCATGCGCCCTTGCCGCTGGCTCCCAGTCATCAATATTATTGACAAAAATTCTGGTTCTAACCACATCACTTAATTTGCCTCCCATAGATTCAATAGCTCCTTCAATTTTGTCTATGACAAAATGAGTCTGTGCTGCCACATCATTGCCGCCAATCATCATGCTGCCATGAGTGGCAGTGGTACCCGACACATGGATTCTATTTCCATCACGAACTGCCCTGCAATAGCCAGCATATTCTTCCCATTCTGTTCCGCTAAAAACCTGTGTCCTGTCTTCAGCTGTGTTGATAGGGTCAAAAGCCTTAGGTATTGCATCTATGTGATGACTCAAATCACCTGAGGCAGTTAAAAAGGGTGGTTTTCTATACTCATCACCGCAATCACCTGGAATAGGGCTTAGCGCTTGCTGTGCAACTTTAATATTATTAATATCTTCATGGCTAAGGTCAATGCTGAGCAGCTTAGCGTTGTCTTCTATGTGCTCACTTTTGCCAAGTCTGGCACCTACTATTACTGCTGCCACATGCTCACCTTCTAGAATATACCTGCTGGCGATGTTGGCCATCGAAACCTGATGCTTGTCAGCAACCTTTTTTACAACTTTCAACAGATTTTGGCAAGGTTCCCATCCACCGGCTGCATCAATGAATCTTTTGTATTTCATTTCTGACCAGGTTTCCAGGCTATCTATCTTTGGTTCTGGTTTTCCCAACCATTTTTCAGTAAGAAAACCACCAGCCAGCGTTCCAAAGGCTAGAACCTTAACACCATATTCTTTACAGACCTGAGCCATTTTACCTGAAGCCCTTTGATCAATTAATGAATGACACACCTGATTGCTGACTAATGGAATACCAGAAGCACAGGCCACCCTCAGGTGGGCAGCATCAAAGTTAGTGACTCCAAGATGCTTAATTAGTCCTTCCGCTTTCAGCTCATTCAGATAAAATAGGCCATCCAACCAACTAGGATCAGGGTAGTGCCAGGCATGAAATTGCATCAAATCAATGGATGGCTGCTGCATTCTATCTAATGCTTTATTAACAGCTGCGCGTACATCTTCTCTACTAATCTTTCCAGCAGCAGGCACCCACTTTGTGAAAAGTTGAACTTTACTTCCTAAAGGATTGGTGTTTTTAAATGTTCCTGTAATTATCTCGCTGGATCCATAATGATCAGCCATGTCAAAAGTGGTGAGACCGGCTTTTACATAGGGTTCCATTGCCAGGGAAGTTTCAAGAGGGTCAAGGGTTGTTCCGTCTCTTTCCATATCGGCAATCTGCCAGAGTCCGGTAATTATTTTTGATATGGTTAGGTCAGAGGCTAAGGCGGTTGAATTATTCATAACTATTCTTCAGGAAGGAGTTTAAATTTTTCTTTGGTGTTAATGCTTGCCTTTTTAAAGCCAAGCCATCTGGAATAAAATAGCAGGCTGGCAAGTGCCATAACTATCAACCAGATTGGCGTGGAGTGAAAATACCAGGCGCTGGCATCAGCTGTAAGGTCTTTATAGGTGTGAATGATTAAAAAAGCAACTAAGAAAATAGTGCCGGACCAGCCAATCCATAGTTGAAAAGGCCGCTCTTTGATAATTGAAATTTCCTTTGCCAGTTCGGGGTTTACTATTGGAATGGTAATAAGTGTTATACACATCAGAAGAAAGTTGACTATCATGGAAGTCACCATAATGTCTATACCTAAAAAGAAGTCACCAGCGAAGTGAGAACCGAGCACGCCAACACTTGCCATAATACCCGCAGTAATAAGTGCAACATGTGGTGTATGTCTTTTAGGATGCACATTGGCGATGAATGCGGGAAAAATGCCGTCTTCTGCCCAGGCAAACATTAATCTTGAAACTGATAGTAACATGGCAGGCAAATCATTGATCAGGGCAATGGCAGCGCCAAGCAAAATGGCCACACCAAGCCCTGCGGGTAACACATAGCTCAACAGGCCAGGGGCGCTAATATCTTTGACCATAGCTTCTGATGCCACATAACTCCAGGGTACGGTATTGTAGACAGCAGAGGTAAAAAGGAAATAGAATACACCAACGGTTATTATTGTCAGCAATATGGCTTTGGGCAGTGATTTTGTAGGATTTTTCGCTTCGCTTCCAGCCTGGGCTATAGAATCGAAACCTATAAAACTGGAAAAAAGCAATGCTGCTGCTGAGAGAAAAGTTCGCCAATCCAAGGCCTCAGCAGAAGTTAATTTTACATCTACGTTATCTTTAAGTTTAACAGCGGCTATGAAATCTTCTGTATTAAATGAAAAGCCTGAGACTATAACAATACTGCCTAGAATGAACATCATGAACATCATCGGAATAAGTATTCTTTCATAGGTTTTATTTCCGCGGATATTTACACCTACAAAAACCCAAATGAGCGCCAGTGCCAATCCTACTCTGATGACAGGTATCTCCAAAGTTACGGCAAGTTCATCCCAACCCATTCCAATGGCTACGTCTCGCATAAATGGCACACACACATAAGCAATCACCCCAATAACAATGGATAAACCAAACCATTGAGAGAAACTGGCGATAAACCCTAAATAGGGATTTAAGCCTCTACTTGCATACAGATAGCTGCCACCTGCCCGCGGCATAGATGAAGATAAAATAGCATAAGCAAGAGCAGCGAAAATGGCTGGTATAGCAGCGAAAACAAAAGCCGGAAGCACATAAGGGCCTATACCGGGCACATTGCGCTGAATCATAAATGGCACAACATTTATAGAGGCTCCAAGCATGGAGCAAACCCCAGTAGCTATTAGTCCTAAGAGACCAATTTGCCTGTATAATTTGATTTTGAGCCTTCCCTTCATCTTAATGCCAAAGTACAAATCAAAAGCGAATGAATATTGTTTGGAAGAAAGAATTTATAGCGATTTATGATCAGTGGTATCAAGATGATTTAATATGCTTTGCTCTTTGAAAATCAAAGACGCATAACATACTCAAGCCTCAAACCTTCACCCGAGTGTCTACTCTACATAAAATATTTCTATATCAGTGTCTTCTTCTAAACCCGTATAATTCACAAGACCAAATACCAAAACGGATCATGGAATTTGGCGAATGCATTAATGATGAACTTGCTGTGGCTTCGGTTATGATAGTAAATATTTGGATTATAAATTCACGTTTAGCCTTTCATGGTTTTTCTTTAACAAATAATGGAGGAGCCGCGAGGGTCAGTATGATGAATCCTGAAATTGAAAGAATGAAGGTGTTAAGAAGGAAAAATTGCGCTCATTTAATTTATAAATGATGGGGCACACTTATTTCACTGTAAACTATTTACAACATAGCGAAAATTTATTTCCTAAGCGTGATTAAGCCATATTTTGGTATCAGCTATTCCTGTCATTTACAAAATAGACTATAGATCTAGAATAGCGGAGAGGTCTTCAGAACTTATTGGTGCGGACGTGTGCTGGTGGATTACTTTCCATTGGCTCTCATGCTTTGTAAAACCAAGTGTAATTCTATTTTTCATACTTCTCAAAACTTCTCCCTCTTTAGAGATAGCCTGAAACTTAATGAAGGCAGTTGCAAAACCTACATTATCTGATTCCTGAATTTTCACCATTTCGAAATCGACCTTCACGCTTTCATCACCTAAGGAGCCTAGCCAGTCTTCAATAAGTTTGACCCACTCTTTTTCATTAGTAATACTGCCTTTATCCCACATATCAAATATGATCGACTGATGATCGTATAGATTGATCATGGAGACTGAATCTTTGTTCCAGGCGGACTCTTTGTATATAGTGAAGAAATCTTCAATCTTCTTTATTCCAGAGCTCATATTTTTATTTTTTTAACTGTTGTGATCTCAAATAATCTGTTGCTTCCTTAAAAGTGGTCACCCAAATCTTATCACGATGGGCATCCAGATATTTGAGCATCGCCTCATGGTCTTTTTTGGAGACAACCAAGTGCTCGGCACCTATGCCATGAAAAGTAAATGTGCTGAAGGAGTTGCTTTCTATAATCTTATCAATATATGCAATAAGGTCATCAGCATCATGATTGTTAGGTGCCCAGGAAGTAACATTGTAAATATCTATTTCGTCAGGAATTTGTAGAGACTCTTGCTTTCCAGAGCTGCCCCTTGCCGCTGAAGCATATTTACTGATACTGTCTTTATAATTAACACCACCAGCATAATAGTGGGCACATGGATAGGCAAAAGTTCTGGTTTTCTTTCCGTCCAGCGCTGATAAAAAGCTATTGGCCAGTTGAATTTCTTCCAACAGCTGGTCAACGGTATATTTGTCTAAATCCTGATAATCCTTAACCCAGTCCATTCCACCCTTCGATTTTTGACAAGGGTGATATAAGGTGTGGTTTCCTAACTCATGACCCTCCTGAGCTAACAATTTCCACTTATCCATTTCATCATAAATAGAAGATGAAGCGAGCGTAGGGTAGAAGGTGGCCTTGAAATTATATTTCTTTAGTGCCGGACCAACAGTATTGACATGACTCGAAAGACCGTCATCATAAGTCAGGCAAATAGCAGCTTTAGCACCATTAAGTCAGGTAAACTCACTTTTCGTTTGTCCGCATGCCGATGTCTGAAATATGATGCTGCATGCAATTAATAAATGTCCAAAATTCACCTGTTTCATAATCTGCCAATAAGACTAAATACTTGCTGCAAATTGAGAGAATACTTTTTTATGACGTTCTAAATCCATGTTTGCAGACAATGCCACACGTGCAATATAATCTTTATCACCTTCTTTGGTCGTGCCCTGAGTAGAGGTTGCTGGAATGGTCCAATAGCAGCCTTTTAGCTGTCCGTAACTCACACAATATTTACTTTCTTCAGGTATTTCTTTAATCATTGAGTTGATTAACTTCAGGTTTAGTGCGCGCTTATAGGCTTCTCTTTCTTCGTCAGTACCTCCTTTGGTAGGAAGGTCGAGTGAAAAAACAGATGGCGTGAATCCTTGTTTTGCCAGCTCTTCTGAAACGAAATTGATTTTAGCTTCGGGTAGCGTCTGTTGAATGAAATTAACAAACTCACGGGTGTATTGATAAGCCGCTTCAATTCTTTCATTCATTGATGGCAACTGCTGCGCAAGTAGCTCCATTTGCAAATCCGTGGACTCATTGTCACAAAGCTTTAGGTGAGTTTCTATTTTCCCCATTAAATGTGCTGCCTGTTGGTTAGCAACACAATAGCCGGCCGTACACTTACCACCGCTAGGAAATTTAGAACCACTGACATATGAAATGGCGTTGATCCCTGATAGTATATCCTCTTCACCCAAAAAGCGCACATTCGGACAAAAAGTTTGATCCAGAATAAAAACAGGAGCTACAGAAGCTGTACCCTGAGAGGTAGTTCGTGACTTACGCAGTACGGTTCTTAAATTTCCCAGATCTGGCACTTCTACCCGTGGGTTGGTAGGTATTTCAACTATTATATATGGCACTGCATCTTGCGAGGCCACTGCATCTAAAACAGCATCAATGCTTTGAACCATGTTATTTTCCCTATCTACCAATAGGTCCATGATTTCTATACGGTCATTGCAAGCCGCAACTCGCCTGGCCTGATCGTTAGTTCCACCATAACAATTGGGGGGCACAATGAACTTAATATCTTTTCCTGGGTACGTTTCTAGCGCATGGTCAACAAGGCCCATCATAATCGCATATTGAACGGACAATCCGCTTGAGCCTATCAGAGGTTTATTGTCAGTAGCAGTAATCTCCTGAATGCATTTCTCTACAGCATTTTGATCAGCCACACGGTTTCTGACCTTAGAATGATCGGCACCATTTTCAGATAACTTCTCCAATGCAATAAAGCAATCATCAGGAGTCATGGCAATAGTTTCCCTTCTTCTTACATGCTGTATTTCGGAAATGTAGCGCTTGTTATCATGGCCATTAACTATCAAAATGCTGCCAAGCTTATCATCCATACTAATCAAGAAATCAATATTAGATGGCAACTCAAGGGATTCACTTATTTCTTGTTCAGTTACGAAAATGGTAGTGCCAGCAAAGTCCTGAATTTCCTGGATACTCTCTACTTGCTGTGCTTCAAAGTGATAGCCATAAACACGATGGATTAGCTCAGCATCAAAAGACTTTGGAAGCTGATTGACATGAATAATTCGTGTGTTTTTACCTTCAATAAAGTTCTTTCGCAAAATGGCGAGGACAGGAGCCGTTCTTGATGAAAAGCTCACAACACTTTCGGCTTCTAGATTTAAAAATTGAGCAATTGTCCATTCTAAAACAGATGATAAAGGATGCCCCAATCTGATATAATCATAAGCAGTTGGCAACTCACTTAAAGCTGATTTTTCAGCATTATTGTTTTTTGCTAACTGGTCAAAATCCTGTAAAAACTCAACTTTGGCAAGCTTCTCATTATAAATATCAAGCCGATGAGTAGTAAGGCTAAGCCAATCCGAAGGCATGTTTTTTAATACTTGTTTAATGTAATTTAATGTCTGTGTTTTTTCCATAAATTGAACCTTTTTATAGGTTGCTATTATACAATGTTGTAGCCAGTTTTTCTCTATATTTCGTCACTAATACATTCGTAAAAGCAGATTTATCAGTTCGTAAAAATTTCATTTCTTCTCCGTTCACAATAGTCGGATTGATGTCTCTGAGATTACTATCGCTCCATTTGGCAAGCTCTACAAGTACAGGTGCTAAAGCCAATCCCTTATCAGTCAAAAGATAGAGGTTGGTCTTTTTATTGTCTGGTCGTTGTGTTTTTATGATTATCCCTACTTCCTCTAGTAGTTTGAGTTTGGCAGAAAGAATATTTGTAGCAATGGCTTCATCACTTTTTGTAAAGTCTTTGAAAGTTTCTTTTCCCTCGATGAGCATTTGCTTTACGATAACCAACATCCACTTATCGCCTAAAACATCCAAGGCTGAAGTAAACGGGCAATTACACCTGAAATCTTGTGGCATAGGTTAAGAATATATAAATTATTACTTGTTAAATGCAAGTTATTTCAATTATTACTTGCATGTTGTAAGTTATTTTATATCATTGCTTGCAAAACAAAAGTAATAAGTATTCATCAAATAACAAGATCAATGAAAAAAGTAATAAGCGTCTTTGTGTTGTCAGGCATTCTTGCTTCCTGTGGAACTGCGCAAACAAAATTAATAAGCGAAACAAATTCAAAGCTAAATCAATGAATAACAAAGAAATCGTAAGCACTTTCTTAGGTGCTGTAGCCGACCAAGACGAAGATACAATGCGCAAATTTGCAAATGCTGATTATATCCGGCACAATCCATTCCTACCGACAGGATTGGAACCCTTTATCCAACTCTTACCTGTCTTAAAAGAACATGGAACGTATGCAGAAAACGTGCGAATGTTCGTAGATGTGGATTATGTATTTATGCACAATATCTGGAAAAATGCCGAACCTTTTGGTGCAAACGAAATGGTGGCCTTTGACATTATACGTATAGATGAAAACGGAAAAGTTGCTGAGCACTGGGATGCTATTACGACCCTTGTGAAAGAAACCGCCAGTGGAAGAACCCAAACCGATGGGGCAACCACCGTGGAAGACCTGGATAAAACCGATGCAAATAAAGCGCTGGCCGTAGCCTTGATAGAAGATGTGCTTATGGGTAAGAACCCAGGTAAGATTACAGAATATGTTAGTGCCGAACAATATGACCAGCACAACCCCAGGATAAAAGACGGTTTGAGTGGAATTGTAGAAGCCGTTGAGTACCTCACTTCGCAAAATAACATGTTTAAGTATTCCAAAATCCAGAAGGTACTAGGCGAAGGGAATTTCGTGCTTACGGTAAGTGAAGGAGAGTGGAGTGGTAAATCGCAAGCGTTCTACGACTTATTCAGAATGAAGGACGGCAAAATTGTAGAGCACTGGGACGTCATCAAGGAAATACGTACCGAAGGTTTGGCCCACAACAATGGAATGTTTGGATTTAAATAACCAGTAGCTGTAAAAAACCTCAATCATGACGGAAAATTCAATTTCCACCCTTGCTTTAGTACTCTGCATGGCGCCCGGCATTCTTCACTCAGTAGAAGTGGGCTATCCTTTGTTGGCTCGTTGGCTTTTTCTACTGAACGCGGTGTCCAATACTCAAATCTCACAGGTCGTCCGTCTTTGAATGTAAATCTTGCTCCATCGTCACAGTCAGTTGCTATTAAAACAATTACTTTATTATCGGGGTTGTCAAAATGTTGCTTAACGGTATCGCCAAATAATTTAATGAATTCTTCCTTTGTCGTCTGCCCATTCAATACTTTGTCCGCATGGTGGAGTTTCATTTAACTCGTCCTGAAAAAAGTTTACACTTTGTAAGTAGAAGTATTCCTTGTCACTTCCAATAAAAGTGAAGTCAGTATACACCAATTGGTATTATGGCCCGCCAGGTAAGTCATTGGTGAAGAAACCACATTCGTAATTTGTTTCAACTCGTCTTCCTTGTTCGAATTTTTCTGTTATTACTTTTTTGGTCGTCATAAGTCCAAGTCCATTAAACTTTATTTTATCAAGGTCAAAGTTATATTGTTGTCCAAATTAACTAATTGAAATAAGCATCAGTAAGGTTGTCGTCCGTAATTGTTTCATTTTCCCGAAAAAGCTTGCTGACAACAACCAGATATACGCACCTTTTTATTTGTAAGCATTTGTTGTCATTTGTGAATTTTACAGATACCCTGCTGTTACTCTAAAAATAGCAATTAATTGTTATTTATTTGTGTTTTGAAATGAAGCTAACTCTTGGGCAAGTGGATACGAGACTATTAATTTTATAAATCCAAAATGTTTTCTCGCATATAAGAACAATAATTCGCCAAATTGTTAATTTATAGTTCAAACCTGACCTGTTTCCTTTGTTGGCAAAACATACGCTTTATTTATTTTTAGTGACATTTGGTCTGCTACTCAGCGCAACCTGTGTCTGTGCGCAGGAGGTGGCTCCTGACAATGTTGAGGCTGAGGGTCCTATCATTGAAGCGGCCACGCGTTTCAAACCCAGGCCCAAGTTTTTGGTCTACGAAACGGAACTGCTCAGGGATTTTACGGTTATACCCACTTCGGCTATAGTAGGAGATGCGCAGGCCAATGTGTCGCAAAACCTGATCAGGGAGGGAAAGTTGAAATTTCCAATGGTACTAAAAGAGCGCACCAAAATCATTGGTGGTTTAGGCTACAGGCACGAGCAGTTTAAGTTCAGTGAACAGTCTGACGAGGTGTACCCACTATTCACCCGCTTTGATGATAAGTCGTTGAAGCGGTTAAGCTTTAGCGCCTACATGCAGCAGATTTTAAAGGAAAAAAAGTTTGTTTATATTTATTTTAACAGCTCTTTGAATAGCGACAGGCCTGGTTCTGAAAATATTAACTATCAGCTGAAATGGTCGGTGGCGGGTATTTATGGCAAGCAGCGCGGCCCCCACAAGCAGTTGGGCTTTGGAGCCTCCTTTGGCTATGATTTTGGTCAGCCAGCGGCTTACCCTGTGTTGATGTTCAATAATGATTTTTCCCTTCACTGGGGCTATGAGTTGCTGCTGCCAAAAAGCGCCAAATTGAGATACTCTCCTAATCTTTCAAATCATTTTATAGGAGCCCTAGAGCTGCAAGGTGCCAGCTATAGCCTGCAGGACAGCCTTTTTAGTGGTTTCGATCTTTTAGAATTTAGAAGGTCATCAGTACGTGCCCTGTTAACTTATGAACGCGAGCTCCATGACTGGTTGTGGTTTGGTGTAACAGCAGGCTATCGTTTTCCCATCAATCTGTTCATTTCCGAACCAGGAGATAGACGTGCAGATGCTTTAATGAAAATAGACGCTGACCCAACACCATATCTAAGCTTCTCCATATTTCTGGTGCCACCAAATAAAATGTACAACAGGGCAAAGGGGAGTGGGTGAGTTATCTCACTTTGGCTTTCCTTAAAACTTTGGCAAATAGATTAGGGAAAAGCCTTTTCAAATACACTCCGTATTTTTCCTTGCCACCGATATAAACTTCATTCTTTTCCTTCTCTAATGCTTTGATCATTTTTTTTGCAAAGACATCTGCCGCCATACCATTGGCCTGGGCATCGTCCATTTTGTTGAGCGCATCACCAGTTTCAGTCAGCGCATTGACAGAAACATTGGTTTTTATAAAACCGGGACACACCATAGTGACCTTAATGTTGTCTTTGAAGAGTTCTGCGCGTAATGAATCAAAGAAGCCATGTAAGGCATGCTTGGAGGCAGCATAACCTGAGCGATAGGGCGACCCAAACTTGCCCACAAGGCTGGAAACCACTGCTATATGTCCTTGTTTTCTTTCTGTGAAATGCGGGAGAAGATATTTGGTAAGGGCAATAGTGCCAAAATAGTTGACCTCCATAAGTTTTCTGTCCACCTCAAGACTTGTTTCGGCAGCCAAAGAGCGCTGACTTATTCCACCATTATTGATCAGGATATCAACATGCCCAAAAAGCTGGACAGCGGCTTCAGTTATCAGTTTAAGGGAATTGGGCTGAGCCAAATCCAGAGGAAGCAGCTCGATATATTTTTGAGCCTCAGCAGGGCAGGAGCTCTTTACCCTTTCCAGTTCTGTTTTTCTTCGTGCGGAAAGTATCAGTCTGGCACCCTTTCTGGCCAATTCATAAGTTATGGCCTCACCAATACCCGAGGAGGCGCCAGTTATCCAAATAACTTTATCTTTTACTTTCATTTTGCTGACTCTAAGATGAAATCTTCAGTTTTAGGCATCGATAAAAACCAGTCAGCTATCTCTTTTGGAGGTATGGCCAGTTTCCTTTGTAAAATATCTAACCATGCACCATCTACTTCTATAATTGCTGCTTTAATGCCATCAGACCGAAACATTTCATGACGGAATGACCATCGACTGCCATCAGCACGGGATTTAGACAAAGCCGCAGTGATGGTAATACTTCCTTCCATGCCTACCTCACGTAAAAATTTTGTTTCTTCACGAAATAGGATGGGTCCCATTTTCAGTTCTTCTAGCTTGCTCATGGTCAAGCCGGCTTCTTCTAAAATCTTCACACGCATGTGAGCTGCATAGTCATTGTAAGCAGAGTGGCGCATGTGCCTGTTAGGGTCAAGGTCTGCCCATTTTACTTCAAATTCTTTGGTAAGTGGTTTATCCATGGGCTATTTTCTGGCATAGGTTACAAAGTCAAAAGCATATTGATGTTTTTCATCAATACCATGTGGAATTCTTTCGATTTCTTTCCACTCATTTTTATCAAATTCCGGAAAGAAAGCATCACCCTCAAAAGTGCCTTTTACTTCGGTGATGTACATGATATCGGCAATTTCCAGTCCGAGCTTGTAGATTTCTCCACCTCCAATAATAAAGGCTTCCTTTTCATTGTTGATGCGGGCTATTTCTAATGACTGATGTAATGAATTAACAACATGAGCACCCTCAACCTTAAGGTCTTTCTGCCTGGTGATAATGATATTGGTCCTGTTAGGCAGTGGGCTGAATTTGGGAGGCAGCGATTCAAAATTCTTACGCCCCATAATCACATGGTGGCCAGTGGTCTTTTGCATGAAGAACTTCATATCGTCCGGTAGCCGCCATACCAGATCGTTGTCCTTACCTATTACCCCGTTTTCGGCTACTGCCGCTATCATTGATATTTTCATACTTTATTCCCTCTTAAAAACTCTTCAATGCCCATACGCTTTTTGCCTTCTATTTGAAGTTCACTAACATTTAAGCAGCCATCAGCTGTTACAAAATGCAAATAGGTTTTTCCATCAGATACATAATCACCAGATGACTTTCCATTAGGTCTTTTTCCAACTTTTGAGGCTTTATATATTTTTAAATTCTTATCGTTTATTGTAGTCCAGGCAGCAGGGTAGGGAGATAAACCCCTTACAAAATCATAAACTGTGACAGTTGGTTGATCCCAATTAATTTCACAGGTCTCACGGAATATTTTTGGAGCAGATCTCAACTCCTGATTTTCATCCTGATCAACCTGAGGGTAATCTTCATTGGCTATGGCCTGCACTGTTTTTAATACCAGCCCTGCACCTTTTGCCATTAGTCTGCCATAAAGATCACCTACCGTGTCATCTTCATGTATAGTTTCTTTCTCCTGAAAGATGATTTTGCCTGTATCTATTTCATGCTGTAAAAAAAAAGTTGATACTCCTGTTTCTTTCTCACCATTAATAATAGCCCAGTTGATAGGCGCTGCACCACGATATTGCGGAAGGAGGGAAGCATGCAGGTTAAAAGTTCCTATTTCAGGCATATTCCAAATCATTTCAGGGAGCATTCTAAACGCAACTACAACCTGAAGATTGGCGTTGTAGCTTTTCAACTCTTCTATAAACTCTGGTGATTTTAAATTGGTAGGCTGCAGAACAGGAATGTTGTGTTTTACGGCACAATCCTTAACAGGTGATGTTGATAACTGCTGGCCCCGGCCCTTTGGTTTGTCGGGTGCAGTAATAACAGCTACTACATTAAACCCGTTTCCAATTAGTATTTCCAGAGAGGGAACTGCAAATTCTGGCGTTCCCATATATATGATTCTTAAGTCTTGCATATCTTAAATAATTGCAGCAAAACTAGCCATACTGCTATTCAAAATCTTTATAAAGCAGGTACTTCTTTCGCATGACCATATAGGTGTCAAGGTCTGATTTCCAAGTTGCTTTAATAGCTACTTCGCTCATTCCTGCTTTGATCTGTTGCATGGTTTTATCAGTACCCATCAGCAAATTGAAATAGTTGGTTTTGAGAAAGAAGGACTCTTTGTCTTCAAATTTATTATAGGCATCCAAAAGATATTTTAATGTGAATTCATGTTTCACATCTTTGTCTTCAAATGAATAGCCATAACATTTTTGATTCTCCAGTGGTGGTTTAGCAGACATGTCGGGAATGGAGACAGGAGTAAAGGTGTGTTTTAAATCTGTGAAAGATGGGTGCCCATACTGTATAAACGGCTTGTAAGTCCCCCGGCCAACACTTATGGCAGTACCCTCAAATAGAGCTAGCGATGGATACAGGATAATAGATTTATCACTTGGCAAGTTAGGCGATGGTTTTACTGGCAAAATATAGGGCATAGAATGATCATAGTTTTTAACAGGTATAATCGTCAAGTCGCACTTTTTATCTCCTGTCCAACCTTCGCCATGGATCATCTTAGCCAGCTCGCCAACAGTTAGTCCATGTACAGCAGGCAAAGGCAAAGCACCTACATAGGAAGAGAAAGCAGAGTCAAGCATGGGGCCATCTACCAGCATGCCATTGGGGTTTGGTCTATCCAACACTATAAATTTAGTCCCCGAAGCAGCACATGATTTCATGGCATAAGCCATAGCACTTATGTAGGTGAAGAATCGCACACCTACATCCTGAATATCGAAGATCAGCACGTCAACTCCTTCAAGAAGTTCTACAGGCAGGCTTTTATTTTTTCCGTACATCGATACAATCGGAATGCCCGTTTTAGGATCTTTGGTATTGTCTATGGTGGCTCCATCTGGTCTGTCACCTCTAAAACCATGCTCTGGAGCAAAGACCTTTACAATATCGACATCATTACTTAGAAGCGTGTCTACCAAATGTGTTTTACCCACTAAAGAAGAGTGGTTGGCCAGTAGTGCAACTTTTTTGTCTTTTAATAAGGGTAAGTATTCATCCAAACTTTCGGCCCCTACTCTAATGGTTTTATCGGGTGCTTGATTTTGCTCTTGTTGTGCTTTGCAACTTGAAGAGATGATAATTAAGATGAGAAAAAAATAATGCCGCATTAATATTTATGTTTTACAATTACATGCCCTCCATGTTGTAAAAGAAAGGGATAAAGTACTTTTTACATTTTTGTTTTCTTTTACTTTGAGGCACGCTAAAATTAATCAAAACGGTTGAACCTTTCATATTTCATAGCCAAGCGAATTGCTGATAATGAAGAACAGAGTTTTTCATCCACTATTCACAAAATAGCTATAGGAAGTATTGCTGTTGGTTTAGGAGCTATGATTGTGTCATTCCTTATCCTCAGAGGCTTTCAGGATACGGTAAGGGATAAAATTTACAGTTTTAGTGCTCACCTGCAGCTAACAAAATACACACTTGATAATTCATTTGAAGAGGTGCCAATATCACTTAATACTGGGATTTTCACCAACCCTGAAGATTTTCCTTATGTCAGGCATGTGCAGGAGTATAGCCATAAGGCAGGTCTTATAAAGGCTGAAGATGAGGTACTAGGCATAGTATTTAAAGGAGTTAGTGCCCGGTTTGATACTGCAAACTTCAATACCAACCTAATTGAAGGTAGGTTTATCGAATTTGATTCAGATGACTATTCCAAGGAGGTAGTTATTAGTAAAGTTATTGCAGACAAGCTCAATATTGAACTTAATGAGGATATACTGGTTCATTTTTTTCAAAATCCTCCAAGGGTAAGAAGACTTACTGTGGTGGGTAAATATGAAACCAATTTGTCCGAGTATTATGATAATAAATTCATCATCGGGGATATTGACTTAATTAAGCGTCTTAATGACTGGCCAGATTCATTGGCTGGTGGACTTGAAGTGTTTGTTAATGATGTAGATAAAATGGACGAAGCTGAAGAGCAGCTCAATGCCACTGTACCTTTAGATTTATATGTAGAAAAGGTCAGTGACAAATATATTCAGGTGTTTGAGTGGCTTTTTTTGATCAGCCGACAGGTCAATATATTCTTAGGCATTATACTTTTTGTAGTCTGTGTAAATATGGTTTCCATCATCCTTATCCTTATTATGGAACGCACACAAATGATTGGCCTGCTAAAGTCTTTTGGTGGCACAGATGCTCTTATCAGGAGGATATTTAGTTACAGCGGTGTTCAGCTCATTTTTAAAGGGCTTGTACTTGGCAATATTTTGGGGTTAACAATTTGCGCACTGCAATATTACTTTCAGGTCATCAGATTAAATCCTGCGGACTATTACATGAGTTATGTGCCAATTAGCTGGAATTGGGACATTGTGATAGCGCTTAACCTACTTACTTTTGTTATTGTCACCCTGATAGTGGCTCTACCTACCGCTGTAATTGCCAGAATTAAACCAATCAAAAGCATCAAGTTTGATTAGCCATTGATAAAGACAGTATTAATGTATAAATTGATGAAATAACAAACACTCTATGGACGTAAAAAAGGAATACACCAATGGAGACATTACCGTGGTTTGGCAACCAGGAAAATGCATTCATTCAGAAAACTGTTTTCACGGACTCCCTAACGTATTCAAGCCAAAGGAGAAACCCTGGATTGATACCTCTGGGGCAACAAGTGCTGAAATGATGAGCCAGGTTAACAAGTGCCCATCTGGTGCACTCTCGGCTTATGTAAATAGTGAAAAATCAAAAGAAGAAGTTATGAGCAAGATTAAGATACAGGTCTTTGAGAATGGGCCGTTAAGAGTAACTGGCGATTTGGAAATAACTCATAAAGACGGGTCATCAGAAGTGAAGGAGACTGCTGCATCTTTCTGTAGATGCGGACATTCTTCAAATAAACCTTTCTGTGACGGATCGCACAAAAAAGAAGGTTTTATAGGCTAATTACCAGAAGTTTGGTCAAGGTAATGTTTCAGTAAAGTCATAAAAGATTGCAGGCCGTAGCTAATAATAAACGAGCGTATCTGCCTCATCTCCATGTCTGACATTATGAAATGGTTAATAAAGAATTCATAACGGGCATTATCGTTAGTAAGACTGTTTAAGTGATCTCTATCCCTCTTATTCTGAAGTATCATCACCATTTTAGCCTCAAACCCTTCAAATGGCAATAATTTACTTTTGGCCGTTTCCTTTATTAGTGTAGTCATAAATCTCTCTTATAGTACTGATTAATCTTACTCAATGGTAAGTAAAAAGCTAAGCTTTTAAAAACCTGTAAGAGCCCAAAAATTGGGAAAGGATTAGGGAAAATGAATCTATTTATTAGGTGAATTTACCTAATGGAAAACGATTGAAATAATAATAACTACTTGTAAATCAGATATTTATGATTTTTTGCGATTGAACAAAATTGAAAAATGAATTTTTTTAATTTTTGTTTTGTGTATATTATCCCTTCGGTATGATTAAGCTGGGACATATTTCTTGAAAAGGCTATCTACTTTCATCTTGATCACACCAAAAAATGCTTCTTTGAATATTGATCCTGACATTTTGGATTTTCCTCTGGTACGATCAGTAAAAACAATAGGCACTTCACTGATCTTAAAGCCAAATTTGAGTGCGGTAAACTTCATTTCTATTTGAAAGGCATAACCAATAAACTTAATGTTCTCTAAGTCAATCGTTTGCAGGACAATGCGCTTAAAACAAACAAAACCTGCTGTTGTATCATTGACTGGCATACCGGTGATAAAACGAACGTAAATACTGGCAAAATAGGACATGATAACCCTACCCATTGGCCAGTTTACTACGTTAACACCTGATATGTACCTCGAGCCAACAGCTACATCACTGCCGCCTGTTGTGCATGCTTCATACAGCTTCAATAAGTCTTTAGGATTATGAGAGAAATCAGCGTCCATTTCAAAGATGTAATCATAGCCTTTTTCAATCGCAAATTTAAATCCTCGGATATAAGCAGTGCCCAAACCTAGCTTGCCCTGTCGCTCAATTAGATGCAGCGTTCTATTTGGCAATCCTGCCGCTTGAATTTCCTTAACAATTTCACCCGTTCCATCAGGTGATCCATCGTCAACTATCAGAATATCAAAGGGTTTGGGTAAATTAACGACCGCGTCTATGATCAGACGAATATTGTCTTTTTCATTAAAAGTTGGAATAATTACTAGACTGTCGTTCACTTAAAAAGATTTAATGCAGGGTTTCAAAAATAATAAATACTCTTCAATCTTTCTGACCTTTTGATCAATTTTCTACTCATTATACTATTTTTGAGATTTAATGTTGTATCAAAAAATCTCATTATTTTGAATAAATGTATTTTCCTTGACCGTGATGGTGTTTTAAACAAAGATTTTGTCGATTATGTTTATTCTGAAGAAAAGTTATTTATTTTATCAGGAGTTGAAAATGCTCTTGAATCTTTGAAAAATGCTGGCTACTTACTAGTAATCATCACCAATCAATCAGGTATTTCACAAGGTATATACACAGAAGAGGATATGAATAATGTTCACCGAATTATTCAGGAAAAATGTGGAGGTGTTATCGATGATATATATTTTGCTCCGGGCCACCCTTCAAAATCAGAAAGCCTTTCCAGAAAGCCAGGCTCATTAATGTTTGAGCGCGCCATTGCCAGGCATAATATTGATATAGGTCTGTCATGGATGGTTGGCGACAAACATAGAGACTTGGTGCCTGCCAAAAAGTTAGGAATCAAATGCATCCAGGTGGATCATTCAGACAGCATACTGGCAGATTACAAAGTTGCAGATCTGCCAGCTGCCGTTGAAGTTATATTAGGTTAATACCCTAATGTTTTTAACATCGAGTCGCTGGTTTGCTCATCAGCAAACAGGCTGGTAGTTATTTCACCTTTATCATTTTTATCTATCAATACGTGCTTAGGTGCAGGTATCAGACAGTGTTGAATGCCACCATAGCCTCCTAAAGACTCCTGATAAGCCCCTGTATTGAAGAAGCCGATATACAATGGTTCACTCTGGTTAGAATCCTGCATCGGTAAAAACACTTCACTCGTATGCGACTCAGAGTTATAATAATCCATACTATCACAAGTCAGGCCGCCAATATTCACTTTGTGATACATGTTGTCCCACTTGTTTAACGGAAGCATAATGTACTTCTGATTCAGTCCCCACGCATCAGGTAAATGAGTGATGAATGACCCATCAATCATGTACCACAATTCTTTATCGTTCTGAAGTTTTTCATTCATTATCGAATATAAAACCGCGCCACTTTCACCCACTGTGAAACTTCCAAACTCTGTGAAAATATTAGGAACAGGAACATTGTTTTTTCCACAAATCCATTTGATATTTTCAATGATCTGCTCAACCATGTATTTATAGTCGTACTCAAAGTGCAATGAAGCCTTGATAGGAAAACCACCACCAATATCTATGGTGTCAAGTTCCGGACACTCCTTTTTAAGTTCACAATATTTGAAGATGAACCTGCTCAACTCACTCCAGTAGTAGGCAGTGTCTTTGATTCCTGTATTAATAAAGAAGTGAAGCATCTTAAGCTTCGCCTTTTTGCTTGGCTTAATCTGATCTTTATAGAGATGATTGATATCGCTATAGCGAATACCTAAACGAGAAGTATAGAACTCAAAGTTTGGTTCCTCATCAGCGGCAATTCTGATGCCTACGTTGTAGCTGCCTTTTACATGTTCTTCATAATGGCTAAGCTCTGTAAGGTTGTCCAAAATAGGGATGCAGTTCTTGAAGCCATCATTCAGCAGTCCTGTAATATTATCCCTGTAAAGAGGCCTTTTAAAGCCATTGCAAATAACGAAAGTGTCCTTGCTTATTTTCCCATTCTCATAAAGCTTTCTCACAATTGGAATATCATAAGAGGAGGAAGTTTCGATATGGATATCGTGTTTTAAGGCTTCGTTTAATATGAAACTGAAATGCGATGATTTAGTGCAATAACAATAGGTATATGAACCTTCGTACTTATGTTTTTTAAATGCATCTGCAAAAAGCTTTTTTGCATATCTTATATTCTGACCAATTTTTGGCAAATAGGTCAGCTTTAGTGGTGTGCCATACTGCTTAATAATATCCATCAAAGGGACATCATGAAAGTACAATTCGTTATTGGTGACCTGGAATTCTTTCTGTGGAAAATAGAAGGTCTGCTCTATTAAATCAACGTATTTTTTCAATGTCTATCTAGTTTTACTTAATGCAATTTTAATGAATAGGTGTTAATAACTATACTAATTTCCTATTTCCTTGCGGGATAATATAACAGTATCTTTTTAAATATCTAATGTTATGGTTTGAAATGCGATATACTTACATTTGCGACCTGAAATTGATAACTCAATATTTTATGATAGATGTCCAAATTTTAGACGAAACGGCTCCATTAAAAGCGGTGATTTTAGGTTCTGCAAAGGGAATCGGAGAAGAACCGGATTTAGAGGATGCGTATGATCCTAAAAGTAAGATGCATATAGAGGCAGGCACATTTCCTGTAGAGAAAGATATGGTTTTGGAGATGGATGCCTTTGAGGCCGTTTTAAAAAAATATGGCGTTGAAGTGTACCGGCCACAGGTTATCGAGAATTATAACCAGATTTTTTCAAGAGACATTGGATTTGTTATCGAGGATAAGTTCGTTAAGCCAAGAATTCTGAAAAACAGAAGACGGGAAATTGAGGGCATACAATACATTATAGATAAGATACCTGAAGACCAGGTAATAAATGTGCCTGAAGGTGTGCAGATAGAAGGTGGTGATGTGATGCCCTGGCATGATCATATCTTTGTTGGGTTTTCAAAACAGCCTGATTTCGATGAGTATATTGTAGCCAGAACTAATGAAGATGGGGTGAAGTTTTTAATGGATACTTTTCCGACTAAAACTGTTAAAGCCTTTGAGCTTCATAAGTCTGATGACAATGCCTACGATAATGCGCTTCACTTAGATTGCTGCTTTCAGCCGGTAGGTACAGAGAAGGCCATTATTCATAAAGAGGGCTTTAAAAATGAAGAAGATTATCGCTTTTTGGTAGACTTCTTTGGTAAGGAAAATGTATTTGATATCACCAAAGAAGAGATGTTTGATATGAACTCAAATGTCTTTTCGATATCGCCAAAAGTTGTAGTGTCAGAAAGGGGATTTACAAGGCTTAATAATCAGTTAAGGGATTGGGGGTTGACTGTAGAAGAAATTCCATATTCAGAGATTGCTAAAATGGAAGGCTTGTTAAGATGCTCAACACTACCATTAAAAAGAGAATATTGATGGAGACTAAACAGAGTACAGATACAATAATGATGATCAGGCCTGTTCGTTTTAGAATGAACGAACAAACGGCTGTAAATAACTATTATCAAAAAGTATTAGATGGTCTCACGGCAGATCAGGTACAGGAAAAGGCTTTGGCCGAATTTGATGACTTTGTAGCAAAGTTACGTCTAAAGGGAGTGAATGTTATTGTAGTAGATGATACCGTAGATCCGGATACCCCTGATTCTATATTCCCTAACAACTGGATATCCTTTCATGATGATGGAAGAATCGGCTTGTATCCTATGTTTGCTGAAAACAGAAGATTGGAAAGAAGAAGTGACATTATTGAAAAACTGAGGGATCAATTTTCAGTAAGTGCTCTTGTTGACTTCACCGAGTTTGAAAGCTCAAATGTCTTTTTGGAAGGCACTGGCAGCATGATACTGGACAGGCCGAATAAGATAGTTTATGCCGCCATGTCTGAGCGTACCCAGGAGCAGCCACTTGATGAGTTTTGTGAGGCTTTTGGCTATGAAGCTGTTAAATTTGTGGCTAATCAGGATGTAGATGGCAAAAGACTACCTATATATCATACTAATGTAATGATGTGTGTAGCCGATGAATTTGCTATATTATGTGTTGATAGTATTGATGACCAAAATGAAAGAAAGGCGGTTATTGATAAACTTGAAGGCACTGGTAAGGAGGTTATATCAATATCTGAAGATCAGAAACACCATTTTGCAGGCAATATGCTGCAGGTACGATCAAAAGATGACGAACTATATTTGGTGATGTCCGGAGTGGCATACCAATCATTAAACAAAGATCAAATCAATAAAATAGAAAAATACTGCCCAATAATCCACAGCTCTTTAGACACAATTGAAGCCCTTGGTGGTGGAAGTGCAAGATGTATGATGGCGGAAGTATTTTTACCCAAAAAATAAGATTATGGCAAACAGTCCAATTTCAGATTTCATAGAACACCACTATCTGCACTTTAATGCAGCAGCTCTGGTGGATGCAGCTAAGGGCTACAAAAAGCATTTGGCAGAAAATAAAAAAATGTTGATCTCTTTAGCCGGAGCAATGAGTACTGGCGAGTTAGGAAAATCATTATCAGAGATGATCCGACAGGACAAGGTGCATATCATTTCCTGCACAGGTGCTAACCTTGAGGAGGATGTAATGAACCTTGTGGCGCATTCACATTATAAAAGAGTGCCTAATTATAGGGATTTAACGCCTCAGGACGAGTGGGATTTGCTGGAAAAGGGTCTTAACCGGGTTACAGATACCTGCATTCCTGAAGAAGAGGCTTTCAGAAGAATTCAAAAGCATATTTTCAAAATATGGAAAGATGCCGAAGATAATGGTGAAAGAATGTTCCCTCATGAATTCCTATTCAAGTTGTTGAATTCAGGCGTGATGGAGCAGTACTATGAAATTGATCCTAAAAACAGCTGGATGCTTGAAGCTGCCAAGAAGAACTTGCCAATGGTAGTGCCTGGATGGGAAGATTCTACTCTTGGAAATATCTTTGCCAGCTATTGCATCAAGGGTGAGCTGAAGCCTTCTACCATGAAGTCAGGAATAGAGTATATGACATTTCTTGCTGATTGGTACACCAAAAACGCTGAAGACAAAGGTATCGGCTTCTTCCAGATTGGTGGAGGTATTGCTGGTGATTTTCCTATTTGCGTTGTGCCAATGCTTTATCAGGATATGGAAATGGAGAGTATTCCATTCTGGAGTTATTTCTGTCAGATATCTGATTCTACTACAAGTTATGGATCATATTCCGGGGCGGTTCCTAATGAGAAAATAACCTGGGGTAAGCTCGATATCACTACTCCCAAATATATTGTAGAATCTGATGCAACAATTGTTGCCCCATTAATTTTCGCCTATATATTAGGTTGGTAAAATGGAAACTAAAACTACAGATAGCGGATCATACCTATTAAATATTCGAAATCTCTCTATAGATGATTACGAAACTATGATTGAGGTCATGGACAGGAGTTATCCTTCCATGAACGAGACATGGGACAAAAGACACATCCAAAAGCTGTTAAGTATATTTCCTGAAGGGCAGATTTGTGTTGAGGATAACGGTGTCTTAGTGGCGTTTGCCCTTTCGATTGTTATCGACTATTCAATGTTTGGTGATAACCATACTTATGCTGAGATAATTGGTAAAAATGCCAGTTTTGATTCACATACTGATGAAGGTGACACCCTGTATGGTATCGATGTTTGTGTTGATCCTGAATATCGGGGATTACGGTTAGGAAGAAGGTTGTATGACGCGCGTAAAGAACTTTGTGAGAACCTGAACCTTAAGGGCATAGTGGCAGGTGGCAGAATGCCAAATTATCATAAGCATAGCAAAGAGCTCTCTCCAAAAGAGTATATTCAAAAAGTTCGTGAAAAGGAGATCTATGATCCGGTATTGTATTTCCAGATGAGTAATGATTTTCACGTTAAAAAGGTGTTGAGAAATTACCTGCCTGATGACAAGGACTCGAAGCAAAATGCAGTTTTAATTGAGTGGAACAATATTTACTATCAGGATAATATTGATATTGGCGCTGCGAAATCTCATGCCCGAATTGGCGTAGTGCAGTGGCAACTAAGGACAGTAAGAAACCTGGAGTCATTTTTTGAAAATGTAGAGTTTTTCGTTGATGCAGTAAGTGGTTACAAGGCAGATTTTGTTCTTTTTCCAGAGCTCTTCAATGCGCCATTAATGGCTGAGTTTAATGAAGATAATGCTGCTACTGCTATTAGGAAACTAGCTGGTTATACTGATGAAATAAGTGAGCGATTGCAGCAATATGCTTTAGAATATAATATCAATATTATTGCTGGTAGCATGCCTGTTTATGAAGATGAAAAGCTTTACAATGTAGCTTATCTGTTCCGCAGAAATGGCACATTCGAAACACAAAAGAAAATACATGTTACTCCTGCAGAAAGACAAGACTGGGGAATGACAGGCGGTGATAAGGTACAGGTGTTTGATACCGATGCAGGCAAAATAGGCATTTTGATTTGTTATGATTCAGAATTCCCTGAATTGGGCAGAATTTTAGCTGATCAAGGTTTACAAATTTTATTTGTTCCTTTTGCTACTGACATGCAAAATGGATACTTAAGAGTTAGAATTTGTTCGCAAGCCAGGGCCATAGAAAATGAGTGTTACGTAGCCATATCCGGTAGTGTTGGCAATTTGCCCAAAGTGGTTAATATGGACATCCAATTCGGACAGTCAGCGGTGTTTTCACCTTCTGATTTTGCTTTTCCATCTAATGCAACTGTTGCTGAAGGCACACCAAATACTGAAAATACAATTATCTGCGATGTAGATCTTAATGATCTGAAACATTTGCACACACACGGAAGTGTAAGAAACTTAAAAGACCGTAGACACGACCTCTACGCCATTAAATTGAAGAAATAAATGAACATAGAAAAGAGTCTTCAACAAGACATCTCAAAGGCATTTGCCAGCTTATTTCAGGCCGAACTAAAAGCAGAGGAAATCGCACTGCAACCAACCAGAAAGGAGTTTGAAGGCTCTCATACTTTTGTGTGTTTTCCATATGCCCGACTTTCAAAGAAAAACCCTGAAGAAACTGGAAAGCTCTTAGGTGCCCATCTTGTTGAGCATTCTCAGTTAGTTGAAGATTTTAATGTTGTTAAAGGTTTCCTTAATCTGGTGTTGAACGATACTACATGGATTGGGACTTTTAAGGATATTTTCAATGCTGAAAATTTCGGCTTTCATCCAGCTAATGGTAAGGAAGTGATGATCGAGTATTCATCACCGAATACTAACAAGCCATTGCACCTGGGGCATTTGAGAAACAACTTTTTAGGCTGGTCCGTTGCGGAGATTTTGAAGGCCAATGGTTATAATGTTCATAAGGTTCAGATTATTAATGACAGGGGCATTCACATTTGTAAATCAATGGTAGCATGGCAGCTTTTTGGTGATGGTGAGACTCCGGAATCATCAGGCAAAAAGGGGGACAAGCTTGTTGGTGATTACTATGTGAAGTTCGATCAGGAGTATAAGAAGGAAATTGCTGCTTTAGAGGCCAAAGGTATGGCTAAGGAGTTGGCTGAAAAGGAAGCACCAATTTATAAAAAAGCTCAGGAACTGCTTTTAAAGTGGGAGAACAAAGAGCCTGAAGTTTATCAGCTTTGGGAAACCATGAATGGCTGGGTGTATGATGGTTTTGACGTGACTTACAAAACCATGGGTGTTGATTTTGATAAACTCTACTATGAATCAAACACTTATTTGTTAGGTAAGGAACAGGCACTAGAAGGAGTTGAAAAAGGCGTTTTCTTTCAGAAGGAGGATGGATCGGTTTGGGTTGATTTAACTGACGAAGGGCTTGATCAGAAATTGCTGCTTAGGGCTGATGGCACGTCAGTTTACATGACCCAGGATATAGGCACGGCCATTTTAAGGTTTACCGATTTCCCTAAGATCTCAAAGCAGATTTATACTGTGGGTAATGAGCAAGAATACCATTTTAATGTCTTGTTCAAAATACTCGCCAAACTAGGATATTTATGGGCTAAAGAGTGCTACCATTTGTCTTATGGCATGGTTGACTTACCTACTGGCAAAATGAAGTCCAGGGAAGGAACAGTAGTAGATGCTGATGACCTAATGCAGGAAATGGTAGATACAGCGAAGGCCCATACAACTGAACTAGGCAAAGTTGATGATTTCACCAAGGAGCAAGCTAAAGAACTTTATGAAATATTAGGACTGGGTGCATTAAAGTACTTTTTGCTAAAAGTTGATCCAAGAAAACGCATGCTTTTTGATCCGGAAGAGTCTATACAGTTCCATGGAAATACAGCTCCATTTATACAATACACCCATGCCAGAATATCAGCGATTTTAAGAAAAGCTGATCAACTGGGTATCAGGCCAGATTACAATTCTTTCGATAATCTAAGCTCCTTGCATGGAAGTGAAGTAGGAATAATAGGCACACTTTCTGACTACCCGAAAAAGGTAAAGGAGGCTGGTGAAAACTATTCACCAGATGTGATAGCCCAATATGTGTATGATTTAGCCAAAGATTACAATCGATTCTATCAGGAGATATCTATTTTCAATGAAGAAGATCAGGACGCTTTAAAGTTCAGAATTGCTTTGTCATCAGTGGTTGCACAGACTATTCAAAAGGCAATGGGCTTGTTAGGCATCAAGGTGCCGAGCAGGATGTAGGTTAAAATATCCTATAGCTGATAAGTTTATTCAGTCTGATGTTGGTAGTGGTTCTCTTTAATGTGCCGTGTACATCAAAATCATAATTGGTGCTAATCATTAACTTCTTAAAGTTGATCACCGAAGTTTGAGTTTCACCGATCCATACATCCTTGGCAGGGCCAAATTGACTCTGCATTATCGGATTGCTAATTTTTGAATGAGTGGTTAAAGTCTGTAATTCGAAGCCTGATTTGAACTTAGTGCTTTTTACATGTTGAAAATCACTTGTTAAAAAGGATGGAGCCTCATAGGTGAAATCACTTTTGATTTGCGCCATTGAAAAGGAAACAATAAGCGGGAGAAATATTATACTTAATAGCAGTTTCTTTTTCATGGCAGTGTATTTTTGTGAATGCTCTAAAGGGCTAGTGTATAAATATAATTATTTTAATTTGTTTTGGCAATGAAGAAATGGCTTTCGGCATTTAGGTTGAGAACACTTCCCCTAGCACTTTCCAGCATAGGAATGGGTAGTTTTTTGGCTGCTGCCGTAGGACAATTTAGGTGGAGTATTTTTGCTCTTTGTGCCCTTACTACCATCTTCTTGCAGATACTTTCTAACCTTGCCAATGATTATGGCGATACCGTAAATGGGGCGGATAGCGAGCATCGTGAAGGGCCTCAAAGGGCGGTTCAATCAGGGGAGATTTCTTTAAATGCAATGAAGGCGGCCATTGCTGTTTTTATTGTACTGTGCCTTATCTCAGGAATATTGTTGCTTTATGTTTCGTTTGGGCTAAACATGCAGGCCTTCTTGTTTTTCTTCGGCCTCGGTATATTGGCAATATTTGCCGCTATAGCTTACACGGCAGGCAGAAAACCATACGGCTATATGGGCCTTGGTGATTTGTCGGTTTTGACTTTTTTTGGTTTGGTAGGGGTGATGGGGTCCTACTATCTGTATACTAATTCCATAAGTCTGGATTTGATTTTACCTGCTATTTCATGCGGCTTGTTTTCTGTAGCAGTGCTAAATGTGAACAACATCAGGGATATAGAATCTGATAAAAAAGCCGGTAAATATTCTATTCCGGTAAGGATAGGCCGGGAAGCAGCAGTGAGGTATCATGTCGCTCTTATTCTTTTTGGCGTTTTGGCCTCGGTTGTATATTGTTTTATCAATTACCACTCCATAAGCCAATTTTACTTTGTGGCTGTCACACCGCTTTTTGCCATTAATATCAAAGCTGTTAAGAACAAAAGAAGTGCTAAAGAGCTTGATCCTTATCTTAAGCAAATGGCCTTGTCCACTTTGGCATTTATCCTGTTTTTTGGCTTTGGTCAACTTCTATAAATGACAACAGTCAGTTTCTTGGTTGATTTCCTTCATGGAATGGCTTATTTTCTTTATTCAAATTTGAAGTAAGAAAATACTACACACATGAAAACTATACTTGTCCCTACCGATTTTTCCAAGCAAGCTGAAAACGCTACAGCCATAGCCGCTAAGTTGGCCGAAAAAACCAAGTCTTCGATTATTTTACTTCACGTTATTGAAGATAATGCCATCTCTATGGTCAGCTATACAGGTGAAATTGCCATGCCTGGTATTGAAGACCGATTGTATATCTATAAACTGATAGAAAAAGCTAAATATCAGTTTCAGGAGCTAAGGAAGAAATACCCTGCTATAAAATTTCAGGAAGAAATAAAAATCGGCAATCCGTATTATGGGGTTCAGGAGATTATCAAAGATTTTGATATTGACCTTATTGTAATGGGCACCAAGGGCTCAAGTGGTATACAGGAATTCCTGGTAGGTTCTAATGCCGAGAAAGTTGTAAGGCATGCTAAATGCCCCGTTTTGACTATTCATGATAATATCGAAGAACTCAAATTAAGTACAGTTGCATTTGCAACCGATGGTAAAATTGGTGGTGGTGAACATTTGGATGTGGTAAAAGCACTTAGGGAGTTCTATAATTTTGACATTTATCTGGTGCGTGTAAATACCCCAAATAATTTCCTTACCGATCGTGATTCTACACTAGAGCTTAAGGCATTTGCAGACAACAATCAGATAGACAATTATAAGTTAAGGATTTATAATGATGTGTCTGAGGAGGAGGGGATATTACATTTTGCCAATGAAGTTGATGCCGATTTGATAGTGATGGGAACGCACGGAAGAACCGGTCTGGCGCATTTGATAGGTGGCAGTATAGCTGAGGAAGTAGTAAATCATACAAAAAAGCCAGTCCTCACATATGCTATAAAGCATTAATAGTGTTAGTAAATTTTTGTTGTCATTATTCAATTAGCTATTTTGAACGGTAATGATTTAACTGTTTAAACATCAAGCTAATATGGTAAGGCAAAAGCTGAAGGCTTCCCCGTTAGGTATCAATCCTGAATTTAAGAATAGGGGCGAAGAACAGACAAGGATTGAAACATTCAGTGATGCCGTTTTTGCATTGGCAGTTACATTGCTGGTATTATCGTCTACCGTACCAACTACTTATGATCAGCTTCTTGAATCATTTGTAAACATTATTCCATTTGGTATCTGCATTACCCTGCTTATGATGATTTGGTTTCAGCACTATATCTTCTTTATTAGGTATGGGTTTAAGGATTTGAAGATAGTTGTGATCAATTCTTTTCTACTGTTTCTGGTTCTGACATACATCTACCCACTCAAGTTTTTGTTCCAGATGCTTGTGCACCTTTATATCGCCCTGATTGCAGGAGATCAGGCAGCACTAGACCTGATATTTACAGATGTAATCCAGCCTGATCAGATGACAAGCTTGATGGTGATTTATGGACTAGGTGCGGCAGCGGTTTTTAGTACGCTGGGCATTATGTATGTACTTGCTTATAAACGAAGAGATGATCTAAAACTGACTGTTTTAGAAGTCTTTCACACTAAAACAAATGTATACTACAACTTCCTAATGGCCACTGTGCCCCTGATCTCTGTTTTCTTTGCTTTGGTCTCTAATGCCTTTATAGCAGGTATCAGCTATTGGTTATATGGGCTGATTATGCCTTTGTTCGGCTACCTAAGACGTAAAAAAGGATTGAAGCTAGTTAAGCGTTAGGTACTCACTCTTGGGAACTTACTGAAATCAGGCTTTCTTTTCTCTAAAAATGCATTCCTTCCTTCTTCTGCTTCCTCCGTCATGTAAGCGAGCCTTGTAGCTTCACCTGCAAACACCTGCTGGCCAACCATGCCATCATCTGTAAGGTTGAAAGCAAATTTCAGCATGCGAATTGAAGTTGGAGATTTAGCCAAAATTTCCTGTGCCCATTGGTAAGCAGTATCTTCCAACTCGTCATGAGGGATAACGGCATTCACCATGCCCATTTCATAAGCCTCTTGTGCAGAATAATTTCTTCCTAAAAAGAAGATTTCACGGGCTCTTTTCTGGCCCACCATTTTGGCAAGGTACGCTGAACCGTATCCTCCATCAAAGCTAGTTACATCAGCATCGGTTTGTTTGAAGATAGCATGTTCTTTACTGGCTAAAGTCAGATCACAAACCACATGCAAGCTATGGCCACCACCAACAGCCCAGCCAGGCACCACGGCAATAACAGCTTTTGGCATAAATCTTATCAATCGCTGCACCTCAAGGATGTTGAGTCTGCCGACACCGCTTTCATCTACATAACCACTTTTACCTCTGGCTTTTTGATCACCACCAGAGCAGAACGAATAAATACCATCTTTTGAAGAAGGTCCTTCAGCGGAAAGCAGCACTACTCCAATATTCGGGTCTTCCCGTGCATCCAAAAATGCATCGAAAAGCTCAGCAGTAGTTTTAGGCCTGAAAGCATTACGCACATCGGGTCTGTTGAAGGCTATTCTGGCCGTAGCACCAGATTTTTTATAGGTAATATCAGTATATTCTTTGGCGGTTATCCAGTTGGCTTTTTCCATTGAGTTACAATTTTTTGAAGGAGTAAAACTAAGAAATTAGGGTTTTAATTTTGGCGACTTGCTCAAATTAATGCGTTAGCTCAAAGGTCTTATCGGTGCTGCCGTTGAAAGGAGGTATTTCATTAAAGCCTAGTCTGGTTAGAAGCTTTGAGCTATTAGCATTTTTCTGAGCAGTAATGGCATAAAGCTTTGGTATTTTTAGCACTTCAAAAGCATACTTAATTACAGTTTTGCTCGCTTCATGTGCCAGGCCTTTTCCGTTATATTCGGGTAGCACGGCAAAACCCAAATCAGGGTATTCTAAATAGTCACGCTTGAAAAGACCGCAAATACCGATAAGCTGATCAGTTGATTTTAACTGGATCATATAAGGGCCATATCCAAAGGTTTTATACCTGTCTAATGCCCAGGTTTGAATAAAACTTTTAGCGCCCATTTCATTGTGCACATTTCTGTCACCCACAAACTGTAGCCAGCCAGGCGTATTGACTAAGTTTAAAATGAAAGGGGCATCTTGAAGTGTAATTTTTCTCAGGATAAGCCGATCTGTTTGTAATAAAAAAGGAATTTTATCGCTCACTTCATTTGTCATCTAGTAAAAACCGTCCGCAATAAAACCAATTTGTTCCGCAGCAAAAAGAGTAGTAAATAATAAATAATTGCCCAAACTATCATGCCAAGGGCATCTTCACCACCAAAGAGGTATTCTGCTATTAAAAAACCAAAGCCAGCGCAAATCATATAAATAAAGAACCTCCCGAAAGTGATCATGATTTCTCCCATTAAATCATCTTTCTTGTTTTTAGTATGAGGCACGTTCATTCTTGAATATATAATCAAAACGAAAATTATGGCTGTCCACCAGGCACCAAAACCTATTGCAATAGCTAATATGAAAAGAAAGTAAAAAGCACCAGTAGCCAAAAGAAGAAGATTTTTGGTGCTTTCATTTGTAGAAAAGAATAGTGCTACCGCAATACCTACATTGGAGTGGATCATCAGGAATTCAACGATGATATAATTGCCAAAATTCTCAACTGTACTATAGTCTAGAAAACCGGCTGAGCATAATACTCCAAAATACATGCAGGCTGAGAGCAGTTCCGGGTTTATGTATTTGGTAATTTGACCGAACACAAAACCCCTGGAAATACTGTTTACAATAGTTGACGCTAAACCTGCCATGGTTAAATATAGTGAAGATGTATCAAATATGATCGTCACTCACTACGCAACGCAGTGGAGTGAGAAGTCTCGCTATTATAAAGTATGTATTTTCTTCAAAGGAGATGTCTCGTTCCGTTGCACTCCATATCGACATGACGAATGCTATTAGGTACAGTATTTAGTAAGGGGATAAGGTTTGGAAACGGCAAGATTTACGGAGGCACGAAGAGACTGTAAATTAAACTCTGTCTAAGAAGATTTTAACAATTAACTTAGATAGACAATGACACAAGAAGAGATTGACCAATTACAGAGCAAAGCACTTGCTCAGTTCAAGTCAGGCAAATCCCTATTCGGTAAGGATGG
>NZ_JAVJQL010000015.1:0-301445 GCF_040218215.1 Fulvivirga sp.
TACACAACTGGGGTTTGACAGTACAACAATTAGCCATTAAATTTGGAGAACGATTGCCGCTCGATTTGATCAGCTAGCCCTTTGGTGGGGCGCTGATCATTGAGCTAGGACATCACCAGACAGAGTTTAGATTACACTACCCATTGGCAGACTAAATATGTATTTGGTACAAATCAGGAGCAATTATTACAAGCTATAGCTTTCAGATACTTATTTAAAGTTATTATGGATATTTAATAAAGAAACACTACCTCTAAATCACCAATACTCAAAAATCCTTGAAATTTTTCCATCCTTAAATTCGAACAGGGTCATTTGAGGCTCACTTTCTGTGAGCTGGCCGTTTTCTTTAGTTACAAAACGTTTTTCTACGGTCACTGCTTTGAGGCCACTGATCTTGTTGAGTATTTTTATATCAACTACACTGCCATCATAACCTCCATTTTTCTGATTGCGCACGTAGCCGTTGTACAAGTCTTCCCGGGTATAGGTTCCGCCATATTTTGGATGCACATATGTAAAATCATCAGTAAACAGTTCGAATATCTTATCAATATCCTCAACCTTAGAATTGGCCTGAAATATTTTCAGGTTGAGGTCATAATACGCCTGGACTAGCCTGTTTAAAGAATCTTTATGTTCCTGGGTTGCTTCTTGAGCGTTAACAGAATGGATTTGAAGGAAACTAAAAAGTAGTATGGAAAGCAGATATTTCATTTGACAGTTGGTGTTGATGTGTACTGTCAAATATAGAGGGTCAGGCTTTTAAATAGTGTTAATGAGTTGTTAAAGAAAGGACTATTGCTAGAGTTCTTAACTCATTTTAAAACATGTACATAACCTGTGAATGTTTTCTCAGGCCTATGGACGTTGCTCAGATAATAGTAATATACCCCAGCAGCAACATTTTCTCCGGTCCACTGTCCGTCATATTTATCCATGTTATAAACTTCTTTGCCCCACCTATTTAATATTGACAAATTCCAATCCCCATATTCTAATCCTGGCATTTGAAAGACATCATTTTTATTGTCAACCAGAGAAGGCGTGAAAACATTAGGGATTTCTAAATTATCGGATTGAACCCATATTTCTTTAGTAGCAAATACATCGCAGTTCAAATCGTTGAGATATTGTAATGTCACCTGATATATCCCGGGCTGATCATAACTATGGGTTGTTTCTGAGGCTTCAATGATTGTGCCGTCTCCCATGTCCCATCTGTATGAGCCACCTTCAATAGGGTTATGCTCGAACTGAATTTCTTCGTCAGTGAATGGATAAATAACACTTGAAGATATTACTAATGAGTCAACATCAAAAATATCAATCTCAATGCTCTGAGTTACACCAAACTGGCAACCTTGAGAATCTTCTAAAATTAAAGATGGAAAATAGGTGCCACTGTTTACATAGGTGTGAGAAGTTTCTGGTTGAGAATCCTCGTGCAATATTCCGTCACCGTAATCCCAAATGTACTTTTTGGTATTTGTGGCAGAGGCTTTAAATTCAATGATATTGTCAACACAACTTTCAATACGGCTTACATCAAAGCTACCATAAGGGCCGCCAAGCTCTATAAATCCTGATACAAAAGAAGTGTCCTGGCATCCAAATTTGTCTGTTACAATTAATTCTACATCATATGAACCGGGAACAGTATAGGTGTAAACAGGATTTTCCTCGACAGATCTTTTTACAGCATCCAACGACCACACCCAGTTTATGGCAGATTCAGAAGATTCATCAACAAAAGTAGTAATAAGCGGGGGGCACTCAGCGGAGGTTTGTACTGCGGAAAAAGCCGCTGTGGGCTTATGAATTTCAACATTGATATCTGTAGTATCAGCACAACCTTCAAAGTCAGTCGCAATTAATGATATATTATGCATCCCCTTTGTGCCAAACGAAGTAGCCATCACTTGGCCAAATGATGTTTTGTTGTCAGGCAGCCCCCACCTAATGTTAAATGCGTTAGTTGAGACATTGGTCAATGTTATGGGTTCGTCCAGGCAATAGTCATTTTTAGTAGTGGCAATGCCAGCATGAGGTTTAGTAAATACAACAAAATTTTCTTTAGATACCTTGCAAGCTCCTTCATCATTTGTAATAGTTAAATCAACCTTGTATGAGCCTTCTTCAGCGTACCTTTTTGTAGGGTTTCTAAGTTCGGAAGTGGTGCCATCTCCGAACTCCCAAAACCATTTTTCAATATCTATCGAGGCAACGGAGGTATCGTCAAAAGACACTTCCAATGTATCACAGAAATTTGTTCTGGCGGTTTTAATAAAATCACCTTCAATATCAGCTACAGAAATATATTCTGATCTTGTTTTGGTATCTGAGCATCCATCATTATCTGTTACTTTCAGTGTGACAGTATATAATCCTGGAGTTGTGTAAATAACTGGATTTGGTGATATAGCGGTAGATACGGTGCCATTTCCAAAATCCCATTGGTATGATGCACCATCTACTGACAGATTGCTAAAAGTTGCGGCATCATTTTTACACAATTTTAAATTATCAGTTTCAAAGTCTGCTGAGACATCATATATGTTTACAGGTAGTGCGGTGGTAACAGTACAGCCAGTAGTATTATTGGAGGCAGTCAGTTTTACTATATAAAGCCCTGTGCCAGCATAGGTATGGGCATCAGGAGATTCAACATCACTTGTTGTTGTATCACCAAAATCCCAGAAAAAGGAATCTGAATTAACGGTAGAGTTGGTAAAGATTACTGTGTAGGGGTCATCACAGTTTTTTTCAATTTCAAATTCAGGAGCGGGGTCCAAAATGGTTATTAATTCTTCTTTAACTACTTGAGGGCTTTTGCATCCTTTAAAACTTGCTATCAGCTTAACTGTAAAGACACCAACTGATGTATAAGAATGGGCTACATTGCTGTTTGTGGTTTGCATAGTTAGACCATCACCAAAATCCCAACACCAAAAGTCTACTTCACCTTCAGAATTATCTGTAAATACAATAGCCTCCATAACACATGCTATTTCCTTGTCAACAATAAAGTCAGCTATCGGTTGTTGGTCAGTTACTTGTACAAGTTGCTCTTTAATACTTTGGCAACCAGCAATGTCTGTAATAGACAGAATGACTGGAAAATCTCCCGGAACTGTGTAAGTATGCGATGGATTTTGAGATGAGCTTGTTTCACCATCGCCAAAGTCCCAACTCCAGGAAGCAATATCTTCACTAAAGAGGCTTAGATCAATAAAATTTATTGTCTTTGGTATGCAGCCTCCAAGTATTTCATCTGTTTCACATGACATGCTCTCGGTAGGTGAAAAATCAGCTTCAAGGCCTTGTTGTACAGTTATGAATTGATTAAAAGACACTTCACAGTTCTTATTTTTAGCAGTTAGTGTTACCTGATAACTGCCATGACTGCCGTAGGTGTGAGTAGGATTTTTTTCTTCAGAAAATGTGCCATCACCAAAACTCCAATGCCATGAACTGCTATTTTCGGATAGGTTCGTAAACGCCATTGCTTCAGCACATTCCTGAATAAATTGAAAGCCGGCAAGTGGTTTATTTATGACGCTTACAGTTTTTGTTTGATTGACAATACAGCCATTTAGATATTCAGTTTTTAGCGTTACGGTATAATCGTTTTTTACTTTATATGAGTGTATTGGCGTAAGGCTTGAAGAGGTTGTATTATCACCAAAGTCCCATGTAACAGATTTTACGTTGGGACCGCTGTTAGTAGAAAAAGAAATAGCTTCGTTTATACACGCATCTTGTGGGCTAATGTTAAATTCTGGTGTTGTGTTGGTTCCTATAAGTAGAGATTTCGTGAAGTTCCTTTCTTCATTGCAAGATGAACTAAGCACAGTCAACTTAACACTATATGTTCCGGGGTTTGTAAACTCATGAATGGGATTTGCTTCAGAAGAAGCAGTTCCATCACCAAAGCTCCATGAATAGGTGAGGTCACCGGGACCAACAGAATTGTTCGTGAAATTGACTTTAGCAGGTGTTGAACAGTATATTTCGGTATTCGTTGAGAATTCTGCAAAATATTTTTCTATCTCAATGTAATTGGATTTAGTACTTGTACTAACACAGCCAAATTGATTTGTTGCTACAAGGGTGACAGAATAGGTGCCGTCATCAGCATATGTTTTTTGAGGGCTGGTTTCTGTACTTGTACTTCCGTCACCAAATACCCACTCATAGCTTAATATTTGTCCGGCATCAGCAGTGGACTCATTCACAAAAGTCATTGTGGCAGGTGCACAACCTAAAGTTTCAACTGCTGAAAATTCAGCGGTTGGGTTATTGTGAACGACAATATAATTTACCTTGGTTTCAGTCGAACCTCCATTTACTGTAAGTGATACAGTATAAGTACCAGGCGAAGAGTATATGGCACTTGGATTTTGAATGGTAGAGGTATTGCCATTCCCGAAACTCCATTGCCATGAAGAAGGACTTCCGGTAGAAAGATCTGAAAACTGGACTACTAAAGGAAAACAACCATTTGTAGTGTTAGATGTGAAGTCAGCTGTTTGCCCCAAGCATAGATTGATTGCACAACAACAGAAAATGAGGCTAGCCAAGCCAACTGTATATTTAGACAACTTTGAACTTTTAAATGAACTGCAATTTTAAAGAGAACAATTTAAAAAATTGGAGTTTAAACCACATTTTGTAATATAAAAACAAGTTGAAGTGATAGTTTTTTGAGTTTCAAAAACTTTGATAACGGCCATCAATTGTTCTAATGTTAAGATTTACAAGGAGTTAGAATCAATTTTGAAAACAAAAAGTGAATCTTTATAGAAAGAAGCGGCTACAAGTTTTAAGAAGAGAGTACACGTGATCAGATCAAGAGCTAATTGCTATTCACTCCGCCTTACAAGGAAATAACACCTCTAAATCACTTTCCTTATGATATATCTCAATAGAAAGTTCATCGAGTTTTAATCCGTTATCTTTTGCAAAGGCAGTGGCTTCTTCCAGCACTTTATCAGGGCGGGGCATTACCAGATTATGGGCATTGATCTTGGTTTTCACAAATGTGACTTCCTTCATTTCCACAAACATTTTGTCGTAGTCTTTGTCGGAGATGTAGCCTATAAACTGCTTTACTGAATCTTCATCAGAGATATTATAGTTGATGATGGCTAATGTGGCATCTTCATTGGCTAGGGCAAACTCGCGGGCTTCGGTAAATAGCTTTTCTATAGTAGGGTCAGTATATTCGCCCTGAAAGGGCTTGCCATAAACCTTGAGCATTGGCCTGGTTTCTTTTTCAAAAACGAGGGGCTCCGCACCACCTAGTCCATAATAAACTGCAATAACAATGATAGCCGAGATAAGTATCGCGACACCGTATTTGATCTTATTGTTCATTGATTAAAAAACTAGTCTTAGTCCTACACCACCCTGAAAACGCTGCCACCCCGGATCCTGCACCACATCAGTATACCACTCTATTTCCATAAAAGCAGCCACCGGGATTGTGAAATAGGAGTATTCAATACCTAACACCAAAACGGGCCCCATGGTTAGATAACTTTCATCTAAAAGATTGATCTCATTTTCATCAAAGCTAATTTCTAAGAGGTATTCGTATTGAATTTTGGTATTCCGCCACTGCCATCCTGCACCAGCATACCATTGCAGTCCTTTCAACACTTTGGAAGCATCGCGCTGATACAAGGCTTTGCCCTCCAAAATCCATTCTTTTTTTACAACATGACCCAAATAACCCACACCTTGGTCGAAGCCAAGGGTATCTGGTTGTATAAGATCTTGAAAATTATCTCTGTGATAGCCACTGTACAAACCACTGGCGGCTTTACCTGCATCTATGGCTATGGCAAAATTATCATGGGCATAAAATTTATAAGTAACAGCAAATGGATCGCCAACTTTGATACCTATCCCCTGATATGGATACTGACTATCTTCAAAAACCGGGCAAACAACCCTGGCTTTTGCCCTGCTAATATTAATCTGTTTAAAACGACCTCTATGAGAGGATGTCGCTGTTGCACGTCTTTTATTTCTGCTCTGACCGAATAGGTCGACCTCCGTCATCAGGAGACACAGTGAAAGAATAATAATATAGCGGAACGTTTTGGACATCAGCAAGCTAAATTAGACACAATATAATTAATTCGCGAATGTCGTTAATTGATTGCTAAAGGATTTATACAATTTCTTTGTACTGCATTTTATGCAGTTGAGTATAATATCCTCCAAGTTCTAATAATTCTTCGTGTGTTCCTTCCTCTTTAATCTCACCTTTATCGAGCACAATAATTTTGTTGGCTTTCTGGATAGTAGACAACCTGTGGGCTATCACAATCGATGTTCTACCGAACATCATTTTGTCAATGGCTTTCTGGATCATCTCTTCCGTCTCTGTATCTACCGATGAGGTAGCCTCATCCAGTACCAATATGCGTGGGTTGTATACCATGGCCCTAACAAAAGAGATCAGCTGGCGCTGACCGACAGAAAGTGTTGACCCACGTTCCATTACATTATAATTTAAGCCTCCTGGAAGTCGCTCTATGAATTTTTTAGCACCAACCAACTTGGCAGCTTCCATCACATCTTCTTCTGTAATGTTAGGATTGCCCAAAGTGATGTTTTGCATAATGGTGTCTGAAAACAAGAACACATCCTGAAGGACTACACCAATATTGCCTCTTAAATTATCGATGTCATAATCCTGAATGCTTTTGCCGTCTACATTAATGGTTCCTCTATTGATTTCGTAAAATCGGTTGAGCAGATTGATGATAGAAGACTTTCCCGCTCCGGTTGCACCCACTAAAGCAATGGTCTCACCGGGTTTTACATCTAAAGAAATATCTTTTAATACATAGTCAGCATCGTTATAGGCGAACCAGACTTTATCAAATGAAACAGCACCTTCAATCTTTTCAGGAGCCAAGGTTCCATTGTTAGGAATGTGCTCATTGTTGTCCAAAAGCTTCATAATTCTGGAAGAGCTTACAATACCTAGCTGCAAAGTGTTGAACCTATCGGCAATCATTCTGATCGGACGGAAGAACATTTGGATATACATAATAAAGGCAATGAGCATACCGAGCGTAATGCCAGTATCTACTTGGTGGATAACACCCTTGGCGCCATACCAAACCAGCAATCCAATACCGGCTGCACTGATGATTTCAGCTACAGGAAAATAGACTGAATAGTAAAGCACCGACTTCAAGTTAGCCCTTCTGTGCTCGCGATTGATATCGGTAAATTTTTTGTATTCTCTTTTTTCGCTACCGAAAATCTGTACCACACTCATGCCAGTAATATGCTCCTGAACATAGGTATTGAGATTAGAAACGGCATTTCTCACATCATTAAAGGCCACTTTTATTTTTTCTTTGAAAACATAAGTACTTAAAATAAGGAGGGGCAATGTAGATAAACTAATTAATGCCAGTCGCCAATCGGTATAGATCATAATGCCTAAAATGAATATGAGCTGCAGCAGATCACCGACCATAGCTGCGAGCCCTTCGCTAAAAACATCTGCCAAAGTTTCAACGTCTGAAATTGTTCTGGTTACCAGTTGCCCTATTGGTGTTTTATCAAAAAATTTCAACCTGAGTTTTACCAAGTGGCTGTAAAGTTTAACTCGAATATCACGAATGATAAACTGGCCCAACCAACCTGATAGGTAAGTATGTAAATATTGTATAATCGCCTGAATTACCAACAATCCACACAAGAAGTAGATCATATTAACCAAACCAGGATAGTCGCCATTGGCCACATCATTATCTAAGGTGTACTGAATAAGGTATGGTCTTAGCGGTGCAGAAATACCGAGTAAAATCGTGAGTAGCACCAGTCCATAAAATTGGCCTTTATAGGGCTGAACAAACTTGAAAAGCCTTTTTAAAACTTGGTAATCAACAATACTTCCGCTCGTTACTTTCTCTTTTTCCACTCAGCTAGTCTTTTTTACTTTTCAATATAGTTTCAAGGTGATCATGAATTTCTTTGAGAGGTGCTTCAAACCCCACAGAATAGAAGCGAATTTGATGGGAAGAGTTTTTGTCATCCAGTTCAATCATTCCTATGATTTCTTCATTCATAACAAACGCCAGACTAAGGCCCTTGAGATTTTCCTGAAGTAGGTATAATTTCTTAGTCCCTTGCTTATCAATGTCAACATCAAAAAAGTCCATTGGTCCGGCAGACCTTAAGGCACCTATTTTTTTAAAGTGTTTCACGGGAATCAAAGGCACTTCAGGAATGCAATACACTTCGTCTTTATATTTTAACTCCTGATAATAGCAAGTCTTTTCTCCCAATGGCAGATATAGTCCTTCATTATCAGAAATGGTGGGCTGAATACTCCATGAGTTGAAGATTGAATATGTCAGTATAAGTAGATTTATCATTAGTGATTTACAAATATAGTATTTGGATATTCAACCTTGGTCAGAAATAATCCCTGTGCGGGAGCAGCAGCCCCTGCGTTCTTCCGTTCTTTAGAATCGATAATTTCTGGTATTTGACTCACAGTTAATTTTCCCAATCCTACTTTCAGCAAAGTTCCAACAATAGCTCTAACCATCCCTCTTAAAAACCGATTTGCTGAAATATAAAAGGTGAGATTGTCGCCCTCTAAAACCCATTTTGCTTCTGTTATGTCGCAGTAAAAATTATTGACCTCAGTTTTTACCCTACTAAAGCACTCAAAATCATGTTTCCCGATTAATAACGCAGCGGCTTCATTCATGGTTTTGATATCCAGTGGTCTATTAAAGAAATATCTGAGTGGAGCGTTGAAAGCATCCTTCACCAAGGTGATCCGATACTCATAACTTCTTGAAAATGCACTGAACCGGGCATGAGCATTATCGATAACAAGGGATGCATTTTTTATGGCAATGTCCTCAGGTAAGTAATTGTTGATTTTGAACAGGAGAAGATCAGTATCCTGAATCTCAGATTCGGTTTCAATATGAAAGAATTGCTGCTCGCAATGCACTCCGGTATCTGTTCTTCCGCTACCTAAAATGGTAATTTCAGTTCTCAAGATCTTTGAAAAAGCTTCTTCAACCATTTGCTGGACGGTCATGGCATTTTTTTGCCTTTGCCAGCCATGGTAGTTGGTGCCTTTGTATGCTATTTCAAAAAAGTATCTCATCAAATATGTTCTAAAACCTCATGAAGTTTCCCAACCTCAACATACTTACCATTATGCTGATCTTGGGGAGCCGCTTGCTCATGCTGCCAGGTAATTTCGTAAGGAACATAAATGGCTTTTCCTCCAATTTCTATCACAGGTAAAATGTCGGATTTTAAGGAGTTCCCAACCATCAAAAATTCTTCAGGCCGGATGTCCAAATGCTTGATCAGCTTTTGGTAATCCTTCACTTTTTTATCGCTCATCACTTCTATATGGTGGAAATATTTTTCCAATCCAGACTTCTCCAACTTACGCTGCTGGTCCAGTAGGTCGCCTTTAGTAGCCAGTATCACCCGATAGTCTTTTTGAACCTGTTTTAAAATCTCCTCTACTTTATCAAGCAACTCCACGGGCTTGTTAAGCATTGCTTTACCCAAGTCCAGGATTTTGTCGATTTCTGTAGAAGTTACCTTTCCTTTGGATATTCTGCCTGCTGCCTCTGTCATGGCCAGCATAAAACCTTTAATACCAAAACCATAAATGCCCAGATTCTGCATTTCTATCTCGAAAAGAATCTTCATAGTATCCTCTTCTGAGCCATAAATAGACATTAGCTTTACAAACTCGCCTTCGGCTTCACGAAAGTAGTTTTCATTTACCCATAAAGTATCGTCAGCATCAAATGCCACTACCTTGATCGACATACGGATTAAAGTTTTTCGTAAATGATGGCAGCACCTTGTCCAACACCTATACACATGGTAGCAAGGCCATATTTAGCGGTTGGCCTTTTTTGCATTTCATGAATTAGGGTAGCACTTATTCTTGTTCCACTAGCCCCAAGCGGGTGACCAATGGCAATGGATCCGCCATTGACATTGACCTTTGCAGGATCAAAACCCAAGTCATTCATACAGGCGATAGATTGTGAAGCAAAGGCCTCATTAAGTTCTATAATATCGAGGTCGTTATAAGTTAATCCTGCCCTTTTTAGTGCTTTTCGTGTAGCAGGTATTGGCCCAACACCCATGCACTCTGGAGTAACACCGGCAATGGCCATTGAAGCTACTCTTGCTATAGGTGTCAGATTATATTTCTTTAGTGTTTCTTCATTTACAATAAGACATGCAGCCGCGCCATCATTAATACCTGAAGAATTGCCTGCGGTTACGCTGCCTCCTTTTTTAAAGGCCGGCTGTAGCGAAGCCAGTTTCTCCAAACTTGATAGTCTGGGATGTTCATCTTTATCGAAGATAATGTCATCAGCTTTGCGCTGAGGAATATTATAGGGCACAATTTCATTGGCAAATTTTCCTGCTTCATGGGCAGCCTGATATTTCTGTTGGGAGCTTAAGGCAAATTGATCCTGAGCCTCACGGCTCACCTTCCATTGGTCCGCCACATTTTCTGCGGTCTCACCCATAGCATATGGGTAGTATAGTTCCGAAAGCTTAGGGTTGATAAATCGCCAGCCAATAGTAGTATCATAAGTTTCAACTGCCCTACCAAAAGCAGCCTCTTGCTTGGCGGTAACAAAAGGCGCACGGGTCATGCTTTCCACACCGCCAGCAATATACGCATCACCTTCACCGAGCATTAAAGCTCTGGAGGCATCCATAATGGATTGAAGCCCTGAAGCACACAGCCTGTTGACAGTTACCCCGCCAGTTTCAATCGGCAGTCCCGCCATTAAAGCGGCCATTCTGGCTACATTTCTATTGTCTTCGCCAGCCTGGTTGGCAGCTCCAAAAATCACATCTTCAATAAGTTTTGTGTCTAAAGATGGATTTCGCTCTATCAGTTTCTTAATAACAAAGGCGGCCATATCATCTGGCCTTACAGAAGCCAATGTTCCACCGAATTTCCCGACAGGGGTTCTTAAAATATCAACAATATAGGCTGTTTTCATAGTAGGAATGCTTTTTAAAACCGAACGGTTTGATTTACATTTGCGCTGCAAGTTAAGCCAATAGCCATATGTTACAAAGGATTCAAACCGTATTTCTAATGCTCGTAGCCCTGTTCATGCTGCTCACCTTATTTTTTCCAATCTGGACACTAAGGGCCGAAAATGGAGAATTAGTTCAGCAACTAATGGCCATGAAATTAAGCGACTTTAAAGCGACTGATGAAGCGAATGCTGTTGTGTATTTTCCATATGCTTCAATGGCTATTTGTGCTCTAATTTCTGCGATTATAGCAGTTGTCTCTATCACCAAATTTAAAGACCGCTTGATGCAAATGAGGTTAGGTGCACTTAACTCATTATTTATGGCAGGTGCTTTAGGTTGTGGCGCCTGGTTTTCAACTGAATTAATGAAGGAAGTAGGTGCTTCCGGTAATTTTGGAATAGGCCTTTTCCTTCCTGCTGCTGCCATGATGTGTAATATGCTGGCCAACAGGTTCATCCGCAAAGACGATAAACTCGTAAAATCGGTAGATAGGATTCGGTAAATGAAAATATATATCTCCATATTGCTGCTGCTCATAGCTTTTTCAGAAAGTTGGGCGCAGCAAAGTGCAGATATTGACAAAATCACCTCTTTTCACAATTTTGAATTCAGGAGCTCTCCTGAAAGCCTTCCCGGCAAGCTCACTTTAGATCTTACCATCTCTTTTGGTGTCAAGTATTATAAGTATGATGACAAGGATTTAAAGGAGCTTTATGGCAATAAAATCTATGACATCAATCTTGGCTATCGCAATGATTTGCTGGAATATGTTGATTTCTACTTTCACAGGCTCAATCAGGCTGATTTTGATAGAATGAAAGATGAGCTTGTAAATCAATATGGTGATTTCCTCATCATTGAAGCTGTAGAGCAAGGTGTGGAGGAAGCCATAAGATGGCAGGGCAATATCGTAACCATAGACCTATACAGGTATGGCAATGAGGCCATTGACCTTATTGACAGAAACAAAACTGTTTTGGCTGCCACCAGGCCTGTCCAATAATCCCATTGAGTCACGAATTTTTGTGACTCATGACGATAACTTAAGAACAACTTCGTTTTTATAAGTTATGTCAGGATTAAAAGTCAGGTAAATATTCACACAATTTCCTTTAAGCTGTCATTTTGTCACCAAATATGACGTGGAATAGTATTTGAAAAGGGTGTTTCGAATTACTGATTAAACTAACACGTAAACGATTATAAATAATGGAAGAGAAAGGTACGATTTCGATACACACCGAAAACATTTTCCCTATCATCAAGAAGTTTTTGTATTCAGATCATGAAATATTCTTGAGGGAATTGGTCTCTAATGCTGTTGATGCTACTCAAAAACTTAAGAGACTGTCTTCTTTGGGAGAAATCAATCAGGAAGTAGGGGACACAACCATTGATGTAAGTTTCGATAAGGATAAAAAAACCATTACCATTCAGGATAGAGGTATTGGTATGACTGCCGAGGAGATTAAGAAGTATATTAATCAAATCGCATTTTCCGGGGCTACTGAATTCGTTGAGAAATTCAAAGACAAAGAAGATGTTAAAGACATCATCGGTAAGTTCGGTTTAGGTTTCTACTCTGCCTTTATGGTAGCTAAGGAAGTAGAGATCATTTCTAAATCATATCAGGAAGGAACTGAAGCCGCCCGTTGGGTATGTGATGGTTCTACAGAATTTGAAATCACTAAAGCAACAAAAGAAGAGCGTGGTACAACCGTAATTCTTCATATAGCTGATGACTCTGAAGAGTTTTTAGATGAGTGGAAATTAAAAAGCATCCTTGATAAATATTGCAAATTCTTACCTGTTCAGATCAGATTCGGCACTAAAGACGAGTCTGTAGAAGATGGAAAAGATAAGGATGGAAAGACAAAATATAAGACTGTTAAGAAAGACAGATTTATCAATGAAACAGAGCCTTTGTGGACTAAATCCCCGGCAGATTTAACTGATGAGGATTATCTTAAATTCTATAAGGAGCTTTATCCGATGACTGAAGATCCATTGTTCTGGATTCACCTTAATGTTGATTACCCATTCAATTTGACAGGTATTTTGTACTTCCCTAAAGTGAAGAATGACTTTGAAGTACAGAAAAATAAAATTCAGTTGTACTCACGTCAGGTGTTTATTACTGATGAGGTAAAAGACGTAGTTCCTGAATTTTTGATGCTATTGCATGGTGTAATTGACTCTCCGGATATTCCATTGAACGTATCGAGAAGTTACTTGCAGTCTGACAGTAATGTGAAAAAGATAAATGCACATATTACTAAAAAGGTGGCCGATAAATTAAGCGAACTGTTCAAAAAGGACAGAAAAGCTTACGAAGAAAAGTGGGATGATATTGGTGTATTTGTAAAGTACGGCATGTTGAGCGAAGAGAAGTTCTACGAGAAAGCCAAAGACTTTGCACTTTTCAAAAGTGTCGACAAAAAGTTCTCAACATTAGATGAGTATGCTGAGGCGGTTGCTCCAAATCAGACGGATAAGGACAAAAACAAAATTTACTTATATACTTCTCACCCTGGTACTCAGGATACTTACATCCAGACGGCCAAGAACAAGTCTTATGATGTATTGTTGCTGGATGGTCCTTTGGATAGCCACTATGTGAACTTCCTGGAGCAGAAATTGGAGAACACGCAGCTGAAAAGAGTTGATGCTGATACGATTAATAAACTGATTGACAAGGATGAGAAGCTGGACAGTGTATTGACTAAAGAGCAGGAAGAAAAAGTGAAAGGTATTTTCGAAACCGCAATCAACAATGCGAACATGAAAGTGAGCATTGATTCTTTAGCACCGGAAGAAATGCCAGTAACTATTACCATGTCTGAGTTTATGCGTAGAATGAAAGACATGAGCAAAATGGGTGGCGGAGCTTATGCCATGATGGGCAATATGCCAGACCAGTTTGAAGTGACTGTAAATGGTAATCACCCAGTGATTGATAAGATTTTGAAAGCTAAGAAGGCAGAAAAGAAGGAACAATTGGCTAAGCAGGCTTATGATTTAGCAATGCTTTCTCAAAACATGCTGACTGGTGCTGATCTTACCAACTTCATCAAGCGCAGTGTAAGCCTGGCGGCTGAATAATTATAGATCCGGAATTTCCGGCACTCCCTGCAAAGGGAGACTATTATCAAATCACCGAATGACGGAAGTTGTTCGGTGATTTTTTTATGATGTCTAATTTTGCTTTAAATGAAGATCTATTCTTGTATTCGTTCAATACCACCCAAAAAAATCGAAGGTGTTAACTAAGCAACCTCATTCTCCCTAAAGTACTTTTCCCATTCTGAATTGTGTTTTTGAACAAAAAGTTCTAAACCAGGAGTATCATAAAAGTCATAATTAAATGCATATTTTGGTTTCTTATTTAGGCTAATGTTATGAAATAGAAAATGAAGGTACTGATACCTATACTCTTTGCAAAGAGAAATACCTTCAGAACGTTTTGTATCGAATAAGGAGGAGCCAATTTTTTTCAAAAAAATGCAGTAATAGTAAAGAGCCTCAAGATAATAGTACTTTATATGAAAAAGATTCTTGATGGCTTCATTAAAATGCCTATGTATGATCTCATCTTGATCGGCTATAAATGCTAACATGAGCTCTTTTAAACCTAGTGTATAAGGGTTTGTAACTACAAGTTTTTGGATAGACTTTCTATTAATTTTTTCAACTTTTGAAAGTGTATAAGTGCATTGCATAATTTCAAGATGTTCTTCTTGATATAAGCAAGCTATGTACTCTTTTAGTTTTTCTTTATCTAATCGATTAAACATATGTTCATATTCAAAGAAATAGAACCCATCCTTCTTTCTTGAAATATTATCTACAATGCCTAAGTAGAAAAAGTGATTATCCAGAAAGTGAGAAGTAAAATCATTTTTGATATAGGACTTAATTCTCGTTAATGTATGCCCTTCCATACTATGGACATTTCCTATTATGTCTTTGTAACGTCTTACGATATAATCTTCATCATCAAATTCCCTATTCTCTATATCTTCAATAGAATAAATCTCAGAAAGCAACTTATAAGATCGATCGAATTCTTTAAAATAATAAGTCTTGTTTAAGTTAATGACACTAAGCAGTGTATTGGCATTCTTTACGTCTTCAAAGTAATTTATGAGACTGCTTATTTTTTTTTGAAATTGACTAATAGTTTTCACATTGACAATGTAATCTTCCATATCATAGATGAAATTAAGCAGGTATTTTTTTTCCGGAACTCTGCCCTTTTCTTTGACTTCTATTTTAGGAAGATAGTTGAGAACATTTAGAAGATTGTTTCTGTGAAAATTATAATATCTTAAAGCTTCAGAAAGGGATTTCTTTTTTTCAATGAGATACAACATTTTAAGTGTATGGCAATTGAATGAATACGCATCCAAACAATACTTACCAATTACCTCCGTTGGCCTTTTTAAAAATTTGTACTCTGCAAACCTTCTAATTATTGGCTGTAACTGAAGTGTACCATTATAGTCTTCAAGTAAAGACTTATCTCTTAGGGTACGGAGATCTCTATCAGTGATATTATTTGATGCACTTTTTTTAGTAAAGCATTTTTTGAAATTGGACAAACTAATTCCATCTGGTAGTAAGTTTAGTATTTCAAATGCCAATTTTTCCTTTTCCTTTAGAGTTATATATGAATAGTTAATTGATTGAAATAAGGATTTAGTACGCTCAATATTTAAATCAGCTTCATCTTTATAAACAAGATTATAATCTTCATTGGTTGACTCAAAAAAGGATACCTCTAGTTGACTCTTTAAATGACGGATATTAGAATAAGTTGTTCTGGAGGTTGTAACCAACTTAATTGCAAGGGGGTTATTATTGAGTAAATCCTCAAGAATTTCTGTTCTTAAAATCTTTATTTCGGACTCATTGATTTGACCATATAGCGACTCAAAAAGTGCAAAGGCATCATCTGTTGTTAAAGGGGTTAGTGAGAATAAATCTTCAGACCCACCACTTTGTGTTATAGTCTCCCTAGAAGTAATGACAATGCTAGCATGATCAGAGGCAAACTCAAGTAGTTCAATAACTTTAATAAAATCATCATTGTTCAAAACATTTCTGACAGTTTCAAAATTGTCTAGGATTAAGAGTAAATCTAGCTTTTGATAGCTAAAATTGTCTATTAAGTAATCCTTGAAATTAAGTATGTTGGTAAGTTTAAAACCTGTAATAAGAATCTCCTCGAAATCTTCAAATGTAGTTACAGATTCGCATGAATTAAAGGTAACTCCATTCTTAAAATACCCTCTATTATATAATTCATAAGATACCTTTTTGACAAGTGTTGTTTTACCAAGACCTCCAGAAGCCTTTATATTTAAAAACTTATCAGTCTTTCTAATGTTCAAGAGCTTCATCGAGATATAGGATTGTTCTTCAATTCTTCCTATAACATTATGGAGACATTTTTTACCGATATCTAATTCTCTTGAGTTACCATATAGACTTTTGGTAATAGCGGATCCCTTTTGACACGAAATAGCAACTGTATCATTAAAATTCAGTTTAAAGCAATCATTATAAAAATCTAAGTTGTTATTTTTCATTGCCTTGTAAACGAACCTATTGATGTCAGAAGTTTTATAAGATCCTATATTGGCTATTGAATAATTAGGAATTAAGTCAACACAGGCATCAGTAATTAGTATTATTGGGATGGAATAATTTGGGACATTGTCACAAATTTCTTGAAGTGATACGAGGTTGCTTTTCAAATAATCATCTTCAACATAAATCTTGGTCTTATAAGTTTTAGAAACAATAATTAGTAAGTCAAAGTCGTCAACTAGATTTAAGGTCTTAAGGTTTAAAGTACCCGTAAGAAGTTCTATATCTAAAGATTCAAAACAAGATTTAATTTTATTGATTTCCGGTACAAGCTTAACATCAATAGGTTCTGGGTATAAAAATGCAGCTTTTGTTAGTCGGTTATTATCTTGATTCAACGTATTCTCAGATGAACTGGGAATAACGTTATTTTTGATTTCAAGACACTGATTAATGAACCTAACTAAATCATCTTCATAATTATTTAATTCTATCTTTTCAAGGAATTCAAAATCCTTGTCTTTTTCTTGAGATGTAGATAGAATGAAGTGACGATTATTATTGTCAAATAAGGTGTCGAGGTTGTTAAAAAGTAGATTTATATCTGGGTCACCAAAGCTGAAACCAACAAAGAGAATTGTCTTCTCCGTAAAAATCGATTTTAATTTTTGAATACTTGCTTGTTCTTTAGCATAAAGATTTTGATAATCTTTGCTAAAAACAACACAGTTTTCAGGCTCATTGAACGTTCCGTGTAGCTTTAAAATATAAGGCTCATTCTTTTTTAGTATCTCACTTATATTGAAAGAGGAGCTATAGTTACTGGGGTATATTTTGTTATCAGACGCGGACTCAAAAGCATTGTCGAAATTCGTTGTAACAATTTGATTGCTTAGTGTCAGAAACTTTTTATGCAAGCTTAAATCCTTGTCTGGCGTAACATTGAAATTGGATTTGATGTGACTATGAATCTCATTATGATATTTGTCCATTTTATCCAGAACTTCAATGGGAGACATGATACCTTTTTCTAAAACAGGTAAAAAACTCTCATAGTCCTTATTTTTAATATCTTCAATTATTTGCCTCACAAAGGTTTTCCAGTCCGGAAAATGGAACCTTTTGGACATTCCTGCTCCTGCAAAAATAACGAGACTATTTTCCTTAATGGCCGATTCGATTTGTCTGGGTATATCCATTTTTTGAGCAATAAATTATAATATTAATTATTGCAATATATCAATTTTGACCTAAATAGGTTACTCCGTGAGAACATAAAAACCAAAGTGATTGCATTAAACCCAAACTCTCCATACTTTTCTTATTTTTGCGTTTCCTTTTTAATTCGTACTGCTCATGAGCGATCGCTATGCACAAAGAGGGGTTTCTGCCTCCAAAGAAGATGTTCACAATGCCATCAAAAACATTGACAAAGGGCTTTATCCTAAAGCGTTTTGTAAGATCGTAGAAGATCACCTGGGTGGTGATCCTAACTACTGCACGGTGATGCATGCTGATGGGGCAGGCACGAAGTCATCTTTGGCCTATATCTACTGGAAAGAAACACGTGATATTTCTGTTTGGAGAGGTATCGCTCAGGATGCGATCATCATGAATACAGATGATTTGATCTGTGTGGGTGCGGTGGATAATATTTTGCTTTCTTCAACCATAGGAAGAAATAAAAATCTGATTCCGGGTGAAGTTATTGCTGAGATTATTGAAGGTACCGAGGAGGTGCTACAGATGCTACGTGATAATGGCATGAACATTATCAGCACTGGTGGTGAGACGGCAGATTTAGGTGATTTAGTAAGAACTATAGTCGTAGATAGCACGGTGACTGCCAGAATGAAAAAGGCTGATGTTATCGATAATAAAAACATTCAGGCTGGTGATGTAATAGTGGCCTTTGAGTCATACGGTCAGGCTACTTATGAGACAGCTTACAATGGCGGCATGGGTAGTAATGGCCTAACCTCTGCCAGGCATGATGTTTTTGATAAGTCTTATGCTTCTAAATATCCTGAAACTTATGACCCTTCTGTCCCTGCAGACTTAGTTTATACAGGAGGTTATAAAGTGACTGATCAAATAGAAGGTGTGCCTTTGGATATGGGCAAGTTGGTATTATCGCCAACAAGAACCTACGGGCCTATTATGACCGCCATTCTTAAAGAATACAAAGGTCAAATTCATGGGGCGGTACACTGCAGTGGTGGTGCCCAAACCAAAGTACTTCACTTTGTGGATAATGTACATGTGATCAAGGATAACCTATTTGAAATACCACCACTGTTCCAGGCCATACATGAGCAAAGCGGCACCGATTGGAAAGAGATGTACAAGGTGTTTAACATGGGTCACAGATTGGAATTATACGTGCCAGAAAACATTGCGCAGGATTTGATTTCAATTGGAGCATCCTTCAATATCAGGGGTAAAATTATTGGTAGAGTTGAAGGTGCTGATAAAGCACAGGTGACGGTAAAAAGCGAAAAAGGGGAGTTTGTTTATAACTAAGCTTGCAGCTCAGGAATCTCCACGCTGAAAGTACTTCCTTTACCTACTTCACTGGAAAGTGAGATTGTTCCGTGAAGTTTATCCACAAGGGTTTTAACTAAAGACAAGCCTAAGCCATTAGAGGCCTCACCTGCAGTGGGCTTTGCAGAAAGTGGTTTGAACTTCTGATAAAGATTTTTCTTGTCCTCCTCGGTAAATCCAGGGCCATGATCTTTGACTGTTATATTTAACGCTTTAGAATTTTTAAAGGCCTTTACCTCCACTTCCGAATCCTTGCTTGAATATTTGATGGCATTGGAAATCAGGTTGTCAATAATCCGCTCTAGAAATAGCTGATTGGTCACAAAATTACTATCCAGATTCAGATCACTTTTTAATGCGATGCTTTTGGCTTTGGCATCATCAGTATAATTTTCGATTTTCGTTCTAAACAGCAGGTTCAAATCGACCGAACTGATGTTTGAAAGTGCCTCCCCGGTTTCCAACTTACTCACTTCCAAAATATTTTTAATCAATGACAGACCAGAGCTGCTCATGTCTTGCATCATTTTGATATACTGCTCCTCCTGTCCTTTGTCAATTTTAGCCAAATCGCACAGTCCATAAATTCTATTGAACGGAGCCTTTAAGTCATGGGCGAGGATATTCATCAAAGTATCTTTTTCCAGGTTAATATCAGCAAGCTTATTTTTCTGTTGGGTCAATAGCATATTAGCCCTCTTGCGCCTGAATGAGTAAATCATAAACATTACCAAAAGGCCAAACATTAAAGCTGCAATACCCAAAAGCGCATAATTTCTTAAGGTTTGCTCTTCTATCAGCTCTTCATTTTTCTGCTGCTCTATGCGTAGCAGTTCATTTTCACGGGCCCGTGTTTCCAAGGCTATTCTTGACTCATGCTGCTGGGCTAAACGGGCTTTTTCAGTATTTAAGAATCGCTTTTCAATCTCATTGTATTTTTTAAAATTTTCATATGCCGTAGCTATATCGCCTTTCTGCTCATAGTTTTTTGATAGGTTCAGATAGCCTTCCCGTAGCTCTTTCATAAAGGCAGACTTTTCGGCAGCCAACACCACTTTATTATTGTAACCAATGGCCGCATCATATTGCTTAAGATCATAATTTAACCTTCCAAGTTCCAGATAAACCTTCATGAACAGATTTTGATTGCTCATACCCTCAGCTATACTTTTAGCTTCATCCATCATCTCCTTGGCTTTGTTAAATTCCGATTTCTGCCTGTAAAGACTAGCTATTTCAGTATTTACTTCAGCCCTTAATACCATATTGGCTGTTACCTGCTGGCTATATTTTTGAGCCTCTTGCAAGGTTGTAAAAGCTTTATCTGGTTTGCCCCAATTGTTGTAAATCTTGGCCAGTTCCAAATAACTAAAGGCCACTCCAGCCCATAATTCTTCCTGTATTCTTAGCTCCAGTCCTTGTTTAGACATTTCTTCAGCGCGCGCAAAATTATTTTGACTCTGATAAAAAGTGGCCAGACTTGAGTAAATGTAGGCTAACCCTACAGGATCATCCAATTTTTGAAAATAACTTAAAGCTTCGTCATAATATTCAATGGCTTTGTCATAAGCAGCAGTTCCTTCATACAGACGGCCCAAACTGTTGAGTGCATGCGCGTACTGGAGGCTATCCCTTTGTTGGAATGCCAACTCTTTAGCCTGCTCATGATAATCATATGAAAAGAGATAGTCGCCTTTGTATAAATAGGCAACCCCTAAAAAATTGTAACATTCAGGCAGTAGCTTTAGGCTACCACTTTCATCTATCAGCAGCCTCGACTTGTTGAGGAAATAGATAGAGCTGTCAGGATGAAGTTTTCTGTACTGCCAACCGAGCTGGTTATAAATGGCCACTTTTTCTTCAACATCAGCATTATTCACAATGGTTTTCAAACTGTCTATAGTCAGCATATTCTGCCCGGCTGCCTTGCTGGCAAAAAGGAGTATTATGCTCAAAATCAGGATGTTATTGCCACTGCGTATCACGAGTGGAAAATAGCGAAATTTTAGGTCAGAAAATATAAATTAAGGTTAATATGTGGCTTACAGGGTAAGATTTTTTAGATTCAAGTTGTTTAAGCGAAAAACAGCTTGTTCAATGATATCAAACGTTATAAAATGAAACTTAAAATAGTCGCTCTTATTTCCATAATGCTACCAGCATGCGCTATGGAAGGACATGAAGAGAGCAAAAAAACCAACAAAGAAACAATAATGGATCAGCATAGTTATGCAAAACCTGCCGAATCGGTGGTTACTCACCTTAAATGGGATGCAGTAGTCGACTTCGAAAATAAGAAAATTGATGGTGTTGCCACGTTGCATCTTAAAAATGATGATGATGCTAAAGAAGTTATACTTGATACCAAAGCACTGAATATAGAGAAGGTGCTGGTTGGCAAAAAAGAAGTAAAGTTTACATTAGGGGAAGCAGACAAGAATTTGGGCAGTGCCCTGACCATTCCTATTAAATCATCGACAGATTCTGTTACAATTTACTATTCCACTTCTGAAGGAGCTGAGGCTTTGCAGTGGCTTACCCCTATGCAAACTGCTGGTAAAAAGCACCCTTTCTTATTTACTCAGTCGCAAGCCATACTGGCCAGAAGCTGGGTGCCCATTCAGGATTCGCCAGGTATAAGATTTACTTACGAGGCTGATGTGAAAGTGCCTTCAGAGCTTTTGGCACTGATGAGTGCTGAAAACCCTCAGGAAAAGAATGACAAAGGAGAGTATCATTTTGTTATGGACAGGCCTATACCTGCTTATCTCTTGGCACTTTCGGTGGGTGATTTAGAATTTGAGCCTATAGGCGACAGGTCTGGCGTTTATGCCGAGCCATCAGTAATAGATGCTGCTGCCTATGAGTTTGAAGATTTAGAAGAAATGATATCAGCCGCTGAGTCACTTTATGGGCCATACCAATGGGGCAGGTATGACTTACTGGTTCTGCCACCAAGTTTTCCTTTTGGTGGCATGGAGAATCCTAAACTTACCTTTGCCACCCCAACTATTTTGGCGGGAGACAAATCATTAACTTCTTTGGTGGCTCATGAGCTGGCACATTCTTGGTCTGGCAATTTGGTGACCAACGCCACATGGAACGACTTCTGGCTCAATGAAGGGTTTACAGTATATTTCGAAAACCGGATCATGGAAAAAATGTATGGCCGTGATTTTTCTGAGATGGAAGCCAGCCTTGCATATCAGGGGCTTGTGGCAGAAATTGACGACATGAAGAATAATGGATCAGGTGATGATACAAAATTGAAACTTGACCTCTCTAACAGAAACCCAGATGATGGAGTAACTTCTATTGCCTATGACAAAGGCTACTTATTTTTAAGAAGTCAGGAAGAGAAAGTGGGCAGGGAGAAGTTTGATGCTTTTGTAAAGGACTACTTTACCAGCAATGCTTTTTCTGTAATGACTACTGAAGAGTTTATTGATCTTCTTGATAAAAACCTCTATCAAAAGAACGGGTTGACAATGGACACCGCTAAAATAAATGAATGGATTTATAACCCGGGTTTACCCGCTGATGCGCCAAAACCTACTTCTGACAAATTCGCTAAAGTTGATGAGCAGATGAGCAGGTTTTTAACAGAAACCGAAGCTTCTGATCTTGATGTTGAAGGATGGTCTTCGCAAGAATGGTTACATTTTGTGAGATCAATTCCAGCCAATTTAACCAAAGATCAGATGAAGGCTTTGGATGATGCTTTTGGGTTTACTAAAAGTGGCAATTCAGAAGTGCTTACGGAATGGTTGGTTCAGTCCATCAGGCATAATTATGAAGCATCATTTGACGAACTTATTCACTTTTTAGTGAATACCGGAAGGCGCAAGTTCTTAGTGCCTTTATATCAGGAAATGGTGAATTCAGAGTGCTGCGCATCTATGGCAACGAGTATATATGCTACTGCCAGACCAAATTATCATTTTGTGTCAACCAATTCTTTGGATGAGTTGTTAAACTATAATAAATAACAGAAAACTATTAACATGGCAAAAATTACATTAGGTGGAAAACCAACAAATACAAACGGAGATTTACCAGCGAATGGAACCCAGGCTCCCAACTTTACTTTAGTAAAAAATGACCTTTCGGAGGCATCACTAAGTGACTTTAAAGGCAAGAAGGTTGTCTTGAATATCTTCCCAAGTGTGGATACAGGCGTTTGTGCCACATCTATTAGAAAATTTAATGAAAAGGCAGCTTCACTGGACAACACGGTTGTACTGTGCATTTCTAAAGACCTGCCTTTTGCTCAGGCAAGATTTTGCGGAGCTGAAGGTATTGAAAATGCAATCACTTTGTCCGGTTTCAGAAACGACACGTATTCTAAAGATTATGGAGTTGAGTTGGTAGATGCCGGCTTTAAAGGACTGAATGCAAGAGCAGTTGTTGTGCTGGATGCTGATCATAAAGTGGCATATTCTGAGCTTGTGCCTGAAATTGGGCAGGAGCCTAATTATGAGGCGGCTTTAGCAGCACTTTAATTAATGATAAAATAGCTTGAAGCATTATTGCCTCAGGCTATTTTTTTTCCAGTGATTCAAGAAAGAGAAACGTTAGTCTACTTCTTCTGCTTCCAAGTAGAAGCCTATATTTATTAAAGGCGCACCAGAAATCATCTGTGATAGCTTTAAGAAAGGTGCAAAACTGGTTTGCTTCGTATAAAGATTACTACTAGAGGCACTTTTTTTAGCTCTGAACATTATGCCACTATTTCCCTTTCCATTATCATCTTCTATCCACTCCAATGCTAATAATATATCATCTTTTACTATAATATTAAAAGGCTCTAAGTCAATGGTAATTGTACCTTTTTGCTGTATTGTTCTGATAATTATGTCCTGATCAACAAGTTTATCCCCTATTGTTCCTTGATTATACTTGTAGATATTAACTCTAAATAATAGGCTGTCGGTGCCTGTAAAATTGAGAGTGAAATTAGCTGTTTTTAAGAATGTTTCTTTTTTGATTTTACAATGTGCCCCAATTTCAGTTCCAAGGGCACGACTTCCAAAACCAACACTATGTCCTTTTTTATTTAGCTTGTAACCTAGTATGACATCTTTATTGTATTTTTTTGAAGTGACTACTACCTCTTCTAACATTTCTGTTTTAGGCTTTAGTTTAATTATTTGGAGTGTTTTCAAGTTATCATAAGGTATAAAAATAACCTCATAACCAATAGAAGAAAAAATTACCGGGTATTTACTATCTTTTAGTTCGAGCGTAAATTGCCCATTCGAGTTGCTCACAGTTCCAATACCCAATTCTTTAACTCCAATATTTACAAAGGGTACACCCTTGCCTGTTTCCTCATCAATAACTTTTGCCTTAATATAATCTTGACCGTAGAGCGTGGATGAAGGTACAAGTAGGGCTAGGAAGAGTATAAGGCGCATATGCATGGTTTTTACTGTAGACTATAACTATCTATAAATGTTGCTTTATTGCTGACTATTTAACGAAAAAATCTTTCTTATCTACCTCTATAATTTTACCTAGCTTGGACAATCTATCCAGATCAATCCTGGTTAGGTCGCTAAATAGATTGAATCGTATAAAAATAAGCTAACCCGCTCTGCTACAGTCAAATAATTAGACTTATTTCAAATTGAAACTCAATTTTCTTCCACTTCTCTAAGTGGTAGTTCAATAACTATTTTAGTGCCTTCCCCAAGCTTACTCTGAATATCAATTGTTCCACCCAATCTATCTATCGACTGCTTTACAATGTACATGCCTAAACCTGAGCCATCTGACTGCTCGGTAGCGCGGTAGAACATATCAAATACTTTCCCCAGGTACTCATCAGAAATACCTATACCGTTATCTTCAAATACAAGGAGGGCATTCTTTTTTAGTATTTTAATGTTGATCGAAAGCTCGTTGGTGCACAACTCCTGATTTCTGTATTTAATGGCATTGGATAAGATATTACCTAATATGATTTTTAGCCTTAGATGATCGGTAATCAGGTCTTCGGTTTTACCTGCAATTTTTGTTGTGATCTTCATTCTCTTAAAGCCCTCCAAAAACTCAAGCCCTTCTATGCTTTCTTTTATTAAAGCTTCAATATCTACAATCTCATTTTTTATCCCCATTCTACCTGCCCTGGAATAGTTCAGCATAGACTTGATGAACTCATCCATTTTCAGTATTCGGTCTTCTATTTTATCTATAAATTCTGAATCAGCATTGTCTGATTCGAGCTTGTAGAGATTGACCAGCCCTAGTACAGAGCGCAAAGGTGAGCGCAGGTCATGAGAGGTTCGGTAAACCAATTGATCAAGCTCGAAATTTCTGTCCGACAGCTCATCTAAGGTTTTCACCAGGCTCTCACTGTTGGCCCTTAAAGCATCGTTGGACTCTTCCAGTTCTTTCTCCTGCTTGGCCAATTCCTCATTTCTCTTTAGAAGCTCTTCATTGAGTTTGTTAAGCTTTTCCTGGTAAATTTTCTCTTCAGTAATATCCCTTACTGCCCCATCATACACTTCATTGCCTTCTTCATCCGTAGTAATCAAATAAGTGTTGAGACCCCAGAAAGTGGAGCCATCTTTTCGTTTGAAAAGCGTTTCTTCGTTTGACCGATCCTCGTCCTTGCTCATTATATGTATCGGCTCCTCACGAGAAGTAGGACTAGCATATAAGTTGATGGATTTGATCTGAAGGATTTCTTCCGGGCTGGAATACCCAAACATTTTAGCGAAAGCCTTATTTACATAAATAAGGCCTCCCTTTTTGTAACTCCTGTATATGCCTTCAGATAGGTTGGTATTAATTGACTCTAGTAAACGCTGACTCTCATAGATCTTTTTTTGAATCTCCTTTTCCTCCGTTATATCTCTAATAGCCCCATCAAATACAGCTTCTCCTTTTTCATCAATTGTAAGATAGTAGCTATTCAATCCCCAAAAAGTGCTGCCATCTTTTCTTTTATAAAGCACCTCCTGATTAGATCTGGATTTGTCCTTAACAATATCTTTGGTTAATCCTTTTCGTGAAGAGGGGTTGGCATAAAGCTCGCGGGAAGGCACTTCAAGCATTTCTGAAACAGAATTGTAGCCAAATAATTTGACAAATGATTGGTTAACATATACCAATCCTCCAACTGCATGACTTCTATATATGCCTTCAGAGAGGTTGGTATTAATAGAGTTGATAAGCTCCTGACTCTGGGCGATCTCCTTTTGAGAATTAAAGAGTCTTTTGGCACTTAGTTTTAACTCTTTGTTTGACTGCTCAAGTTGCTTCTCTTTTTTGGCAAGCTCCCTATTTTGGATAATCAGTTTTTCATTAAGTTTTTTTAATGTGGCATCGGCATCTATGGTTTTATCTATCTCTTCTGCCAGCTCCACGGCTTTGGAGATATCAGGTATTACATGCTCCTGTATGTACCTGACTGCCTTTAATTTAGCCCCTTCGAGCAACAAGTTTTCAATGTGTTTCTGATGTTTCTTAGCCAAGACCATCCGGTAATATAAGACAAAATCCTAAAATAATGCCCGAATATGGCCTTATGATTCGTTCATCATAAATATAAATTATGACCTGTGTTTTTAATCAGAGTTACTCATTAGCTTTGCATTGCATTTGGCACTATGTCAATCTACAGGAAAGTCCAGGCTGTTGAAAAGGTTTTCAAGGCGTTGGAAAAGGAACTGGCCTCCTTCAAAAATGGAACAGGATTAAATTGTTTATCAGGCTGCGGACTTTGCTGCCTGAATCCTAACATAACGGCCACCCCATTAGAGTTTCTTCCTTTTGCATACGAGCTACATAAAAATGGCCTTGCCTACCAGTGGCTGGAAGATGTGCAATCTTCAGAAACCAGCACATGCAAGATCCTTAGACCAATGCTCTCTGAAGGTGAAACAGGATTCTGCTCGCAGTACCAATATCGAGGCCTCATTTGCCGACTGTTTGGATTTGCTGCCAGCAGAAATAAAATGAGCCAGCTCGAACTGGCTACTTGTAAGACAATAAAGGCTGAATTTCCTGAGCAGTATCAGACGGCTAAAGATCTGATTAAAGATGGTGGAAAAGTGCCAATTATGACAGACTTTTATCATCAGCTGAGAGCCATAGACACTGAGCTTGGCAGACAGTTGATGCCTATTAATGACGCCATCGAAGAAGCCTTAAAAGTTGTATTGAGCTATTATGCCTATCGAAAGCCTTATAGAAGAAGAGCGTAATCTTTTTTAGTTCCTAAACAGCCCATTTTAAGCTAATGGGGCCATATTTTATTGCTGTGTAACATTCGTTACAGACTTCGGCAATTAACCACGATAGCTTTGTCTAAAATTTGAAATACAATGATTAGACAAGGTTTATTATTTATTATTATCTGGTCAATTACCATGCAGTCTTATGCACAGGATACGCTGGTAATAGACAAGACGGAATTACTTCAAAAGATCCATGAAGGAAATCTGCAACTTAAAATTGCCAATAAGCAGGTAGAGATAGCACAAGGAGATTTGAGCCAGTCAAGGGCTTTTTATCTACCTACCATTACTGCCTCGCATACAGCCATGGTTACTAATAACCCTTTGATGGCTTTTGGATCAAAACTCAATCAGGAGATACTAACTCAAGCAGATTTTAATCCCGCTTTGCTTAATGACCCTGATCAAACCAAAAACTTCGCGACAGAAATTCAGATCCTACAGCCTTTGCTGAATCTGGACTATGCTTATCAGAGGCAGGGAGCGAGAATTCAAACAGAAGCTCAGACTTTGCAAGCACAGCGAACTTCAGAATATCTGGAGATGGAGGTGTTGAAAGCCTATATGCAGTTGCAGCTGAGCTATGAAGCCGTAGCGGTGCTTAGAAAGGCGCAATTTACAGCAAGAGAAGGTTTGCGGGTTATCAACAATTATAACGAGCAAGGGCTAGTACAAAAAACAGATGTCCTGGCAGTTAATGTTAGGGCTAGTGAGGTTGAAAGTCAGTTGCTTTTTGCAGAGTCAAATGTTGAAAATGCTTCGGCCTATTTATCTTTTCTTCTAGGTACACAAGATCAGGACATTGTTTACAAGCCATCAGAGCGTTCCGCAGAAAGCATTGAGGTTGAAGTTTTTGACGGTGAACTATCCGAATCCCGTAAGGACGTAACGGCCATGTCACGCGCTGAGGAAGGCTATCAAGCCATGTTGAAATCAGACAAAATGAGCCTTATCCCGAGAATCAATGCCTTTGGTAGCTACCAACTTTATGACGATACTTTTGCCGGTTTCGGTGCTTCGGGCTACATCGTTGGAGCTCAATTATCGTGGAATATTTTTGACGGCTCTCGCACCATAGGAAAAATCCAAAAATCTAAAGCTCAGTTTGAAAAAGCTCAGTTTGAAAACAATCAATATAAGGGCAAGGAGCAAATGGAGTTGGATAAAACTATTCGCCATCTGAACGATCTGGAAAATAAAGTAATGCTTACAGGTCAGGCTTTAGAGCAATCTGAAGAGGCTTACAGAATCAGAAAAGACCGGTTTGCTGAGGGCTTGGAAAAAACAGCCGATCTCCTGGCTGCGGAAACAAAATACTTTCAAAAGGAGCTGGAATATCGCCAGTCAATATTTGAATACAATCTCACTAAGGAATACTTAAGATTTTTAACAAAATAGAAAATGAAGACAATAAATTATTTAGTCATACTTACTCTACTGCTTACTGTTTTTTCATGTGGCAGTGATCACCAGCCAACTATTAAAGAAACTAATACAGTGGCTGTAAAAGTAGCCAAGGCAGTAAAGCAAAATCTGGGAAGTTCAATATCAGCTAGCGGTACTATTGAAGCCGGAAACAGCACCAACTTAAGTACCAGAATGATGGGCTTTGTTACCAACCTTCCTGTGAAAGTCGGACAGAAAGTGAAAAAGGGACAGCTTCTTATTAGCATCAATAATGCTGATTTAAATGCAAAAAAAGCGCAGGTAGAAGCTTCAATCACTCAGGCACAGAGTGCATTAGAGAACGCTGAAAAGGACTATAACAGGTTCAAGGCGCTGTTTGAGAAAAACAGTGCTTCTCAAAAGGAGCTTGATGACATGACCACAAGATTTGAGATGGCAAAGGCTGGTTATGAAGCAGCCAGTCAGATGAAGAAAGAGGTTTTGGCACAATATGCTTATAGTAATATTACCGCTCCTTTTGACGGGGTAGTTACCAATACTTTTATAAAAGAAGGTGATATGGCTAATCCGGGCATGCCACTAGTTTCACTGGAAGGAAGTAAAAATTACGAAGCGGTAGTGATGGTTTCAGAAAATGACATTGCTAAGCTAAAGCAGGATTCAAAGGTGACTGTACTTGTAAAAAGCATAAACGAAGAAGTTTCTGGTATTGTAACGGAGATAAGTACTTCTGCAAAAAATACTGCAGGGCAATACCTGGTTAAAGTCCAATTGGATAATCCTTCAAGCGCCATATATCCGGGCATGTTTGTCAATGTAAACTTTTCGAGTAGTTCGGACGCTGAATCTGGAATTACAATGAGCCAGTCGGCAATAGTAAGAAACGGTCAGTTGTCAGGAGTATATGTGGTAAGCGCTGATAAGGTGGCTATACTACGCTGGTTAAGGCTTGGTAAATCAATGGAAGGACAGGTAGAGGTTCTCTCAGGACTTAAGGCAGGTGAAAGTTATATCACATCGGCTGAGGGCAAAATATACAATGGCGCCAAAGTTACATTCTAAACGCTAAAGATTAGAAACTATGCAAGAAGGAATATCTGGCAAGATTGCCAACTTTTTTATAAACTCTAAGCTCACCATTTTATTAATGGTAGCCTTGATGATCATAGGAGTATATAGCTCCTTTCTGATCCCAAGGGAAGAAGAGCCGCAGATTAATGTGCCCATGGCAGACGTCATGGTTGGGTACCCGGGTGCCACGCCTGAAGAAGTGGAAAACAGGGTTGTAAAACCTTTGGAAAAGATTATTGCTAACATCAAAGGTGTAGAACATATCCACAGTATGGCTATGAACGGTCAGGCCATGATGATTGTGCAGTTTTATGTAGGTGAGGATATAGAACGATCTTATGTAAAGCTCTATGACGAGATGATGAAGCATCAGGGCATTTTTCCTGAGGCCGTTTACCCTCCGGTAATTAAGACCAGATCAATTGATGATGTGCCCATGCTCGGGTTGACACTTTGGAGTGAAAATTATAATGATTTTGAGTTAAGGCAACTAGCTGAAGAGCTTACTTCAGAAATAGAGAAGGTTAAGGATGTAGCTATCACCAAGCAAATAGGAGGAAGAACCCGCCAGGTGAAAGTGGTGGTTGATGTTGATAAAATGGCTGAAAATGGTGTGGATGCTTTGGGAATTATGCAACTCATGAAAGCCAGCAATAGCTCATCCCAGTCTGGAAAGTTTGTGAATAATGATCAGGAATATCTTTTAACTACAGGTAAGTTCCTGTCTAGTGTTGAGGACATTGAAAATTTGGTAGTAGGCGTAAATAAAAATATGCCGGTTTATCTGCATCAGGTAGCCAGTATTGAAGATGGTGCAGCCACTGCTAAAGACTATGTTTCTTTTGGATTTGGTAAGGCCAATGAAAACTATGAAGGTTCGCCTTCAGATTATCAGGCCGTAACTATTTCTATTGCCAAGGTAAAAGGTGCCGATGCCATGAAGGTTTCTGATAAAATTATTGAGCATGTAGAAACTCTAAAAAGCACGCTAATTCCAAATGATGTGAATGTTGAAGTAACCAGAAATTATGGTGAAACAGCTTCTCATAAAGTTGGTGAGCTGTTACTTCACCTTGGTGTAGCCATTATAGCAGTTACCGTTTTAGTAATGTTCGCTATGGGCTGGCGAGGAGGCTTAGTTGTATTCTTCTCCGTGCCTTTGACTTTCGCATTGACGCTTTTCAGCTATTACATGTTGGGTTATACTTTGAATAGAATTACACTATTCGCTTTAGTATTCGTGGTGGGTATTGTGGTGGACGATAGTATCATCATCGCTGAGAATATGCATCGTCATTTCAAATCGAAAAGATTGCCATTTAAGCAAGCGGCTATTTATGCAATCAATGAGGTAGGTAACCCTACTATTCTGGCGACATTCACTGTAATAGCTGCAATATTACCAATGGCCTTTGTATCTGGTATGATGGGCCCTTACATGAGTCCAATGCCAATTGGAGCCTCCATTGCAATGATGCTTTCCTTGTTTGTTGCACTGACAGTAACGCCATATTTGGGGTATCATTTACTACAAGAAAAGCATGCCGAAGAGCATAAAGAAGAAGCTGGCAAGCAAACATTCATCTATAGAATTTATAAACTCGTAGAGCAACCATTTCTGGACAGTGGTTTAAAACGAACGGTAATGTTGGTGCTTACAGTCTTATTATTATTAGGTTCTGTAGCCATGTTTTTTACTAAATCAGTGGCAGTTAAAATGTTGCCTTTTGATAACAAGAATGAGTTTCAGGTGGTCATCGACATGCCTGAAGGTGCTACCCTTGAAAGAACTGCCGCAGTAACTAAGGAGATTACGCAGTACCTGATTACAGTGCCAGAAGTAGTGAATTATCAGAATTACATAGGCACCTCTGCTCCCATAACCTTCAACGGATTGGTTCGCCACTATGACTTAAGGGGCGGTAGTAATATGGCTGATATTCAGGTGAACCTACTTCCTAAAGAAGAGCGATCATTAAAGAGTCATGATATTGCCACTTTGGTTCGTCCTGAAATTCAGAAGATCGCAGCGCAGTACAATGCAAATGTAAAGGTTGTTGAAGTTCCACCAGGTCCTCCGGTATTGTCAACTATTGTAGCCGAAATTTATGGCCCTGACTATGCTGAACAGATAAAAGTAGCTGAGCAGGTAAAAGACATCTTGATCAATACTGATGATGTGGTGGATGTGGACTGGACTGTAGAAGCTGAGCAGGTAGAATATAAACTGGATGTTAATTACGAAAAGGCCATGCTAAGAGGTATTGTTCCACAGCAGGTAGTTGGCAACCTAACTTACCTATTGCAGGAGTATCCTTTTACTAATTTTTATGACGAGCGTTCTGTCAATCCTGTAGGTGTTGTATTCAGTGTGCCTGATGCCGATAAATCAAGATTAGGTGATATTAATGACATCAAAATAAAAGGTCAGTATGGCAACTTGGTGCCTGTTCAGGATCTAGTAAGTGTAAAACAAGATACACTGAAACCTTCCATCTACCGAAAGGATCAAAAGCGGGTAGTTTATGTAACAGCAGATATGGCCGGTGGACTGGAAAGTCCGGCATATGCCATATTGGGTATGGAAGAGAAACTAAAGAAAATGAACTTGCCTAAAGGCTACGAAGTAGCAGAGTTGTATATGAACCAGCCTTCTGATGAGTCTGATTTCACTGTAAAATGGGATGGCGAGTGGCAAATTACCCTTGAAGTATTCAGGGATTTAGGAGCCGCCTTTTTGGTAGTAATTATAGTCATCTACATGCTGATAGTTGGTTGGTTCCAAAACTTTAAAACGCCAATAGTGATGATGATTGCCATTCCACTTTCACTGGTGGGTATTGTGCTTGGGCACTGGCTATTGGATGCCTTCTTCACAGCTACCTCATTTATAGGAATGATCGCTCTGGCAGGGGTAATGGTAAGAAACTCTGTTTTATTGATTGACTTCATTGAAATAAGATTGGCTGAAGGCGCTTCTATTAAAGAGGCCATCATTGATGCAGGAGCAGTGAGAACAACACCTATTTTATTGACAACGGGTGCAGTAGTTATTGGCGCATCTATCATACTGTTTGACCCAATCTTCCAGGGACTAGCCATTTCATTGGTAGCAGGAGCAATTGTATCCACATTACTTACGCTCATTGTAGTTCCACTAATCTATTATATGACAGAGCGTAAGAAATGGGAAAATCAGAATCAGGAAAAATCTAAAGTTTAAAATCATGGAATTATTAATTATAACCGCCATCAAAGAGTTTGAGGAATCGATCAAAACGATCTTAAAAAACTCAGAAGTTGTAGCCTTTTCTTCCATGCCTGTTGCGGGTTATAGCAATGGAGGAAGTGAAGACATGAAATCCAACTGGTTTGCCCGAGACAAAGGGGAGTCAGAATCAGTCTTGTTCTATGCCTTTGTAGCAGAAAACAATGCAAAAAAAGTACTGGAAGAGATTGAAGAATTCAATCAAACCAATGAAGTGCTGACCAAAATACACGCTGCTGTATTGGACATAAAAGAATCGAACATAGTTTAAAATAGAAGAAAATGAGAAATAGAATGATCATGGGAATAGCCGGAAGCTTTATACTGATTAGTATTTTGCTATCCATATATGTGAACCAGAACTGGTTATGGTTTACCGCTTTTGTTGGTGCCAATTTGTTCCAGTCCTCTTTTACCAAGTGGTGCTTGATGTCAGACATCTTGGCCAAACTTGGGGTGAAGAATTAATATAATAAATGTCAGGTTGAGCCTGTCGAAACCGATACATTTCGACAAGCTCAATGTTACATTTTCTCTTATGCGGGAATGACGTTCCCTTTTTTATATCCTCGCCTGATATTGATGAAGGTTATGGTAGCGGCCTTCTTTGGCAATCAACTCATCATGCTTACCGCGTTCTACAATCTGGCCATTCTCCACCACTAATATCTGATCAGCCTGGCGGATGGTGCTTAACCTGTGGGCAATAACAAAGGTAGTTCTGCCCTCCATCAACTTCTTCAAACTTTGCTGTATATAGGCTTCACTTTCCATATCGAGGTTAGAAGTAGCCTCATCTAAGATTAAAATTCTTGGGTTAGCTAATATGGCTCTGGCAATGGCAATCCGTTGCTGCTGACCACCTGAAAGTTTTACACCTCGCTCACCGATTAAAGTATCAAGACCATCTTCAAATCGATCGGTAAATTCATTCACATGAGCTGCTTTTACAGCTTCCATCAATCTGTCTTCACTTGCATCAGGCCTGGGGAAAAGAATATTTTCTCTTATTGTGCCTTCAAACAAGAAATCATTTTGCAGCACCACACCTAACTGACTTCTAAAACTTTCTAATGTAATGGTTGACATGTCCAATCCGTCAACCGTAATATTTCCTTTGGTAGGGTTTAGGAATGAAGCCGCCATACCGGCAATGGTACTTTTACCTGATCCGGAAGTCCCAACCAGCGCAGTCACAGTTCCATGGGCTGCTTTGAAGCTAATGTCTTTGATCACTTCTTTTTCTTCCTCATAAGCGAATGACACATCCTTGAACTCAATATCTCCTTTTATTTGGCCAATGTTATTAATCCTTACTGTAGGATCATCTTCCAATGGAGTATTTAAGATTTCTTCCGTTCTATCCAATCCGGCAAAAGCTTCAGTAAGCTGGCTTCCGATATTACTCATCTGCACTATAGGAGCAATCATAAAACCCAGATAGAGTGTGAAGGCAAGAAAATCTCCAAAGGTCATGTCACCATTCATAATCATATAACCACCGATACCCATAATACCTGTTGAAGCAAGTCCAAGCAAGAACGTAGCTGAGCTGGTAAGCAAGCTGGTAGAAGTCAAACTTTTCTTAATGTTGAGAAACAGCTTGGTTACTCCATCCTCAAAAGTTTTGATCTCCTGCTTTTCCGCATTAAAACCCTTAATAACTCGAACTCCACCTAAAGTTTCTGTTAATCGACCTGTTACCTGCGCATTAATAACTCCACGTTCTCTGAATATCGGTCTGATTTTGCCAAAGGCTTTTAGCGAGATGAATCCAAAAATGGCGACTGGCACCAGCACATAAACCGTCATCATCGGACTGATGTTGATCAATAAAAACAAACAGATGATTGAAGTTAATATTCCACCAAAGAGCTGTGCTAAACCCGTACCTACAATATTTCTCACACCCTCAACATCTGTCATAATCCGGGATACGAGCTCTCCGGTTTTTGTATTATCAAAGAACCTGACTGGTAATTTTATAATGTGCGCTTGCACCTGAACTCTCAATTTTGAAATCAGGTTTTGCGCTTCTACACTCAGTATCTGAGTCAGTGCAAAGGAGGTGATGGCTTGTACCAAAATGGCTCCTGCCACAGCAAGAAGCAGCAATTTTAGCGTTTCCATGTTATTGTTTGGAATAACATCATCCATCAAATACTTTGAGGCGCCCGGAAGCACCAAGCCTGCCAAGCGGCTAATTACAATTAATACAAGGCCAACAAGAAGCTGATTTCTTCTGGGCCAAACAATGGTCTTGAATACGTGACCAATAGTAACTTTCGTCTTTGCCATAATAGTTGAAAGTTACATCAACGCTTTTTTTGGTTATTAGTTCATTCAAAGAAATTTTAAAGAGGAGTAAAATTTTACTCCTCTTTAAGAATGTTAGCAGGGTTAGTTAGGGCGGGCTTAAAAGCTCTTGCTAAAACTATTACAAAGGCAAATGCCAACACAATGGCTATTGCATAAATAAAATACCAGACTTCCAGTGCTGTGCGGTATGAGAAAGTAGCAAGCCACTCGTTCATAGAAAGTGCTGCTAAAGGAATTGCAAAAACTGCCGCGATAAGGATAAGTTTTAAATACCTTTTAGAAACCAACTGAATTATTTGTGCTGATGAACTGCCCAATACTTTTCTGATACCAATTTCTTTGGTTCTTTTCTGAATATTAAAGCCAATTAATCCGAAGAGACCCATAAATGAAATGAGTAAGGATAAGATGGCAAAAATATTAAAGATTTGACCAAATCTCAGGTCATTTTCATAATTGTAAAAGAGCGCATCATCCTGAAATCTATAATCAAAAAGCTCATCTGGAAAATGCTTTTGCCATGCATGTTCAACTTCTTTTAGTAGCTGCTGGGAGTTGTTGCCTTTATTGTAATTCTGGAAAAATAACTGCGAGGTAAAGTCAAACAGAGCGGCTCAATTTCATGGTGTAATGAGTTATAATGAAAGTTTTTTGTTACGCCAATGATATTTCCTGTATTACCACCCAACGTCAATTCCTTGCCAATGGCCTCTTGAACATCCCAATTAAAGGCTTTGGCCGTGCTTTCATTGATGATGTAGCTTTGCGTGGAGTCAGTAGGATGATCTAAAGAGAAATTACGTCCACTCAATAGCTGAATGCCATAAGTGTTAAAATAATCATAATCTATTCTCAGTCGATATAGTTTTTCAAACTGTTTTTCTCCATTCTCATTAATTATTCTGCCGTTAACATTGCCAAGACCGCCAACTATCATAGAGTTTGAGCGCGCCACAGATTGAATTTTCCCTGAGGTAATCAATGTGTTTTTAAAAGCATCAAAATTGTTTTTTACCTCTTCATTTCCATTCACGGCCATCACCAATAGATTGTTTTTATCATAGCCCAGATCTTTCGACTGAACAAAATTTAGCTGCTGCTGAACAACAATAAGTGAGATGATGATGAATAATGTCACTGAAAACTGAAAAACAACTAGTCCTGATCTTAATGTAGAAGTGTTGCTCTTATTTACCTTTCCTTTTAGAGAGTTTACAGTATTAACGTTGGACAATATCTTGGCTGGAAAATAGCCAGCAACCAAAACTAGAGGAATGCAGATGGAAAACAGCTGGAGGAGTACTGAGGTTAATTCAAATTTGATATCGTCTTTTCCAGTGATTGAATAGAAAATTGGTTTCACAATTTCTATCATTAGGCCACAAAGCAATATTGATATTAACACTAGTATTATGGTCTCGGCAAAGTGCTGTTTTACAAGCTGAGATTTGTGCGCTCCTAGTACTTTTCTAACACCTACTTCTCTGACACGGTCAAGCGAAAATGCTGTTGATAGATTAATATAATTGACACAAGCCAGTGTAAGTATAAGTATTCCAATTGCACCAAAAACCCAAACCAACTCTATATTTCCATTGGCTTTAAATTCATATTGAATGTCAGAGTGAAGATGGATGTCCGTTATTGGCTGCAGATAAAAACGATAGGAGAGGTCATATTCTTCCATTTGTTCGCCCATGTTTAACTGTATTAAATCGGGTAGTTGAGCTTCAATATTCTGCGGGTCAGTTCCGTCCTTTAATTTTACATAGGTATGATAACTATTGTTCATCCATCGTGTCATAGCTTCGGGGTTCACACTTTCTATAGTGCTCATAGAACCCAGCATGTTGAATGTAAAATGAGAATTGTGTGGAGGATCAGCTATAACTCCTGTCACTGTATAATCAACACCATTACCGTCAGGATCATACTGATAAATTTTTAATGTCTTACCTAATGGATTTTCTTGATTAAAGTACTTGTTGGCTATGGATTCTGTAAGTACAATTTGATAAGGATTGGATAGAGAAGTTTTTTCATTTCCCTGAATAAGATGATAGTCAAAGACATCAAAAAACTCAGGATCTGTTAAGATAATGTAGTCTTCTACATATTTAATCTCACCACGAGAAACCAGGGCATTGTTTTTATCCAATCGAGCCTGTGCTTCAATATCGGCATAGGTGTCTCGCATGCTTGGTCCAAGTGGCAGACTGGTGACTGACTGATGCCATTTGTCATTTCCTGTGCCGGCCTCGGCTGCAACTCTGTAAATATTTTGGCTGCCGTTGATGTGCTTATCATACGATAGCTCATCCTTAACCCAATTAAAGATAAAGACAACGCATAAGAGACCTGAGGAAAGCCCTATTACATTAATTAGGGCGAAAACTGATTTTCTGCGTAAGGTGCGTATTGCTATTTTGAAATAATTTTTGAGCATAATCATTCTTCATTTAAGGTGCTAACCGGATTTAATAGAGCTGCTTTGATCGAGTTAAAACTGATCGTAAAAAGCGCCACGCCTACAATAACCAAAGTAGATACTATAAAAGCCAGCCATGGCATATCAATTCTATATTCAAAATTTTGAAGCCATTGCTGTATGCCAAAATAGGCCAGCGGATAGGCAATGATGTTGGCGATCAATACAATTTTTAAAAAGTCTTTATTAAGAAGCATGGCTATATCTAAAACGGATGCGCCTAAGACTTTTCGTATACCAATTTCAGGCAATCGTTTAGAGACTGTATAAGCAACTAACCCCAACAAGCCCAGACAAGCAATGAATAAGGCGAGCACGACAAAGAGTGTGAATACCTTTACAAATCGCTCTTCGGCCTGATAAAGGTTGTACAGATTATCTTCTAAAAATGAATACCTGAACTCCCTGTTTGTTTCAAATTCATTCCAAACACTTTGTATATAATCAATGGACTGTTTTAGCCGATCTCCTTTCACTTTTATAGACATCCAACTAGTTGAAGTTGGGTCTACCACAAACACCATGGGTTTAATTCGATTATGAATTGTTTCGAAATGAAAGTCATTCACGATACCCACTACATGTGCATTAAACCACGATTCTATCGGTTTATTCAGTGCATCGTTAAGGTTTTGAAAGCCAAATACTTTGGCCGCTGATTCATTCAGAATTACTGCAGAACTATCGGATGCTATGTTTTTATTAAAACCCCTGCCGGCTATGATTTTAGCTTCAAAGTGATTGAGAAAGTTATAATCAACAAAAATGTTGCTCAAACGGGCTTCTTCCATCTTGCCATTGACATCAATTTTGTAATACTCGCCACTGTTAATATCTACTCCAAGTCTTCGGCTTGAAGTGGTTACACTGGCAATTCTCGGATGTTCGTTCAGCTTATTTTTGAATGTTTCCATTCTTTGGCTGATTGCCTGTGTAGGCGGCAGAACAATGTTTTGTTCAACTTGCACACCCAAATTCTTACTTCTCAAAAAGTTGAGTTGATTGTAGACCACAATGCTGCCGATGATAAGCACAGAACTCAGTATAAACTGAAAAAGCACTAATACCTTTCTTAAGGCGTTCGGAGATTTGTCATTGCTACCGCCTGATTTAAGTACCTTGGCAGGATTAAATGAAGAAATATAAAGCGCAGGATAGCTCCCAGAGAAAATACCTAAGATCAATCCAAATGAAATAAATGATATGAGTAGCTTGGGATCATTGAGTATATCAATCTGAACATTCACCCCTAAAGAGCTTTCTAATTGAGCTGCAGCTAATTCAGCGATTAAACCGCCCAGTAAAAGCGCCAAAAAACTAGTAATTACGGCCTCTCCTAAAAACTGTAATATTATCTGGCTACGAGCCGCCCCTACTGATTTTCGAATAGAAATTTCTTTGCTGCGGTTCATCGCACGTGCGGTGCTCATATTCATGTAATTAACTGACGCCAGCAAAACCAAAATGATACCTACAACCGAAAATATATACACATAAATTATGTTACTATTGGCTTCAATTTCACTGTTAATATTGGAATGGAGATGGATTTTCTCTATCGGGTAAGCGAAGAATTTAATATTATAGTCTTTAAAAAGTCTGTCACTAAAATCTGCAAGTTGTTGGTTGAAATCATCTCCACTAAGCGCTCGTGGAAGTCTGATATATGTATACTGAGAATCCCAGCCCCAAGATTCAAAAATGGATTCTGGGTAGAATTCTCTGGATGTGCCCATTGAAACCAAAAAATCAATGTGAAAATGACTAGCCACAGGCATGTCCTTCATTACGCCAGAAATTACCATGGGCATATCTCTATCGCCAAAAGGTTCTTGAACCAACATATCCTTTCCCAAAACATCGGTAGAGCCAAAGTACTTTAAGGCCATCGACTCAGAGATAACCAAGCTATTCGGTTGGTCAAGTACACTTGTTTTTGAGCCTGAAATAAGATCAAATGAATAGAATTCAAAGAATAAGGAATCAGCAAAAGCTATTCGTTCTTCCATTACTTTCTTGCCGTTGGCGGTTACTTCACCATCATACAATCGGCTGATCTGAATTACTTCTTCCAAATCTGGAAAATCCACTCTCAGTTGTTCCGCTACCGGAAAGCCAGTGGTGGCAATCACTTTTTTACCCGACCCAAGATCAACATCAAACCCAACTCTATAAATTTCACCACTATTTTCGTGGAATTTATCAAAGGATAATTCTTGAGTTACATAGGCATATATGAACAACGCGCCTGCCAAGCCAATACTCAGCCCGCCAATATTTATTAAAGAATAAACTTTACCTTTATAAAGGTTTCTAAGCGCTATTTTGATATAGTTTTTCAGCATATTATTCTTCTTTTAATGAATCAACAGGATTTGTTACTCCGGCTTTGAGTGCATGATAAGACACCGTTATAAAAGCGATAATACTTGCACTTAGAATTGCCCAAATGTAAACCGTAGGGCCAATATTTATTCTGTAGGCAAAGTCAAGTAGCCAGTCGCTCATGCCATACCAAGAGATTACTACTGCAGGTATAGCAGAAGCCAAAACGACATATAGATATTGCTTTGAGAATGAGGTAATGATGCTACTGATAGAAGCACCCAATACTTTTCTGATGGCTATTTCTTTCGTTTTAAGCATTACACTGAAAGAAGCAAGAGCATAAAGTCCGAGGCATGAAATTACAATGGCCAAAATCATGGCATAAGTGAGCACATTGGCGATATTTTCTTCTGTCTCATAAAGGTCTCTGAATCGCTCTGCCGGGAAATAGTATTCATAGGTCAACCCGAAATCCATTTTCTCCCAGGTGCTAGCAATGGAAGCAAGCGTACTTTCTCTTGATTTGGGATTTAGTTTTATAGAGATAAATCGATAAGATCTAGCACTATCTCCACCATAGTAATGCACTAATGGTTGTACAGGATCACGTAATGACTGCACATTAAAATCTTCTACCAGCCCGACAATATCAAGCTCTTCTCTGGATCTGGGAAACAATAATTTTTTGCCCTCAATAGATGTCCAGCCAATTTGTTCCATGGCTGTTCTGTTAAGAATTACCCCATGCTCAAAGTCATTGGCTGAACCTTGAATGTACGAGCGACCTTCAAGCACATCTACACCATAAGTATTAAAGAAATCATGATCAACAACGGCTACTTGCCAGTCCAGAGGAGGCATGTCTTCTTTACCTTTTGGCAGAAATAAGGTAAATGATCTTCTATAGTTTCCTGGTACAGAGCTGGAGCCCGTAACGGCCTCAACACCAGGTAGCTTTTTGAGCTCATTTCTAAATGACACAACTCTTGGCAGTGCAGCTTGAGGGTCTTCAAAATCCCTTAAAGATAATGGGACTACCATAACATTGTCCTGATCAAAATTGAGGTCATGGGATTTCATAAAATCAATTTGCTGCATGATAATGCCCAAACTTCCCATCAGGGCAATGGCCAAAATAAACTGAATGCTCACCAATAGGTTACGCACCGTCATTTTACCGGAAACCTTGTCACCCTTGAATATCGAAACTGACTTCATTCTGGAGACAAAAAGTGCAGGGTAGCTGCCAGAAATAAAACCTATTGCTAGTGCCAATGTCAGCATTAATAACAGATTTATTGGAGAGTAAATAATGTCTAATTGAATACCGATAAGGTCATTGAAAGTTGGTAATAATAGTTCTGCCAAAAGGCCACCAAGAAGCAAGGCTATGAGACTCATAATCATCGATTCACCAATAAATTGACTAATGAGGCCTCCTTTTTTAGCACCTAAAACTTTTCTTACGCCTACTTCTTTGGTTCTTAATAAACTCTGAGAAGTAGAAAGATTGGCAAAGTTGATAATGGCAATGAATAAGATGCCAAAAGCAACAATCAACATGATATAGGCATATTGCTTTTGGCCAGTCATTTTATCAAAATAGTCTTTGATTGGTAAGATTAGAAAATCGCCCCTTTCTTGTTCTACTACATATTTATCCATGAGGATGTGCAACTGATCGGCAAGTTGTTTGTCATCTGCACCAGCTTTTAACTTGATAAAGGAGTTACAGAAAGACCCACCCCATAAATTCTCGCCAACCCAGTTATGAACCACCCTGTCATTCATAGGAACAATACATTCAAAAGTGAAAGATGAGTTAGAAGGGATTTTTCCCAGAACTCCAGTCACCACACGCTCGTTGTTAAAACCAAAAGTTAGTGTTTTGCCTATAGGGTCTTCATCACCAAAGAATTTGTTGGCTACTTCTTCAGAGATTATTACCGCATCGATCTCGTTTAAGGCAGTTAATGGATCACCTTTGATCATTGGGAAGGAGAACACATCAAAGAAGTTAGAGTCGGCATAAGTGAGGGATTGTTCAAAACGCTTATCCCCTCTTTGGATCATAGTGTTGCCAATGTTTACACTTCTTGTTCCTTCGGCAATCGTAGGAAATTCTTCTTTAGCCACATCTACCAAAGGATACCAGGTGTCAAAGACATCCAACCTGCCATCTTCAGTTGGCCTGTCTCTGTACATAAAATAGATCTGGTCAGAATCGGTATGAAACTGATCATAGGTTAAGATGCTTTGTGCATAAATCAGTATCAATATGGTTACGGCAATACTACCGGCCAGACCAGCAATATTGATAATGGAGTAGGACTTGTGTTTGAGCAAGTTCCTAATAGCGACTTTGATGAGGTTTTTAAACATGAGATTTTGAGTTTTAGGTTTTTAATCTTTTAGCACATCTACCGGATTTCCTTTTGTTGTTCTAAATGTCAGATGTCCTATGGTTATCAGCGCTACTACAATTAGTGCCGTAGCAGCGAGGGCAAAATCAAACCAGTTAATATTTATGCGATATCTGAAATTTTCCAGCCAGCGGGTCATCACCCACCATGCTGTGGGTATAGCTACCGCAATGGCAATGAATATCAGCCTGCTAAAATCGTGTAGCAGTAATTTTAACAAGGCGTTAGTGGAGGCACCTAATATTTTTCTAATGCCTACCTCTTTCTTGCGTTGTGAGTAGCTTAATGAGGCCATTCCAAATAGGCCGAAACAGGCAATAAATATGGCGATGGCCGAGAATCCTGAAAATACGGTAGCTGTTTTGTTTTCGCTGCTGTAAAGCTGACTGAGGTCCTGAGACAGCACGGTATATTCAAAGCCAAAACGATCTTCAAACTGCTTCCAAACTTCCTCAATAGAAGCTACTGTTTCTCTAATATCACCAACCTTGGTTTTAATAATGAAGCTATTGTAACCAGGAAAGCGATTAAAAATTAATGGCCGGACGGGTTGATGTAATGAGTTGAAATGGAAATCTTTCACAATTCCGATGAGCTTTCCTCTTAACGGCTCGGCACCATTATTATCCCAATGCCATACTATTTCAGAACCAATGCCATTGGTTAGATTCAATTGTTTCGCGGCAGTTTCGTTAATTATAAAAACGGAAGTGTCCTTTTTGTAGTCCTTGTTGAAATTTTGGCCTTCCAGAAATTCTATACCCAATGTTTTGAAAAAGTCATGTTCTACCAACACTTCAGAAGCATTAACGAGCATGTTAGGATCATTAGCGAGGGAAACTGCATTTTGGTTGAATTGCTGACCAGGAATATTGGAGCTGCCAGATACACTTTCAACATTTGGAATTCGAAGCATTTCGGCTTTCATTTCCTGAAATTTGGAGTACAGCGCATAGTTTTTCAAAGGAACCACTACTACCTTTTCACTATCAAAGCCCAGGTCTTTGCTATTAACAAATTGCAACTGATTATAAATTACAATGCTGCCGACTATGAGAATCATTGAGATGGCAAATTGAAAAACCATCAATGATTTCCTTAATAAACTTCCTTTTGGATTAATCTTTTCAACCCCTTTAAGACTAACAGCCGCATTTAAATTGGAAAGAAATAATGAAGGATATAGACCCGCAATTAGTCCTGAAATCAGTGTGCTTCCCACCAAAATTACAAGCAGTATAGGTTGACTGATATAAGAAATGACTAAGGTTTTGCCTGTAATTGAATTGAAGATTGGTAATCCAACTTCTGCAATAAGGCCAGCAAAAATCATTGCCAGAATGGCAATCAGGAACGATTCCCCGAGAAACTGAAAAGTGAGTTGGTTTTTAAAGGCTCCTAAAGATTTTCTAATGCCTATTTCTTTGGACCGCATGACAGACAGTGACGTGGCCAGGTTCATAAAGTTGATACAGGCGATAACAAGGATAAGGATAGCCGCGGCCAGCATAATGTAGATGTATTCAATATTACTATTAGGCTCTAGCTCCCACCTAATGTTAGAGTTCAAGTGAATATCAGTAATGCGCTGCAACTCGAAATGATCTCCAGCTTCTTTGGCATTTTTCCACTCTTCAGGAGATACATCTACAAATTTCTCAGCCCAGCTCATCAGTTGGTTTTGCAACAATTGTGGGTCACTGCCGGGCTTTAGTCTGATATAATTGAAATGGCCGAAATCTGCCCAGGTAAAAAATTTATCACCCGGTTCGCGCATTGCTTTGTTGGCAACATAGGAAATCAGAATATCGAAGTGGAAATGGGAATTAACCGGAATATCTTGAAAAATACCTTCTACCGTCACCCTAAGGTCATCGAAATTGATGGAGAGTTCTTTTCCTATAGGATCTTCGTCACCAAAGTACTTTTTGGCCATACTTTCTGATATGACTACACCCTCAACACTGCGAAGTACTTTGTCTTTGTTGCCCTTAATCAGGTTAAATGAAAAGACCTCAAAGAAAGTACTGTCAACTGCCAACAATTCCGTTTCATCAAAGGTGATGTCCTTTTCAATATTACGAATAGAAAAACGCTGCTTGGTCAGTCCCGGCCCCCAAAGTGGTGAGAGCGAAACAGCAGATTCTACCTGAGGAAACTCGGCTACCAAACCCTGAGCCATAGGGTGCGGTGTGCGGGTTTGGGGATCATCAGACCACCACGCAATGCGGTAGATGTCATCGGCATCTTCATGAAATTGGTCATAGCTCAATTCATCAATGATAAAGAGACTGATTAGCAGTACAGAAGCCAGCCCTACAGCCAACCCTGTGATATTAATGGCCGCATGCACCCTCGATTTAAGGATATTGCGAAAGGCAATTTTTAGATAATTTTTGAGCATTTATTTTGAGTCTAAGATTCTTTTAAAACATCAACAGGCTTTGTCAATGCTGCTTTTAATGTGCTGTAACCAACTGTGAGAAGGGCTATGGAAATGGCTGAGCTGCCAGCGATAATAAATGGCATAACACCCACCTCTATATGATAGGCATAATTAGAGAGCCAGTACTTTCCATAAAAGAAGGCAATAGGCGCAGCTATAATAAAGGAGACTATGACTAATGTAGTAAAGCCTTTTGAAAAAAGAATAAGTAGGCTCACCTCTGAGGCGCCAAGCACTTTTCTAATACTGGTTTCTTTTGATTTTTGTTCAGCTACAAATGCTGAAAGTCCAAATAGGCCAAGACATGAAATGATTATTGCCGCTACGGCAAACACACTGCTTAGCTTGCCTGCAGTATCAATGTCACTGTACTTCTGTTGGTACAAGTCATCAACAAAATTGTACTCAAATACATACTCATCTTCATACTTTGAGTATACTGATTGAATGGCCTTAAGAACATCCTTTTTAGATTGATTAGCTGCAATACTGATGAAGGCATTCCACGTTTCCGGAGGGTTGCAAATGATCACTACGGGCTCTATGGCCTGAGCCAATGATTGATGATGGTAATCTTTGATTAACCCAACTACTTTGCCTTCATGGCCCCAGACCGTTAAATCCATTCCAATTGGATTTTCTGTCATTATAGCTCTGGCCGCTGACTCATTGATAAGGAAAGTTTTTTGATCGCTGGCATTATTTTTTTCAAAGGCTTTGCCTTCCAGTATTTCAATTTCAAAGGTTTCTGTAAAGTCCTGATCCACCTGAATTACATTAAAAAAGATGTCTGTATCTTCTGGTTTTCCCTGCCAAAAAACGCCAGCATTAGCATTGTCTGTGCCGAATGGATCCTGCTCAGTAAAAGTTACAGACTCTACTCCTGGTATTTGTAACAGCTCGCTTTTATAAGTGTCCTGTTTTCCCCTTATGCCGTTAAGGGCATGTCTTACTATATTGTTTTTCCTTATCCCAAGTTCTTTGTTTTGTATGAAATCAATTTGGTCAAAAACAAGAAGTGTAAAAACTATGAATACGATAGATAAAGTAAACTGAAAAATTACCAGACCTTTACGGAGACCCTTCAATCCGTCAGAGATAGAACCGTTGCTTTTTAATGTTTTGGCAACATCGAAAGAAGAAAGAAAAAAGGCGGGATAAATTCCTGCTAATAGACCAATAACCAAAGCTGAACCAACGAGCAGCAAGATAAAACCAACGGAGCTAAAAGGTACCACTATGGCTTTTTGGGTAAGCAGGTTGAATGAGGGCATCAGCACTTCCACAAAGGCAATGGCTATAATAAAAGCGAAGGCTGAAATGATAATTGATTCAGTCAGAAACTGAAATACGATCTGTCCCTTTTTCGCCCCCGCTGTCTTCCTAAGGCTCACTTCTTTGGCCCTTTTATGGGCAATGGCCGTTGATAGATTAATGAAATTGATGCAGGCAATTAAGAGCACTATCAGTGCAATAAAGAATAGCAGTTTCACATATTCAATTCTTCCTGTAGGCACTCTTCCATTGGAGAAATCTGAATGTAAATACACTTCTTCAAATGGATAAATAAAGATTTCATCAGCCGTTTCTTCCGGAACATATTTTTGAAAAAGCGAGTTTAATTTTGCTTCAAAGTCTTCGGTATTTATATTGTCCTGTAGTTGGGCATAGGCTGTAATATTATAATTTGTAAAGGCCCATCTGTTGCTTTTCCCCCACCAAGGGTGCGTCTCGGCTTCAAATTTGTCATAGGGTAAAAGGTAGTCGAATGAAAGGGAAGAATAGCCTGGCAGGGACTTCAAAACACCAGTAATTATATACTGTTGCTTTTCCTTCTGCACAACCTCAATATACTTGCCTAAAGCAGATTCTCCAGGAAAGTATTTTTCTGCTAATTGGGCTGATATAACAACTGAGTGAGTTTCACGAAATATATTTTCAACCACACCTTCCTTTAAAGGGAAATTAAAAATCTTTAGAAATGATGAATCTACATAAAGGCCGGATTCAGAGAACTTAAAAGCATCTTTTGAAAAGACCACTTTTGATGGGAAGACCCGGGTTATATTTTCAACTTCAGGCAGTTGATCAATAATAGGCTCAACCATAGCGGAAGGAAAGTAAGGCCTGATCAGCCTTTCACCATCGGGTCCCACTTCACCAAAAAGTTGAAAGATGTTGTCGCCATTGTCATGGAATTGGTCTTGTCTTAGTTCATCCCATACCCACAATGATATAAAAGCAAAGCAGGCTATTCCAAAAGCAAGTCCCAAAATATTCACAGTAGTGAACACCTTGTTTTTGATAAGGTTTCTAAACGCTATTTTTAGATAGTTTCTGATCATGATTTAATGATAAGCGTAAACAATGCCACATCATAAAAATAAGGTTTAATCAACTTAAAGTAAGATTTGATGCTATTCCAAATACAGAACTGTTCCGAACTGAAACAATAAGGTGTTTCAGTTCGGAACAGTTTACAACTAATGTACTGATCATCAGGCAGCAATATTTTCCAATTAATATGCTGTATTAATCTAATTAGTGACCAATTTTATTTTGGCTATTATAAAATAGATGTAAATTTCAGGCTATTTTATTACTGTAAACCAAATTATTAATCAAAATGGCAAAGTTATTTGCTTTGCTGACTCTATTCCTTGCTGCTTCCTGTGGTGCATCTAAAACAGCACCAGATGGTAGTAGTGAAGGAAAATTGGAGGAAGCAGCTCAAAAAGCATTAGGCGATGATGTCCTTTATCAACCAAATGCAACCAAGTCTTACATGTTATGTTCAACAAGTAAGGTAGAAGACAATGTAAGTCGTGTGGTCTTCATAATTTATGACCTTAATAAGAACGAGGTTGTCTACGAATCAACAGAACGAATAAGAAAGGTGTCTTGGCAATCAGAAACGGAAGTGCGAGCTGATCTGATGATAGGAATGCCAGTTGGTGAAGGCACCAACAATTTTTATGTGTACAATGTTGAAACCAAAAAAAAGGAGACTTCTCCTAATCTAAACCGGGAATAACCAAAATGAAAAAGTTCACCTTTAAATTAGTAATAGGTGCAATGCTATCAGCGGCACTTATAACAACAGTATTATTCAATTTTGATAAAACGGACTCTGAAAGGTTAATTGCAAAGGCAAAAAGCTCTAAACCTAAAAAATCCATAGTAGTAAATGGCCTAAGATATGATGGGCCAGAGAAATTTGCCTATTATCAATCAGCCATACGGGCAGGTCAGGAGGATTTGGATGCCCCAAGAAGATATCCTCAATACAAACCATTTCACAAACTTGAGGCTTTGGAAAGTGCCCGAAAATCACGGTTCAAAGCACGTACAGAATCAACAGCAACTTTTATTGAGCGTGGTCCGGCTAACGTGCCAGGAAGGACCAGGTCAATCATTGTTGATCCCGATGATGCTACTCAACAAACCTGGTTTGCTGCCAATGTAAGCGGGGGGATTTGGAAGACAACGAATGGTGGAACTAGTTGGACAGAAATTGCCCCTGATCTTGAGAATATGGCTGTAGTTACATTGGCTATGTCAGAAGCTAATACTTCAGTGATTTATGCCGGTACGGGTGAAGGTTTTGTTTATAATGGAACTTTTATACTTAATGGAGAAGGAATTTATAAATCATCAGATAAAGGAGTAACCTGGTCGTTATTACCAAGTACAACAACAGCAGAGTTCACCAATGTGAGCAGGATCATTGTTGACCCCGCAGATGAGAACATCCTGTTGGCTAGTACTTCTGGTCATAAAGTTTTGGGTGGTGGCACCGAAGAGTTTGGTGCTGTTATGAGGTCTATTGATGGAGGAACAAGCTGGACTAAAGTATTTGAGATCGGTGCCCCTGTTCAGCAAATTATTGCTGCCCCATCTAATTTTGATATTCAATATTTGGCAGTTGCTCAAGCAGCAGGTGTTTACAAAACCCTTGATGGAGGAATAACCTGGGCAAAGAAGAGCAACGGGTTATTGCCAGGAGGTAGAATTGAACTAGGAGTGTCTTATTCAAATCCTGACAGAGTTTATGCATCTGCAGAGGGGTCTGTGTCTGGGTCAGGATCAGATCTATACACTACCAATAATGGCGGAGATAGTTGGGGACTTGTAGATATTAAATTTGATGGTGAGGCCCCTGAGTTTTTGGGTACCCAAGGCTGGTATGATAATACTATTATGGTTCATCCTTTTGATGATACAAAAGTTTATTTTGGTGGGATAAGTGCTTTTCAAGCGCAGCTAAATCCAACAAATGATGTCACTTCTTCTGCTTATGCAATTAATATTGATGAGGTGGGATCCTTTCTAAACTTAATTAATTTTTCAGCAGAAAATGCTGGAGGCGTATTAGAAGTTGGTTCTTCGGCAAATGAAATTACCGTTGAAATCAGGTTTGGAGCAGGAAAGAGTCAGAAAGCCCATCGGTTTTTAGTACCTCAAGGTCAGGGATCCGGTGTTCCGGATGCCAATTATAGTTATGCTGATTATGTGAATGTGCCATTTGAAGTATGGGATGTTGCTAATGACAGGCAACTGATGGTGTCTTTTAGAGATCAGCAGCGCAATGGAACTTTTGAATTAAATGCATCCAATACCGAAGGAGATGCAAGCACTCATAGTAGAGAGTATTTATACATCAGTGATGTTGATTATAATGCTATAACTCCTGATGATAATATTGCTCAGACCGGAGGTCATGTTCATAACAGCATGTACTTTATTTGGCCGGTATTAACAGATGGCGGTTCCTGGACTCCTGGTTCATTCGAGGATTCTAAATTGGTAATATCTTTTGAAGAAGTGAATGTCTTTGGAGGAGATTTAACTGTGGTTGCTGACTCCTACAACGAGTTTGGTGGGAAAAATACCAATGTGCATCCTGATCAGCATTGGCTTACTCCAATAATCACTGACGAAGGAGCCGAGACATTCAAAATTTTATTAGGTAATGATGGAGGGGTATATATTTCCAATGATGGAACAGATCCAGGAACAGAAAGCAACAACTGGACGGCTGTTGGTAACACTTACAATACCACTCAATTTTATGGGGCAGACAAAATTGCAGGGGTTGAGCGATATGCCGGAGGGGCACAAGACAATGGAACCTGGTGGTCTATTGCAGGTGAAAACGCTTCAAAAACCTCTAATTTTCAATTCCTTATTGGTGGCGATGGTTTTGAAGTAGTAGCACACTACACGGACCCTTTAAAATTCATTGGAGGTTCTCAGTTCAATGGCTTTGTAGGTACTGATGATGGAGGGGAGAGTTTTTATAATGCAACTAATGGACTAAGTGAAGATGGCGGGCCATTTGTTTCCAGATTATCTACGGCTTATCAAGACCCGGATGTGCTTTTTGCCGTTGAGAATACAGGGGTTTTTAAGAGCACCGATTTTGGAAGAAACTGGAAAGAAATCCCAATTTCAGAAAAGTGGGGTTTCTGGAGTGGGTCAGATGTCGAAGTATCAAAAGCTGACCCAAGAATTGTTTGGGCAGGTGGCAGGATGACTGAGAATGGCTCTCTACATGTTTCCACTGATGGCGGAGAGTCTTTTGAACCAGTACCAAATTTTATGAATTTAGGATTATGCACGGGTATTTACTCTCACCCAACAAAGGACAGCACTGCCTTTGCAGTTTTCTCAGTAGCAAATTCTCCAAAGGTAATAAGAACGGATGATCTGGGTGAGACCTGGACCGATATATCTGGTTATAGCTTTGGAAGTTCAAGTACAGGTTTTCCTGATGTGGCTGTCTTCGCGCTGCAAGCGATGCCTTATGATGAAGATGTGCTGTGGGCAGGTACGGAAATAGGCCTTTTTGAAAGTACAGATGCTGGTCAGACATGGAATATTGTAGATGAGTTTCCATCAGTAACCATTTGGGATTTTAAAATTAAAGATGGTCAAGTTGTGATTGCAACTCACGGACGTGGTATCTGGACAGCAGATATCCCAGAGTTAGCGGACTTTAAAGCTCCTGAAGTACCACTGGCACCTGTTATTGCTTCAATAGGAAAATCACTGACAGAACTAGCCATTGAACTTACGATTGACTTGAGATCAGCTTATGATAGCACCCAGGTTTTTGCTAACGATTTTTATGCAGGCAGTCTTCCAGAAAATAATTTGCCTGAGTCTATAGAAGTTTCATTGTCAGTAAGTGCTGCAGGTAATTATGAAATTCAGGCAATAAGCTATGTAAATGGTGTTCCATATTACTCAAGTACTTCTGCCATTGATGTTTCTGAAAATCTAGAGCCTATTACTTCTTATTATTCAGACTTCGAAGATCCAAATAATGATGCGGACTTTATTAGAGACCGTTTCACCATAAGTGTAGCACCTGGCTCAGGCGCTACCAGGGCGTTAAATACCGATCATCCATATCCTACAGCTGAAAGCCTAGGAGTAAATGAGGTAAATCTTACTGCACAATTGGCTAAACCAATTATTGTGGCAGAAGGGGACGCCTTCATTCGTTTTGATGAAATAGTTCTTGTAGAAGAAGGTGAAGCAGGAACTGTGTTTGGTGATCAGCAGTTTTGGGATTATGTTATTGTAGAAGGTTCATTAGATGGTAATAATTGGATTCCATTGCTAGATGGCTACGATTCAGATGCAAATGAGGCTTGGGATGGTACCTCAACGTCTGCTACTGTAAGCCTTTACAGACCACGCGAAATAGATATCAAGAGTACCTTTGATGCAGGAGACATCATTCAGCTCAGGTTTAGATTGTTCTCAGATTTTGGGGCTAATGCCTGGGGTTGGGGAATTGACAACCTAAGGATCCAATTTGATGATGATAACATACCTACAGGAATAGCAGAAGAAGCTGGCAGCGATGTTATAATTTATCCTGTACCGGCTAATGAGCAGCTGACAGTTGGTGTTAATAATACATTCAAAGGAGCAACTACAATTCAGATTATAGATCTAAATGGAAAAGTTAAATGGGCAAAGTCTGTAGAAATGAATAACCAAACTGCTGAATTCAGTATTGATGTAAGTGCCTTTGCTAAGGGTATTTATTTGGTGAAGATCAAAGACAGCTCGTCATCTTTAGTCAGAAGAATATCAATTCAATAATTATCGTTTTATCAATATGATGTAAAAAGACCTCTATCTTGAGGTCTTTTTGTTTTTAATTAATTTCAAGTTCTATGTTTCATTATGAAACACAGAAACGTTCCGTATTGAAACATTTTAATAAATTGCCATTAATATGAATGATGCATATATATTGGTAATTGATGATGATGTAGATGTGCTGCACACCGCACGCATTGTCTTAAAGCCTCATTTTGCAAAGGTGGTAGTGGAGAGTAATCCGCAACAAATTAATTTTCTACTGAGCAATCAGCAATTTGATGTGGTACTGCTGGACATGAACTTCACTACTGGCGCTACCAGCGGACAAGATGGCCTAACATGGCTTCAAAAAATCCGTGAGATTAAACCCGACCAGCAGGTGGTAATGATGACCGCCTATGGAGATATAAAGCTGGCTGTAGAGGCAATGAAGCGTGGGGCGGCAGATTTTATAGTTAAGCCCTGGGAGAATGAGAAGTTTTTGGCAACTATTCAGCTGGCCTATGAGCACGGAAAATCCAAAGAGGAAATTAAAACTTTGAAGGCGCAGCAAAGCTCTATTCACCAAATGCTAATAGCCAGTGATGATATTGTGGAAGGTGAGTCAGAGGCAATGAAGCAAGTGCTTAAGCAGGTGCAAAAGGTTGCCGGTACTGATGCGAATGTTTTAATACTGGGTGAAAATGGAACAGGAAAAGAAGAGATTGCTAAACTCTTACACAAAAATTCCCTCCGCAATAAAGGGCCCTTCATTAAAGTAGATCTTGGAGCCATAACGGAAACTCTTTTCGAATCGGAACTATTTGGTCATGTAAAAGGAGCATTTACTGATGCTAAAGAAGACAGGCATGGTAGATTTATTTTGTCAGATGGGGGAACATTGTTTTTAGATGAAATAGGCAACTTGTCCCTGACTATGCAAGCAAAGCTTCTTTCTATTTTACAAAACAAGGAAGTGACACCGGTGGGTGGATCTAAACCAGCTAAAGTAAACAACAGGGTAATAGCTGCAACCAACAGCGACATACAGAAGGGGATTGTTGATAAGACGTTCAGGGAGGACTTGCTCTATAGATTAAATACAGTAACCATTTTGCTGCCTCCTTTGCGTGAAAGAGTGGAGGATCTACCCGCCCTTGCCAACCATTTCTTAAAGTCATTTAATACAAAGTATGGTAAATATGCATCTTTTGAGGCAGGAGTCATTGATGAGCTCAAGGGCTATAGCTGGCCTGGTAATATCCGTGAATTGATGCATGCAATAGAACGGGCAGTTATTATGTCAGATGCAGATTCCCTTACCATGCACGATTTCCTTATCAACCAAAATAACTTGACGAGCAACCCATTGGTAGACACGGTAAATCTTGACGATATTGAAAAGAACACGATAGAAAGAGCTATAAAAAAATATGAAGGCAATATTAGCAAGGCCGCTAAAGAGCTGGGTTTGGGCCGCACCACCATTTATCGGAAGATGGATAAATATGGCATCAAATATTAAAAAATGAGCTTTAAGTTTCATGTCATATTCCGCTGCTTACTTATCCTTTTAGTATCTCTGGTGCTTTCCTGGGTGTTGATTAATCGCGATTGGTTTTTCACACCTCTGGTATTGATCATAATCATTTCAGGACTGGTGGCTAACCTCATTTATTATGTAGAAAAGACCAGTCGTAACCTTGCTCAGTTTCTGTTGAATGTTAAGCAAGGTGGATTTACCCATTCTTTTAAAAGTGGCCAGGAAGGTCAAAATAAACTGAACAAGGTTTTTAATGATGTCATCGAGGAGTTTCACAGAGTCTCTATGGAGCGGGAGTCTCATTATCTGTATTTGCAGACCTTAAATGAAAATCTTGGAGTGGCTCTGTTAAGTTATGATCAGGATGGAAAAATTGACCTACTAAACCCAGCGGCTAAGAATTTATTAAAACGTCCCATACTCAGGCATATTGATGAACTAAAGGAAATTGATCATGGCCTTTTGCAATTGGTAAAATCATTGCAATCCGGTGATCGTAAGGTGTTAAAAGCCATTATTGATAATCAGCTGATTCAGCTATCTATTCAGTGCAAACTTTTTAAGGTGCAGGATAAAACCTTTACGCTTTTATTGATCCAAAATATTAACGAGGAGCTTGAACAGAAGGAAGTGGAGGCCTGGCAAAGGCTGGTTAGTGTACTGACGCATGAGATTATGAACTCAGTAACGCCCATTGCCTCTTTAAGTGATGCCTTTAATAAACTGCTTGAAAAAAAGAAATCATTCAACAACTTCAGCGAGGAGGAGACTCAGGACTTATCAGATAGCTTAAAAACCATAGAAAGAAGGAGTAAAGGCTTAATGAAGTTTGTAAACGCCTATAAAGATTTTGCGAAGAATCCTGATCTGAATATTACTCAGTTCGAATTGGATGAACTCTTGCAGCGCATCATCAAACTTTTTCAGCCTGATCTTGAAAGCGCCCATATTGAAATAAAGTATCAAAAGGCTGAAGAAAGCTCAACCATAGCCGCTGATTATGATTTGATGGAACATGTAATTATCAATTTGATAAAAAATGCCATTGAGGCTTTACGAGAAAAAGAGAATGCTGTGCTAAGTATTCAGCTTGTGAAAACCAATCGTCAGATCACATTAAAAATAATTGACAATGGTCCAGGTATAGCTTCTGACGATATGGATAAGGTCTTTATTCCCTTCTACACTACCAAAAAGGCCGGTTCTGGGGTTGGCCTTAGCCTTGCCAGAAAGATTATTAAACTACATGATGGCAACCTTTTGGTTAAATCTATTCCCAATCAATACACCTGTTTTACCATTGAACTCGAAGCATTGAAATAATTGTGGATAAACCCGTGATTATCAGCAAAATTCGGTTGATAAATACCTGCTTTTAAGCCAATTTTTTTGTTCAAAACTTGTGGGAAACAAGAGCCTTAAAAAATTTGCGATTGCAAAAATAATGATGACCTTAGATTCACCAAGTGAGAGATACTCTCGGCAAACACAAAAGAGTGTTAGGTCAGTAAAGTTAGTTTCGTGATGTAATTGTACAAGGATTTCGGACTTCGGTTCAGAACTTGAGATGACTAAAGTCACAGGGTCAATTCATTATAGAATAGTTCTTGTAAATGACTGTTAATACAGCTTGCTGGATTAATAAGATTTAAAAGAATTTGATGTTAAAGGTGAAAGGTCAGCTGCCCAGGTAGACTGTCTGAAATGACTAATAGTTGCAAAAAGCTTTGACATTAAGTACCACCTAAGGGAGCGGTATTATTTGAGAGAGTAGCACGAAAGCCAGAAGTAGAATGAGCATTTCGGTGCAATATCGCTACCAAAGCCAGATAACTGTAGCTTGGTCACCTTAGCAGCTACGGTTGCTAAAAGTGAAATGGAGATTTTTCGTTAAGAGAAATCTCCATTTTTGTTTTCTGGCATTTACGACTCATCCTCTAAACCCTTAATAATAAGGAGAGGAGGTCTTAAAAGAACTGTCATTGTGGAAATTTTCTTTTTACATTTTACAAAAAGAAAATTATCCGCAATCTTCATTATAGTAATTATAGTTTCCGGATAAATAAACCCCTTTTAGAATTTAGGGCTTTATTTTCCGGAAAGACATACTAATTAGTTTACCAATCCATCAAACTAATTCCATTCTCTCTGTGTTTGAATTACAATTATTTAAATTTGTTGAGAACAAAAGTATCGCGCTATCAAAAAATTCGAAATCCCTGTTTATTACCGGTCATCAATCACAGGCCGTATTAAAGAATCACGAAGAATAACAGATCCTCGCAAAAAGGACTTTACCCCCACAAAGCTCGACTTTGGCTCGGTACAGTTTTTTATTGCCCGGCATTTTGGCTTTTGCTACGGTGTAGAAAATGCTATTGAAATAAGCTACAGAGCACTTGAAGAAAATCCTGACAAAAGGGTGTTTCTTCTGAGCCAAATGATCCACAATCAGGAGGTGAATAATGACCTGGTAAGCAAGGGCATTCAGTTTATCATGGATACCGATGGTACCCAGTTTATCGAGTGGGATGCGCTCAATCCTGATGATATTGTAATTATTCCGGCTTTTGGAACCACCATAGAAATTGAGAAAAAGCTCGAAAGCATTGGTATTGAGGTGCAGAAGTATAATACTACCTGTCCTTTTGTGGAAAAGGTTTGGAAGCGATCTGAGAAGCTGGGTGATGATCAGCATACGATTATTATTCATGGCAAGCATAATCATGAAGAAACAAGAGCTACATTTTCACATAGCTCTAAAACGGCACCTTCGGTCATAGTTAAAAATATTGAAGAGACTCGAAAGCTAGCAAAGGTTATATCTGGAGAATTGAGCTCTGACGATTTTTATAAGCTTTTTGATGGCCGTTATTCTGAAGGTTTTGATCCAAAGCAGCACCTCTCCAGAGTTGGTGTGGTAAATCAGACAACCATGCTGGCAACAGAAACGCAGGAAATAGCAGATTATATAAAGCAAACCATGCTTGAAGTTTATGGCGAAGCCTCACTGAAAGAACATTTCGCGGATACACGTGATACATTGTGCTATGCTACTAATGATAATCAGGATGCCACATATGGACTGCTGGAAGAAGAGGCTGATTTAGCAATAGTGGTTGGTGGTTATAATAGCTCTAATACCTCGCATATTGTTGAACTGTGCGAAAGAAAATTCCCCACTTACTTCATCAACTCTCCTAATGAAATAAAATCTGAAGGTGAAATTTACCACTTCGATTATCATAATAAGGCGAATTTGACAACCAAACAATGGTTGCCAAAAAACACACCAACCAAAATAGTGCTGACCAGTGGAGCGAGCTGCCCGGACACTCTAGTGGACGATGTGATGTTGAAAGTACTGTCTTACTTTAAGGAAGTGAAGCCATTGGAAGCTTTGATGGCTGAATTTGAAATATCAGAATAGCATTTGAAAGATAATTTCTCACAAACGATCCGTTCCGAGTGGAGATTTGTGGCTTCCATGGTGGTGCTCACTATTTTTTGTGGCTTTGCTCTTTTTGTGTTCTTCAAAGTAACAGGGAGTCTGCACCGAGGGGCTTTAGCAGATTTTGATGACGATATATCGGCCTTCATAATTGGTAACCGTGATCCTCTGATGAATTCCATTATGAAGGGTATCACGGAGCTTGGCAATCTCTACGTTTATCTGGCAGGTGTGCCTATTATCTTCTTTTCACTTTATGGCACCAACAAACATTGGCACAGGTCCATTGAGGCTGTGGTTATTGTACTTTCATCTTTTCTGCTCAATACATTTTTGAAGTTATACTTCGTAAGGCCCCGCCCTGATATAGAGTTACGGCTGATAAACTTGTCAATGGAATCATACAGCTACCCTAGCGGACATAGTATGACAGCGATTGTATTTTATGGGTTCATCATCTATTTGGTGATGCACTTTGGCCAAACCAAATGGGTGAAATATGCCGTTGCCGTAGTATTGTCAATGATAGTATTGCTTGTAGGCATCAGCAGAATTTATCTTGGTGCTCACTATCCCAGCGATGTGCTGGCAGGATTTGCTGCAGGACTCTTCTGGCTGCTTTTTGTCATTGGCTGGTTGAGGTATAGGAGGTTTAAAAGTAGTTAACCTGAATGTTGGGTAGTTACACCTTACTCAGAGTCAATCAGAGAGGACTCTGAGGACTGAAACTTAATTTTCTGAGTCCCTTTCAGGTGACTATAATGATGAGTAAGTTGAGAACGATCTCGGCTATGAGTAGTTATTTAGCAACTGTTATTTTACGTCTTCCACATCATTAAATATATCCCATACAGATTCCCATTTACCATTTGGTTGTTTTTTACTCAATATTATCCATTTATATGTCCCGTTGGCTCCTTCTGAATCCCTTGTTTCATAGCCAGAACCTCTAATTACAGCCCAATCGTCAAGAAAAATTACTTCCTTTACCGTTTCGGTCATTTCTATCCGAGTGGAATCATTTCTCTGATTAAACATTTTTTCATAACGCTCTTTAATGGCTGCTCTTCCGTGATATGATGGTTGATTTGGCACCATAAATACAGCATTTTCTGAGTAAGTGTTAGCACAACCTTCAGCGTCTCCTTTTATCCAGGCGGTTACAAATTCGTTCGTTACTTCTTCAATCATTTCAAAATCAGGACCACTAGTGACTATTTCATTTTTTGTTTCATCGATAGATGGGTTATGGAAAGTGCCGGCTACAAAGCCTATGATAAGCAGGAGTGTGGATGCAATAATTTTGAATATTGGTTTGTTCATGATTGGGTTTTAAAATTGGAGCTAATAATCTTTGAGCAATAGCGAATTGTTAGCAATATATGTCATTGCTATTGGTTTGCAAATAGTTTTCTAGGTTGCCTAATTGAAGGTGAGTTTTCATTCCTCCCTAAATATTTTTTCAAAAGCATCGTAGACAGCTAAATGCAGTGCATCGCCATGATCTTGTTTTTCGAAGAATTGAAAATAAAGACGGGTATTTTTATTTTCCTGTAGTTGCAGTTTGATGTGTAATTCTTTGGCAGTCCTTTCCATTGTATCACCCTCCTTGCCTACGGCTATGTAAATAGACTTCTTTGAGGAGTAGGCTTTAGGTGTGTATTTTAATAATGACTCATCATCCCACCATAAGCTGGGACTTACAATAATATAGTTGTCAAACACAGCGGGCCTTTTAAATAAAATTTCTGTCGCTAAAAGCCCGCCAAGAGATTGACCAATTATCGTCTTTGTTGAGCTTACTTTGTATTTCTTTTCAATAAAGGGCTGCAACTCCTTTTCAAGGAAGTTTATAAATGCCTCAGATTTTCCTGTTGTTGGAAAGTCCTCCTTGTCCTGGATGTTATTGGTGGGAAAGGTAAAATCCCTTCTTCGGTCAATGTTAGATATGCCTACTACAATGGATTCTGGTATCATATTGATCCACGAAAATGAACCAAATTGAACAAGTCCTGATATATGAATAAAATCCTCATCTATGGATCCATCTAATAAGTAAATGACAGGATATGTCTTTGAAGAGTCACTTGAGTAGCCTTGCGGTAAATAAATATTAAGGATTCTGGTTTCGTTGAGTAACGTTGATTGAAGTTCAACTTTTTCTCCAATGGCGAGTGGGCTGGTTTTGTTTTCAGATGCTTTATTTTGAGCCATAACCTGGCTAAATGAAGCAAGGAATAGAAATGCTAATAGGCGCGTTGTTAGATTCATCTAAATTTTTCTTAATGACTTATAATATTAAGATAACAGGATTTTTTGCTACCTGCTATATTCTTAAAAGTATTGGTCATTAAATCCTAATCCCTTTTAGGTGAACCTGAAAATGTAAATGGTTTTAGGCACAGTAAATTCTAATTTTTGTAGCTGTAGTGCCCAATTATTTTATAATCAAATAGCATATCTTCTACTACTTGTCCTGAGCCGATGTTATGAATAATTTGTAATCGTTGCCCATCTCTTGATTTTTTCCTCGACACAATTCCGATATGGGTTATGGCTCCTCCAAGGTTCCAGCAAACAATATCTCCAGGTTGATAGTCAGCGGCATTATGAGTTATCTCTTTTTCTGTTCCGTGTCTTTTAAAAAAGACCATAAGGTTAGGCACCCTTCTATGATCAATATTTTTATCTGGTCTGGAAAGGCCCCAAATTTTAGGGTATACATTGAAATGTGCTAACATGTCTTCATGCACTTCTTTTTGCAAGTCAATACCAAGCTTTCTGTATGCTCGTATCACCACATCAGTACAAACGCCTTTATCAGCAGGAACATCGCCATTTGGATAGTCAATGCTAAAGTATGCAGGGTCATACCTTACATTTTGCTTGGTTAATGTCATTGCAGAATCAGCCAGTTGAATATAAAAATCTGATTGTGCAAGTACTGGCCCATAGACCAAGACAATCAGCGATAGACTCGAAAAAAATTTTCTCATAGTATTTATAAACGTTAACTGTTCGATGAAGTATCAATATGGTGGGTTAAAATAATCATTTGTAACTTTCCATTATGAAGAACTTAGCGTTTCTGCTCATTGCTTTATATTGTGCTCATACTACTCAGGCACAGTCCATCCCAGTTAAAACAGCTAAAGCTTTAGATGCTTATGTTGAAGTAACTAACAAATGCATAGCCAACCTTACTACAGCCATGGGCTGTCTTGAAGGGTTTAATGCCGCTTCGTCAAATTATAAGGAAAATCAACAAGATGGCTTTAGAAGTTATAAAACGGCCTGCATTGATTTTGTAGATGACTATTACCTAAAAACAGCCAAAGAAAGGTCTGTGGCGCTGGCCAGTGGTGAACGCCAGCAAGTTGATCAAGCCTATGACGCTATGCTTAGTGTCTATAAAAATATTGTGGATAAGTGCCGTGAGATGGAGGCCTATGTAAACCTTCAGGATTACAAACAAGATACTGAGCAGGAGTGGGCGAAAAGTAAGCTTTCAGAAATTCAAAAAGAATACATACAGTTTAGAGCTGCTAAACGTGAAATGGATAAAATCATTTATTCTGTTTACAGAAAGTACCAGAAATATAACCCAAATAATGTCGATCATGTGGCGGAGCAGAAGATGCGGGAAGCCATCAAGCTGGAGGCCGAAATGATGGACAAATGGGCGTATAATTTGAATCCCAAAATTCCTGTTGCAGGAATTCCCAATACCGAATTGATTCAAAATATCAATCAAATGGATTCTATGTTTCAGAGGACAGAGATACCAAAGGTTAGTCTGTTTTATAAGCAATTTGTCTTTCAGCTGTACCATGGCTCACAGAAAAGTAAGCGCTACTGGCTGGATAGAAACATTTATGAGAATCAACTTAATGATGGGCATGCCAACTCAGGTTACAAAGCCTTTGTTAATGAGCTGAACAATGCGGCCATATCATTCTTCAATAAGTTTTGTAGTAGCAATGATGATTTTAGAGGTGTAACCATAACTGAATATAGCCCTGTATTTATCCTTCCTGAAGAGGCAATAACTCCAAAACCCGAACCTGTTGAATATGAAGAAATTGACATTACTCCGATCAGCCCACAGCCTGTAAGCAAGACCATTCCTGTAGAAGCGGCTTTTGCACTAAACAGCTATATTGAGTTTTTGAATAATGCCGTTCGGGTGAGCAAGAGCATTCCACGGATGTGTGAAAGTTACAACAGGTCTGTAATTAGTGCTCAGGAAAATGGACGGAAACCCTCACGCTTTCATTATGACTACCCCGACATTCCTTTGTCGTATTATCAAACCGTTTTGTTTAATAGCAAATATGTGCCTGAGCAATACCGCAGTGTATTAAATAAGCAGGCTAAACAGATCTGGCAGGTATTTGATGAGCTTCAGCAATCAACAAAGCAACTGGAGTTATCCACCTATGGGAAAAGTCATATTGAGCCTACGTATGAATTTATATTTGGGAGGTTAAAAAGAATTGCTCATCTGATAGATCAGTTTAACTATCAAACAGATGCACTCTACAACAACCTAAGGCTGGTTTATGAAAGCTATGCAAAAGATAAGAATGATACCTGGGTAAAAACTGGCTTGGACATGACTGCCTTGATGGATGAAAGCCGTGAAATTGTAGAAAAGATGTACAGCTATATTAGAGATAGTTCAGGTGTTTTACCTTCAATTGATGATCTCAATGCCAAAGCCAGAACGGCTTATTTAAATAAGCATGATAACCTTGATCCTATTAACACAAGTAGATATGGAACCTCTGCCAGCACTATCGAAAGGTACTATAATGAGATTATTGATGGGTCAAAGAAAATAGGTGAGCTGTCGCAATTGGGCTTTGACGCTAACCCCAGCAAAACAGCCACTGCAGCCCAGGTGTACGAGAAGTTTGTGTATCAGTACAATCATTTGATCGAATTCTATTTTACTAACCTGGTAGAAGTGCCTGATGAACAAATTTCAGAATTCGAGTATTTTAACCCTTATATCAGCTTTAAACCTACTTCTCTGCTGAAACATCAGAAGAAAATGATTTTCTATGATTTTGCTGCGCCCTCTGATAAGGCGCCAGAAGCTGAGCAACCTGAACCTGAAGCAGATGCTCAAAATGTGGATGACTTGTACACCTCAATGGATGGCTATGCTATAAACCACCTGGTTTTGCTCTTGGACGTTTCATCGTCTATGAACAGTGCCGACAGACTTCCACTATTAAAGGAGTCATTAAAGCGACTGCTGGGCATAATGCGTGAGGAGGATAAAATTTCTATTGTTATCTATTCTGAAAAGGCCAAGTCCATTTTGAAGGGCGAGTCTTGCAAAAGCAGCAAAGTGGTAAAGGAGCTTGATAAGCTGAACTCTGAAGGCACAACACATTTTAATCAGGGGATGGAGCTGGCCTATGAAGTGGCTGATAAATACTTTATACAAAATGGCAATAACAGAATAATATTGGCTACTGACGGACAGTTTAATATGGGTAGTGCGCAGTACAAATTCATAGAAGAACAGGCCGCTAAAGATATTGCCATGTCTGTATTTTATTTTGGTAGCGAGCCCTCCGAAAACATGATGAAAATGGCAGAATCTGGCAATGGAAAATACTCCCACATAACCCCCGAAAATGCAGATTTAATTTTGGTGAAAGAGGCTAAGGCTAGGGTGAAGAAGTGAGGTTTTTGAAATAGATTTAACGCATAGCTATGATGAGTGGGGATTAGAAAGTACTAACCTTTCCAGCTTCTCATAGCCACGCTTTGATTTAAATTTATTAATTGTGGCGAACTTTCCAAGTGCCACCAAACTTTCCTGACCGACAAAATCCCATTCATTCATAGCGACTGTTACAAGCCGTATGTATTACAGTTTGTTTCATTTCTTGGTTTATTGAGGATTGAGCATTAAACCGATAGTTAGACTAAGACCTCTGAAATTTAACTCTCTGTCGATGTTGACACCACTAACAAAACTGTGCGGTGTGAAATAAGGGCTAATATCATGAAAATACCTAAAGTTGAAATAAACCCAATTTCCATCTTCAAGTTCTTGTCTAATCACGAAACCTGTTAGTAAAGATTTCGTCCAACTTGCTCTATCACCAACAGGACCACTTATCGAAGAAGAACTCATTTTATTGAATGATAAACCAAATTCTAAGGAAAAATTTGAGTTTTCCTTACCTGGTGAAATTCCCAACAACAGTGGCAGCCTAAAGAGTGATACTTTGAACTCATCATTCTCATTACCAAAATCAGTACCTACATTGGCATAGTTAACACCACTTTTAAAATATACATTTTTCGAAATTGGTTTCTTTAAATCTATTCCTAATGTCCATGATTTTCTTGCTGTGTAGTTAATTCCAATACTTTTGAATTGTTCGGCTTCAGAACCATAAATATTGGACACAATTAAGCCCACCTTTAACCCTACCATCAGTGACTTTGTGTCACTTGGATTATTGTTATCAGTTTGACTGAATGCAATCAAGGGTGCAATTATTATCAGAAGAGATAATTTTATTCTTGTCATTTTATTGTGTTATGAAAGTCATTATGGTTTGTAACAATTCGCTGTACGCAATTGCGTATATATATTATTAGCAAGATATGCCATTGCCATTCTTTTACAAATAATTTTCCCTTATTATAAACCAATAAGGGTGTTTATCAATTTTTTGTCGTTTGTAAGTGTATAGTTATTCGAATAACTCACTAATCATGTCCGAACTGAAAACTCCTACCAGCAAGCATCAATATAGTGGGTTAAAATAATCATTTGTAACTCTCAGTAATGAAAATGGCAGAGGTAGGCAATGGTAAGTACTCACACATAAACCCCCAAAAATGCAGATTTTGTTTTGGTGAAAGAGGCTGAGGATAAGGTGAAGGAATAAGCAGTTGGTTCGAATGGGGCCTTGTCTTTTTATAATGAAAGTATAATCAATAAGGCTAGGATTAAAGTATATCTATTTGCTATCGTTTCGCTCTTTGCTCTTCTTTTAAATTCACAACTCCACAACCATCTACAACTGTTTGACCATTTTGGTTAATCAATAGAAGGTTGATTTGAAAATTTTCATCCTTCATTCCGATCACTGTTGTTAATCCTGAAGTTTCGTCAAAGTTGAGAAGCTTGAAACCCCCATCTGGATAGTCTTGTGCATCTAATATTGGATCAAATCCTAGGCCGTAATCAGGGTCTCTTTCATAAGCTTCAGTTATTAGGTTTTCTAAATCTGATATGAAATTAGCAGTAACAAGCCCTGATGCCCTAGACCATTTTCTAATTTCAACTCCATTTCCCATTTTTTCTAAATTGTCAATGTACGCGTTGATAAAATCAACAGCAATTTGAGGGTTGACGTTATATGATTTTACTACTTGTTCAGATTTCTTAGGTTCAGGTATTGAAATTTCCTGCTGAGTGTTTCCTTTTGACGGTTGTGAACACGCAAAGGAGAATAGAAGAATATAAACGGCAAGTATGTTTCTCATTTTGAATGTATAAATATATTCAGCTTTTAAAGCTTTCATGAAATATCTATTCCTCTAATCTAAACCTTTTTAATTTTTGAAATGGTTTCACCTTTTACTTTCATTGGTTTTTCTACCTCTTCTAAAGCCAGTTGGTAAGCCGCATCAATAAGGCTTGCCACTTTTTCATTTCTATAATCTGCAGGGGTTTTAATGGGGATATGCCGCATTAGTTTACCGGTGCCTTGAAGCAATTGAAAAGGGTCAGCCACCAAAGTGCCCGAGCCAAAGGCAAGGTTAAGGTGGTTGGTGTAAATGGGTATCAGGCAAAAAGCATCTCCCATTTTTTCTGTGATGGAATATAAGGAGGTGAGTGCATGGGTATGATATAGCAGCTCATTGCTTTCTGGGTATTTGTCTAAAATGAAAGACCTCAAGTCAACATAAAGATCTATTAAAGGCTGCTCCTTTAAGTCCAGATAATATTGAAAATGTGGATGAATAGACCTTTGACTACTCATGGGTTTTGTCGAGTTTTCTTTTTATTCGTGATGCAATCATGCTGAGCACTAAACCAGCCACCATTATGATTTGCAATACTTTATAATACCAGAGACTATGATCAACAAATAGCTGTAAAAAGCCAATGATTATTAAGGTCACACTAGCCGACCTGATAACTTTGTATTTCATCTCTGTAGTCATGATTTACTGTGGTTTATGGCAAGCCTGTTTCTATCAATCCATTTAGCCAGGAATATAAGGGCAAGTCCAGCGTCAAATAGCAATACGCCATAATACCACGGATAATCACGCATTAGCGGAAAAGCAATAAGCATGATGACAACACCTGAAATTCTTAAAATCCGAAGCCAATTTTTGTTAATCATATTTCTTTATTTTTTGTGAAATCAATCTGTAGGTTGAAAATCACAGACTGGAATTACACTTTTTCAGAAAAACTTTTTTCATCAAGCCCTTCATAATAGCTTTTCAACCTGTTCAGGTAGTTTCCAAATTTGAGTTTCTGAGCATATCGCTGAAAATAGTAGCCAGTTGCGCCAATCACAAATGGTAAAAGCAGCAATACCAAACCAAAGACATCCCAGTCAAAAGCCCGGTTGTCAAATACATAGGCATAATACAACCAGGTAATGAAAATGGGAGACATCAAGGCCTCAGAATAAATATTGAACCTTATGGCGCTTTCCATGCTTTTAATAAACCTCTTCAAGGTTGATTTAATACTGTCTGGCTGTGTGAGAACAATTTGTATTTGTCTGTAGGCACGGTAATTAAACCATATCATAATTAGCAGTGATAGCGCTAATGAGCCATAAAAAAGCGTAGTTTCCAATGGTGTAAAATGAGCATCCAGCGGAGTGAATTTTTGGTGATAGGCAATAGAAAGGAATGTAAAAAGCGTACATATTAATGCTGCTGATCCACCAAAAATGAATTTGAAATGTAAAGACCGCTTGATTTTGGCCAGTTCCCCTGCTGGTTTTTTATAAATTGCCCTACTGATCAAAGTTTCATCAACAAATTGTGATGTGGCATCAGCAATTTTCCAGGAAGATTTTAATTCAGCTAATTCCATAATTATTGATTTACAGTTTTTGAAATCTTCTGTTTAATGCGATTCATTTTCACCCGCACATAGTTTTGAGTTATACCGATGATTTCAGCAATTTCTTCATTGCTACTGCCTTCCAGATAAAGGAGGATGATGGCCTTCTCTACCTTGTCAAGTTTAGCAATGGCCTGATACATAGCTTTTAGCTGTTCGTTTTCTGCGGAAGTAGAATGATCAGGTTCTGACGCTTTAAACTCATAAGATTCGAACAGTATCAACTTCCTTTTTTTCTCCTTCCGAAAATCCTGAATAGCTACATTAAGTGCTACGCTGTACATCCAGGATGAGAATTTGGAATCGCCTCTAAAAGAGGAAAATGAATTCCACAGTTGCACGAGAATCTCCTGAAGCAGATCCTTTCTGTGCTCCTCGTCATCACAATACAGCCGGCATATCTTATGAATAATGCCCTGCGATGCGCTAACTAGTTTTATAAACTCCTCCTCATTAGGGGTTTTGTTGCTCAAACCAAAAGTACTTTTGCTATAGGTGGAATAAGATAGCTGATAATTACAGTTTATTGCAATTAATTTTTTGTGTGCCGGATGACATAACTGGTGAAAAATATTGGCTTAAATTCTACTTAAGCCAATATTTTCTGAAAGACAGGATTTTTACATTGAATGAAGTCTATTTAACCGGATACCTCAATATCGTTTTGAGCTTATGAGCCTCGGTTTTCCGGGGATCGGAAATGTAAATTTCATGATGATGGCCATTGATTTCCAAGCCTTGCTCACTTACAAAAGCAAAGAGCTTTTCAAGGGTTGGTGCCTCCTCATCATAACTTCCCAGATGCAAAATCTGTACACATTTACCTTCACTCAATGGCCTAAACTGAACCTCGCTGATCTGGGAGGCACCCTTCTTGGCTATGGCCGACTGAATGGCCATCTCCACGGCTGGCTTTTTTACAAAATCGGGCATCGGGATCACAATGTTCCAGTGCCATTCGGTTCGTGGGGTTTGCTCAAAAGGCTGCGCACCTTCTACCCACCATTGACATTCCATTTTCGGTACAACAAAATCTTTACCTTCTTCCTTACTGGAAAATTTGACCGCGTAAGCCACCGCATAAATGGCTTCAATGGCATTGTTAAAAAGATCATCTTCTGGTGCAGAAATACCATTAATTGTCAGGTAGTTGTAGGGGGTGGCCTCTATAATCTGCGGGGTCTTTTTTGCTGTATAGTATTCTTTGTCGGTTTTGGTAAGGTCTAGTTTGTTCATCGTTTCTGTATTAAATAATTCAAAATGATCCATAAATTTTATTTCTTCGAACGCTGCCATAAAGGGCGCCAGCTCTTTGATTTTCTCCAGCTGCGCAGCGGCATGAACGGCTTTTTCCAGCGATGTCCATTTCACCAGGTCCATAAATACCTGCTCATTTTCTGATGATCTGAACGTCTGATACTCCAGGATGCCAGGGAATTTCATGATACATGCCCTGGCCGAATCCAGGATGTCATCATAGTTGTCGGCATATTCCTTTTTGATTTTGTACACCACAAGTTCAAATACTGTGGTTTCTTTTGCTGTTAGTGTTGTCATAATGGTTAAGACTAGTGTGAATAATACTTTCATAACTTCTTTTTTTAAGCAAGAAAGTAGGGGGTAGTGACAACCCTATGTCAGCAGTAAAAAATAAATTTCAATTATTTTTCAGTCGTGAAAATATATATCAAGCTTGCGCAAAGGAGGGTGGCACGAAAGTTTGGCGAGGGTGTGGCCGGAATGTGGGTAGGCAGCTTCAAACTTTCTTGATTTTTTTGCTACTTTTTTTATCAAGAAAAAAAGTAGAGAGAGAATTATAGTAATTAATGATGACTCAAAGAAAGCAACAAATTAGATCATAAAAATACAGGCATTAGCCATTACTTTGCTTCAACCTGAGAATAGGCAGTCAGCCCTTCTTGGAAAAACTCAATGACTTTATCTTCTAATAAAGAAGGGGAGATTACTTTAGCCGCAGTGGTGAACTGCAACAGCCATCGGGCAAAAATATTGAGGTTGGAGGTCATGAACTTCATGTCAACATAGTTATCATGCACTTCGCTTTCAATAAAGCCCATAAAATACCGTGACTCCTGAATGTAGCGGCTCACCTTCACATCAAAGCGGATGTTCACTTCAATCAAATCAGTCCCTCTGACTATCGTATCAAGATAGCCTTTGTAATCTTCGTGCCTGGCAGGATCAAAGCTTGTTTCTGTCGTACGCAGTTTCATTATTCGGTCGGACCGGAAATCGCGAAGGTCATTTCTTAGCCTGCAATACCCCACCAAATGCCAGTTTCTGGCATAATAGCACAGGCTCATGGGTTCTACATCACGATTGGTAAAGGCATCGTTGTAATTTGAATAATAATCAAAGTTGATCACCTTTTTATTGGCCAGCGCAGATTGGATGTTGGCCAAAAAGTTATTTGGAAAATCAGCATTGATGGTTTGCGGGGAATGTATGACCTCGATGTTATTTTCAATGCTTTCCAGGTAATCCTTTTCCTCTACTTTAAGTGCCGACCGGATTTTGAAGAGCGCATCATTAAGGTTATTTCTGATGGACACATCAGTTTGTTTTTCCGCCAACTTCGTGGCCATCAGTATAGCTCCGGCCTCATCTTTAGAAAACTTGACAGGCGGTAGGCTGTACCCTTCCATCATAAAATAACCAACACCTGCTTCTGCCCCAATAGGCACCCCCGCTTCTTCCAAAGCCCTGATGTCTCTATAAACTGTGCGCAAGCTAATATCAAAACGCTCGGCAATCTCAAGCGCACGTACTACCTTCTTACTTTGAAGCTGAATGAGTATGGCAGAAAGTCGATCGATGCGGTTCATCTTAAAACCAGTTAATGATGTTACTATATTACAAAATATATCTCTTTCCCCTTTACTTTCAGACCTTAGGCATTACTATGCACAGCATAGAGTGATACCTGCTTTTCCTTACCTCTTAGCTCGATTTTACCCAGTTCTTCAAAGGTAAAATCAGTTTCGGCTAATTTAGTTTTTAGATTCTCAGAAATTAAAAGTTCTCTCTGCAGCTCATTGCATTTGCCTTGAATTCTAGCCGCAGTATTGATTGGGTCGCCATGGTAGGCGATTTCCTTTTTGTACTTTCCTATTTCAGTCACAGTTACCAGACCCTCATTTACACCGGCTTTAAAATGTGGTTGGCAATTGTATTTTTGGAGATAATATTCCTTCTTTTTTATCAACTGTTTTTGGAAATGATAATATGCATTAATACAATTCTGATTTTTTAACCCATCATTTAGTTTCCATGTCAGTATTACTTCATCTCCAGCGTACTGATAAATTTCCGCATCATTTTCCGTCACCACTCCCAGATCATTGAAGCAGTCCTGAATCATTTTACTATAGCTGATATGACCCAGCCTTTCAGCATGTTTTGTCGAAGATTGGAGATCGAGAAACATAAAAACTCTTTCTTCTTCACGGGGGGTATAATATTTACCTGTTAAAATTTTCCATAGATTATTGCTGCCAAAGAACAGGTTTATTTGTCTAAGGGCAACCATAAAAAAATCTACGAACACAATGTAAAAGTAGATGGCAAAACTTCCTGGCTCAAAGGCGAATTCCAGAAGTGTTATATTCTTGCCATATACTGCATAGGCAAGTAAGATCATGAATATCACAAAGAGGACGACAAAAATCACCCTGAATAGCAGCAACTTTTGCAATGAGATTTGCTTGTATCCGTACTCTTCAGTGAGCACTTGGGCAAAGCCTGAAATACTTCCTAATATGCTGCCTATGAATAAGCTAACAAATAATGCGTCAAGTAATTCAAACTGAACAGAGCCTAACTCCTCAGTACCTTCACCCCTTACAAAGCTTATAAACATGAACGCCAAAGACCAGCCAATACTGAACTGTTTTATGATTTGCCAATTACGCTTGTTTTTGAATTTCACGGGTGCTCAAAGGGTTAAATATTAGGTGTACGAAGCAAAGCGAAGTTAGATGCCTAATATTTTATCTCTTATTCTTTATCGCTCCCTCACACTCCAAATCTCATGTATCGGATCGCCTTTGCTTGATAATCCTGAATGATGCCATTTACCATCAATCAATTCATAATTAAACTCTAAACTCATCCCTGCTCTGGAGTCATCCCGAGAGAAAAACTCAATGTTTTCGGTGTACTTTCCGTCAATGGTAGAGTAGTTACCACCCCCTGTTCCCATAAATTCTTTGGTCTCAGTATTATAAGCAATCCACTGAAATCGGGTGCCTGATAGCATTTTCATTGTTTTTCTCGGCTGATCGGTATCTCTTGTTTGAGTCTCACCATCCCTCACCCTGCCTGACATTAGCCACGCCCCTTGCAGTGCCCCTGGAGTGCCATTATCAATCCTCGTCAGTATCGTTTCACTTCCAACAATTCCGATGGTAGTATTGGTAATTTCAACTTTGAAGGAGACTTCTGAGCCAACACTCTCTGCATCAACTGTATTAAATTCCACTTTTTCGGTCATGGTATCACCTTCAAGTTTCCAGGTGCCGCCATTGGTACTAACGAATTTACCGGTCTTAGCTTCATAAACAGAAAGCACCTGATAGCCGTCAGCAAATATCACTACACTTTTAAGCTCTACGCCTTGTTCATTGGTATGATAGCCTTCCCAGGCGCCAATGATACTTTGCGCCTTTGTTCCAAATGATATGGAAATACAGATGAGTAGGTAGATTAATTTTTTCATGGCTTTTATCTTTATTCTATTAATCAAAATGTAATTGCTTATGAAAGATACCATTTTTTAGGCAGGTATAAGAACACTAAATGTAGTGCCCAGCTTACCGTCACTTTCACATTTTACCTGATATCCCAAAGCGTCCGCATAGCGCTTAACTATGGCCAGGCCAAGTCCTGTAGACTTTTCATCACCTGTTGGTTGGGCTGTGGCGCGTGCGTATTTGTTAAAAATTTTCTTTTGATCGCTCGCACTTACTCCCGGCCCCTGATCTTCTATAGCAATGGTAAAATAATCACGGGACACATTTAAGCTAACGGTTACTTTACTGTCAGCCGGAGAGAATTTCAGCGCATTGGAAACCAGGTTGTCCAAAATTTCCCGCACCAATAGAGGGTCCGTTTCCAGGTTGATTTGCTCAGTATTTTGTACTACCAAATCTATTTTCTTGTGATCTGCACTATGTTTATAATCTTCGGCTACAATATTAATCAGAGCGGTCAGGTCGGTGTTTTCTTTCTTAACCGTTAGCCCCTGATTTTCCACAGCATTAATATCCAGTATCCTGTCTATCATTTCCACCGATCGGTTGGCAGAAATTTCCAGCTTCTCAACATATTCTGCAGATTGCTTAGCATCATTCTCATGCTTCATAAGACTTACCAAGCCTCTGATCTGGTTCAACGGGCTTTTTAGGTCATGAGCTATAATTCCAATGATTGTATTTTTTTCTTCATTCAGCCGCTCCAGCTCATCTGACCTTTTTGAAAGCATTTCAGTCTGATGGCTTATCTCTTCATTGCTCTCCTTCAAATCAGCCATTGACTCATTCAACTGCTTGTTGATTTTTCCTTTTTGAGTGTATAGCCGAAACATGACGATCAATAAAAAACTAACCAAGACCAAGCCTATTACAACAATGTAGATGGTGGTTCTTTTTTCCTGAAGACTTTTCTGATAAGCAAGGTTCTCTCTTTCTTTTTCGAACTCAAATTTTTGTCTCTCTTTCTCTAGTTCATATTCACCTTCCATCTGAGCAATTTTTCTTGTTCTATCCTGATTGAAAAGCTCGTTTTCATACTTTCTGGAAATCTCCAGATAATAAAGGGCCTTATCACTCTGGCCTAAAGTTTTGTAAATCTTATAGAGTTCGAATGCAGACTTGGACATCCCTTCTTTTGACGAAAGAGCCGTATCAATTTCATAAGTTTCAAGAAAGTTTGACAGGGCTTTTTGAATATTATTAGTTGCAAGGTAGTACTTTCCAAGGGCAGATCTGGATGAAGCAATTTGACCTTTATTATCACAAGAGATGGCAATGCCCAATGCCGTGCTGAGATAATAGAAACCTGAGTCCAGGCGGTTCATAGTAACGTAAAGGTTTCCCAAGCCATTGATAGGTGCCGCCTTTTCGCAGTTGGCTCCCACTGTTTCATATAATTTTGCTGATCTTTTGTAATTACTGATTGCGCTAAGTGTATCTCCAGCTGATAAGCTTAGACTTGCTACCCGGTTAAGTGAATTTGCAAAGTCTCTTAGGTTTCCAAGCGTGCTGTCAATTGCAGCAACCTGGCTGAAGTATTTCAGTGCCTTTTCATAATCTTGTTGATCTTCAAATATATTGGCTAAATAAAATGCTGCAGTGGCCTTGCCATAATTATGGTTTTCTTTTTCGAAAACTAATAGCGCATCGTTGAGATAAGTAATGGCTCTAACAGCATCGTCTTTAGACTCTAATGTTGCACCCACATTTAATAATGCTCCCGCCACGTCTATGGGCCTGCCAAGTTCTTCAAACACTTCTGCTGATTCTTCAAAAATTAAGATGGCACTATCATATTTTGAGATACTGTAATAGGCTCTTCCCAAACTGTTTAACCCATCAGCCAGATTGGATTTCGCTTTATCACCAAAGCCACGGGCTTCATCCACTACTTTTTTCAATATTACAATTGCAGTATCGGGTTTGCCTTCATTGATATAAGCCAGTGCCAAATTTCTTAAGCCTTGTAGTTGCCCGTTGATATTGTATACCTCAATACCCAACAATCGGGCATTGTTGGCATACCGTTTCATAGAATCCAGATTAAGATTTCGGTATTTAAAGGCTATATCAAGATATATTGCAATTTGAAGAGAGTCATTAGTGCCTGCTTTTCTTAGCTCCCGTTTTAGACTATCTATTTCTGCAGCCGTTTGGCCACTTGCCACTTGTGCAAATGAGAGAATTGCAATTAATATGAGATAAAATGGCTTCATTAAGAACCGTTGAACATTAGGGATGCTTTTATAATTTAAAGGTATGACAATTACAGTTGTCTGGGTAAATAAATGTTACTTTATCTGGAATTTATTACAATTTAAAACCTAGACTTTCACCCCTATAAATAGCATATCATCAGTTTGTTCATTGTTTCCCTGCCAGTTGATTAATTCATTTTCAATGGCCTCTTTTTGTTTCTCCAAAGGAAGTGCTACAATATCAGTCAGTAGTTTTTTCAAGCGCCCGTACATAAATTTTTTGTTGCTTTCGCCACCAAACTGATCTACTATTCCATCAGTAAACATATAAATTAGGTCATTCGGCTGAAGCTGAAGCTCATGCTGATTATAGTTTCTTTTAGTATCATAAAGCATTCCACCTACAGGATAATGATCTCCCTTCACCACATTAAGTTCACTTTTATGAATAAAGTATAATGGCCTTTTTGCGCCAGCATAAGATAGTTTTTTAGTATTCCTGTCGAACATGCAAAGTGCTATATCCATACCATCATCAACCTGTACATATACCTTGTTAGACTTGAGGCTATCAATTACATGATCATTAAGCTGCTCCAGTATTTTTGATGGGCTAAGTACATTTGACTCGTGAACGATCTGGTTGAGCAATGTATTTCCCAATACATTTAAGAAGGCCGCTGGTACACCATGGCCGGTACAGTCTACAGCGGCAATCAGAATTTTTTCGTCACGCTCTGCAAACCAATAAAAATCTCCACTTACCACGTCTCTGGCCCTGCTAAAGACAAAGGCCTCATTAAAGACATTTTTCAATTTCTCATCATCAGGAAGAATGGCTTGCTGGATATTTTTTGCACATAAGATGCTGTCCATAATGTTTTTATTCTTCTCCTTAATTTCATCGTTTTGAGTGCGCAGAAGCATATTTGTTTTTGACTTGTAGGCATTTTTGCGATACTGGAGTATAATAATGAAAATAATCAGGGCAATGATACCTCCCATCCAGTAGATCAGCATCTGGTTACCCTCCAGGCGCAAGTCTTTAAGCTCAGCTTCTTTGTTGAGCAGGCTGATCTGGTTTTCGCGTGTCTGTATTTGAAAATTATTTTCAACCTGTGCCAGTTTTCTGGCCTGGTCTTCATTAAAAATCTCTCTTTGAATGTCCGAATATTTTTCATAATACTGAAGTGAGCCCTTAAAGTCGCCAGTAGCCTTATATGCCTCCGAAAGCCCTTTGTAAGCATTGCCCATTATTTGCTTAGCGCCAATTTCCTCTGCCATGGAGAGTGCCATTGTATATTTTTCCTTAGCACGGTCATACTCCTTTTGGGCAACATTTAAGTTGCCAAATTTCTCCAGCAGTTCGGCTTTGTAGTACGGTTCTTCAATCTGGTTCATTAATGACATTGACCCTTCATAATATTTTTTAGCCGAGTCATAGTTTTGGCGCTTCATAAAGTTGTCCCCAATGTTGCTGAGGTCTGCATAAATTCCGCTAACATGATTTTCCTGCTTGTCAATTTTATAAGAAAGCCTGTAGTAGTACATGGCAGTATCTATCTCTCCGATTTCATCATAAGCCAGACCCATATTACTGTAAGTATTGGCAGCCCCTAAATGGTCACTTTTACTAAGTTTTATCTTTAATGATTTTTTGTAGTAGTCAATCGTTTCTTTAATGCGGCCAAGGTCGGTGAGTATAAGGCCCACATTATTGTAAATAATTGCCAACTGAACACTGTCTTGTGTTTGTTCATGTATTGAAAGCACCTGATAAAAATAGTCCAGGGTTTGTTCATAATTGCCTAATCCATAATGTACAATACCGATGTAATTTAGAATACCGGCTTGGCGTTGCAGGTCTTCAATTTCCTTTGACATTGACAATGCCATCTCGGCATATTCAAAGGTTTTTTCCAAATCTATAGAGCGGAATTTGCGTGCCAGTATACCCGCAGCATCTATTCTTACTGTATCGGAAACAGCATTTTCTGTTAAATTTTTTAGACTATCAATCTCTGAATTCTGAGAAAATAGCAAAAAACTGTAACCAAATAGTGTAAAAAACAGTAAAGCCTTTAATCGCATACGAATAGGTCAGGGTAAATTGGTTTGTAACTTCAGATTTATTCGTGTTAATTGCAATCGAATTTAATACAAAAACTTACATCAAGTAAGAAGAAAATTTAAAGTTATGATAGTCATATCGGTAGCGTAGATTAGGTTCCTTTAGAAGGTAGACCTAATCCCTTAGCAGTCTCATCTTTTAATTTATTAACTACCGATATAATGCGTATTAAATCTTTACTAAAGAATTTTATTAAAGCCGTAAAGGGCGAAGAAAAAGACTTTGTTAGTGGCAGTATTAACAAAGCAATATTTATGCTTTCCATTCCCATGATTCTGGAAATGGTCATGGAATCCCTATTTGCTGTTGTGGATATCTACTTCGTAGGTAAAGTAAGTGTTAATGCTGTAGCTACAGTAGCGCTTACAGAGTCTGTAATTATGATTGTGTATGCCATTGCCATTGGGCTTAGTATGGCGGCCACCGCTGTTGTAGCCAGAAGGATAGGTGAAAAACAGCCTGAAAAAGCTGCTACTGCCGGTATACAAGCCGTTTTTCTCACAATTGCTATATCTCTTATCTTCTCATTAGTGGGGATATTTTTTGCAAAAGATGTGCTTAGACTAATGGGTGGTGAGCCTGATTTGGTGGAAGAGGGCTATAAATACACTATGATCATGCTTGGTGGCAATGCTACTGTAATGCTCCTGTTTTTGATCAATGCCATATTCAGAGGGGCAGGAGATGCGTCTATAGCCATGCGAGTGTTATGGATAGCCAATGGCCTGAATATTTTACTGGATCCCATTTTTATTTTTGGTCTTGGCCCCATACCTGCATTTGGTGTTGAAGGGGCAGCGATAGCTACCAACATTGGAAGAGGGGTAGGTGTTATTATTCAGCTAGTTGCGTTATTTGGAACTACTTCCGTAATCAGGGTTACTGTCCAAAACCTGAAGATAAAATGGGATATTATCAAAAATATAGTCAAAATATCACTTGGCGGTATCGGGCAGTATATGATAGGAACTTTAAGCTGGCTGTTTTTAGTAAGAATAAGTGCTGTTTTTGGAAGTGAGGTCTTGGCAGGATATGCCATTGCTTTCAGAATTATTATGTTTACCATACTGCCATCATGGGGGTTGAGCAATGCCGCAGCTACTTTGGTAGGGCAGAACCTTGGAGCAGGTTTTCCTGATAGAGCAGAGCAGTCGGTTTGGAAATCAGCATTTTATAATATGATTTTCTTATTTGTTATATCGCTGGTTTTTGGTATTTGGGCGGAGTGGTTTGTAAGGCTCTTTGCCAATGAACCTGAAGTAGTAAAATATGGGGCACTTGCATTGAGGGTAATTTGCTGTGGCTATATATTCTTTGCTTATGGTATGGTTATCGGTCAGTCATTTAATGGTGCCGGGGATACTAAAACCCCAACAGTGATTAACTTCTTTTGCTTTTGGATGTTTGAGGTGCCGTTGGCATGGGTGCTTTCCAGAACTTTTGACTTGGGGCCGTTAGGTATATTTCTTGCCATTGCCATTGCATCATCGCTATTTGCGGTTGTAAGCATTGTGGTCTTCCGCAAAGGAAAATGGAAAACAGTTACGGTCTGATTTGAAACAAGAATTATTGCCCCTCAATCCATTGTCGGAAATGAGGGGCATTTTCTTTACTTACAATTACCTCTTCTTTAGTATTTGGTTCCAGTGTGAGCTGCAATTTCCCATTATCGGGTTTAAAGCTTTTAATGGCCTCAATATGAGCGATGTATTTTCTGTTGATTCTAAAAAATTGCTGATCAAGAAGCTCCTGCAATTCAGCAATGGTCTTATCTATTATATATTTCTCGCCATTACGATCTTTTAAAAAAACAATCTTATGTTCGGTAAAAAAGTAAGCAATCTGATGTGTAGAAACAGACACATATTCTATTCCCTTTTTAACCAAAAACCGGGATTTCGAAGGTTTTCCCTGATCAAATAACGTATTAAACTTATGCTGAATAAAATGTGTCTCCAGCTTTTTAACTTTCCCTAAGGCCATTTTCAACCTGTCTTCAACAATTGGTTTTAGCAGATAATCTATTGAGTTTAATTCCAGCGCTTTTATAATATAGTTATCATACGCGGTAGTGAATATTACAGGAAACTGAACATCTATGGTTTTGAAAATTTCAAAGGAAACATCATCAGCCAACTGAATATCAACAAAAGCCAGTTGAGGGTGGACGTTTAATTTTAAATAGTCAACCGTTTCTTCAACACCTTCCAATACTGCCTCAATCTTTATTGATGAATCAATAGATGATAACATTTGAGCCAATTTAGCTGCTGCTGTCTTTTCGTCTTCTATTATGATTACCCTCATACCTAGCCATTAAGTTCCAGCATAGGAAGTTGAATACAAAATGTGCTGTGGTCATCGCTGGTTTTTATGCCTTCGCCAACAATTATTTTAAATCGCTCTTCAAGGTTTTTCAACCCAATTTTAGACGAGTGTTGTAACGATTTTTTCTTTCTTATCTGGTTTGAAACATTTAGCCAATGGTCTTTTTTCTCAACGTTTACACGCATCGGGTAGCGTGAAGAGATCTCATTGTGCTTCACCACGTTCTCCAAAGCCATAAATATAGATATCGGAGGGATGAGGTAATTGGTGCTTATTTGGTTATCAATACTTAACTCTACTTTCAGGTCATCTCCATAGCGCAACTGTAGCAATTCCATGTACTTATTTAAGAAAATGAGCTCATCTTGCAGCAATACCAATCGGGCATCTTTATTACTCAAAATGTAGCGATAAACTTCTGCCAAACTCGAAGTAAAATTCTTGGCCTTAGTAGGATTTTCATCAATAAGGTATGAAAGGCTGTTCAGGGAGTTGAACATAAAATGTGGATCAATTTGATTTTTTAATGCTTCAAGCTGTGCCTTGACCCTTGATTTTTCCAAGCGCTCTGTTTCTATTATGTCAGTCTCACGTTGCTTAATCAAAAAAATAGTTTCATAGACATGGGTGATAAAAATGACGCATATCACACACACAATAGCAGTTATCTGTACAACACTCCAATTAATAGGTGATCCTATAAAAGAGTACCACGCACAGAGCATTGCCACTACTAAAGGAGCGGTGTAGAATATATTGGCACCTAGCAGGAGCACAATTTTCTGAGCAGGGTTAATAAACCAATTGTATTTGCTTTCCAATTTGAAGAGTATCCATCGGTTGCCCTGCCAGATGAGGAAGGATATGAGCATAAAGTAGGCATAGGCTCCTAAAAGAAACAGCGTAGACCGATTTTCATTTGATACCAGCCCTGTGGCATTCGGAATGATGAAACCAAAAAACTGAACGCCTATGATGCGCACCAGTTTATCATTGATTTTAATTTGTTGGCTCATCTTGTTAAGTCAAATATTTTTCCGGTTAAGCTGCCAATTCAGTCGGTTCGGTACTTATTTTCATTTTCGTATTGATAAAAATACTAAATTCAGATGGTTGAATGTCAAATATTATACATTCAAATCAATTGAAGAGATTATGGCAAGAGTTGTATTTTTTGAGATAGATACTATAAATCCAGAGACTACTATACAGTTTTTCAAGGGTGTATTTGACTGGAAATTCTCTCAATATAATAAACAGAACTATTGGCTAATGCGAACTGGTGATGATGAACTTCCAGGAATTAATGGAGCAGTGAGAAAGAAAGGAGATAATGAGATTACAAATATTATAGAGGTAGATTCTTTGGTTTCCATAGTTCATAAAATAGAACAAAATGGAGGCAGGATTTTAGAAATAAAGGAAAATGATGACCTAGGGAAGATGGTCTTTTTTGAAGCTCCTGATAGCATAAAGATGGCTGCAATAGAATTTTATAAATCATGATAAATATGAAAACACTACTACTCACTTTATTAATGGCGACAGGTACCTTGCTTTCTCAAGCGCAAGATGAACAAGGAAACCCACCGGATGAAATCGTAAAATATTATTTTATTGAACTCATCACTAACCCTGATAAGCCAGAGCTTCCGAAAGCACAGGTGGACAGCATCCAGCGGGAGCATATGAAAAACATCAATCAGATGGTGGTTGATAAACAACTCATGCTGGCTGGTCCATTTGAAAATGGTGGAGGCATATTCATCGTGAATGTTAAAACGCTTGAAGAAGCAGAAGCACTGGCCGCCCGTGACCCAGCAGTAAAGTCTGGCCGCCTGCTCACAAAGGTGCGTCCCTGGTACACCACCAAAGGTTCCTTTGGCATCGAATTCAAAAAAGATAACTAATCAACTTAACCTAATATGAAACAATTAAAGATAAATCATGCCGCTGTTTGGGTCTCAGTCATTGTAGCGCAATTAGTCCGCCCTTTGTGGTATGATTATGTTTTTTTCGGTATCCGCTGGATGGAACTTAATGAGTTTGTTGAAGAGGACTTTACCAGCTTTAGCTTACCTATTGGTCTTGTAGTAGCGCTTGTATCAGGCGTGGCTGGCGCTTATGGGCTTGCATGGCTTTATACCAAGCTCAATGTCAATTCTGCTGTAGAGGGCATGAAATATGCCTTTATAATTTGGCTGTGCTTCAGGTTTCTGGAAGTTACAACTCAAAATTATTTCTCATTAAGACCCTTTGAGCTGACCATTCTTGATGAGACTGCCGTGCTTATGCAATATCAAATCTTTGGTGCCATCATTGGCGGGTGGAGAAAATATAAAAGTGAATAACCAAAACCTATAACTTAAATACTATAACTATGGAATCAATTAACTGGCTGGCTATTGTTGTAGCCACACTGCTCACCTTTGTACTTGGCGCAATCTGGTATGGCCCTCTTTTCGGGAAAAGATGGATGGCCGAAAATGGTTTTACAGAAGAAGAACTCAAGAATGCCAACATGGCAAAAATCTACGGGACTGCTTTTGTTCTTGAATTTATTATGACAGTTAACCTGGCGTTCTTTCTAAATGGTTTAAGTGTTCAAGAAGGCTTGATGTATGGCTTTGCTACTGGTTTTGGATGGGTGGCCATGGCCATTGGTGTCAACTATCTGTTTGCAAGAAAATCTATGATGCTATGGTTTATAGATGGCTTCTACTTTGTAGTAAGCTTTTTGATTATGGGTGCAATTCTTACTGCCTGGACCTAACTCAAAAATGAAGTTAAATGCATGGCCGGCAGAAATACCGGCCTTTTTTATCCTCTTTGAATAAGGAAAATGATATACCAGGCATAGGCCACAAGAAAGAAAAACCCTTCCCACCTGCTGATTACAGGCCTTTTTCCAATTACTACAGCAAGAATAAGTGCTGTACTGGCTGAAATAATCATGAAAATATCAGAGTTGGATATGGCATCATAAGGAATATCCTTAATTGTAGCACTCAGCCCCAGAATCCATAATAGGTTGAATATATTAGAACCTACAACATTACCAACAGCAATGTCCGTATCTTTTTTAAAGGCTGCAACCGCTGAGGTGACCAATTCAGGCAATGATGTTCCTACTGCAATAATTGTTAAACCTATAAACCTTTCACTCATTCCAAATGACTGCGCCATTTTAATGGCACCACCAACTACCCATTCCCCACCGAAATACAGCCCAACAATACCAATAACTATAAGAAGTATGGATTTGCCCATGGGCATCTCCTTATATTCTGCATCGCTAAATTCTGACTTCTTTTGCTTGGATACGATGTATACATACCCCATGAAAAGAAAGAAAAAGAATAATAACATAATACCGTCAGTTCGACTAATGGCTAATTCTGTGGATTTATGGAAAAGTGAAGCATTAGCCAGGAAACCAACTAGCAGAGTAGCTGTTAATGAAAAGGGCACCTCAATAAAGTATGTGTTTTTAGTGATAGGTAGTGGATTGATTAAAGCTGATATACCCAGAATTAAAAGGATGTTGGCTATGTTACTTCCCAATACGTTACCAACCCCGATGTCAGGGTTGTCATTGTAACTGGCAATAAGGTTAACTAAGAGCTCAGGCAATGACGTGCCGAAAGAAACAATTGTTAAACCAATGATAATACTACTGATATTGAATTTTTTACCGATTGATGTAGCACCCTCGACCATCAAATCGGCTCCTTTAATTAGAAAAACAAAACCAACTATAAAAAGTATGTATATTAACATTCGTATTATTTCGTGACTTCTAAAATAGAATTTTTTTAAAGTAGTTTAATACTTTATTAACTTTTTTTGAATGTTGCCCTAACATAAATTACCTGCGTAATATTACGTAGAAATTAACTTCAACAAATATTCAAACATAAGCTCTAAGTAACCCCTTTTTATGGAAATATTTAATTCTTATACGATAGTCATCATAGCCTCAATGATTGTTATTGTATCCTACCTGTTCAATATCATATCTTCAAAAACCGGTGTGCCAAGCGTTTTACTGCTTATTGGTTTGGGAATGATATTCAGGGGTGTAGCCGGCTACATGGACATATCGTTTGGCACTTATCTTTTTGACGCACTTGAAATACTGGGCATAGTTGGGCTAATAATGATTGTGCTTGAAGCTGCATTGGATCTGGAGTTGAACAGAAGCAAATGGCCTGTAATTTCAAAATCTTTTTTGGTGGCTTTTGCAAGCTTGATTATTTCTTCTTTTGTAATAGCGCTAATTATTCAATACCTCATTGTTGCTGAATTCATGGTTGCCCTGGTCTATGCCATACCACTGTCCATCATTAGCAGCGCTATTATTATCCCTTCTATTGGTGAATTATCTAAGGATAAAAGGGAATTTATGATTTATGAAAGCACCTTCTCCGACATACTGGGTATAATGTATTTTTATTTCCTTTTAGGCAATCTTGATAATGAAAATGTAGGGGATGTGGTTTGGGATATTGCTTCCAATATTGTTATGACAATAGTTTTATCAGTTGTTATTAGCTATGCTTTGGTACTTATATTTCAAAGACTCAAAACACAGGTTAAACTGTTTTTATTGGTTGCGGTTTTGTTGCTGCTTTATTCAATCGGTAAGATTTTTCATCTGTCCTCTTTATTGATCATATTGATATTTGGGCTTGTTATCAATAACTATAAAGTTTTTTTTAGAGGTAAGCTGGCCAAGCTGATCAACTTGAGTGCATTGCACAGTATTTTGGGTAATTTTCATTTAGTGACAATGGAATCTGCCTTCGTTATACGCACTTTCTTCTTTGTTATTTTTGGTTTGTCGATAGATTTAAGCTCACTACTGGACACTTGGGCGCTATTGGTCAGCATTATTATAGTAATATCACTTTTTGGGGTGCGTGCCTTGTTCTTAAAATTGGTGGTGAAAGAAAATCTGAATCCTCAACTATTTATGGCACCAAGGGGGCTCATAACCATACTGCTGTTCTTTTCAATACCCACACACCTACAGTTAGAGACTTTTAGTTCAGCAATTTTGCTTTATACTATTCTGATTACAAGCTCTGCTATGGCCATTGCCTTAATCGCCTCTGGTAAACATTTGGAGCCTGTAGAAGCCGTGCAGCTGGAGTACTGGCAAGAACTGGATAAGGAAATTGATGAAATTCCAAAACAAGAAAAGCATAAGACATTTGAAGAAAAAGTTATTGATCAAATGACCAATGAGGAGGACGAAAAGGCTTAGGATTTTTCGGCAATATCATTCATAATGTTGACGGCATGAACCCTGGAGTTTTCAATAAACCATTTATTGGTTTTTAAACCACCACAAACTACTCCGGCCAAATATGCTCCCGGCACATTGCTTTCATTTGTTGTTTCGCTGTAAACAGGGGTTCTAAACTCATCATCTTGAAAATCAATACCGATAGACTCCATCATTGAGAAATTTGGCTCGTAGCCAGTCATGGCCAGCACAAAGTCATTTTCTAGCTCAATAATACCTTCAGGGGTGTTTACGGTCACCTTATGTTCTTCAATATTAGTAATCTGGCTATTGAAATAAGCTTTGATGGAACCTTCCTTAATTCTGTTTTCAATGTCCGGTCGCACCCAATATTTTACTGATTCAAGTATTGCCGGCTCACGAACCACCATTGTTACATCAGCCCCTTTTCTATAAGTTTCCAGCGCTACATCTACAGCCGAGTTGGCTGCTCCAACAACTATTATTTTCTGTCTGAAATAAGGGTGGGGCTCATCATAGTAATGTCTTACTTTTGGCAATTCCTCACCAGGCACATTCATCATATAAGGGTAGTCGTAAAAGCCAGTAGACAAGACAATTGACTTTGCCTGATAGTTACTCTTACTGCTAAAAATAGAGAAATGCTCACCCTCTTTTTTAACTGTCTCTACTTTCTCGTAAAGCTTAACTTCTAACTGCTGGCTAGAGGCCACTCTTCTGTAGTATTCCAATGCCTCAAACCTGTTGGGTTTGCTGCCATGTGATATAAAAGGAACTTCGCCTATCTCAAGTTTATCGGAGGTGGAGAAAAAAGTCATGTTAAGCGGATAGTTATAGATAGAATTCACTAAACAGCCCTTATCAATGATAAGATAAGTCAGTCCTTTCTTTTTAGCTTCTATTCCACACGCCAGTCCTATTGGCCCGGCACCTATAATTAGCACATCTAGCATATCACTCTTTTACAGTTCGAAATTATATATACAAGTATAGTTTAAAAAGGTTCAGAGATATGACAAAAAGGATGATTGTTAATATTTCTGGTCTATTTTTTTATATAATGCTATCTTTAAAGAGTGAGTCAATTTAGAAAAGCAAAATTTAAAGAACTGGAAACCATAGTTGATTTCCAGATTCTGATGGCCAGCGAAACAGAGGATATGAAGCTGGATAAGGAAACACTGATATCTGGAGTAGAAGCCGTATTTGAAGACCCTGGAAAAGGCACTTATTATGTGGCTACCGAAGAAGAAGTGGTTATTGCCTGCCTATTGATAACCCCAGAGTGGAGTGAGTGGAGGAATGGCACAGTTTGGTGGATTCAGTCTGTGTATGTGGTTAAAGAGCACCGTGGCAAAGGGATTTTCAAAGCATTGTACAATTATATCAAAGCCATGGTAGAAGGAGATGAAACATTAAAGGGTATAAGATTGTATGTAGAGAAAGAAAATACCAAAGCCCAAGCTGTCTATGAAAAATTAGGGATGACGGCAGAACATTATAAACTTTACGAATGGTTAAAATGAGAGTATTACTATCAATTCTGTTATTATCAGTATTTGTAAATGCAAGGTCACAAGACTTTGAAGTAGACAAATTTGAAACTACAGCGGGTCTTCTTGAGATCACCTTTATCGGGCATGGATCTTTCATGATGAAGGTCAACGACAAAATCATCCATGTAGACCCGTCAACAAGAGAGGCAAATTATGACGAGCTACCAGATGCTGATTTGGTACTGATTACCCATCATCATGGTGATCACTGTGATGCCAAGGCTGTGGAAGCAATTAAAAAGGAGGAGACCAAAATTATAACAACTCAACTTGCCGTTGATCAATTGGGTTATGGTGATGTGCTGGCTTCTGACGGAAGTACAGAGGCTATAGGGCTGAAAATCTCATCTATTCCTGCCTACAATCTGGTGCACAAGAGGGATAATGGTGAACCATTTCATGCCAAGGGCACTTGCAATAGCTACATTGTTACCATTGGTGATAAAAAAATATTTATTGGAGGAGATACAGAAAATACCCCTGAAATGAAAGCTTTGAAAGACATTGACATGGCTTTCCTGCCTATGAACCTGCCTTATACCATGACCCCCAAAATGGTTGCCGATGCAGCTAAAGCATTTAAACCAAAAATATTGTACCCCTATCATTATGGCAAAACTGACACTAAAATTATCGCAGAGTTGATGAAAGACGTGGAGGATGTGGAGACCAGAATAAGAAAGATGCCGTAGAATAAAATTGTTAATTTCACGTTACGAGGTAAATTTTGAACAATGCGATTTCACTTACTTGTCTCCTGACTGACAGGTGATCATCGAAAAACCAAACACTACATATATGAAACACTGTCTAATCATTTGTTTATTGGCTTTTAGTTCGTCAGCATTTGCCCAGATTGAGGGCACGGAATTTCCAGATATGGAAACAGTTACCGTAGAAGGTGAAGAGGTTAACATTCCAGCTGATGTAACGGACAAATATACTTTAGTTGGCCTGGCTTACTCTAAAAAGGCAGAGGATGATTTGAACACCTGGTTCAGCCCTATTTACAATAAGTTTATTAAGAAATCTACTGGTGTCTTTGCCTCATTCACTTATGATATCAATGTATATTTTGTACCCATGTTTACAGGAATAAAGGCAGCGGCTGAAGGCCCGGCAAGGCGAAAAGCAGCTGAGAAGTTAGACCCACTTTTGATACCAAATATTTTGTTTTACAAAGGCCAACTTAAGCCTTATAAAGAGGCGCTGGAATTTGATAAAAAGGATGTGCCATATTTCTTTCTAATCGATAAAGAAGGTAAAATAGCTTTTGCCACTTTGGGAGAATATACAGATGATAAGATGGAAGCCATAGAAGAGTTTCTTGATAGTCTATAAACGCAGTTAGTTTATTATTTTGAGGGTTCGAAACTATAGTTTTGAACCCTTTTTTTATCTCAATTCACTGCAACTAATCGTCACATTTTACTTCTTGTCGGTTATTTATACACCTCACCCATTTGCCCGTTCACCTTTTCTCCTGTGGTTAGATTTATATGCACCAAAACTAACTAGCAATGAGAAGAAGAAGTGTGAAATGTCTATTATTTGGTTGGCTACTTTTAACGTCATTATTAACATCAGCTCAAAACAAGAATCAAAAACAGGGCTGTGAGGATAACTGCTTTAGCACAGAAATTTTGTCAGTGGAAGAGCTGGCTTCAGGGTGCTTGAGTTATACCCTCAAGGTGAATGCAGATGGTTCATGTGCTCATGCCTTGTCCCATTATTCTGTAGCCATACCTGGTTGTGCCCAGGTGTCTTCAGTGTCAAATTCTGAAGGATGGAAAATTGAATATGGAACGGATCCTACGTCTGGAATATCCGGATTTAAAGTGGATGATATCAGCGGATTTGGTGAAAACCGAAATGCGGGCAACTTTACCGTTACATTTACCATTTGCGAAAATGGCTGTGATGAAGCGCTTAGCTGTTGGGCACCACAGGTAGCTTATAAAGTGGCCACATGTGTTTTCTATGAAGATACTGAGGTTACATGTGTGAAACTTGATGCGGGTTTAAATATCGTTGATGCCACATGTGCAGATGATGCTAATGGAAGCATAGGGGTATCAATTATAGAAGGAACGGAGCCCATCACTTACGCATGGTCAAACGGGACAACAAACCAGACCATTGAAAATGCAATGGCAGGTGTTTACACAGTTACCATCACTGATGCTACAGGTGAAACCATGGAACTATCAGGTGAGGTAAAAGCTCCTGCCCCTATCAACATAAGTACAAACATTACTGATGCATCATGCCAGGGGCAATCAGATGGAGCAGTAATAACCACGGTGGAAGGTGGTGTTACGCCATACACTTACTCATGGTCTAACGGTGCTACAACTGAAAACCTTGAAGGTGTTAGTGGGGGATACTATGTCTTGACAGTTACCGATGCTAATGGCTGTGAGGCTAAAGCAACAGCAATTGTAGAAAACACAGTTTTCATAGATATAAATGGAATTATTACAAATTCAGGATGTAGTGTTAACAATGGTGCTGTAGATGTAACCGTTGAAGGTGGAGTGGCACCATATACCTTTTTATGGAGTAATGGCTCAGATTCAGAAGATTTAAGTGGGTTAGCAGCAGGGTCATACAGGTTGACTACAACAGATGCAAATGGCTGTTTAAGCTCAAGAACGTTTATTTTAAGAGAGAACAACCCTATTTCCCTATCGGCAACCATGCAGCAAACTGCTTGTGTTGAGAATAATAGCGGAGCCATAGACCTTACCATTAATGGTGGTGAAGAACCATACTCATACTCCTGGTTGAGTGGTGAAACTACAGAAGATATTGGTAACCTTGCAGCCGGCAGATTTACTGTTAATGTAACTGATGCCAGTGGGTGTTCAGCGACATTAAGTGTAGATGTAACAGCTGCCACTTTCCAGGCCAATAGCATTGTAAGTCAAATTTCTTGTAATGGTGCAAATGATGGAGAAATAGAACTTATGACGACCGGAGGTACAGCACCTTTTACTTTCGAGTGGTCTAATGGAGAAAATACTGATAAGATAACAGGACTCCCCCCAGGTCAGTATTCGGTGTTAATAACTGATGCTGCCGGATGTACCAAAAGTTTGGCCTATTACTTACCAGACGCAACACCAATTTCTGCCACATATAACGTATCTAATCCAAACTGTTTGACAGATGGTTTTGAAGTGGCAGTCAGTGTATCTGGAGGAAAAGCTCCATACACCTATAATTGGTCAGATGGAAGTAGTCTGCAAAACTTGAGCGCAGCTATTGAAGGAACTTATTCATTAGTGATTACAGATATTAATGGATGCACCAACGCCTTAGATGTGACTGTTGATTTTGCTTCGGCCAATTGTGAAGATCCGGGTGACGGAGGAGATAATCCAGATGACGGAGGAGATAATCCGGATGATGGAGGTGACAATCCAGACGATGGTGGAGATAACCCGGATGATGGCGGAGACAACCCAGACGATGGTGGAGATAACCCGGATGACGGAGGAGATAACCCAGACGATGGAGGAGATAACCCAGATGACGGAGGAGATGATTCAGATGATGGAGGAGACGATTCGGACGATGGTGATGATGGTTCAGATGATGACGATTGCTACAACCCATTCTCTTCAGAGATTTCATTAGTCGAGGTTAATGGAAGCTGCTATACTTATCAGGCCGTGGTTACTTATGATGGACAACATGTTCGTGGGCTGTCTCACTTGTCTGTAGGTATAGATTGTGGAACGATTGATGAAGTCTCTAACTCAGAAAATTGGAAAATCGAATATGGCAAGGATCCTACTACTGGTACAGAAGGCTTTAAAATTGATGATATCAATGGCTTTGGAGAAGGCCAACTGGAGCAGTATTTCGAATATTCCTTTACCGTTTGTTCAGACAACGATCAGTGTATGGACAGACTGGCCACTGCTGATTTTGAAGTGTCATATAAATATGGCCAGTGTGTAAGTTACGAACTGGTAGACGGTGAAGCTGATATGTCAGGAGAAATGACGATGAATGCATATCCAAACCCATTTACAGAAACAGCCACTTTGGAATTTTATACACCGGTTTCATCAAAGTTGAAAGCCGAGTTATACAATAGAAATGGCATCAAGGTTAAAGACCTTTACAACGGTCAGCTTAGAGCTAACGAGTCGATTAAATTAAGCATAGATGGCTACAATTTGCCAGCAGATATTTATAGCTATAAAGTGACGACAGATTATGGTGTCAAATATGGAAAAATAGTATTAACCAACTAATTCAATACAGCAGTTAACTAAAGCAATGCAGCAATGAAAGAGGCACCTGGTATTTACTGGGTGCTTTTTTTATCAGTTCATTTCTATTCAACTTAGGTATTCATTAAAATTGGTGACAATGGTATTTATGTCATTGGGTTTGTGAAATTTTATTCAGACCGGGTGCATTTCAAATTCTCGCTTAATGATTTTAACATGTCTTGCATTCAAAGAAGCCTCACCCCTCAAAAAACTGAGCTTGCGCACAGTTTGAATGCCCTCTCCAACTTGGAGAGGGAACATTTATGGAGCCAACACGATAGCTGAAGATGGGTGAGGCTTCTGCAAAACATAGGCTTTTACTGTAAAAATCCCGATTATCAGCCCTATGAAGACAGTATAAACCAAACTGTCTATAGGCAAATGCGTTGGAGGTCTATTAAAGTATCCTTAATGGCCACAAGGATGCGACAATTTGAAATGCACCCTTCAGACCAAAGAAAATGAATATAAAATCTAAATTATTTCGCCCGGTTGATAACAGCCCGTTAATCCTGTTCAGGATGATTTTTGGCCTTTTACTTTTTCTTGAAGCTTGGGGAGCTATTGCAACTGGTTGGGTCAAGAAGGTCTTTATTGACCCTTCAATTACTTTTCCATTTATGGACTTTTGGTGGCTACAGCCATTGCCAGGATATGGCATGTATGCCTATTATTTGGTTATGGGTGTTGCTGGTATTATGGTCATGCTGGGTTTTAAGTATAGGTGGGCAATGGGCTTTTATGCACTTATGTGGACGGGGGTATATTTTATGCAGAAGTCTAGCTATAACAACCACTATTACTTGTTGATGATTCTCAATTATTTAATGTGGTTAATGCCGGCAAATGAATATTATTCTTTAGATGCAAAGAATAACCCTCAAATAAGAAGTACTACTTGTCCTCAATGGTGCCATTGGGTGTTTATTGCTACTATGTCAATTGTTTATATTTATGCATCTGTAGCCAAAGCCTATCCTGATTGGTTGGCTGCTAAGCCCATAGGTATATGGTTTACTAGTAAAACTGATTATTGGATCGTAGGGCCATTGCTAGGCAAGGAATGGTTTCAATATTTTATTTCCTGGTCTGGGGTTGTAGTTGATGCGCTATTTGGTCTTGGTTTGATCTGGAAAAGAACAAGAAAATATGCCTTTATAGGAACCATCTTTTTTCATTTGTTCAATTCAGCGGTATTCCATATTGGTATTTTTCCGTTTTTAGGCATTGCATTAGGCGTGTTTTATTTTGACCCTGAAGTTGTTCGCAGGATATTTTTCAAGAAAAAGCCTATTCTCGATCAGCTGACACTTGAATCAAACAAATATGGCATAAGTAACTTAAAGGTTTTTTTAATGGCCCTGTTTCTTAGTATCCATATACTGCTGCCCCTCAGGCATTGGTTGTTTAAAGGAAATGTAAACTGGACAGAAGAAGGGCACCGTTTGTCGTGGAGAATGATGCTTAGGGTAAAAACCGGCACGGTAAGTTTTAACATAATTGATAATAACACAAACAAAAAGTGGGTAGTTAAACCAAGTGAATATATAACCTATAAACAGGCCTCAAGAGTAGCCACACGACCAGATATGTTATGGCAGTTTATTCAAATACTCAAAAAAGACCTTGCCAAAAAAGGGCACTCAAATGTTTCTATTTATGCCAATAGCAGGGTCAGTCTGAATGGAAGTAAATACAAACCTTTATATGATCCTCATTATGATTTAGCAAAAGCTGATTGGCATCTTTTCAAACATTCCGAATGGTTAATGCCGTTTGAAGACGATTAGCATGATAAAAATATACGTGTAAGGAATTCTAAGTATCGCCCTCACATCATTGGTTAAATATTTCTCCAGGCATCTGTTATTGATTACTTCAACCTCTCAGCAAATACTTTTTTTACCTTGTCAACCTTGGGTTTTACCACAAAGGCACAATAGGGCTGGCTTCCATTGTCGTTATAATAGTTCTGGTGATTATCTTCGGCTACATAGAATTCTGATGCAGGACTAATTTCCGTTACTACCGGATTGCCAAAAGCATTTTCTTCATTTAACCTGGCTTTGTATTCTGTTGCCTGTTTTTTCTGTTCTTCATCAAGATAAAAAATAACAGACCTGTATTGAGTTCCTGTATCTGCTCCTTGCCGGTTTAGGGTGGTTGGGTCATGGGTTTTCCAGAAAATCTCTAGCATATCTTTAAAACTAACTACAGCCGGGTCATAAGTCATTCTTACTACCTCTGCATGCCCTGTTAGTCCGCTGCAAACCTCTCTATAGGTCGGGTTTTTTGTCTTCCCACCCATATAGCCAGACTCTATTTTTTCTACTCCTTTGATCTGCTGGAATACAGCTTCAACACACCAGAAACAACCTGCTCCAAATACTACCTCTTTCATTGACCTTATTATTTTGTTTGAATAACTGACATGATGGTTAGAATGTTTCGTTTTCTACATCTAAAAAGCAAAGTTGTCAGCTTTTGGACATGTTATCCATATTGGGTATTTCAATGATAAATTCAGCACCCTTACTGTTTTCTGATTTCAGCTGAATTTTTCCACTAAGTTTTTGAACGGTTTCTTTAACAATGTACAGTCCTAACCCTGTGCCTAGGGAACTTGCGTTGGCCCTGTAGAACATATCAAAAAGTTTATCATGATGTTTTTTGGGTATTCCCGGGCCATAATCTCTAACTGTAAGCAGAATTCTTTCTTTATTGATATCGGCTATAATGTCCAGTTGATTGTCTTTTTCTTTAGGACTACCATATTTTAAAGCATTGCTGATCAAATTTCTGACTATCATTTTTAGACGCGTGTTGTCAGAATAAAAATCAGCGGTGGTAGAGATTTCAATATTTGGCGAAATCTTGCCCTCTACCATGGCATACTTTAAATCTTCGAAACAGCTATCAATAACACTTGCTATATCAATTTTAGCAGCTTGAATTTCAATTCTGGCATTTCTGGAGTAATCAATGATGTCTTTAATAAATTGATCAAGTCGCGAAATAGAAATTTCCATCATTTCAAAATACTTCTGCCGGTTTTGGTCATCCTTTTCTACCTTGGCGATATTGATTAATCCAAGTATTGATGCCAATGGAGCTTTAAGGTCATGGCTGGCACTATAGACAAAACGGTCTAGCTCCTGATTGACTTTGGTCAGCATCACATTTTGATCTTTGAGGATAGTTTGTGCTTCTATCCGATCAGTAATATCTGCTGTAAATATTGTTACGCCCGCAACTTTATCATTTTGTATTATTGGATACAGATTAATCTCAAAGGTCTTTATTCTACCATTAACATTAAAGCTATCTTGATAGGTAGCCCCATTACCTTCTAATACTGTGTCATACCTTATTTTCCACTGACCCTTCAAGTTTTGAACGGGTATTTGTTCCAACATGCTCACACCCAATTTCAGTTCGGTGCCATAAAATGCTTTCCAGCTTTCCTGAAATTTGATATTAAAATCAATAAGCTGATATTGATTATCCACGAACCAGATAGAGTTATTATTGTTATCGAGGATAGCCCTTAAATTGCTCTCTTTCTCACTTAGATAATTTGTTCTGATTGTAACCTGTTCTTCTAGCTCTTCATTCTTTTGTTTTATTAGCTCCTGTTTTTCATGCTCTTTTTGAAGCAGCTCCTGATAGACAGAATAGATACGAACGCCAAGGCCAAAAGAAAGAATAATGACGCTTAGTCCGTATCCAAAATGGATGGAATACTGTACCAAAAAGCTATATGGCACCAGCCGGAACATGTTAAGAATGAAAAGAACAATAAAAACCCCAAAGACTACATTAGCGCCCAGAAAATACCCTGCCTGTGGGGCTTTATTTAGCACACCCCTTACCCCACCGATAATCACTAGAGTTAGTTGAATTAGCCCTGCATAGCTTAAAAAATCAAAGATGATTTGCTCTCTTAATAAAAGAAGTATTAGCCCTGCAAAACCTGTGAAGAGCATAAATCCGGCAACAGTCCAATAAAATTTAACAGACCATTTATGTACATCTAAAAATTTGAGCATAAACATTAGCCCCAGCACATGGGTAATGGTGGCTGTTGCTGCATCCAGATAGCCGTCTTTCCAGACAACCAGAAAATGTAAAAACTCAGGAGTATAGCCATCAGCCGCACCAGTAAATATCGCAATGAACAAAACATACAATCCATAATACCCAAAAACAGTAAAACGGGTGGTGACAAGCATCAAGAGATTGTAGACCAACAAAATAATCATTGACCCATAAAAAAAGCCCAAATAGGCCCTCTGCCTGTAAACCATATTGAAGAATTCCGTCTGTTTTACAAGATGGCAAACCAATGTCATTTTATTTTTCGAATGCATCTTAAAATAGATGGTGGTCTCCATTTCTGGGTGGATCACTATCTGGAAGCAATTCTTATTGCCTTGAATCTGCTTATCACTTTGTTTTGTAGAGGTGCCAGATAGGAAGTGGTCCATGGTGCCATTGTACTCAACAAACATTTCCAGACCATAGATGGAAGGATCGGTAAAACTGAAAACAAAGATTTTGGAGTAGGTTAGAGTACTCTTAAGTTTAAGCTTCAGCCATATTACATCTTGCGTTAGGCCATACCTTTGAGGTTCATTACTAAGTCTTTCAAATTTGGCACCAGGCAGGGTTTTTATTTGATTAATAGTTGCCTTTCCGGTATTGTCTCTGTACTCCGAAAAAAAGCCATTGATATATGGCCCATCAGTATCATCACTAATAACTAGTTCTGATTGTGCAGATGCCAAATTATAGCAGCATAGTACCAATAATATACTATAGACAATACCTTTCATTAATGTTTAATCGCCAAATGAAATACCTATGGCTTTAGCAGCCTTTACCATATAACTATCTGTTTTTATAAGGTTATAATCACTAATCGCATCCTGTAGAGTCACACTTGTTATTTCATTGTTCCTATAGGAAGCCATGCGGCCAAATTCTTTGTCAAGCACCATTTCAAATGCTTTCACTCCAAACAATGTGGCCAATATCCTGTCAAAGGCTATAGGAGTGCCACCTCTTTGTGTGTGACCCAGCACAGTCTCACGGATATCAGCCTTACAACCAGCTGCCTTTAACTGTGCGGATAAGGCAAAGGCAACACCACGCAACCGCTGATGCTCGTAACCCACCTCATCGCTAATGACGGAAGTTACAGCCCCGTCTTTAGCTTTAGCGCCTTCAGCCACCACTATGTTTACAAACCCTTTACCTTTTACATATCTGCTGTTAATGTGATCAACTACCTTCCTGATGTCATATGGAATTTCTGGAATAAGACACACTTCCGCTCCCCCGGCCATTGCCGTATGTAAGGCTATCCAGCCGGCATCACGACCCATTACTTCCATAATCATTACTCTATGGTGACTCTCAGCAGTAGTCACCAACTTATCGAAACTATCTGTGGCTATTTGCACCGCTGTTCTAAAGCCAAATGTGAAATCTGTAGAGGACACATCATTGTCTATGGTTTTAGGAACACCCACAATGTTCAGCCCCTTCTCAAACAATTTTTGGGAAATGCGCTGTGAGCCGTCACCTCCAATATTGATTACTGCTTCAACACCTATAGATTTAATTTTTTCTATGAGTTCGTCAGACCTATCAGAAGTAGTCCATGAGCCATCAGGCTGCTCTACTGCAAAATCCAAAGGATTGCCTTTGTTAGTAGTTTTTAAAATAGTGCCACCTTTAACGTGAATGCCAGCGGTGGTCTTGTTGTTCAGTTTCATCAATTGCATCGGCTCCTTCAGCACACCATTAAACGCTTCTATGCTTCCAATTACCGACCAGCCCTTTTCTGTTTTGGCACGTTTGACTATGCCTCTGATTACAGCATTTAAACCCGGGCAGTCGCCACCACCTGTCAGCACAAGCACTTTCCTTTTTGTATTCATATATCTTTAGTAATGTACTCTTCAATTTAACTATTATTTGGTAAGTTTAACACATCATCAGGCCTATGTTATTTTTTAGAAGACACTTCGCATTACTCTTTTTACTGTTTATATCCACTAATCTATTTAGCCAGGATGTGCAGGAGATCCCAAAATTATGGGAGCGGGTCACGGATTTAACCAATACGCTTTCCACTTCAGAGAAGTCAAGAATTGAAAGTGAACTGGCTAATTTGGAGCAAACCAAGGGAAGCCAAATTGTAGTTTTGATTGTATCGACAACACAACCAGAACCTATTGAAGATTATTCTATTAGAGTAGTTGAAAAAAATGAGATTGGCAGAAAGGATGTTGATGATGGTGTTCTGTTGTTAATAGCAAAGGATGATAGAAAATTAAGAATAGAAGTTGGTTATGGCCTTGAAGGTGCGGTTACTGATGCCAAGTCAAGACAAATAATAGAAGAATATATAACGCCAGCTTTTAAGCAAGGTGATTTTGGTGGAGGGATTAGCGATGGTGTGCTGGCCATAGCCCAGCTTATAGCAGGGGAAGAGCTGCCTGAACCAACGTATAATGATAACAGTTCTGGTGATGGCATAGACGGGTGGTTTATTTTCGTTTTTATAGCGGCAATGATAGTTTCAGCCACAACGAAGAAAAAATTGGGGAATGCTAAAAGCAAAGGGATAGGTTCAATCGTTGCGTTTGTTGGCGGTGTGCTTATTTTTGGCTTGATTGGAGGAATAGGGTTGGTCTTCTTTTATCTAATATTTTCTTCAATAGGAGGAGGCCGAGGAGGCGGTGGATATTATGGAGGCGGCTTCGGTGGAGGCAGTAGCGGTGGCAGTTTTGGAGGTGGAGGCTTTAGTGGCGGGGGTGGAAGCTTTGGCGGAGGTGGTGCCTCTGGCAGTTGGTAAAAATTTAGGTTAAAACATGGCAATATTTCAATTTACCGAAAGTGAAAAAGCATTGATCAAAAATGCTGTTAGTGAGGCAGAAAAAGCCACCTCTGGGGAGATTGTGCCTTATTTTGTTAACGCTAGTGATAAATATGAGGAGACCAATTTAAGGGCAGCACTTTATTTTGCTTTGGTCGCCCTTGGCTTGGCAGGTGTTCTTTCCTACTCATGGAGTTTGCCATTTGTGATAACACCATTGGAAGTTGTCATTTTTACCATTGCATTAAGCGCCATAGGCTATTTGATGTCAAGGTTTGTTGACCCGGTGAGAAAATGGCTAACACCCACAGAAACAATGCTGGAAAGGGTTGAACAGAGGGCTTTGACCGCATTTTTGACGGAAGAGATTTTTAATACCAAAAATAGAACCGGCATCATCATTCTTGTAAGCCATTTTGAGCATATGGTGGAGGTGTTGGGTGATAGCGGAATTAATGCCAAGGTAGATCAAAATGACTGGCAACATGTGGTGGATGTTATTCTTACAGGGATAAAATCAGGAAACCCAGCAGAAGGAATAGCCGATGGCATAAAAAAATGTGGTGAGCTGTTGGTGGCTGCCGGAGTCGATAAACCGGCCGACAATCCAAATGAACTTTCAGACGACATACGACTAGGTTGAAGAAAATCCTTATTTACGGAGCCAATGGTTACACTGGCAGGCTAATTCTTGAAGAGGCCTTTTCAAGGAATTTATCGATAACTATAGCCGGAAGAAACGAATTAGAAATACTCAAACTTTCAGAGGAATACAATGTGGCGTGTGAAGTATTTGCCCTGGATGAGCGTGAAAAAATGCTTCGTGTTTTGAACTCCCATGATGTGGTCATTCACTGTGCAGGGCCATTTATGTACACCGCCATGCCTATGGTTAAGGCTTGTTTGGAAACAAGCACCCATTATCTCGACATTACAGGTGAGTACCAAATCTTTGAACAGATTCATGATCTGGATGAGGCTGCTAAAACAGCGAATGTTATGCTAATGCCCGGAGCGGGCTTTGATGTGGTTCCTTCTGATTGTCTTGCCGCAAAATTGAAAGAGCAAATGCCAGATGCCACAGACTTAAAGTTGGCTTTCACGAGTGTTGGTGGTGGCTTATCAAGAGGGACATCCAAAACCATGGTTGAAGGCTCACATGAGGGGCAACAATATAGAAGGGGAGGAAAGCTTGAGACAAAGTCCCTGGGCACCTCTTTCCGAGAGATTGACTTTGGCGCTATGAAGCAGCTATCAGTAGGTATTTCCTGGGGCGATATAGCCACGGCTTATTTCAGTACAGGTATACCCAATATTGAAGTTTTTACAGGAAGCTCTGCAAAGCAGATCATCCAGCTAAAATGGATGGGAAGGCTTAGCTTTTTGCTAAAAATGCGCTGGGTCAAGAATTTTCTCAAAAAACAGGTTGACAAAAAGAGACCTGGCCCATCAGCTGAAAAAAGAGGGGCAGGAAAGATGTATTTATGGGGTCAAGCTTCCAATGGACAGACAGCAGTTGAATCCAGATTAACCACTCCAAATGGTTATACTTTAACAGCTAAAACAGCAGTGCTTATAGCCTCAAAAATCGTTAATGATGATTATAAGGCGGGCTACCAAACGCCTGCTATGGCCTATGGTTCCGGTTTGATTTTGGAAATTAACGGTACTGAGTTCAGTTAATTCTCACCGGCAAACTTATCCTTTATATAAGTGATCTCCGTTTTGCCATGTTTCATTGGCTGACCTTGCTCATCTAGTGCTACAAATACAATCTTATCAACAGCCAATATTGTTTTTCTGGTCAACTTATTCCGCACCTCACATTTCAGGGTGATGGAGGAATTGCCAAAGTGAATGGCCTCCATACCCAACTCAATAATATCACCTTGCTTGGCAGAACTTACAAAATTGATCTCCGAAATGTATTTGGTAACACAGCGCTGCGTGTCTAGCTGGATGATGGCATAAATAGCGGCCTCTTCATCTATCCATTTTAAAAGGCTGCCACCAAATAATGTTTGATTTGGGTTTAGGTCTTCGGGCTTTACCCATTTACGTGTGTGGAAATTCATGGTCTTAATTTAGTTTAAACAATATTTAATCCCACAAATCTTTTGAATTCTTGGAGATCTCCTCTTCGTTGTTTGTAAGTGGGATGCATAAGGTTCACGTTTTGAACGTCTTTCATACTATTTTAACTTTAACCAACCCTTCATTTTTTCTGTCCATTTAGAAGTTTTGTGTTTCTCGTTATCATCACCAGAAATATCATTACCGATTAACATGGCAATAGGCTTCAATTGATCAAACTCTTCGCATATGACTTTGAGCATAGCTGCAAACGGAAGAAATAATACCATACCTGCTACCCCCCACACTGAAGCCCCAATCAATAAACTTAAAATGGCCACCAAAGCATTTACATTTAGACTACTGCCTACAATCTTTGGGTTTAGAAAGTTGCTTTCAATAGTCTGAATTACCCAAAACAAGATCATTACAGCTACTGGTACCCATAACGAATCTGAGGACATAAAAGCGTACAGCACCGGAATAGTGGCACCAATAGTAGTACCAATAAAAGGCACAATAGATAAAATAGCAGCTAGAAATCCGAAGAGAAACGGGCTGTCAATGCCAATAATCCATAATCCTATACTATTGGCAAAACCCAATATTATAATCAAGAGAAACATGCCCGAAAGGTATTTTTTACCGACACTCTGTATGTTTTTGAGCATCCTGAATATTGTGAGTTTGTTTTGGTTATCTCCAAAGGCAACAAAGGCTTTGGTCAATCCTTCTCTGTAAATAAGTAATAAAAAGGTAAAGATGATGGTGGTAACCAGGCCGGTAAAAAATGACGCTGTGCTGCTAAAGGTGTTTTGTATCAATGACCCCGATGATGCCTTAACCCATTCCTTCCCTTGTTCTACCAGCTCCTCCCTGTTTAAGTCTTCTATAAAATTGATATTTCCATTGATGAAGACTATAGCATCTGACAATGTATTCATGATTTTGCCGGTAAAATCATTCAACTGATCAGAGAGGCTCACTATCTCTGCTGAAAACAGTGTTATGCCTCCAATAATAATAAGGAAAGAGATCAGCAAGGAAAGGAATGCAGCGAGTAATTTATTTAAGCCCCAGCTTTCCAATTTTTTAACAACGGGGAGCAGAATAAATGAAATGAGCAAAGCCATACTTAAGGGTATGAGTATTGATTTGGCAAACACCATTACGGCAATGAGGCCAAACATGAACGCTAATATAAAAAACAACTTTTGGAAGGATAGTTTCATAGTTTGTCAAATATGAGGTTGTTTCATTTATAATTTACTAAATCAATTTTATAATTACCGTAAACTTGATTTCCTCTGATCCTCAACTCGTCTTCGTTTGCAGCCAGGATATGAGGTTTAAGTTTTTAACGTCTTTCGTTCTACCGTAACTTTAATCAACCCATTCCACTACAGCGAAGGTTACGAAGTGCAGCTTGGCCTGGTTCCGAATTTTATATTTTATGCTCATGTTTTAGCTTCAACTATTTATACCGAGTCACAGACTCTGGTTTTCATTTTAAAACACTAGTCACAGACTTGCGCTAGTTGGGAGAAAATTCATAGTCTTAAATTAGTTTAAACCAATTTAAATTCCTTTAATCTGCCAAATTCATTAACTTGAATTACCATGGCTGTTACCGAAAAACAAAAACAGGAGGTTCGTCAACTACTCATTGAAGGCCGTAAGATCGAAGCCATCAAATACATTCGTGAAAACTTCGGGCTTGATTTGCTCCAGTCCAAAACGCTGGTTGAGCATGTTGAAGCTGATATAGAGCCGTGGGAGTTTAAAAACGCATCCCGATCAGCACCTGCTAAACCATTAAAAGCAGGCTGTGCTGGTAAGGGTATAGCCATAATTTTTGGATCCATTGGCGCAATAATGTTGAGCATTGCCATTTACATATATTACACTGATGCTGAGCAAATAGAAAGAAGTGAGTTGGTTATTGGAACTGTGGTAAGCAACCCATCACAACCCACAATTGAGTATGAGTATAAAGGAGAAACCTATCAATATCACTCAGACGTGCAGTCCAATCCGCCAAGTTATGATATGGGTGAGGAAGTAGAGGTTTATGTGGATACTGACAACCCCAATAATGCTATAATCAATACCATTACCGAAAGGTGGTTTGCCATTATTATTCTTGGAATAATAGGAACCGTTTTTACTGGTGTGGCCGCGCTCGTTGCGCGCCTGATGTAACTTTCAACAACCTGAATTTGCCGTTGACATTACTAATAAGTATTAATATCACATTACCTACCGTCCATAAATAAGAACCTGTTGTTTGTCGAATATCTGTAACCATACCTTTGCGATTCAGTAATAGCTAGGGTAACAATCGAATGCATGAGGCGCAAACTCACTTTATTAATCTCACTATTTTCAGTAGTAGCAGCTTTTGGACAGACAGAAGAAATAAACAGAAAGCTATATACTACAGCAAGGATTGAAGGTGAAGCGCCCAGAATAGACGGCCTGTTAAATGATGAAATCTGGGAGACTGTAGAATGGGGAGGCGGGGATTTTACCCAGCGACAGCCAAATGATGGCGGGCCTCCCACCGAACAAACCAAGTTCAAGGTACTTTATGACGATAAGAATATTTATGTAGCCATCAGGGCCTATGACGCTGACCCTGCAAATATTGTTAAAAGGCTTTCGCGCAGGGATGGGTTTGAAGGTGACAGGGTAACTGTATTGTTTGACAGCTATAATGATAAACGAACGGCCTTTTCATTTACCGCAACTTCTGCAGGTGTAAAGGGAGAGGAATATGTTTCCAACAATGGTGATGATTGGGATGAAAAATGGGATCCTATCTGGTATTTGATGACCTCAATAGATGAAGAGGGCTGGGTGGCAGAAATGAGAATTCCCTTAAGCCAGCTCAGGTTTGCTGATCAAGCTCAGCATACATGGGGCTTTCAGGTGATGCGCTATTATTTTAGGAATGATGAACGGTCTAACTGGCAGCATATTCCACAAAATGCGAATGGTTTTGTACACAGGTTTGGTGAAATCAATGGCATAAATGGGATCAGACCTCAGAAGCAGCTTGAAATACAACCTTATATCGTGGCTCAAACAGAGACCTATGAAAAGGAAGAAGGCAACCCATATGCCACGGGTAAAGGTTCAGATGTCAATGTTGGTCTTGATGCTAAAATTGGTGTCACCAGTGACATCACTTTAGACCTTACTGTTAATCCTGATTTTGGGCAGGTAGAGGCAGATCCATCACAGGTGAATTTATCCGCATTTCAGTTATTTTTTCCCGAGCAGCGCCCATTTTTTATTGAGGGCAGTAACATCCTTACCTTCCCTACTGGCGGGCGGGAATTTGACAACTTATTTTATTCGAGAAGGGTAGGAAGGCGCCCGCAGGGCAATGTTGATACCGATATGGATGGTGATGATGGTGTGGAAGAATATGTAAACAGTCCTAATAACACAAGAATATTAGGGTCTATGAAGCTGACCGGTAAAAACAGGAATGGCTTTTCATGGGGAGTATTGGAGTCTGTAACTAAAGAGGAATATGCAGAAATTGACAGCCTAGGAGTTAAACGAGAGCAAGTTGTTGAGCCTATGACCAACTATCTGGTTGGCAGGGTGCAGCAGGAGATCAATCAGGGCGAAACCATTGTAGGAGGTATGGTAACAGCCACAAATAGAGGTGATCTTAAAGGTCTGGATGGACTTACAAAAGAAGCATATTCTGCAGGAGCAGACTTTACCAAATTTTGGATGGAACGTAAATATTTTGTTCGTGGTAGAGTCCTGGCCAGCCAGGTAAAAGGAGGTACAGCATCAATATTGAATCTTCAGGAAGCCTCAGCAAGATTTTATCAACGTGAGGATAACCATTATAGAAAAGTGGATAGCACCCGCACTGAAATGAGTGGTACCGCTGGGTCTATGACTTTTGGAAAAGCCAGTGGAAACTTTGTTTACGAAGTGGGGTCATCTTGGAGCTCTCCGGGGCTGGAGTTAAATGACATTGGTTTTTTAAACCAAACAGATCAGGTTGCACAATGGCTGTGGGGTCAATATCGTAAACTGGAGCCTTTTGGAATATTCCGATCAGCGAGAACCAATATCAACATATACCAAAATCAGGATTTTGGTGGGGAATTAAGAGGCCGGGAGGTTAACTGGAACGGGCATGCGCAATTCAAAAACTTTTGGCGAATGAGTAGCGGAGCATCGGCTACACTTTATCAAGCCTCCAATGCAGACCTTAGAGGTGGCCCATCCATCATATATCCAAAAAGTTATGATTACTGGGTTTGGGCTTCTTCTGATGATAGGAAAAAGGTGGTGGTTGAGTTAAACCCATGGTGGGGTTGGGGTGAAGATGGTTATTCTAAAAACTCAGGTTGGTGGTGGTCATTGGGGCTGAGACCTTCAAATGCATTAAATGTCAGGTTTGTGGGTAGTGTAAGCTCCAGGGACAATGAAATGCAGTATGTTAACACTGTAGACAGCAATGGGCAGCCGCGATATATCATTGGCAATATTCATCAAAGAACCTATAATTTATCTATGCGTGTCACTTATGTGCTCACGCCAAACATGTCGATCCAATACTGGGGACAGCCTTTTGCTGCTTCTGGAGCTTATTCAAATCTAAAAAGGGTCACTAATTCTACACATGATGAGTATCAACACAGGTTTAACACAATCTCAACCTCACTGGACATGGTTGATAACACCCTGGCGGTGGATGAAAATAATGATGGCACTACTGACTACACTATTGATAATCCTGATTTTAACTTCACACAGTTTCAGTCAAATATGGTAATGCGCTGGGAGTATAAGCCGGGTTCAACCCTATTTCTGGTATGGACACAAAATATCTCTGAAAACCCAACAGTAGATAGGCACTCATTTGATCATTTAGCTAATTCATTGTTTGACAAGCAGCCCAGAAATATATTCCTGCTTAAATATACTTACAGGTTTGTGCTCTAAGCACTCAGTTTAGAGACATACAAATCGATGAATTCCTGAATTCTTTTGAGACGGTATTGCATCACCCAGCGGGGGTGTGGTAGTGGTTCTATGCTTTCGAAAAAGTGATGTTTGGCATTGAGCTTTTTTAAATAAGCAATATTTTTTCCCATACCCAAACTGTAAGCGATGGGCTTGGCACCAAACTCAAGTTGTTTTTTCATCTCGGCCACAATATAAGGCTCAAGTGCTTCCTCCAGTTCTTTAATGTCATAGTAGTTGAGGTTTTTGCCCTCCATAACAAAGCCCAAAGGAGAAACAGATGTGAAATAGTTGTTGCTATAAAAACTATCTGACCCGCCATATGCATTAATCATCTGGTAAATAAAATTGGAAGACAGCTCTTGTTTCGAATCAAATGAATTGTCAATATCCAGCTCACTTTTCAAGCGAATTGGATCAGTAAAGGGGATGCCCGTGGTTCCGCTGCCCAATCTGCCCGGATTTATGCCAATTAAGAAGGTGCGCTTATTCGTATCATTAAAATACTTGCGGTTATATATTCTGACAGCTTCCATTACGTTATCTTCTTTGAACGGGAAAAGTGTCTCCACCTTTTTTGGAAGTTTATCAGGCGGATTCAGCTGTTCATAAAATTCAATAACCTTTTCTCCGAATGTCATCGTATAATTTATTGTTTTGTACAGAAGTGGTGTTAACTAACTTTATTACGTCATTGTGGAAATTTTCTTTTTAAATTTCACAAAAAGGAAAATTCTCTGCAATCTCTTAGGTTACACTTTAAAATAGACAATAATTATTTAACCAATAAAATTTAAAAGTGCAGATGGACAGTATGAATATGCTAATTGTTTTTGTGGTTGTGGTGCTAATCCTTCAAGTAGCCATGTTTTTCATGATCAGGGCTAAGAAAAAGAAGGAGCGTGAGAACAGTGTGATAGAGAAATACAAAATCAAATCAGCAGGTGATGCCTTTAAACTGATGAACGACAGTGCTATACCAGAGGAGGATAGATTGAAAATTGAGCAGCTCTATAATGGGGAGTAATTAATTCAGTTGCTACATTTTTTAGCTCGTAATTTAAATCTATTCACAAAGTCAGTAAAAGAGGAGCCGTCCTCTTGCTCATAGGGATTAAAAATATTGAGTTTTTGCTTTACAAACCTGTCCTTTCCATTAAGCACAAATGAGTACTTATTTATAAACTCGATTTGCATTTTATTACCTGGTAGGAAATCAGGTTTACCTAAGGGAGTAAAAAAAATGGAGTCTTCAGCAAAATGATAAAAACTGTGAATTTGGTTAAACCCATCATTGATTTCAAGAAGGTTATTATATTCCATTCTCTCATTACCAAAAAAATGAAATTCGTAATACTTGCCATTATCACAATAACTCCATACACCATCTAGAATTGGTCTCGTCTGGCAGTTGGCAAGAATGATTAAAGACAAAAATAAAATGATGACCTTATTCATTGTCAAAACAACCCACCCTTATCAGGCTTAAACTTCGAGTTTTTAAAAATTAGCTGAGGGTCTTCAATCATCATCATGTCCTGAAAATCAGTGTCAGGATGCTCCTCCATGTATTTATTTACTATCTGCCAGCCGAGCCACTGACCTAATCTGCCGGGCGCTTTTTCACCTATTTCAAAAGTTTTAGGCCTGTCTTCAATGTATTTTTTCTTCACCATATGGTTGGTCTCAAAGAGCAGTTCATTCTCCACAAAGTGTGTCCATATAATATCAACATTTGCTCTTGATCCCTCAATCTCCTCACGGGTATACCATATTATGGTGCTATCAGGCACGCATGGTATCATTCTTTTGGTAAAATAAAAGGCCTTACCATAAGCCATCATGTCACTCAATATGGTTTTGTCTTTAACATTGGTGGCATTATAATCAGGGGAAATACCATTTAGCAGCATGATTGAAGGTACTATATATTCGGGGGCATAGCGTTTTAATATATAGTTATACATGCCAATAGGCCTAAACTTTGCCCCCTCGCCAAGGTAATAATCAAGGCCAATAACCACCAAGGTATCGGAAACATAAAGGTCAAAATCAAAACCAGTGGCCACGGTTTTAACTTTTGGGATAGTCACATCAGGATAATAATGTTTCAAATGGCTGTAAGCGGTATTTAGCTCTGCTGTGAGTTCAGATAAATCCCCAAACACCCGGTCAATCTCCATCTGAAGTGTATCAATATGCGGATTACTGAATTTCTTCATCAGTCCATCAAGCATGAGCGAGTCGTTAGGGTATGTGCCTTTATTAAGGAAATAGGTGGTGATAATGGGGTTGGCAATTAAAAAAGCACGGAGCGAATCCCTGTTATCAATATCTAATAATTTGTTTTCAAGTCGTTCAATTTTAATATCAACAGGATTATTGATATCTGGCTGAAATACACACTCATTATATTCGTTATCTCCGCATGAAGACAATAAAACCAAAGCCACAAACACACAACACAAAAATGCTTTTTTCATCATCAAAACTATTCCCTTATTTTGTATCATCCTACGCTGTCATTTTTTCCGTTATCCCTGAATAAGTTGTGGCATAGTTGGAAAATCAAACCTTGCTCCCTGCCGGGCAAGTACATATCAAAATTGATTTTGTAACTTGACAAAGTAGGACTAATATTGATTGTTTATACAACTTCGCTAAGTAACCAAAAATTATGTTCTTATGAGAAAAAATCTGCTTCTTATCCTTTTATTGTCACTATCGTTTTCGGCTTTTTCTCAGTACAAAATTGGCTTTCAGTTCTCACCAATACTATCATCAAACAGAATTGATTTTACTTCGGATGTTTATGATCTTGAGACTGATGGTACGGGCCTAAAAATAGCGACTGGACCATTTGTAGACATACAACTTACAGACAACTATTATTTTAATGTTGGAGTATTCTACGCTTCTAAAAGAGTAGGAATTGAGCAAAGAGATAAGGTAAACACAGGCACACCACCAACCAAAGAGGAGTATAACCTGCAGTACGTTCAAATTCCCGTTTCGATGAAATTGTATACCAATGAAGTTTCGTTGGATAAGCGCATTTATTTCCAGTTTGGTGCCGCACTGGAGTTTAATGTAGAAGAGAAATTAAAGGATAATGTTATAGTGGAGGACTTCAGGTTATTTGACACCTCACTACTGGCTGGCCTTGGTATGGAATACCAGATAGGCACTTCCACCATGGTATTTGGTGGAATATCCTACCACCGCGGATTGGTGAACATAATCAGTGAATCCGTTGACGGACTTGGAGGTGATTTAGCAATGAAAAATGACTATATCGCCCTGGACTTGGGAATTAAGTTTTAAACGTGAATTAAGTCTCTGACGCATTGGTCAAATCCTCCAAGAATGACTCGATTTGAGTCTCTGACTTACTTAGTTCGTGATTAAAGACAATTGTATTAAGTACTATTATTCCGATTGGGATAAGGTAGCTAAATGACCCCAAGGACAACTCAAATAATACCAAGAAGATAAATATTGGCAATCCAATGTAATTAATTGCGAAATAGATGGAGGGATTAAAGCATACTTTGAATTCATTAGTTTCTTTGTTTCCTACACCAGAAATCTTAATAAAAGAACGTCTATAACCAAGCCATTTATTTATAAGAAGAGACACGACAAAACGGTTATTTTTTTTGTCTGTTTTTCCTATCCATTTTTTATCAGAACTGGTTTCTTGAAGGATTAATCTTGGGGATAATATTTCCGATTTGTGAGAGCTTAACTCCATATATATAATAGGATCTCTATTAAAATCAGAAAGTTTATAAGATAGCGTTAAAATTGCCATATAGCAGCAATTAAAGGAATCAAGCAGACTTCCTATTGGTCATATCTACAATCTGTCTTCTGGCAAAGGAAGGATCGTAGTTATTATAAAAACCAGAAAGTATTCTGTGCGCAATGTGGGAATAGATTAATTCCTGATCACTTTTACCTTCTTTACCCTGCCAAAACACTCTTCTCGGGTGCTTCTTCATGTCTTCAATATACTCCACGGCATGCTCATACTGCTCAGGAGTAAATGTTAATTTAAATGTCGTTTCTACAGTCTCCATAACTAACCAAGCATTAAAAATAATTGAAAATTTAAAAAATTTAGTGATAATTAAACAGCATTGCAAACCAAAAAGTTGCGATTGGAGCCCAAATTGGCCGATATCGGGCATGAAATGGTAAGTTTGTCCGCATTGAACCGCAAACGTTCGCTTGTTAAAAAATTGTATATTCGAAAAATAAACTAAAACCGTAAGAGTCATAGATAGCATTCATCTCAACTTTAATAACAGCTCACTTTGGGTGCTTAACCTGTGCCTTGCCATTATCATGTTTGGCGTAGCGCTCAATTTAACAAAAGCGGATTTTACGAGCCTTTTGAAATCACCTAAATCAGCGCTGATTGGTATTTTCTCTCAATTTATAGCGCTGCCCTTAATCACCTTTCTTTTGATCATTTCGCTGGAGCCACAGCCGAGCATAGCATTGGGTATGATGCTGGTGGCGGCTTGCCCTGGTGGTAATATCTCTAATTTTATGGTGTCGCTCGCCAAAGGTAATGTGGCACTTTCTGTAAGTCTAACCGCATTTTCCACCCTGGCCGCTTTATTGCTTACCCCACTCAATTTTGGGTTTTGGGCAAGTCTATATGAACCGACAGCTGCCATCATGCGGCAGGTAAGTATTGATGGCGCTGAAGTATTAAAAGTCATATTGCTCAGCCTTGTGCTTCCGCTAATTTTTGGAATGCTGTTAAGACAAAAAAAGCCTCAGACTGCAGCGCTTTTACAAAAATGGCTCAAGCCATTGTCCATCATCATTTTCGTGGCTTTTGTGGTCATCGCCTTTTCAAACAACATGTCCATTTTCCTGGAGTTCTTTCAGCTTATAGTATACCTTGTGCTGATTCATAATGGGTTGGCATTTATTAGCGGTTATGGCCTGTCTACCTTATTTAAACTCTCAGATGAAGATCGCAAGTCAATCACCATAGAGACCGGAATTCAAAATTCGGGGTTGGGGCTGCTGATCATTTTCACATTTTTTGATGGACTTGGCGGTATGGCCATGATCACTGCATGGTGGGGCATTTGGCACATCGTATCGGGCCTAATTTTGAGTAGTTATTGGTCTGGCAAAACAAGTTGGCAGTCTGCATGATACATCGCCTTTTCTATTATTTACTGCTTAACTACGTCAACCTTGGGTTGAACCTGTTTTTTAAAAAACTGAAGGTGGTTGGCAGCAGTAATATTCCTGACAAAGACCCTGTAATTTTTGTAGCTAATCACCAAAATGCATTAGTAGATGCGCTGCTGGTAGTTACTCAAAATAAGCGCAAAACACATTTTGTAGCCCGAGCGGATGTTTTTAAAAGGCCTTTTTTAAAAAAGTTACTGACACTCATATATATGATGCCCATTTACAGAATCAGGGATGGAAGGCACTCGCTGTTTCTAAATGATGAAATTTTTGAGCGATGCAAGGAGGTGTTGTTGAAGGGAGAGGCGTTTATGATTTTCCCGGAAGGAAACCACAGCTTTGACAGAAGGCTCAGACCATTGAGTAAAGGCTTTACACGCATAGCCTTAGGGGCACTTGATGTTAACAGAAATTTGAATTTGAAGGTAGTGCCTGTGGGTATTAATTATACTCATCATCAGAAGTACAGAGGTAGTGTGAGCCTTTATTTTGGTGACCCAATTGATGTAAAAAAACTTTATACTGGAGATTTCAAACAAGATTCGCTGAAGTTAAAAGAGGCTGTTGCTAAAAGGTTAAAAACCCTGATTACGCATATTGAAGATCAGAGTACTTATAAGGAACAGTTACAAAGACTGACAGCTACTAACCCAGACTTTCTAAATCCATTTGAAACTAATTTAAGGCTCCAAAATCTGGATAATTATCCACCTGAGCCTCTGACTAAATCTGATTCGGGAATCAAAAAGCTGTTAAAATTGCCGTTTATTTTAAACGCTATCTTGCCACTCAGCATTTGGTTCAGTATAAAAAGAGGCATCAAAGATCCGGTCATGGTCGCCTCTATAAAGTTTTGTGTAGGTATTTTCCTATTTCCTATTTTCTTTACTCTTCAGTCGCTTGCAATAACCTATTGGCTTAGCGATTGGGCGGGTATAGTATACTTCACTGCATGTATGGTTACTATGCCAATGATCAGTTCGGTAAAGTAAAACCAGGTTGAAATTTAGAATGTATAAATTTTTGATTTTATACTGGCATCATCGAACAGCACTTGAGCATTTAGACTAGGAGCATCATATGGTGCTTTTGGCAAAACACTAGGGTTGGTAGGGTAAGAACCACCTTCAAACTTCAGTTCTTTTAATTCACCTTCGCTTCTTACCAGTAATAACTTCCAACCATTTTCAGTTTTAGGCTCTACATAGATGGGGGCATTCATTACAGTAAATTGTGTAATGGTATTAAAATTGGCATCTAGTAGCAAATACGTGCATCCACCGCTTCCGCAAAAGAAAGTTGATTCAAACCGAAGTAGTATCTCATCCACACCATCTTCATTTAGGTCAATTTTATAAAACTGATACTTTCTGTCTTTTTCAGTCATTATTTTAGCTTCTCTTTTCAGATAATCTGAAATAAGATACTTGTTGATATCTATTGCCAATTTATCATCAATAGTTTGCGGGGCATAAGCGGCCATATTCACAACAGGCTTTAGTCCAATTACCTCTTCAAGAAATTTTTCAGTTTCAGTTTGTACTGCTTCCACAGCCCCTGATGTTAGATGTGACCCAATAACATGATGCCCTGCCTCTGGAAAAACCACCTTTCTTTTTTTATCATCTGGTGTGGCAAGTTGATCATACATGGTGAGCATAGCAGGTACGGAAACTGTGTTGTCCTGAGCAGCATCATTTTTATAGTAGTATCCCATAAACACAGGGCAGTTGACCGTTTCAAAAGTTTCTGGTGTCATGGTTTCATCAACTAAGGCGCGCAACTCAGTAAGCACTTCAAGTCGGTATTTGTTGGTCCAGTAGTTGGCGCTAATGCTGTCAAGCGGCCACTGATTATAATCTGAGCCAACGACTAGTCTTGCCAGTTGCAAGCCCCAGGGCTTTGTTAGTAAAAATGAACTTTCATCATAAATGTCAATATTGGGAGAGTAAAGGATCAGTCCAGCAATAGCAGGATTGTCTTCAGCCAGATAGAGTCCGTAAGTACCACCTGTACTGGTAGTTAACAATATAACTTTTTCGCCAAGCTGCATACCTATGGCAATGGCCTCTTTCGCGCTTTCCATCATTTCTTCAGCCGTTAAATCGAGCATCGGCTCGTCTTCAATAAGCCCATGGCCAGTAATTCTCGGTAGGTATAAATTAGCTCCATATTTTTTTGCCAGGTTTTCATGAATAGGGGCACCCTCTTCTTGACTGGCTGAAAAGCCATGAAGGTAGACCATGCTATATTCTGTTTTTGTTGGTACTGAATCGTACCAAATTATCCGCCCTTCATTGTCTGGTTTAATATTTGGAATGGCCGCTTCTTTTTCATCAACAAATTTTTCAAGTTCATATAGGTCCGATGGGACTGTAGGTAGGTCTTTAGTAAGAGGAGCAATATCAACACTCGGCCCAGCTGCATAACCTATAGCTAGTACAGAAATGCTGATCAAGACCCATTTTAAGGTTTTCATAATTATATGGAGGTTAGGATATCAACAAACTTTTGAACGTCATTTGAATCATTGTATAAATGAGGCGATACTCTGATAGCATCACCACGAACCGAAACGGAGATTTTGTTTTCACTCAGCTTTACCTTTAATTTTTCCATTCGTGAAGCATCAGCAGATCGGATACCAAATAAATGGTGTCCACGATATTTTTCAGACTCGATTGTATAGCCATGATTCATTAGAGCAGTATTTGCTTCAGCCAAAAGTTGTTTGCAGTATTCCTGGATATTTTCAACACCCCATTGATTGATTTGTCTGATAGACTCCAGAAGCATAGGAACCAAAATGAAATTGCTATGTTCACCCACCTCATACCTTAATGCTCCGTGTTGATAGTCGTCATTATAGTTTACAAGACCAGCAAAGTTTTCACTCTCAAATCTATTGATCCAGTTTTCTTCTAAAGGCACACCGTTGTCAAAGGCTTCACCAAAATATCCGAGTCCAATAGAGTAGGGCCCTAGTAGCCATTTATAGCCTGCACAAATTAGTGCATCGGGTTTAATTTTTTGAATATCAAAAGGTAAAGCGCCTATGGACTGCGTACCGTCAATGATTAATAAGGCACCAACTTCATTGGTTTTTTTACGAATAGCCTCTAAGTCGAATTTTGTGCCATCAGCCCAATGAACATGAGCCATAGCTACAGCTGCTGTTGAGCCATCAATAGAATTTAATATGGCTTCATTCCATGCTTGTCCACGATCAGTTGATTTTGGGGCATTTACGACCACTAGCTGAGCACCATTTTCATCACAAAGTCTTTTCCAAGGGTAATAGTTGCTGGGAAACTGTTCAGCAAGAACGATTATTTTTTGTCCCGCCTTGACTTTGATGTTTTTTACTGCTGTTGAAATACCATAAGACACGGAAGGGATTACGACAATTCTTTTCGGGTCAGGAACATTGATAAGTTTTGCATATTCTGCTCTTAATAACTCTGTATCCTTAAAAAAATCATCGGGAGTTACCTGGACAGGATTTCTCTTAGCTGCTATTCCTATATTGCCTGCATTTTCAACAGATTTCAACAGTGGTGACATGTAGGCACAATTAATATAAGTTGCTTTACCGTCTAATGAAAACAACTCCTTTTGGCATGATAACATTCAATAAAGATTAGTACTTCATAAATTTAAGCAAAGCCATGACTACTGCAAATTTAGTGAGTCTCGCAGGTACTTATCTTTGTTATTATTTTTGCTCCAGTAGTCAGTGTTAAGTGTTTTATCTATGGTTGCCGTAGTCGTCAGTAATTTATTTCCAATACCTTTGAATGTTTCTTCCCAGCCTAATATTTTATAAGGGAATGTGCTTTCAAATTCTATTTTAAGCGTTCTGTCCGGATATATTATTGTATAAGAGTTGATAGTGTCCTTCTCTTCTAAAACACCTTGCACTTTTACAGCCTTTAAATTTTTGTGAAGTAGCCTGGTATGAAAGAGGCCTGGAATAATATCAAATTCTCCAGTAGGCAAGGACTTGTAGTCTAGCCTTATTCTGTTCCAAAGCTCATCTTCCAATAGGGCTTTGTCCAAATTAAAATTAGCATCCCCTTCCTGCTCAAAATAAGAGTAAGAAGCCAACTCATATTCATTCTTTTTAAGATTCATCTGACTAAACACATGACCACACCACTCTTGTGAGCTCATAGTCACTTTAGGTGTGTTGGGATATTTATTTAATTCAACGGGCGTGAAAGCAGACAGCATCATGGAATAAGGATAAATGCCAGTTGTAAATTTTTTAGTAAAATTTAGTTTTAAAACTGTCTGCTTGTCTTCTCCTGCTGCTTCTCCATTGTCAAGCTTTACTTGCTTCTTCTTAGAAAAGGGCTCGGTAACGAATATTAATACAGCCTTACCATCATGCACCTCACCATATCTTGACTGTTTCAAATTGTATGAAACGAGCTCGGCTTTTCCGGCATACCAATAGTCAGCAAACTCAGGAGTGGATACTGATGATATCGCCCTGTGGTTTGAGTTCGCCTTTTTCTGGCAACTGGTGACTGAAAGCATTAGAAAACTTGAAATAAGAGCGGCTCTGAGTATTATTGATAACATGATTTTCTTGGGTTAAAACAACTAAACACCAAACTATTGAATATGATTCTAATAGTTCAATTTATGAATAATGGGAAGATGATTAAATCCTTATATTTACGCCTTTAAAATTTAAAATGAACAATAGTAACTACACAGGATATAAAAGCAGATGGATATTGCTTGGTGCGCTGGCAGTAGCTTTTCTATTTGCTTCCACATATTCCTTCGATAACAAACTTGCTTTGTTGGGTGACAATGCAAGCTATTATTCACTTGGAAAATCCATCGCTCAAGGCGAAGGATATGTTGATATCTCCAAAATCTCTAAAAGTCCAAATAACCATTACCCTCCGGGCTATCCTGTTATCATCAGCACTTTTCTGATATTTTCAGAAAGTATTGTGGCTATAAAAGTCTTGAATGAAATTTTTCTCGCAGCTTCATTATGGCTGGTCTTCTTATTGGTCACCAAAATTTCTGAAAGTTATATTCTTGGGTTTGTTATAACCTTAACAGCTATTTTCAATAGCCACTTGTTATTCTATTCATCATTGATCATGTCGGAGATACCGTACATGTTTTTTTCGTTGCTGGCGATCTATTTTTATGGAAGAATAAACTTTGAAGGCAATTATTGGAAAGATAAGAATTGGATAATAGTTGTGTTGGCTACAATAATGGCTTATTATGTCCGGTCACTTGGCATAGCCTTACTGGCAGGATTCTGTTTACATATGTTGCTGAATAAGCGAATCAAACTAATGGGGGCCTTTATAAGTGCTTTTGTCATAGGTGCTTTGCCTTGGTTTATCCGTGGGCAAAGTATGGGAGGGGCATCTTATATGAATCAACTTAAGTTGATTAACCCGTACAATCCCGGATTAGGTGATGCCTCCATGTCAGATTTTATCGATCGTGTTTTAAACAACTTTTCAAGATATGTAACAAGAGAGATCCCTGACTCCATTTTCACATTCGGCCCGGATTATAGGGCTCCTATCAGTGGTGTAGCGTGGGTGTTTGGGTTAATACTATTGATTTTAATAGGATATGGAATTTACAAGACCAATAAATATCGATGGACATTAGTTGGGTACCTGCTTGGCACTTTTGGTATTTTGATGATTTGGCCAGAAGTGTGGATAGGAGTAAGGTTCATCGTGCCAATAATTCCAATATTGTTTTTTGGTTTATTCAACGGAATACTACAATTGAAGAGGTCAATGGCTGAAAAACCTGCTTTGCAGTACCTGGGTTTGGGTTTATTACTGATAACCGCAAGCTCATTTGTCAAACTCCATGAAACAGCCAAAGCACCTTTTCCACCGGCCTGGCAAAGATATTTTGAGGTGGCTCAATGGATGAAAAACAATGAAAAAGGCAAAGTAGTAGGCTGCGGTAAACCGTCATTATTCTACACCTATGCAGGTGATAATTTTACTATGCGGTACAAATTTACTCAAGATGCAGCCGAACTTCTTGCACATTTGGAAAGGCAGAAAGTTGATTATGTTGTAATTGATCAGGTTTATGGAAACACTCTACAATATCTGTTGCCCGCAGTGCGCCAATATCCTAATAGGTTTGAGCAGGTACTGCACCTCAAAAATCCTGATACCTTTCTATTAAAATTTAAAAGATGATTGTAGAGAAGTTGTCCATTATAATTCCCGTGTACAACGAGGAGAAAACCATACACCTAATCCTCAACAAAATAAAGGATGTTGAAATCAATGGGAACATTGAGAAGGAAATTGTTATGGTTAATGATGCATCAACCGATAACTCTGAAGATGCAATAAAAAACTACATAGAATCTAATAAAGAGCTTGGGATAAAATATTTCAGCCAACCTAAAAATATGGGCAAGGGAGCGGCTTTGCATAGAGGTATAGCTGAAGCCACCGGTGAATATCTGATAATTCAGGATGCTGATTTGGAGTATGATCCCAGAGAGTATAACATCTTGCTAAGGCCTGTTTTAGAAGACATGGCTGATGTAGTTTACGGCAGCAGGTTTATTGGGGGCAACCCGCATCGTATATTATTTTTCTGGCACTCAATTGGCAATGCAGTACTTACATTTTTATCAAACATGTTTACCAATCTTAATTTGACAGATATGGAAACATGCTATAAGCTGATGAAAACTTCAGTTGCCCAGGGTTTAAAGTTAAAGGAAAAACGCTTTGGTTTCGAGCCCGAAGTCACGGCTAAGCTCTCAAAAATAAAAGGTATTAGGATTTATGAGGTTGGAATATCATACTATGGCCGTACTTATGCAGAAGGCAAAAAGATAAATTGGCGCGATGGATTCAGGGCAATTTATTGTATATTAAGATATAACCTGTTTTAACCATTTGTTAATTTACAGGTTACCTTTTAATAGTAAAGTTATATTTACCTTTACTTTATTTCTAAATGTAGTGGAATGATTCAAGGCAAGGTATATAAGGGGATAGAATACATAAAAATTAGTGATTTGCCATTAAATGAGCAACTGGCCATAAGAGAATGGCTTACGCTTGATACCACCATTAAAATTCAAACCGAAAAAGAGCTTTTAACTGAGTGTGTCCAGTATAAGGATTATAAACATTGGATTGAGAATGTTTATTCAAAAGAAACGACCAATGAAACTTCATTTAAAAGTAAGACTAGTGTTATGAACCGTTTTGGGTTAGCTATAGACAACTAGTCCCAAACGCCTACGGGCACTATTTCCAAAACATTGCCTTCAGGATCATTAAAATAAAATGATTCCTGGCCAGATTTCCATACTAGCTTATCGATAATGTGGATATTCAGCGATTCAATTCTCGCTTTACATTTTTCGTAGTCAGATTGTTTAACCTCAAAAGCGAAGTGCTGATTTCCTTCTGCAAAATGAGGTGGAGGAGATACTTTTAATTTCGAATCATCTGGATTAAAACAAAGTAGAACGGATTGGCCTGCCCGAAAGAAAATATGCTTTTCAGGTTGATAATGTATAATCTCTAATCCAAGCTTCTCATTATAAAACAACTTAGCGGCCTCCAGATCATGGATATAGAGACAAGTCTCTTTTATTTTAAGAATTTCTTTCATAGAAGTCCCTTTTTAGCTGTTCATATTCTACCCACATGTTTTTAAGAATCTCAGCTGCGGGTCTAATGTCATTAATATATGCAGAAACCTGCCCTATTTCAAGTTCCCCCTCTTTTAGGTCACCTTCAAAAATCCCAAGCCTTGATCTCCTTTTGCCTAAAATTGATCTCAGAGTATCGACATCAGCACCGTGTTTTTCAGCCGTATTTATAGCTTCATAAAAATCATTTTTAATCAGTCTTACCGGAGCCAACTGCTTTAGTGTTAAGGTAGTTTCACCCTCTATACTTTCAATTACCCGGCTTTTAAAGTTTGGATGTGCCGATGACTCTTCACTTATGGCAAACCGGGTACCTATTTGCACACCATCTGCACCTAAGGCCATTGCCCCAAAAATTCCGCGTCCATCAGCAATTCCCCCAGCTGCAATCACTGGTATATTTAGGGCTTGGCTCACAGCAGGAATTAGACAAAAAGTAGTAATCTCTTCCCTTCCATTATGTCCACCGGCCTCAAAACCTTCGGCTACTACAGCATCAACTCCTGCTTCCTGGCTTTTAAGTGCAAACTTTAAGCTGGACACCACATGAACAACTGTTATTTGTTTTTCCTTTAGAAAAGCAGTCCAAGTTTTAGGGTTACCAGCAGATGTAAATACAATTTTGACACCTTCTTTGACGATGATGTCCATTATCTTATCAATTTCCGGATATAGCAGCGGAACATTTGCGCCAAAAGGTGAACTGGTTGCTGCTTTGCATTTTCTAATATGTTCCTGTAATAATTCAGGGTGCATTGACCCTGCACCAATAAGGCCAAGGCCACCGGCATTGCTAACTGCCGAAGCCAGTCTCCAGCCACTACACCATACCATACCTGCCTGGATAACAGGATATTTAATTTTAAAAAGTTCGGTTATCCTATTCATTTGATAATAAAAGATCAACTTTAAACTACTAACATTACCTTATAAAAGCTATTGTTTTTAATTTGCAAAAATCTGTAAATAAATCGCAGGCTCTTGAAGCATGAAACGCCACTAGTACGATTTCTCGTTTGGAGAATAAAGCATATCAGCAACAAGAATTTTGTGCTGATTCTGGCTGGGTTAATAGGCATAATTTCAGGTTTGGCTGCTGTTGTTCTTAAAGAATCCGTTCATTTTATACAGCATCAGTTAAGGGAGTTAATCTCTATTCAAAACTATATCTACTTTGCATTTCCTTTATTGGGTATACTACTCACTGTTGTACTGAGCAATGTAATACTAAAGGAAAAAATGGGTCATGGCATCACTCAAATCCTCTATGACGTATCAAAGAATTCGAGTATAATTCGCAGGACAAAGATGTACTCCAGAATGCTCACCAGTGCCCTGACAGTCGGGTTTGGTGGCTCTGTTGGACTGGAGGCGCCCATTGTGGTCACAGGTTCTGCCATTGGTTCAAACGTGGGCAGGTTTATGCACCTCAACTACAAAAAAAGAACACTTTTAATTGGCTGTGGTGCAGCTGGAGCCATCTCTGCCATATTCAACTCACCGGTGGCAGGGGTTATTTTTAGTCTGGAGGTAATTCTTGCTGACGTGACTATTGCCATGTTCATTCCTCTTCTTATTGCTTCAGTAACTGGGGCTTTGGTTTCCTTATCATTGCTAGGTGATGATGTTCTGTTTTCATTTAAGCTTGTTGACAGTTTTACCGCAACTGATACACCCTTCTATATTTTATTAGGGATCGTTTGTGGTCTTGTGTCTGTGTACTTTACCAGAATGACCTATAAAATTGAGGCGCTCATAAACAAGGTAAAAGATATTTATGGTAAGGCGTTAGTGGGAGGACTTCTCCTCGGTTTTATTATTTTAGTTTTCCCTCCGATTTACGGAGAGGGTTATGATACCATCAAACTTTTGCTTGCAGGAAAAGAGAATGAGATTTTTAGCAGGTCACTATTTTTTGGGGATTTAGAGGATGCGTGGTTGCTTTTGACATTTATTTTGGGTGTAGTGTTAATCAAACCAGTAGCTTCGGCATTAACTATTGGCTCGGGAGGAAGTGGTGGAATATTTGCGCCTTCATTATTTCTTGGAGGTGTTACCGGCTTCCTTTTTGCTGCGTTCACCAACATCATTACCTGGGGCAATGTGAGTACGAGCAACTTCACATTGGTGGGTATGTGCGGGGTAATGAGCGGAGTGCTTTATGCTCCCCTGACTGCTATATTCCTTATTGCGGAAATTACCAGTGGGTATGAATTGTTTGTGCCCTTGATGTTGGTCTCTGCCATTGCCTTTACAACCAGCTCCTTTTTTGAGAAGCATTCGCTTTATACAAAGCACTTGATAGAGCGAGGAGACCTAATTCAATATGATAAAGACCGCCAGGTATTAAGCCAAATCGACTTGACAAAAATTATTGAGCATGATTTATTAACAATACACCCTGAAGAAAACCTTGATGCATTGGTTGACCTTGTTCGAGTGTCGACTAGAAACATATTTCCTGTTGTCAATGAGAAGGAAGAATTGCTAGGAGTTATCACCTTGGATGACATCCGCCATATTATGTTTGATCTTGAGAAAAGAGAAAACATCAAAGTAAGTAGCTTAATGCACAGCCCTCCGGCCTTTGTAGACCCTCATGAAAATATGCAATCTGTTATGAATAAGTTTGAACAAACGGGTGCATGGAACCTTCCGGTGATTGACAATGGAAAGTATCAGGGTTTTTTATCTAAGTCCAGGATTTTTAATACATATCGTACCAAATTAATAAGGGCTAATAAGGAATAACGTCATTGTCAGTAACTTACATGCTTGCCAAAAATATTTATTCTAAAATAAAACCTCCAAAGTTTTGATAATTGAAATTCTTGTTTCATCGTAAAAAGCAAGTAGCCAGTTGTCCACAAAGTGAAAATTGAAATTTTGGCACGTAACTACTTGATAATCAAAAATATAAGTTGCATGTAAAAAAGAGTGTGGAAAACTTTATCAAAATGTGGAAAACTTTTCTTTGATTTTTTAGAATCTTTATTTTGTCTAAACGGACACTTTTTAATTGGCCGTTTTTTTACAAAATGCCGAATATATTACACCAATGAATTATGAAGAATGAGCACTAAATTATTTTAATTCTACCTGTGGTGAAAAGAAAAATTGCTTACAATCACTGTTAATTATATGTTAATTTAATTTTATGGTCAGATGAACCAATTTTTTTTAGATTTGTCAATACTAAATATCTCAAAATTACAATTCTTTAAATAATACAATTTTTAAATTCTAAACTTGTTTAGCTGAACATAAAAAACAAAATTTCGTTTTCTTATTATGATTAAAACATTTTCAACAATTTTCCTTTTAATCCTCGCATCTTATAGCATCCATGCGCAATCAGTAGAAGTCATAAAATATGCAGGGCTAGACAATCTGATAAAAACCAAATCTGAGAAGATTGAAGTGATCAATTTCTGGGCCACATGGTGTGGCCCATGTGTTAAAGAACTTCCATATTTTGAGCAGACAGCGAAGGCATTAAAAGATAAAATTAATGTAAACCTGATCAGCATCGATTACGTGCAAGACCTTGAGAAGGTAAACAAGTTTGTCGCCCGAAAGGAGATTATTTCTAAGGTTTATTTGCTAGACGAGATAGATGGCAATACATGGATTGACAAAGTTGAGCCTTCTTGGTCTGGGGCTATTCCAGCTACATTAATTATAAATCATGCGACAGGTGAGAAGGCTTTTGTAGAGCATGAGCTAAAGGAAGGAGAACTTGAAAAACTAATTGAAGAAATATCTAAATAAAACCAATAAAAAAATGAAGACTAAAATTTTATCAGTATTTGCTTTGGCACTCTTCTTTGCCGGAACACCTGCTACGGGTACTTATGAACTTGGCGATGCAGTAAATGACTTTACGCTTAAAAGTGTGAAAGGAGAATCAATTACATTGTCAAAATATGCGGACAAAGGTGCAATCTTGATTTTTGACTGTAACACCTGTCCTTATTCAAAGGCTTATCGTGACAGAATTAAGGGTTTGGATGCAAAGTACGCATCTAAAGGATACCCAGTTATTGCTATTAATGCGAATGATCCACAGAAATCTCCAGATGATAGCTTTCAAGCCATGAAAGATTATGCAAAGGAGCATGGTTATGAGCATGCATACGTGCAGGATGCTGATCAGTCCGTTGCTAAGGCATTTGGAGCCACCAATACTCCTCATGTTTTTGTGGTTAAGAAAGAGAACGGAAAATTCATCTTAAGCTACATTGGGGCTATTGACAATAACAGCCGTGATGCAAGTGCAGCAGACAAGAAATATCTTGAAGATGCTGTGGATGCCCTTCTTTCTGGCAAGCAACCTGAAACAGCTAAGACCAAAGCCATAGGCTGCTCTATTAAGTGGAAAGAAGCTTAATATAGGATTAAAGATCTAAAAGTCGGATGGCATTAGAAACCATTCGGCTTTTTTTGTTTTACTATAAACCGACAATACAAATGTCTAAACCATCTTTATCAGAAATACCAGAATTCTATCAAAAGTATGTTCAGGCAGTTCAGTATGATGAATTGATTCCAGCACTGATCAATAGTGGCAATGAAATGGTAGAGCTGATGAAATCAGTTTCTGAGGCCTCTGGGGATTATAAATACGGCCCGGATAAATGGACTATCAAGGAAGTTTTGAGCCACATCATAGACGCTGAGAGAGTATTTGCTTACAGAGCTCTAAGGTTTTCAAGAAATGATAAAACTGACTTGCCGGGTTTTGACGAACAGCTGTGGGCGCCAGAGTCTAATGCCTCAAATCGAAAAATTTATAAGATAATAGAAGAATATAATAACTTGAGAGCTTCAACTGTTGACCTTTTCGGCAGCTTTTCTGATGAAATGCTCAAAAGAACAGGTACGGCCAATGGCAGTTCCATGTCTGTGTACGCCATAGGTTTTGTAATTGTAGGCCATGAAACGCACCATAGAAGAATACTCAACGAGCGATATTTTTCTTAATTGATAACCTATTGTTAAATTGCCTTGATGAAATGGATCTGGGCAATTTTATTTTTAACACTTTGTTCCTGCGGAGCCACCAAATTCTACAAGGAAATGGATGCTATGGAACAGGAGTTTGGGCATCATGCCGGGCTGTTGGTTGTTGACGCTGAAACAGGTAAAACATTAATTTCCCACAATGCTGACAAACACTTTATTCCGGCATCCAACACCAAAATACTTACATTATTTAGTAGCCTGAAAGTAATAGGAGAAAGAGTTCCTGCCCTATATTATTTTGAGCAGGGCGACTCATTGATATTCTGGGGCAGTGGAGACCCTTCACTTTTTTATGAAGAACTTCCTGAAAGTCCTGCCTACGAATTTCTAAAGTCTTCTAAAAAAGATATTTACTTCTCAGATGCTAATTTCTCTGGTTCGCATTATGGTAATGGCTGGGCTTGGGACGATTATGACTATAGCTATGCTGTTGAGCGCTCTTCTTTGCCTCAATATGGCAATTACCTTAAGGCGAGCAAGCCAGAAACATCCATCTATCTTTCAGTAGAACCTAAGTTTTTTAAGCAATATTTTTGGATGGGCGATTCGGCTCAGGAAAGCGGAATTTCAAGACTATATGAAAATAATGCCTTTGTTTATACTCCGGCCATCAATAAAGCTTTGGATCGAAATGTGCCAGTTAAGAGTAACCCACTCATAACCGTTGGTCTGCTATCAGATACATTAAATAGAACTGTGAGATACGTTAATTTGCCTTTGCCAGCGAGCTATAAAACGTTAGAGGGCCTGCCTGCTGATAGTCTGTATAAAGTTATGATGCAGGCCAGCGATAACTTCATTGCTGAACAGCTAATGTTAACGATAGCAGGCATAGTTTCAGATTCTTTAGACACAGATATTGGGATTGATTACATCAAGGAAACCTACTTCAATTCAATACCGGATATGCCCAAGTGGGTTGATGGTAGCGGACTTTCAAGGTATAATTTGATTACACCAAGAAGTATTGTCTGGCTGTGGCAGCAAATACTTACTATGAAGTCCAGGGAAGAGTTATTTCCTTTACTAGCCACTGGTGGAGTATCAGGAACAATAAAAAATTATTACAAGTCTGATCCGCCATATATTTATGGCAAAACAGGTACTTTGAGTAACAACCATTGTCTTAGTGGCTATTTGATTACCAATAAAGGCAAAATGCTTATTTTTAGTTTCATCAATAACAATTATCCTACAAGCTCAACGCCCATAAAGAAAAGAATGGAGCAGATATTGTGGGGGATTCACCAAAAATATTAACATGCGTTATTTTTTAGGATTACTATTATTCTGCACATTTTTTACCGGCAACGCCCAGTTAAAGGACAGCCTTGATTTTAAGATAGGACAAATGCTTATGGTCGGGGTGAGTGGAATCCAGCCTTCGGAAAACAAAGCACTGATTGAAGATATCAACAAGGGAAATGTCGGGGGCGTCATCTATTTTGAAAAAAACATAGATGCAAAAAACTCATATGTTAAGCTGAAGCAATTCACCAATGCTTTAAATGCAGATGCTCCATTGCCATTATTTGTGGCCATCGATCAGGAGGGGGGCTTAGTAAACAGGCTTAAAGAAAAATACAGTTTCCCCAAATCTGTCGATGCAGAATATTTAGGTAAAACAGCGAGCCTAGATACCACCAGGTTTTATGCTGAAATGACCGCAACTACTTTGGCAGGGCTTGGAATAAATGTAAATTTTGCTCCGGTAGTTGATATTAAAGTCGATGGTAATCCTGTCATCTCAAAGCCAAAAAGATCGTACTCCGCTAACCCGGATAGCGTGGCAATGCACGCGCAAGTAGTGACTGAGGTTATGCGCAAATATAGCATAATCAGTGTGCTGAAACATTTCCCCGGACACGGTAGTTCAAGGGCAGACACGCACCTAGGCATTGCCGATGTTACTTCATATTGGGATAAAAAGGAATTAACTCCATACAAGACTTTATTGAAGAACAATCAGGTGGATGCCGTGATGTCTGCCCACATTGTGAACAAAAAACTGGATAAGGACGGACTGCCAGGAACACTTTCTAAATCGATAATTACAGGATTATTAAGGAAGGATTTGGGTTACTATGGCGTGGTGTTTTCTGATGACATGCAGATGCATGCCATCACTAAATATTATGGTTTAGAAAAGGCATTGGAGCTTTCCATTAGTGCAGGTATTGATGTAGTCATATTCTCAAATAATATACAGGGGAGCGAAAACAGGACGGTGGATACGGTGCATAACCTGATCAAAAAACTGGTAAAAGAAGGTAAGATTCCTATGAGTAGAATTGATGAATCTTATCAGCGAATTGTAAAGCTAAAAGCTAAATACAATGGGTAAGAATATAATAATTGGATTACTAGTGGTAGTCAGTTTAGGCTGTATCGTATTTGCATTTTATCAAAGGACATTGGCTGAAAATGCTTTGGTGGAAGCATTGGAATGGCGTCAAAGGGCAGAGGAAGCTATTGAGCAATCCGAAAGAATGAGAGAAAGCGCTGAGACAAGTGAGCGTCTAGCACATGAAATGGCACAAAGGGCCTTGATAGAAGCAGAACAGCAAAGAAAAATTGCGGAGGCCGCATTAGCTAAATGAAAAATCTTCCTTACAGTATAATTCAACCGAAGTCACAGAGAGTTCCTATCCTTATCTCAGTACCGCATTGTGGTGTTCAGTTTCCAGATGAAATAAAAGATTATTACAATCAGGAATTAATTGCTGCTCCTGATGACACAGATTGGTTTGTTCATCAGCTTTATGATTTTGCCTCGGACATGGGCATTACCATAATTCATGCAAATTATAGTCGCTGGGTAATTGACCTGAACCGTGATCCTGATAGCCAACCTTTGTATGACGATGGAAGGATTATTACTGCATTGACACCAACTACCACCTTTGCTGGGGAGAATATTTATTTGGAAGGCAAAGAGCCTGATCAGGCGGAAGTCGATAGAAGGCTTGAGGCTTATTATTGGCCTTATTACCATAGAGTTCAGGCCTTATTGGATGACTTAAAATCTGAATTTGGCAAAGTGCTTTTTTGGGACTCACATTCTATTCGCCAATTCGTCCCAACCATCAGAAAGGAAAAGTTTCCTGATCTTATTCTTGGTGATAACGGGCAGAATAGCGCTGATAAAAAACTGTCGAATGCAGCATTAATTGAGCTTAGTGAAAGTGGTCTTCAGGTAAATCATAATACACCATTTAAAGGAGGCCATTTGACCCGATATTTTGGCAAACCAGAACGGAATCAGCACGGCTTGCAGCTTGAAATGACAAAAATCAACTATATGGACGATAGTGAAATGAAGTATAATGAGCCACGGGCAGACAAAATGCGAACCATGCTAAAGTCAACCTTCTCATCACTTTTAAATGTTATGGATTCTCTATAATGAAGCATTTTCAATTTTCTGGATTACTTCAAAATGATGGCTGGCATGATGACGTCATAGTCAGTGTTGATAATGATGGCATTATAACTGCCATTCAGCAAGAGAAAATAGAGGGAGCTGAAGTTGTGAATGGCTATGCATTACCAGGCTTTCAGAATGCGCACTCACATGCTTTTCAGTATGCTATGGCTGGTTTGGCCGAAAAACATAAGTCTGGAACTGTGGCAGATGATTTTTGGAGCTGGCGTGAGGCTATGTACCAGTTGGCTCTTACGATGAGCCCTGACGATCTGGAATCGGTCGCGACAATGCTTTACAGCGAGATGGCCAGACATGGATACACTCATGTAGCGGAGTTTCATTATTTACATCATGATATTAAAGGAAGGCCATATCAAAACCTGGCTGAGCATGGAGAGCGGCTAATCGCTGCTGCCGAGAAGGCAGGCATCAAAATTACCCTCGTACCCATGTTTTATCAGAAAGGGGGTTTTGGCATGGAGCCACAAGTGAAACAGAGGCGATTTATTTCAAAGGATGAAGCTGAATACCTTAACCTTCTGGAAGCTTCAAGAGAAGCAACTGACAGGTATGCTGGCGCATCATTAGGCTATGGTATCCATTCATTGCGAGCAGTTGATCCATCGTTGATAAAATCCTTTTTGGCCGAAAACAAGTTGGCTATTCCTTTTCATATCCATATTTCTGAGCAGCTTAAGGAAATTGAAGATTGCAAGGCGTTTTTAGGCAAACGACCTGTTGAGTGGCTTTTACATAATACTGATGTATCAGAAAATTATCATTTGGTGCATGCCACGCACCTTATTGATAGTGAGGTGGTGGGCATAGCTAATGCCAACGCCCATGTGGTGCTTTGCCCGAGCACTGAAGGTAATCTCGGGGATGGCATATTCCCATTAAAGCAATTTCAAAAACTTGGAGGTCGGTGGTCCATCGGTACAGATAGCCATATAGGATTAAATCCTTTAGAAGAGTTGAGAATATTGGATTATGGTCAGAGGTTAACCTCTCATCAGCGCAGTACCTTCGTTGATCATCAAATAAGTGATAGTGGTGAATATGCCATTAAGCAGTCGCAATTGGCCGGTAGAGCCGCTATGGGTAATCAGAAACAAGCTTATTTTGAAATAGGACAACCATTGGATGCAGTGGTTTATGATGCGCAGAAACCTTTACTTTCCACTGTATCAACGGCTAACCGTTTGTCAACCATTGTCTATGCCTCAGATAGTAGCTGGGTAAAGGGAACCATTGTAAATGGCGGCTGGATAGTAAAGGATCAAAACCACGTGAAAGCCGATGGAGTTACCATTGATTTTGTAAAAACAATGAATGCACTTGCGGTAAGATAACGACTCCTCAAACCCTTCGGAAACCAGTTCTGAGAATAATTTGTTAACTTGATGGTCTCCGCCAAGTTAAATTTATTGAAACGGTTATTCAAATATTGCGCCTTAACGGTGATTTTCTGTGCTTTTTGCACAGTTGCAACCAAAGCTCAGACTGTAATTGATACCAGCCGCACGGCTGACTTCATGGTTAAAAAAGTGCTGTTGGGCAATGGTGTATTAGTAGGTGATGTGAAATACACTGGAGAAAAACACGCCATAAGTATTTATGAAGATAGCACCAGTCAGGTAGGCATTTCTAAAGGAATTTTACTTACTTCTGGCAATGCTTACTATGCTATAGGACCGAATAAAACCCCGAGATCTGGATGGGCCAGTTCAGCTCTGGGGGACGAGGACCTGGAGGCTATTGCCAGAGGAAAAACCTGGGATGCGTCAGTCTTGGAATTTGATTTTGTTACCATTTCTGAAAACCTGTCATTCAGGTACGTCTTTGCCTCTGAAGAATATCTGGAATATGTGGGTTCTAAGTTTAATGATGTATTTGGGTTTTTTGTTTCAGGCACAAACATTACTAAAACCAATATCGCCAGACTTCCGGATGGCATAACACCCATTACGGTTAATACAGTCAATAGCGGTTTGAATAGTGAATATTATATCGATAATGCCTATTACAATACAACAGACCCATACATCTGGGATGTCAGGAATAGGCGCGTGATTTTGAACAAAAAATACCTTCAAGAGGAAGTTCCGCCAAAATATGATACGCAGTTTGATGGGTTCACCACAGTGTTAACGGCTCATTATAAGGTCATTCCCAATCAGGTGTATCATATCAAATTGGCCATAGCTGATGTGGGTGACGCTATTTTGGATTCAGGGGTATTTCTTGAGGCGGGTTCATTTCAAAGTACTGGTGAAGTTGTTGTTGAGTTGGCGGAGCGTTTTCAAAGAAATGATTTTGCACAAAAAGTGGAGTCAAAGAAAACTGACCTTATTCCTGAATATGAATTAAAGGAAATTAAAATACCAAAGAAAACACTGCTGGGTCAGGTAGAATTTGAATTTGATAAGTATTCGATAACACCACGGGCACGGAGTGCCATTGTTGGCATGTTTAACGAGTGGAAGGCTGCTAAAAATGCCAAACTCGAATTAATTGGTCACACCGATGACTGGGGCAGTCTTGAATATAATGAAGAACTTTCAGAAAACAGATCGAAGGCTGTAGCACAGTTGCTTCTTGATTTGGGTGTTCCAGAAAACTTGATTGTTATCAATTTTCATGGGGAAACCCTTCCTGTAAGTAATAATAAAACCGAGTATGGTAGAGCCAGAAACCGAAGGGTTGAGTTCTTTTTAGTTAATTAACGCAACCGAATATCCTCTTCATAGTCAATAGGAACCCTTACAGGTATGCCATGAACAGAGGCCTTAATGTATCCCTTATATTGAGCACGCATTTTTTTGCCTCCCAAAACGCTCATTATGCTCTTAAGCATTCCAACATCACCTATATTAAATGTGGCATCTAACGGAACTGTAAAATTAGATAATGCGGCTATTTTTGTTCGTTTTGACTGATTGATAGTCCCTATTTTTTTGCCTTCCAGAATCACGTCAATATTAACCTTTCTCAAAGTCATCTTAACATCATTTGGGTTGTAGAAGTAAGCGTTGGCATTGAGCAAGGCTTCTTTTCCCGTCACCTTGGTTACTTTTATGTCACCAACTTTCCTAAATTTAGGAGCCTCTTCCGGTCTGGTGCAAGAAAATATGAAAAGTACCAATACCGAAATAATTATTAATCTTTGCATGCTATTTTCTGACGTGAGAATTAAATAAAGGTTGTACTATAATCATACCAATTTTTTTTGTAAATCGCGCCAGCTTATTTAGATATTAACAGAATGTCAATGCTTGAAGAGAAACACCTGGATCAGATTGCCGACCAATTGGCCGACAGGGATTATGCGGTTATCGATAATTTCTTATCAGGGGAAGAGATACATGCTATTTTGGAAGTATTTGACATTCATAAAAAGGATGGAAAATTTAAAAGGGCTGCTATTGGAGATTCGGATAATAAAACGGTGGATCAGTCTGTGCGAAAGGACCTTATCAAATGGATTGATAATGATAATGCTAAATCACCCACGCAGGTTTTTCTTAATAGGATTGATGCAGTTAAGGATTTTCTAAATAGAACATGCTTTTTGGGGATTAAGGAATATGAAACGCATTTTACCATTTATCCTCCAGGGGCATTTTACAAAAAGCATCTTGACCAGTTTAATAAAAGTGGACATAGAAAAATCTCTTTTATATGCTACCTCAATGTAAATTGGCAACCTGAAGATGGTGGAGAGCTAAGAATGTTCTTGCCAGATGGAGCTTTGGATATTGCACCAATTGCTGGCCGTTTGGTATGTTTTAGAAGTGATGTGGTAGAACATGAGGTTTTAGTTTGTAATGCCAATAGGTATAGCCTTACAGGCTGGATGCTTGATCAGTACATTGATCTTAGTTTTTTATAAAACCTCTGTTTTGGGATCATTTTTTCTCCTGACTGAGTTAGTAATAAAGGAAATGTAACCACATGCTGTATTTACACAAGAATGAGAATGATCCTCTGGGAGAAAAAATAAAAGACGCATTGCAAGACATGTCTGCGGCTCACAAGCAAGTTGACATTGAGGAAGGAGAGTCATTCCTAAAAGAAAATGAGATAGAGATTAAAGGAGCCGAGCAAATATTTAACTACCTAAGAGCTTATAAAAGCGACCTAAATTATACCCAATCCATGGGTGCAGATGCCTGCGTTGTTAGAAAAGATGGAGATGGTAAGGTTTGTTAAATAATTGATTAATCAAATCTGACTTCAGTTTTATTGAAGTGTTCTTTTAGCCTTTTTTGATCTTGAGGAGAGATCTTTGTTCCAACCAGATACAATTTTTCTAGTTTATTTAGTGTGAAAATCTCCTCTGGAAGCTTTTCAATATTGTTGTCATTTAAGAACAATACTTTCAGCTTTTTGAGGTTTGTTATTTCACTGGGAATGGAAGTTATATTATTCGAACTTAATTCTAGTATTTCTAATTTGGTTAGTTGGGTTATCTGTAAGGGGAATTCATTAAGGTTATTGCTTGCTAAACCCAGTACCTTTAGGTTCGATAATGCGCCAAAATTATTTGGTAGAGCTACAAGTTTGTTACTTGGAACGTAAAGTTCTTTGAGCTTTTTAAGTGATGATATCTCTTTTGGTAGCTGACTAAGACTATTTCCTTCTAAATCGAGAAAGATTAATTGCTGCAGTTTACCAATTTTAGAACTGATGGTATGTATATTTTTATTTATCAGAGATATTTTTTCAATATTAGGGTTCCTATCTGCCACATCTTCAATTGACTCATACCTACCCCCAGGAGGAACCCATCTCATAGTCGTGCCAGGTGGTGAGCGGTCCACACCCACAGCAGTTACTACAATTTCAGATAATTTAATTCCGTCAGGAAGATCAACGGCTTTAGGTGACTTCATTTGGCTGCCCAATACAAATGAAAATGGCAATATGTATTGTTTAGCAACTTCAAGTCTTTCGGCAATTGCTCCTGGAGGAACAAGTAAAATGGCGGCATAGATTTCTTTTTCAAAACTTGGCCCTAGGCTTTTGAAGAAGCTAATATTTTCAATACTTGATAATTCATTGACCTCAAATATGGCGTACATAGTGCCTTCAACACCCATAGTTCTACCATCTTTAGGATACCTTAAAGACCAACTAATGTGTTCGTAGAATGTAGGAGGAGTGCTCTTTACGTGGGTGCCAAGTGAAAAAGTAATGGGCATTATAATTCTTTGTTTAACAGGTTTGCCTCTTTGCATTGGGGGACTCCATTTTGGTGCAGTCTTTACAACTCTTACGGCTTCTTCATCACAGCCTCCACCAATTCTCTTTACAGCCTCCACCTCTGTTATTGAACCGTCTGTGTCAACAACGAACTGAATATATACTTTACCTTCAATGCCTTTTTTTCTTGCCAGTTCTGGATATTTTAGAGCTTGACCAACATAATTATAAAATGCTTGATACCCTCCTGGAGGTGCGGCAGCTTGCTCTACAATTGTAAATAATTCGTTACCATTTGAAATACTCAGTTCGAAATGCTGTGAAATCGGCAAATTATTAGAAAAAGCAGGAGTCCATGGCTTCAGGCTTTTAAGTGAAGAGCTAAATACCTCATATTCAAATGAACTGGTTGATTCCTTGGTCAGTAACTTTACATTATCTATACTACCTTTATTGGTAACTGTAAATTGAATTTTATACTCGAACTGTTCTTTAAATTTTGAGAATGAAGGATGATTGTGAATTGCATTTCCTAATTCTGTATAGAACCCATCCCAATTAGACGAATAGGTTGCAATTCCTTCAGCATCACTAACAAATTCAGGAATTAGGGATTCTGTGGTGTTAGAATCTAAAGGATAACTATTGAGAGAGAGATATTTTAGCTCAATGTATTTTGGTTCTAATGTAATTTGAAATGATTCTGCATCAGGAATAATTACCCGGCTAAATACATAACTAGGATGTGAGATTATTAAAGTATCTCCAACATTAGCTGTTATTTGAAAGTACCCCAAAAAATTACTTATGCTACTAACAGAGGATCCTCTAACTTCTGCTTTGGCACTAGGTATTGGCAATGAGTTTTGAGCCTCAATAACTCTTGCTGTTATAATTCTTTCTTGTCCAATTGATAGATTACAGAGAACCAAAAACAATAATATGATCCTATACTTCATAATATTTATTGAGTAGGAAATTTTAGACAATAATATAAATATTTGCGAATAAAGATTTATCCAATTAAGATGAAAAGAATTTATAATTTGTTTTAAAAAGAAGAGAAATAAAAAAGCATGACTGTTTGAAGCCATGCTTTTTTATCAGTTGTAAATTAAGGTTAGACTGCATCCGCCTTCTTCTGTGCTTCTGCCAATAGCTTATCTGCCTTTTCTTTACTCTCAGCCTCTATTTTGGCCGCTTTTTCGTCCGTTTCTGTTCGTAACTTCTTAGCTGCTACTTCGGCTATTTTCTTTTTAATCGGATTGCTGCCCGCTTCTTTTATTAAATTGTCTGCCTGCTTATAACCTTCTTCACGAACTTTGTCAGCAGCACTTTTTCCTTCGGCAATTAGACGGTCTGCCTGCTTTTTGGCATCAGCCATGATTTTCTCACGCTGTTTTTCTTTCTCTTCATCAAGGTCAACACCGAGCTTCTCTTCAACGGCCTCTTTTGCCACTACCTTGGCAACATCTGTAGCTTTCACATTTGAGCCGGTGCCTTTTAGCTTATAAGTTGGGTTGTCATATGTGCCACCAATACCGAATGTTAAAGGAATAACAGAGCTGCCACTACTTGAACCTCCCGTATATTTAGCAACCAGGTCATTTGCAGCACTGCCCAACTTACCAGCGGGCACATCCATTTTTAAATTAAAATCCAAACCACCAGCTAGGGTAGAAGAACCCCCTATATTGGCTTTATAGCCGCCTAGGTCAAGATCAAATGGCTTCACATTGACCTTTCCATCCTCAATGGATACATTCATTAAAATGTCCTTAATATTAATCTCATCGGCACTTAGAGAACTAATGCTAGCCGTATTGCCAATGCCCTTAAGCAGGTTAGAGTTAAGTACCTTAGCTTGAGCCAGGTTTAGAAGTCCTCCACCTGATACAGTCTCCATATCAGGGAACATTTCCTGATCTAACAAGCCGCTAACTTTAAAATCAGTTGAAAGTTTACCATTTACATTTTTCGCAATCGGGAAGTAAGACTGAACTATTGAGAAGGTTTCAAAAGCCTTTTGGGAAGAAAGGTCGTCAACCTTAAACTTGAAATCGTATTTAGGCTTTTCAAGGTCTGTAGGGTCATAAGACCCACTCATAGCAAAGGCTCCTTCCAGCAAGTTGAAATTCAAGCCATCAAGACTTACTATGCCATTTCTTACAACAATCTTTCCTTTAGCATTGGTTATAGACATGTCCATAACAGCCACAGTTTTAATATCCGAAGTCATTACAAAATCAATATTTTTAGGCACTTCAACCACACCCATGCTTTCTTCAGGAGTCTCTTCCGTTTCTTCGGCAGCTACCTCCTCATCAGACATAAATTCGTTGAGGTCTAGCAGATTGGAACTCAAATTCAGGTTTCCTTTTAACGTTTCATTTTCACCAAACAGGTAGCCAATGTAATTGGTGATCGACCCATTCATTGAAATGTCACTTTTCCCAATAGTACCTGAGTAATTCTCCAGTGCCATTTGTTTAGGGTCAAAAGATGCCTTTGCAGATGAAATAGTCACTTCGTAAGGTAGTTCGCTATCTACATATTTGAAATTGTTGATAGACACATTTCCGCTAGTCGGTAGTTTGTCATAACGCTCTGCCTCAAGGTCAGTCATATTACCTGCTGTAGTAAGGTCTGCACGTATAACACCTGCTAATGTCATGCCGTCCAAAGGAAATACTTTGGTTATTTTTTCCAGATCAATACCACCATGGGCATCTACATTCCAATTATAATTATCCAAATTCCAGAACTCAAGGCTGGCACCAAACGGTTCGCCATCCATGGTCATTCCAAAATCTTTTACTACAGCTTTAAAGTCTTTCATCAAACCTGTAGGGCTCATAATTTCAGCGGCAAACTTCAAATCTTCCAGAGCATAAGGTAACTCTGCTGTTTTAACATAACCATCTTTCATACTCATGGTGGCGTTTATAACAGGAGTCTTACCACTAACGCTATCATAGGTGCCCTTGGCTGATAGGTCAATGGCGTAAATGCCTTTCATGCTCATGCCTTCCATCGGGAACATAGAGCTGAGTTCAGCCAGGTTCAATTGGCCCTTAACATTGGCATCCATATTATAATCCACCAGATTGCTGATTATCATTTTAGCATCAAATGGGTTGTTGCCAAAATCCATGTGGAATTGCTTCAAATTGACCATTGTGTTATCAATAACCCCATCATCATTAACCACAGCCAGGTCCATACTTATATTTGAGATGGCAGTTGGTAAGTCGGGGTATTTAAACATGGCTTCATTTACCTGCAAAGCAAGGTTAAACGCAGGCATTACCTCTTCAGAGTATTTGCCTTTTACTAAGCCATTAAATGCCAGATTTCCGGCAGTTTCGATGCTTCCAAAATCAGCAGTATAGATACCAGGAACCAGAGACAACAGGCTCTTAAAAGTCGTTTCCTTCGTGCCATAGGTCAAGTCCATATCCATGCTGCCATCCTCATTAAGTGCCAGGAAACCATCGAATCCAAGAGTGAAATCATTAAGTCCTACATTGTTTTCTTTAAAAGTATAGCGACCATAGTTATCGCTTATAGACATTACAATATCTGCATTAAAGGTTTTGTCAGATAGGTATTCTACACCATCGAAATTTACAGAAACACTGTCAATGGCTGTTAATGTTGAAAGGTCAAAAACATCTTGATTAAAATCCCCACTACCACTATGATTCAATCCTTTCAGTTCCATTTTAAAAGGCAGGGTGGCATCGTCATAAACCAGATGACCATTAGTTATAGCCCAATGGTCAATCCCTACATTAAACTTGGTGGGCTCCTCGGAGGCAGGTTCCTCTGGCACCTCTACCTCTTCTGAAGCCACAGCTATGTCATAGTTGGCAGAACCGTCTTCTAATACAATAACATTAATCTCCGGTCTGTCGAGCTCTATCCCGTTGATCTTAATCTGATCGCCAAAAAGGCTCATGATATCAATCTCTACCTCAAATTTTTCCACTGCAAAAAGAATCTCACCGGCAAAAGGAGCCCTGTTAATTACGCCAAAATTGTTTAGTCCTGCAGTGGCGTTAGGAAAATTGGTGAACAGTGAAATTGAGAAATCATCGGTGTCCCACACGATATCCGCATTTACTGATTCTGCAAGGGCCTCGTCAATGGCTGCTTTTATATCATCTTTAAATGCAATGGGGATGATAAATGCGGCCGCCAGAATGATAACTATAATAACGCCAAAGGTGATAAGTAGCTTTTTCATTTGATAATGGTTACAGTGTGGATTAACGTTTAATTCCTAATCAAATTTAATAAACTATTATTGGATATTTAAAAGTGCAGATAAACTAAGTGTTATTGCCTGATAAGCAATATGTTAATATCACCTGTAAAGCTTAGATCAATACTATTTGGTGTTTTATTGTTGATCTGATAATTAAGCACAAAGCCGTTGTCCAATCTTGTAAGAATCAGGGCATTACTTGTGTGAGACCATTTCACCTTTATATTTTCTGCATCAGGCAGGATGGCTGAATTGATATCTTCCTCCAAACTTATTAGCCCGGTCTGATCGTTTTTTAGGCTTAAAAGGCCAGTTCTCGACTCGCCTTCCATTACCCAGGTAATTTGCCATTCGCCAGCTAAGCCTGAATCAATATCAACCTCTGCACAACCAACAACTAACAATGATAAGATGAGTAGCTTTTTCATTTATGTTGGAAGATAACGGCAGGCCGTGTCAAACATTGCTCTTTTGATTTGACTTTTTTAGTGAGAACATCCAATGTTAATTTAATGTTAACAATCTGGTAAGATGAAAGATTTTGGGATTCTTGAATTTTGGCAAAAAATGAATATTAGGCCAATTATTACTCGAAAAATTAAGATTTTGTAACTAATACTTACATTAAAGCTTTTTTAATGTTAATTTAATGTTACCTTAATGTTAACAATAGTATATAGTGTGGAAGCACAATGAGAAGAATTACTTTCATATCGGTATTTATTTTCGCCTTTAGCATTCTGCTAAATGGGCAGAATGTTGATAATATCGTCTTTCATTCTGATTATGAAAAAACAAATTTTTATCAATTTGTTAAGGGTGAGCATGCTCAACTATTGGATTTACAATTGATGGTAGACGAGAATGTTTCTTCTACTGCCGCTAAGGATTATCACAACAAATTTGAAGCGCTTGTGGTTGAGGCAAAGGAGAAGTTGGATAAGATCAATTCAGATCAAAGATACCTTTCCTGGTTGTTTTACAGAGTACACAGAAAAGTGCTTAAGAATTATGTACAATACAGTCCATTAGCACAAGTTTTTGAGACAGGTGATTATGACTGCCTTTCTGCAACTACGTTATATGCGCTGTTATTAAATGAGTTGGGCTTCAAAACCAAAGTGGTTGAAACCAATTATCATATTTATCTTGAAGTATTAACAGCTGATGCAAAGTACTTAATAGAGTCTACTGATGCACTCAATGGATTTGTTTATAATCAATTAGAGATTGATAAACGCCTGGTGGAATATAATGCTAAGAACAATTCAGCAAGTACATCAGAATATGCATTTAATGCTAAAATTCACGATGCCGTAGATTTAAATAAACTTATAGGCTTACAGTACTATAATCGTGCTGTTTACACCTTTAATAATGGAAATATCCTTCCTACTTTAGACTTGTTAGAGAAGTCAACGGTCTTTTATCATTCGGAAAGAATAGTTGAATTTGGTATAGTCCTGGCTCAGGCAATAATGGACGATAAATCTCTTGACGATGAAATAAAATCAGTTTCTATTAACCGTGTTGGTAGCTTTATAAAGGCAAAAGATATTGTCGCTTCCCGTTAATTTGTAAGAATTCTTACTTCAACTCTTCTGTTATTTGTTCTTGACTCTTCATCGTTAGCCCTTGAAAGCGGTTGGGTTCCCCCAAAAGCTTTGGTCTTTATTCTTTTCTTATCAATTCCCTTGCTCACAAGATATTCCTTAACCGACTCTACTCTTCGTTCGGAAAGCTTTAAATTCTGCTTGGCGTTCCCTCTAAAATCAGTATGTCCTTCCAACTGAATTGTCATTGTAGGGTTTACTTCCATCATTGTAGATATTTCATCTAACTCTTCATGGGATTCGGGTGAAATTGCTGCTTTGCCAAGGGCAAAAATGAGTTTCTCCAATCTAATAAGTCTGTTTAAGCTATTTGGCTGAAGCTCAATTACTTTGTTGATAACACCATCTTCAGCTTCAGCAATTTTCACAGTTTCAGTATAAGGGCTGTAACCATCGCTTTCTAAAACTATTAAATAGTCCTTTCCTTCTTCCATATTGAAAGTAAACTTATCACTCCTAAATACGCCTATGTTGCCACCATATGGAAGGCTCTCGTATTTAATTTTAGCAGAAACAGGCTCCTTAGTATTGGCATCTACTATTGTAGCTTTTACAACTACAGTACCTACATCTCCTTGTGCAAAAACACCTGAACTAAGTACTGTAAACATTAAAAATACTACAACCCTCATATTCATAACATTAATGGTTAGTCATTCTTAATTATTTTAAACTCTACTCTTCTATTCAGTGCACGACCTTCTTCCTCATCATCATTACTTGAAATTGGCCTTTCCTCTCCATAACCTACAGTTGGCACTCTGCTAGAGTCAATATCCTTTTCAACTAAATAATTTTTAACGGCATTAGCTCTTCTAAGTGATAGTTGTTGGTTATATTCTTTTGTACCTATGTTATCAGTATGACCGGCAACCTCTATTTTCAACTTAGTTTCTTTTTTCATTAACTCTACCACTCTATTTAACTCGGCAAACGACTCTGGTTTTAATACTGCTTTGTCAAAGTCAAAGAATACATTATTTAGTGTTACCACGGCTTTCTCCTCTATAGGCACCAATTTCAGATCTTTATGATCTAAAGTGTGGTCTCCATCAGCAGTGTAATTCCTCAGGTCAACTTTGATATTTTCTGCTATAAAGCCATCTGCTTCAGCTCTAATACCATAAACTTCGCCTGCAGGGAGCAACAATTCATACTCTCCCGTAGTGGCATTTGAGCTTGTTATACCAATTTCCTTGCCATCTGATAATCTTTCATAAATAATTTTGGCTTCAATAGGCAGTCCTGTCTTGGAATCTATCAGCTTCCCTTTAACTAAAATAACAGGTTCAGGTCTTTTTAATACCGGCAGGGCAACTCGGAAAATATCTAAATCATCATCACTTACCCCTTGTGAGTAATAGGCAAAGTCACTATTACCGGGAATGTTGAAAAAGAGGTCTTCGTATTGTGAGTTAATGGTCGGCCCTAAATTTTCTGGTTCAGACCAGTTCGTCCAGGTATCATCCAGTCTTTTGGTCATGTAAATGTCGCTTGACCCGAAACCGCTATAGCCATCTGAGGAGAAGTACAAAGTTTTATCATCTGATGCCAAGAATGGCGATGACTCTTCTCCAGCAGTATTAACTTTATTCGAAAGGTTTAATGGCTCAGTCCAGGTGCTATCTGCATTTAGAAAGCTAACATATAAGTCTCTGCCTCCATTTGAATCTTCGCGCATAACAGACATTAATAATGCCTTGCGACTATTGGCAAGATAAAAATTCGCTTTTTCAGAATAGTTATAGTCATTTTCAATTTGAATGGCCGTTGGCTTGGACCAGTTACCGCTTGCGTTTGAACTTATGCTTACTCCTGCGGCCATCTTTCCATTTTCAAGATATTGATTGCCTAAAACCAACAATACTGACTTGCCATCTGGTGTTACCGAACTGACATAGTTAGGGCCTGCATTGTTAAGTTCAGAACCCATATTCTTAGCTAGCTGCCAGTTGCCATCAGCGTCTTTTTCAGAATACCAGATATCTTCGTTATCTTCAGTGCCACCAACATTTTCCGGATGGTTTCTTCTTGAAAAGTACAATGTCTGCCCATCAGGAGATAGAAGAGGCTTATATTCTTTGTATTTACTATTTACATTTTCATCCAGACGTTCTTTTGAAATATCAGGATTGATGAACTCAGGAATGTCAATAGAAGCAATAATTGGAATATTTGAATCAGAAATGGCAATGGCATCTATACTATAATATTCTGGCACGGCTGCCCCGTCAAATTCTATTTTTACGGCAGTAACTTTATATGGTGTCATTTCAACAAAAACATTGAGCATACGCCCCTTAAGAGGAATAGATCTCGGGCTAAAGGTATTTATCAAATACTCCGTTCCATCTTCATCATAAGCAAACACTTTATAAATGGCGCTTGCATTATATGATTCTGCAATGGCAATTTGCTGTATTTGGATAGGATTGGCATATCCAACTTTTACAAACTCCTTCCTGTTGGCTCTTTCAGGAGTCCAGGCGTTGGGGTTTTCACCACCAGCTGGTAATACATTAGGCTTGCCTAAAAGTTGCTGGGCAGAGTATTGTACCGGTGTTAATTCAGAGGAAAATTCCAGTACTTCTGATGCCCACTGAACCACCTGAGCATTAGATAATTGGACAAAAAACACCAGACTTAAAAACAGTATAAATTTTCTCATTTTATAAGAGATGATAATGTGTCGATTTTACGAAGGTAAACATAGAAAAAAACCACTTTCATTCCAATTTCTTACCTCCTATTTGGCACCTAATTTGAAAGCATATGGCACAATAGTTTGTAAAAGGGGTTTATCTCCCCATTGAGGAATCATTATATAGTAAAAATCCTACATGTAGTAACACCCCAAACTTGATGTTTTCCTGGTCATAATAATTGAGTGCTAAACAAATAGGGCCAACCGGGCTGTGTAATACGAGCGATGAAGATCCTACAAAAAAAACATCTTCGGTGTTTTCTTTTTTGACCAACAGGTCATTCTCCTGAGCGAGTGTCTGAAACGGTTTAAATGCATAGCCTTCAAGCCTAAAGTCGAGATTTGATTTTAGTGACAGAATATTTTTAATACCCAGGGCAGCAAAACTGTAGGCCCTAAAATTTGGTAAGAATTGTGACTTGCTGTCCTGAAGCGGGTTAAATGATGGTAAGTTAATGAGGGTGCCATTATAATTGGCAAAATAGCCCTGACCTGAATAAACTCCATCAAAAGAGTAACCTGTGCTCCATCTGTTTTTCTTAAAAAACTGTTCCCACTTTATTGAGAATTTAAACCATTCATTTTGATCTGTATAAGCATAATCTGACGATGTTGTGCCAGGCTTGTAATCTTCTTCAATAGCAAAATAATCTAATGAGATTTTGAGGCCTTTACCTTCATTGGCATACTGCTTTCGGTTAAAGTTATTTCTGCCTAAAGAAATTCCTGCTCTGAATCCTCTGAGTTTTAATAAATCTAAGGTGTCACTAGATGTTATGCCTAAATTATTTCCATACTGATCAGAATTATTGATAAAAGCTCCGGATAATACAGTTTTTAATTTGTTGCCAAGTGGAATACCAACATTTACACCGTATTTCCTATCTGTTCTATCAAGTATGGCAGGGGCATCTTCATCAATGAAGATGTCATCAGAATTAAGGAAATCAAAATTATTGTAAGTTAGCTCAGGTTCAATATAATATTGAAAAGGCCAAGCCATATATAGCCTGGACCTCATTTGTGCAGATTTATAAAAACTTCCCGAGTAAAAGTTCATGCTGGTTTTGAGTAGATAGTTGTTGAAGTAGTAGAATTCAGCTCCTAAAAAGATTTGGCTGATATTTCGGGAAGCAATGGCTCCACCAACTTCTACATTTAAATTACTTCTTGGTCTCCCAAATAATTCTAACGAGTAGTTTTTTAATTGAGGATTAAAGCTGATATCAGGATAGACAGTGTTGAAGTAGTCCTCTGAAACAAGCTTAAAATAGCCTCTTTTTATTTCTTCAAGATTAAGTAACTCACCAGGTTTATACTTAAATAGTTTATTGATATACTGTCTCTGCTTGGAGTTATATCCATGAAAATTTATCTGCGAAAAATTGAGCGCCTCACCTTTGCCCAGAAAATTTTCTCTTTTTACCTTTAGCTCTGCTGCCGTCTGTCTTGACCCAATTTTGGCCTTTATGCTATCCATATTTTTCATGGTAGCATTGTATCCACTGTCAATCAAATCTTTGGCCTTTGCAAAATCAAAAGCAGTATACTCAGACAAATTGGGCTCTATGTATACACCATTATCAGGAATGGCGTCTGGGTTTGATTTATCAATAAGCATGAACAAAAGTGAGCTGTTTATTAACTTGTCATCATTCTCATACGGATATTCATTGAATACCTTTGACGAAACATTGGATCCAATAATTACATCAGGGTCAAAATCTTTTATGGCAACGTCAACGGGAAAATTATTGTAGATGCCACCATCAAAAAGATACTTGTTGTCAATTTTTATTGGTTTGTAAAAAAAAGGCACTGATAATGTGGTTCTCAAAGCCAAAGCAAGGCTGGCATTTTTTAAAACAACTTCGTTTTGGGTAAAAATATCTGCAGCAATAATTCGTGTGGGCACATATAGACTGTCAAAATTGTTATTGGCTATTGCTGATGCCTTTGCAAGAAACTCAGGCAGCGCAAAATTTAGTGTAACGTCACTGGCCAAACTGCTGTTCAAACTTGCATTAAAAATAGAATCGAGAGACAGCTGTATGGTTAGAAAGGAAGAATTGGACTTGTCTTTGTATAGGTAGTAATTGTAACCCTTCTCGAACACTCCGTTTACCCAATCTTGAAATTGTGGTGAAAGCATGATTCCTTCTATTTGCTGGGCAGAATAACCGGCTGCATAGCATCCTGCCACCACTCCACCCATTGATGTGCCTACCAAATAATCAATGGGAATATTATTTTCTTCAAGCGCTTTAATTACCCCAACATGAGCAAGGCCCTTGGCTCCGCCACCACTCATTACAAGTGCCACCTTTTGACTAAAGCCAAGGCTAACACTAAGTCCAAAAATTAATGTGATAACTATTTTTTGCAGGCGCATATTGAGAACCAATAACTAGTTTAAAGCTAAACAAAAAAGGCAAGACAAAATTGCCTCGCCTTTGCTATTTTGACAGCTTTATTTACTTAACACTTGCGAAAACGGTTGCGTTCTCTTCAGGAAAATTTATCATTTCCAACTGGTTAAGCATTTGGTTCTTTTTAAGGTTAAATGCTAAAGCATTTTCCTTCTCTATTGGTGCAGAAGGGGGCAAGTCAACTTTTAAAGCATCAATCTGAACGCCATTCTTCCAAAAACGGTAGCATAAGTGATTTCCTGTTGCTAAACCAGTGCTTCCTACAAAACCAATGATTTCACCTTGTCTAATTCTCATGCCGGGTTTAATGCCCGATTTGATTGCAGACATATGAAGATACTGAGTGGTGTATGTGGCGTTATGCTTTACCTTAACATAATTGCCATTATATTTTTGATACCTTGCTTCTACAACAATACCATCACCAACAGACCTGATTGGTGTCCCCTTTGGTGCTGCAAAGTCTGTCCCCCTATGTGCTTTGTATCGCTTTTGCACTGGATGATATCTATTGCCAGAATATCTGGAGCTAATCCTCGTAAAATCTAAAGGGTATTTTAATAATGCTTTTCTTAAACTATTCCCTTTCTCGTCAAAGTAATCTATGCCGTCACCCTGATCGTAATGAAAGGCATAAAAGCCATTGCCAAAGTGTTCAAAATAGATTGATTTAATTTTTCCACTACCAATAGATTGACCTTCTACCAAATGATCTTCATAGATCAACTTGAATTTATCCCCTTTCTGGAGTCTGAAAAAGTCTATCTGCCATGCAAAAACATCTACAAAGTCATTGGTCAGTTGATGCGACAAACCAAGCTCTTCCATGGTCATCGATAAATTACTGCTAATAATTCCGGCTATGCCTTTCTCAACAATCTGAATTTCCTTTTGCTTCTTTTCTACAGTAATGGAATCTCTTAAATTGAAAACTACATATTCTGTTGAATTGTGTTCGTACACAAAAGCCTTGGCTGTTTTAAGAGAGTCGCGTTCGCAAATAAGTGTGTATTTTTTGTTGGCAACAAGTTTGCGCACGTCAAAAACGTCCTTAGAAATTTTAGCCAGTTGATAAATGGCTTCATTGGTAACGTTGTGAGGCAAGAGTATTTCTGCAATGTTTTGATTTCTCTTGATTTTGTCCTCGATAACAAACATAGAATCAACCACCATTCCATAAAGCATCTTTGGCTCAGGCTTGATTAACGATGCTGAATCAATGGTTGTTGTTTTTGGTGCTTCAGCTACTTCAACATTATGGTTGAAATATGGGAGTGTAAAATAAATGATAGCAGAAAAAGCTATCAAAAGAATAAAAGGGATATTCTTTTTTGACATGATGTTGGTTAGTTTAAAAAATGGCTTTACCCCATTTCGGGGGCAAAGAAGTATAATAATTAGATAATTATAGTGATTAAGTAAGAAAAATGCTAAGATTAGCATTTAAATTAATAGTTAGATATAACTACAAGCTGCTAACTTCCTGATAATATAGCACTTAAATATTGATGAAAATTGGAATAGTAGGCTGCGGCTGGCTCGGTTTGCCCTTAGGAAATGAGCTAGCCAAAGATGGCCACGATCTTATAGGAACGACTACACAACCACAGAAATTTGAAGATCTTGAAAAGGCTGGAATCAAGCCCTTTCTCTTTAAGTTAGGTGAGCAATTGCCTGCGGAGTTTTTGAAAATGGATCTGATAATTTTCACAATACCTCCGAGAATAAAAGAATATGTTTTTGAATTAAGTGAGATAAAACGGCAATTAAGCAAAAGCCGACCTTGGCTGATATTTGTAAGTTCTACGTCAGTTTATCTTGACAACAATGATGTAGTCACAGAACAAGATGCAGAAATTATTAAGTCGTCACATTCAGGGATTGCACTACTTGAAGCAGAGCAAGTATTTGATGTTTCAGAATTTGGAACAACTGTTTTAAGATTTGGTGGACTGTACTCAAAAGATAGACATCCAGGGAGATTTTTGGCGGGAAAGCAAGGTTTGGCTGGTGCTACAAACCCTGTAAATCTTATTCACCGTGATGATTGTATTGGCATTATAAAAAGAATACTATCTCTGCAGATTAAAGAAGAAGTGTTTAACGCATGCGCACCAATTCATCCGTCAAGAGAAGAATATTATACACTAGCTGCCAGTAAGTTAGGCTTGGAAAAACCCTCATTCAATAACAAAAAGGTGGATTTTAAAAAAGTTGACTCGAGTAAACTTATAAAAAAACTGAATTATGCATTTAAATATCCTAACCCACAGACTGCCTTGGACTTAATATAATGCCTTATATTGTTTGACACCCTCATCTAAAAATTGGATGAAATTGTTGACATCCTTGTCATAAGCCACAGGACTAACCATCACTTTTTCATCAGCACCGAGAAGAATGTAGAATGGCTGGGCATTATTATTTAGTCGTCTTATTTGAAGATCAGCATTTTGCTTTCCAATGGTCTTCTTTACTTTATTATCGTAAGTAGAAGTGTACCATTGCTCCTCGGGTAGTTCAGTTTTGTCATCTACATAAAGCGCAACCACTACATAGTCTTCTTTAAGTCTTTTTAGTACCTCAGGATTAGACCATACCACAGCCTCCATTTCACGGCAGTTGGTACAGCCGTGACCAGTAAAATCAATAAACAATGGCTTCTTCTGCGCTCTGGCGCAAGCCAATGCCTGGTCATAATCGAAATATCCCTGTATGCCATGTGGCAGATGCAAGAAGTCGCCATACATTGGTTCTTCGCACAGCTCATATTTGTCATCACTATATTTATTTGCGAAGATGTTAAAATCATGAGTATACATTGGAGGCAAATAACCAGCTAACGCCTTGAGTGGAGCACCCCATAAACCAGGAATCAGATAGATAACAAATGTGAACGTGCCAACAGCCATTAACAGCCTAGGTACTGAAATTACTTCCAATGGACTGTCATGCGGCAACCTGATTTTACCTAAAAGGTAAAAACCCATCAGCGTAAATATTACCACCCAGATGGCGATATTGATATCCCTGTCCAATATGCCCCAATGGAATGCCTGGTCTGCGATGCTTAAGAATTTAAACGCCAGAGCCAGTTCAACAAATCCAAGTACCACTTTTACAGAGTTTAGCCAACCCCCTGATTTAGGAAGGTTGCTCAACCAACCGGGGAAAATGGCAAACAATGTGAATGGAATGGCAAAGGCCAAGGAGAAGGCAAACATGCCTAATATTGGTTTTAGAAATTCACCTCCGGCCGAACTTACTAGGATGCTACCCACAATAGGCCCTGTGCAAGAAAACGAAACTAAAACCAAGGTGAAAGCCATAAAGAAAATGCCTATTAACCCCCCTTTGTCGGCTTTTCTGTCAATGCTGTTGACCACAGAGCTGGGTAATGTTATATCGAACAATCCAAAGAAAGAAATGGCAAAGACCACAAAGACAAGAAAGAAGATAAGGTTGGGCAACCATTCTGTTGATAGGTGGTTGGCTGTTTCCGGCCCCATAATAGGCGCAATGGCAGAACCTATTATGGTATAAATAGCAATGATTGATAATCCATAAATAATAGCCTGACCTTTGTTTTTACCCTGCCCTGTAAAGAAGCTTACGGTCATTGGTATCAATGGAAAAACACAAGGTGTTAATAATGCCGCCAATCCTGCTACAAAGGCAAAAATCATAAACCAGATAAGGGATTTGTCACGCTCCGATTCTATTACGAGGTCTGGATCAAGAATGGGACCCTGATTTTCTGCTTTTGAGTAATCAATACTGGTTTTCTCGATAGTTTTAGCTGTATCTACATCTACCGTTGCATCGGGTATAATCACAGGCTCAGATGCCTGCTTTATTACTTCTTCTTTCTTTTCAGCCGCTGGTTGTTCAACCGCAGTAGATTTAGCTAAGACTTTAATGCCATCAAATTCGAAATCATAATCAAAGGGAATGCACTTACCATCAATGTCTGAGCATACCTGAAACTCATAGTTTCCGGCAATATTTATTTTCTCTGAAAGTACTTTAACTGTCTGTTTGAAAACGCCTGTCTTTTTAAAGATTTTGACATTGCATTCAAAAATGTCATCAAACTTTTCAATAGGGTTAATTGCTTTTAATCCTCCTACCAGCTCGTAGGATGCGTCTTCTTCAAAGTTAAAAGTAGTAACCATAGGCCCACAGTCGGGGTCAAAGTCTGAAGAATATAAATACCAATCCGGGTCGATGGTGGCTGTGAAAATCAGGTCCAGCTGATCACCAATGTTCACTTCCTTTTTGCTGGTTGTATGCTCCCATTTGGAAGGTTCAAGTACCTGCGCATATGAGTTTTGAACAAATACAAGTGCTAAAAGAGCACATAAAACTGATTGAAAATATTTTTTCATTAGAATGTAAAGGTCATATTAAAAGTAAGGGAATAGGCATCTAAATCTCCACCTCCGGGATCATTATTATTGTTGCCTTCTCTCACGTAGTTAGCATATCTAATTTCCAGACTTTTAAATTTAGTAATTCTTGATGTTTTGCCACTAAATGGCCCCTTGAATCTGGCTAGCCCATAAAGAGGTGAGAATTTAAAGCCAAACCCCAACGCAGACGAATTGATGGCAGACAGGTCATAGTCGGAGGAGTAATATTCATCAGTTAACTCATGCTCACCGAAGGGCTTAAAATAGTCTGAAGCTGTTTGTGTATGATATCTATAGAATGGATAAACCGTTAAGCTACTCACGATTTTAATGGGCGTTTCCAGCTCAAACGTATTTGCGGTAATTCCAAAGTCATCATAATAGTATCGGTAATATCCTCTTAACACTATCAGGTCATTGAGGTAATAGTTGAGGCGTACTCCAAGCGGTATTTTGAATCTTGAATCAGGAAGTTTTTCAGTTCTTCTGGTTTTTGATGGATCATTAAAGGTTAAACCATCATTAAAATATACCCGATGAAACGGTGTTGCCAATCTTCCGGTTTGGTAGACCAATTCAGATGAAATGGAAGTCTGCAGCTTTTTGTTGATGACTTGTGAAAGTGTGGCTGTAAAATTAAAGGACTGTCGTTTCTTATTGTCGTCCAATCCTTGAGTTCCCCTTAACTCGATAGGAAATATCAGTTGCCAGGTATCAATATAGGCTGTTCCGCTTAGGCCAAGCTCCCTGTTTTCATCTTTTGAAGACTTTGCCCAGCCATAACCCAAAGAAAATGATGTGTAATCATATTCTACCGAGATGCCCGCTTTATAGCTATAGGTTTCCTTTTTAAAGTTATTTTTCTTCTGATAGGTGAGGTTTGCATAGCTTCTGGTGTCTGAACTTGAGGCTGATGAAAGGTTGATGTCTTGAAAATTTGGATCATCTATTCTATCTGTGCTTGCCGATGAATATTTATCAAAGCCAAAATAGCCAATAAAGGTTTTGGTGGTATCCAGTGGTATGTTTACTATCAATGAGGGGGCAATGTTACTTAACTCTTCCGTGCCCAGGCCGCCAGTTACAGCCGCATTGTTACCGTCCTGTTCATAATAGTTAAACAGGAAGTTGATCTCCGATTCATCAAGTTTTTTGAAGGTTTCGCCATCTTGAGCTTTAAGAAGCGACACGGTGCCCATTAAAAAAATGAGACTTAATACTCTTAATTGCATCCGCATCCTCCTCCAGTTTTACCCCCATTGGCTCCGGAAGCCCCTTCTCTATATGCTTCAAAATTGGTTTCGAAAACAGCTATTTTCCTTGCGTTAAGCTCCATGTTTTCGTCATTAAGATACACTTTTTGATAAGCCGCTACCGAAACACAGCTTTGACTTGTTACAGCCACTCCTAAAATCAGGAGCATAAACCAACTAATTCTTTTCATTACCAATTGTTAAAGTAGGATTTATAGTTTCTTGCAATATATTATTTTCATAATAGTTCAACTTCAGATTGCTGCTCGTGGAGATGTTATCATTGTCATCTACAAGCAATGCCTCAACTCCTTTGAGCTGATTAATAAGGCCAAGGCCTTTTTCTTTTCCTAATATGAATGTGCTGGTCGCCAGTGCATCAGCGAGCTCTGCATCAGGACAAATAATGGTAACACTTTTTAACCCTTTCACAGGGTAGCCAGAGACCGGGTCTATAATATGCGAGTAGCGCTGGCCATTGATGTCAATGAACTTCTCATAATTCCCAGAGGTCACCACGGCCATTTCGCCAACAGTGAGCCAGGCCAAAACATGCGTTTTGTTTTTTGGATCTGCAATGGCAATACTCCAGTCATTTCCATTAGTTTCTTTACCCCAGGTAATCAAATCTCCTCCCGCATTTACTATCCCGCTTTTAATACCTAAATCAAGCATTATCTTCCGTCCTCTGTTAGCAGCATACCCTTTGCCAATGGCTCCAAAACCAATCTTCATACCTTCATTTTTAAGAAAAACGGTTAGCTTTTCTTCATTAAGTATAATATCCTGATAATTGATCTTGGATACCGAAGCCTTTACTTCCTCTTCATTAGGCAGTTTAGTTATAGTGCCATCAAACTTCCATATTTTGTCCATAGAGGCATAGGAGATATCAAATGCACCATTGGTCAGTCCCGATATTTTCTTTGCTCGTTTAATGAGGTCAAAGAGTTCCTTATCGACTTTAACTGCTTCTACACCAGCCATACGGTTCACCATACTCGTTTGGGAATTAGGATCCCACGAGCTGATTAATTTCTCAATTCTTGTTATTTCTTTAATAGCAGCTTCAATGCCTGCGTTGGCCAAATTGGCGTTTTCATGAATGGCAGTAAGTTCAAATCGGGAGCCCATTAAAAGCAATACTTTCTTCTGACTCTGGGGTTGAGCTGAGGCTAGATAAGTAATTATAGTGGCTAATAAGAGGGTGGAGAACTTAAGCATTTATTGATTATAATACAGAGTTCAAGTACTCGATGAAATGTTCTGCACCACCCTTCTGATATCCGGTTTTTGCAATTACTTCACCATTTGCATCAACTAACACTACTAATGGAAATTCACCGGTCTTGTTGTATTTGGCAGCCAGACTTTCATTATGCTTTGTTTGATCATCGCTCAACTTATTCTTTTTCAGCCTTGGAAAATCCAACAGCAGAAGCACTAGATTATCACTGGCATATTTTTCAAATTCAGGGGTTTCAAAAACTTCCCTGGTTAGCATAATGCAAGGCTTGCACCAATCTGATCCGGCAAAACTTAAAAGCATTGGTTTATTTTCTTCCTTGGCTTTTGCAATGGCAGTTTCATAGTCGGTCAGCCAAATATCACTTTCCTCTTCCATAGAAGGGAATAGCAGTGAGAGTACAAATATTGATGTCAACAAAAATTTCATAGTAATTAAGAATGTTTACATAGCCCATGGGCTTTTGAAGTATAGACGTAGTAAAAGGTTAAAACGTCAATATCAATTGGAGAAAATTTTAATATCTCAAATAGTTTAATGCTAAGTAAACGCAATTGGACTTCTAAATATTCACTAAAAAGGCTGCTATTTTTATGATTATAGTCAGTAAATAAAAAACCCTTTTCAACATTGAAAAGGGTTTAGGTTTATCTTTAGTTAAACTTTTTAGCGAAGTGTTTATAAAACAGCGTGATGGTTTCTATACCCTTCATGAAGTTCGCTATACCATAATGCTCGTTTGGTGAGTGTATGGCATCTGAATCCAGGCCAAAGCCCATCAACACGGTGTCTAAGCCCAACTCTTTCTTAAATAATGATACAATTGGAATACTACCACCATCTCTTGTTGGTATTGGTGCTTTGCCCCACGCTTCTACAAAAGCATCACTTGCTGCTGCATAAGCCACAGAGTCAGTAGGGGTAACCGCTGGTTCGCCACCATGGTGTGGGGTTACTTTTACTTTAACAGAATCTGGTGCAATTGATTTAAAATGATTGGTAAACAGTTCGGTTATTTCACCACTGACCTGATTCGGAACCAAGCGCATAGAAATTTTAGCAAAAGCTTTAGAAGGCAATACCGTTTTCGCACCCTGTCCAATATATCCGCCCCAAATTCCATTAACATCCAATGTTGGTCTGATGCCAGCTCTTTCTAATGTTGTGTACCCATCTTCCCCTTCAATCGCATCAATGTTAAGATCCTTTTTGTATTCGTCAAGGTCGAAAGGAGCACTATTTAAGGCTTTTCTTTCATCGGCTGTAAGCTCAACTACTTTATCATAAAATCCCGGAATGGTGATTTTATTGTTTTCATCTTTAAGAGAAGCTATCATTTTGCATAGCTCATTGATAGGATTTGCTACTGCCCCACCATAGACTCCAGAATGTAAATCCCTGTTAGGGCCAGTAACCTCAACCTGCAGATAACTCAGACCCCTTAGTCCTACGGTAATAGACGGTGTATCCAACGAGATCATTGATGTGTCGGAGATAAGGATGATATCAGCGGCTAGTTTTTCTTTATTGTTTTTAACGAATACTCCCAGATTGTCAGAGCCAACTTCTTCCTCACCTTCTATCATAAATTTGACATTGGTAGTTAGGGTATTGGTCTTCATCATGGTTTCAAAGGCCTTTACATGCATATACATTTGGCCTTTGTCATCACATGCACCCCTCGCATAGATCTTTTCATTTTTTATCACCGGTTCAAAGGCAGGCGAATCCCAAAGCTCCAACGGGTCGGCAGGTTGCACATCATAATGGCCGTAAACTAAAACAGTAGGCAGTTTAGGATCAATTATCTTCTCACCATAAACAATAGGATAACCAGCAGTCTCACAAACCTCAACATTGTCAGCCCCAGCTGAAATAAGGCTGTTTTTAACAAATTCTGCCGTTTTTAAAACATCATTTTTGTATGCAGGATCTGCACTTACCGATGGTAACCTTAGCAGGTCGAATAATTCATCTAAGAATTTTTGCTTATTGTCTTTTATGTAATCGATTGAGCTCATGATTTTGATGTGTTTTTGAAAGTGGGCAAAGGTAGTGCGATTACCTTAAAACGACAACTTAGTGATTAATCCCCATTTGGCAACGAAATATTAAATGTTGTACCTTCTTTAAACTTACTTGAAATAGTAATTGAACCTTCAAGTTTCTCAATTGATTGTTTAACGATATACATTCCTAACCCAGAGCCCTGGGATAGCTCCGTAGCCCTGTAGAACATATCGAAGATTTTAGGCAGATGCTCTTCCTCTATACCTATGCCATTGTCTGAAATATTGATAAATATTTCCTTTTCTGTTGCATTGATGTCGATGTTTAAGTAAGGTTCAGGCTTTGTATCGTCCATGTATTTGAAGGCATTGGAAATAATATTGCTAAGGATAATCTTTAGCTTTAGTTTGTCTGTTTTTATAGTGCTTTTACCTTGGATATTAAATTTGGTTTTAACCTTATTGTAGGTCTCTAAAAATGCTAAATCCTTCAAACAGGACTCTATAATTTCCTTAACATCTACCGCTTCGAGATGTACATCAATTCGACTTGCTTTAGCATAATTAAGCATTGATTTTACAAATTCATCAAGCCGGTGGATACTAAAGCCAATTTGCTCTATATATTCTGACTTATCGGTTGTTGCTGTATCCATCTTTGCCACATTGACCAGGCCAAGAATTGAACTTAATGGGGATCTTAGGTCATGAGAGGTTTTATAAACTAACTGGTCAAGCTCAAAATTTCTATCAGAAAGCTCCTTCATTGCCTTGTTGAGCTCATCTTCCCTTTCAGCCAAGGCCTTGTTCTGTTGGGTGAGTGTTTCGTTCAGCTCAACAAGTTTCTGCTCAGCTATTTTTAGTTCAGTTATGTCACGTACTGCTCCATCAAAGTATTCATTTCCCTGACTATCTACAATCAAATAGCTACTCATTAATCCCCAGAATGCTTCGCCATTCTTTCTTTTAAACTCTACTTCTTTATTTCTTATAGATTTCTTTTCAACTAGCTCTGATATAATGTCTTTTCTGGTTTTAAGGTGGAGGTACAACTCTTTAATATCGGTTTCTAGTACCTCTTTAGCAGATGAGTAGCCAAAAATTTCTGCAAAGGCAGAGTTTACAAATATCATTCCCTTGTCTATTGAGCTACGATATAGCCCCTCTTTTATATTCCTATTGATAGAGCTAAGAAATTCTTCACTATGGCGGAGCTTTTCCTCCGCTATTTTCTGCTGGGTGATATCCCGTATGGCACCATCAAAAAACCGGTGTCCGTCAGCAGCTTCCATACTCGTGCTGGTAATTAGCCCCCAAAATGTTGTGCCATCATTTTTGCGAAACTCTACTTCCATATTGGTTACTGACCCTTTTGAGAGCAACTCATTTTTGATCTGATTTCTTATTACTGAGTCAACATAAAGGGAGCTAACTGGAACGGCATTTAGATCGTCCGTTGATTTAAACCCAAATAAATCTAAAAAGGCCTGATTTACATATTCAAATGACTGGTCTGGAATGCTTCTGTAAATAGCCTCCTTAATATTTTGGTTAATACTTTCCAGCAGTGTTTTGCTTTCAAGTAGTTTTTCTTCCGCATTTTTTTCATCAGTGATATCCCTGAAATTGGATATTATACCACCAACTTCAGGTTCATGAAGAAAATTGGAAAGTGTAGTCTCAGTCCAAATGTAATGTCCCTTTTTGTGTTTGAGCCGTTGCTTGAAGGTGATGCTTTTGCCAGGTGTTTGAAGCACCTTAACAAAGATTGTTCTGGTTTCTTCAATTTCGTCAGGATGGACAAAATCTGTCCCTGACATGCCAATAACCTCGGAGTCTTCAAAACCACCTACATTCCTTACAGAAGCCGAGGCATAAATTATAACACCGAGATTGTCATATAATACAATCCCCTCATGAGCCTTTGCCATAAGGGCTCGGTATCTTCGATCGGCAGCACTGAGGTCAAGAGAATCCATTAAAGTACAAAATAACGAATTATTTGGTTATCAGCGAGTTTAATGTGCTTTTCAGAAGGCAACACCTAGTCCAAACTCGATCATATCTGCGGTTCGGCCATGAGCCTTTAAGGTCATTTGTGAAAACAAATGCTCGTTGAAATTATATAGGAGCCCATAGCGTTGGTACCATCCTGAATAAAAAGCCTGAGGTTTATAAACATATATGGCTCCCTGAACTATAACAGAGACTTTGCTGATTAATAATTCAGTGCCAATAGTTACGGCTGCCTGAGTATTTCCGTTATCCAGCACTTTATCTTCACCCAAATTGCTTTTTAGTCCATAAACATTATTGGCATTGTCAATAGATTTTTGGTCGTATTTGGTGGCATCAAGACCAACTAAGATTCTATTATATTTTGAGACTTGCTTGCCAGCATAAACTGCAAAACTGTAGGCTTTGTGCTTTACATCTTCCTGCCAAACCTCGCGCCAGGAGATAACCCCTCGAGCAGCAATTCTTATTTTTCGACTGTAGTCAATTTGAATATCTTGTTTTTCAGGCATCGGTTTAGGGTGTGGGACGTATCTAATGCCAAAACCAACCATAGGATAATTCATGCCATTGTTTGGCATATTTAGCTTACCATTTGAATAATGCCTGAAGGCCAGGTTAGCATTAAAAAACCATTTTTCATTTAGCTGAAACTCTTTATGAACTGTACCCCGCATCACATAACTGATCGTACTGCTAATGGCCTTGTTTTCTTTGTTTTCGACAGCATCAAATCTCTCAGAACTGTAGACTATGCCAGTTCCAATGTTCAACCTCCATTTATGTTTTTTCTTGGACGATGTCATGTCCAGATAGGTGGTTAGAGAAGTTACCCACCCAAGTTCATCAGGCACTCCATAGTTTACATATGAAGCCGCAATTCCCCATTGTGGGTAGCCATATAAATGGTGCCAGGTTTTACTTCCATCAGCAATTTTATTGGCATACAGTTCAATACCATGAAGGTTAGTATATTCTAGCTGCTTCATGTTCTTCTTGTATTTCAGCACCCCACCATAGTACGGATTAGCGCCAAAGGACCATGAATGGCCAGCGTCCTGAGCCAAACTAAGATTGGAAATAAGTAGTAGAAGAAAAGGAACTGAAAACCTCATTATTACCTGTGCATCTGCTTGATTAAGCTAGCAAAAGTATCAATTTCTTCCTTTGTATTGTAATAATGAACTGATGAACGAAGCACGGCATCTAGTTTTCTAGCCTCCATATCAATACGAGTTCCGCTAAGTGTAGGGGTAACTGTGTTGATTTTATTTTCTGAGAAGAACTTTTTCATCTCTAATGGAGTAAACTTTGAAGAGGTGAAAGTCACAATTCCGCTCTTTACTCTTCCGATATCCTGTACAGTTATTTCCTTAATCTTGGATAGTTCGTCTCTAAGGTAGTCAGCCACCTCAGTTACTCTATTACAAATTTTATCAATACCGATTTCATTAATTTGCTGTACGGCTGTTATTAACCCGATTTTTGCTGCAATATTTGACTCCCAGGTTTCAAATTTTTTTGCATTGTCAAGCTGTTTAAAACTATTTATCGAATTCCATTCCGCAGAGTGTAAATCTAAATTTATTGGTGTGATACTTTTAAGTATTTTTTTACTGGCATAAAGGAAGCCAGTGCCCCTGGGGCCCCTAAGGTATTTTCTGCCGGTGGAGGACAGGAAATCACAGCCAATCTTTCTTACATCCAATGGATATTGACCAGCAGATTGACAGGCATCTAATAGATATAAAATGTGATGCTCATTAGCAACCCTGCCTATGGCTTCAGCGGGATTTACCAGTCCGCCATTAGTTGGCATATGGGTGATAGAAATGAGTTTGGTTTTGGCAGAGATCAGCGTTTTAAGTGCTTCAACATCTACTTCACCGAAATGATTGGCTGGAATAACTACTGTTTTTGTTCCATAGCGTTGTTCAGCCTGAAGGTGGGCAATATAGTTGCTGGCGTAAGAGGTATGGTCACAAACTATCTCATCACCCGGTTTAAAGTCAATGGAGAAAAAGGCCCGCTCCCAGGCTACTGTTGCACTTTCTGTATAAGCTATTTCTTCTGGTTCGGCATTTAATAGTTTAGCTATTTCAGTATAAAAGGCATTGATGCGTTTTTCATACTTTGCGGCAGTTTCATAACCTCCGAAAAGCGCTTCTTCTTTTAAATAGCCTAATTGTGCATCAAGGGTTTTTTGAGTAATCAAAGAGGCTCCAGCATTATTAAAATGAATAACTTCGTTTACTCCGGGAGTTTCATTTCTTAAGGCTTTTATGTCCAATTTAGAAGTAGTTTTTGATTTTTAATTATTCGCTTTTCCATTCAAAATCTTCAAAAGCGGCATCCGGCACCTGATCAAAAATCTTTACATCATGGGGGCCTTTGTTGTCAGAACGATCGGCAGATAGCATCAAACCATTATACTCTTTGTAATTGTCCCATGGCCAGATAGCAGAAGCGCTGTCCTGGGTTGCCTGGGCAAAGTATGCCCACTGCTTAACCAGCGAATCTTTTTCGGTAATGAATACTTCATATTTGTTTTCAGGGGTATCGCCAACTTCCTGAAATGAAAGCTGCAGCACATGAGCCATTTCGCCTATAGCGGTAGTGTCTTCGCGAAGGTACTTAAGTGTTACTCCACTATCTTTTAACTTGAAAGGCATTACCAGCCAGTAAGAGTCATTAATCCAGATACTTTTAGCCGTGCTTACCAGATTTTTCAGTGAATCTGGGTCTTTTATTTCTTTACCTCTTAGCAAAACCTTTCCAGTTTCGTCCAAAACATTTACTAAAAAAGTAGTGCTGTCATTAGGAGCATCAATTCGAACCCGACCTGTCTGTTTATCCCAAATTAAATCTCTTCTTCCGAAAAAATTCCATTGAATAAAACGAGTATTATCCCATTGCTGCCTTCCTCCCTGAGCTGTCATTACAGCATCCGCCCATGCTATGGCTTTTACATCTGACTCTTTTTCATTAAACCCTTCAGCTGCGGGATTGGGGTCAGGCTCTTCATTAATTGTATCACTATTTTCTTGCTGACCAGAACAACCAGCAAAAAGACCTAAACCTACCAGAAGGATACTATTTATCTTTCTTGTTTTTAATTTGGATGAAATCGAGAATCTGAACATTTTTTTCTTTGAATATGAATTTACGGATAACACTTTCGATAGGCAATACAATAATAGCTATCGTAATTTGGATTAAAAAATCGATAACTGGTGTGCTTTGACTAGCAAATTCATTTTCGGCTATTGTTTGAATAAACTCAATAATGATAATTAATGTAATCAAAGCTAACAATCGGCTTACAAGGCGATATTTGAAACCTAACTTCTTTAGCCTTACTGTAATGAAAAGCAATAAGGCTAGCACGGTGAACTCCAGAGCATAGAACCAAGGCCTTTTCCAATATGGCGGAACTATCTCAAATGAAATGGGTTCTATTTCGCTCACCTTCCCTAATATGTCTTTAGACCTCATCTTTAAGGTGTAGTTACCTTCTGGCAGGTATGAGAAGTTTACAATATTATAGTTGCCAGACCAATCGGACCAGTCCTTATTCAGCCCCTCTAGTTTATACTGATATTTTATATCTAAGATTCCAGAAAACTCTGGCTGAGCAAACTCAAAAAGCAATGAGCTATTCTCCTGATCAAATTTCATTTTATCATATGGCAGCAGACTTTCTAAGGGCGTTTTTATTCTCTTTAAGTACAGCTCATAAGGGCTGATTATTTTGTCGTTCGAATCTGTGAGCTTGTAGAGTTCATCATTTTCTGTAACCACCCAATAGTCATCCTTGTCGTCAGATGAGATGTAATTGATATTCTTAAATACACTTAAGAGGTTTAATTTTTTTGATGAATTACTTTCCGCAATCTTTGTCCAATTCTCACCGTCATATATCCATACTTCACCATTAGATCCTGTCAAGTATTTTTTAGCAGATATGTCATCTATTTTGTTGACAGTGTTTTTTTCAGGGTCAATGGAAAAAGTGCCTGACTCGTTGATAAAATAAACCATTTCATCTTTTACCCCACCGAATGTATTGAAATAGAAAGGGTTGGTGATAGGGTAATGTTCAGAGCCAATAATGTCTTCGCCATCAAGTTCAAGAAAGTAAATTTCATCCGTTGAAGAAATCCAGATAAGCCCGTTGTCATCTTCAAATATATGCTGGATATGATCTCTAAAGTCAGAGAGCACATCAGCCATTACTCGTTCATTGGTATTTATATCAAAAACTTTGAGCTCGTCAGCATAAGTGGCAGCAAAAACCTTCTGGTTTTTTTTGGCGATACTAAAAGTATGTATTGGGTCTCTGGTTATAACAATGGCTTCAGTATTTTTTATTTGATAAAGGCCATCTAGCCCAGCACAAAACAACTTGTCTTCTGTAGCCATAAAATGGAATACTTTGGAATTAAGGCCTTCTACTTTTTTATATCGATAGCTTATGGATTTCAACTCCTGCCTTACCTTATTTCGGGTAACTGTTCTTGAAGTTGTGACAGTATTGGTGGTTGGTTCCTCTTCCTTATTACTTTTCAAAAAACCAAATAGTCCCTTTTTCCTTTTCGGTTTTTCAGCCTCGGGCACTGATTTTGTAGTAGTTATTACCTGTTGTTCTTTATAAACTATGTCTTCATAATCCTGAACCTTTTCAAGAAAATACAGCCCCATGCTGGTGCCAACATATAAGCTGTCATTATGATTTATAACGGATAAAATATTTCCTTCCAGCCCTTCAAATTTGTTAAAATTCCTGAAAGGAAGGCCAGGGGAGATTCTCGTAAAACCTGCACTATGAGCTACCCAAATACCACCATTGCTATCTTCTGCAAATGCAAAAATCTCGTTATCAGGGAGCCCTGATTGATAGTTGACAATCTGTTCAATTGTTTTTCTTCTGTGGTTAATAAAGATAACCCCGCCTTTTAGTGTAGTAACAGCTGACAGTGAATCATTGATCCAAATCCCATCGGTGATCTCGCTATTTTGGAGGTAGGCATCATCATCTTTGATATCCAGATTGACTACATTGCTTCCATTATACAGTTTAAGTGTGTTATCCAAAAGGCCAAAGAGGTATTGTTCCTTTTCAGGGTGCTTGGCTATAAATTCAACATTTATTCTGTCGAATTTTTTTGACATTGTTTCCTCAAGGGAGGATTCGCCAACTTTCTGTAAACCACTTTTCTCCGTAGAAACATAAACGTCTTTTTCAAGCTCAAAAAGTTTGTATAATTCACCACTATACTTAGAAATTATGGAGCTTGTTTTCTTGGTCTTGAGGTTATACTTTACAATGGCTGAGTTGCTCAGTCCGTAAAGTAAATCCCCTCTGATTACTACTGAGAAAATTTCTCCAATATGCTGGGTGCTGTCAATTAATGATTCATAAACAAAGCTATTTTCTTTATTACGAACCAATTTGCCCAGTCCATCATAGCCGCCAATGTATATGGTTTTATCTGTAGCATTGTAGGTTAGCGAAAATGCAGCGGAAGGAGTATTAATATGTTCCCAATTTCTGCCGTCAAAACGTAATATTCCAGCGCGGTTTGCAATGCAAATCACTCCTTTTTCATCTTGCGCTATATCAAAGTTGATATTATCAAGCGCCTCGCTCTGATGGGAATAGTGAGTGAGGAAAAAATCACCTTTTTGACCAAATACTAACGATCCTGAAAAGGTTAAAATAAATATAAAAACAACCGATCTAAGCCAACCTGAGGGATGCATTATTGTAGTTTTGTCTTTAAGGTAGCTACAATATAGAAAAACCCCACACGTTAATGTGAGGTTTTTGTTAGTATGTAAGTTCTACCGTTAAATAATACCTTGTGCAACCATAGCATTGGCAACCTTGACAAACCCGGCAATATTGGCGCCAGCCTGATAGTTACCATCCATTCCATACTCTTTAGAAGCTTGTAGACATGAGTCATGGATGCTCTTCATGATCTCTCTGAGACGTGTATCTACTTCTTCTCTTGTCCAGTAGATTCCGCTATAGTTTTGCACCATTTCAAGGCCTGAAGTTGCCACACCCCCAGCATTTGAAGCTTTGCCAGGAGCATAGTTGACACCAGCCTTTAATAACTCTACAATGGCATCTGACATGGTTGGCATATTTGCACCTTCGGCAAGAAGTTTAACACCACCAGCTATTAAATTTTTGGCATCTTTGATATTGATCTCATTCTGTGTAGCACAAGGGAAAGCACAATCAGCCTTAATGGCCCAAAGAGAATTGTGATCTGCTTTTGCATCATTAGCAATGAATTTGGCAGACTTAAACTTATCAGCATACTCTGAAATCCTGCCTCTTTTCTCATTTTTGAGCTCCATGATGAAATCCAGTTTCTCAGAAGAAATACCATCTTTGTCATATATGTAGCCTGAAGAATCAGAAGCTGTAACAGGTTTAGCACCCAAAATAAGCAATTTCTTCATTGCAAACTGAGCAACATTACCTGAGCCAGAGACCAAACAAGTCTTGCCATTGAGGCTGTCATTTTGTTCGGCAAGCATGTTTTGGGCAAAGTACACCAGGCCATAACCTGTGGCTTCAGGGCGAATTAAGCTTCCACCCCAACCCTGGCCTTTACCAGTTAAAACTCCAGTAAACTCATTCTGCATTTTTTTGTAAGCACCGAACATGTAGCCAATCTCACGACCGCCTACGCCAATGTCACCAGCAGGCACATCTAACCTATGGCCGATATGCTTTGAAAGTTCAGACATGAAGGCCTGGCAGAAACGCATCACTTCTCCATCAGATTTTCCCTTAGGGTCAAAATCAGAACCACCTTTACCACCACCCATAGGGAGGCCGGTTAACGCATTTTTGAAGATTTGTTCGAAAGCAAGAAACTTTAAAATGCTAGGAGTCACTGATGGATGGAATCTTAACCCACCTTTATATGGCCCAATGGCGCTGTTCATTTGAACTCTATAGCCCTTGTTGACTTGAACTTCTCCTTTATCATCAATCCAAGTCACCCTGAAACTGATGAGCCTTTCAGGCTCGGTCATTCTTTCAAAGATTTTGGCTTTTTGGTACTTAGGGTTTTTCTTAATTACCTTTTCAACCGTTTCATAAACTTCTTCAACGGCCTGATGAAACTCTGACTCACCAGGGTTTCTATCAAATATAGATTTTAGTAAACTTGACATAGGTTAAATTTTGCGGTAAATATACTATTTCTGATAGTTATGCAAACGTTTTAAATCCTAATAATTAAAGCTTTTGGGCTAAATATTCGGCCGTATGATTATTAGGAACTTTGGCCAAATCTTCCGGTAAACCTGCAAACGATATGTTACCACCGGCTTCACCACCTTCAGGCCCCAAATCAATAATCCAGTCGGCTGATTTTATTACCTCCATGTTGTGCTCAATAATAATAACACTGTTTCCTTGGTCTACTAAGGCATTTACAGAATCCATTAGTTTTGAGATGTCATGAAAATGCAGGCCTGTAGTTGGTTCATCGAAAATGAACAAGATATGTTCCTTGCTATCCCTGCTGTGCTTGCCTAAGAAAAAGGCCAATTTTACCCTTTGCGCCTCGCCACCACTTAAGCTGTTGGATGACTGGCCAAGCCCGATATAACCTAACCCAACATCATATAATGGCTGGATTTTATTGATTATAGAGGTTTTCCCATCGAAGAAAAGTAAACTTTCTTCAACAGTTAAGTCAAGTACGTCAGCAATGCTCTTACCGTGATATTCCACGTCTAAAACCTCTTGCTTGAAGCGCTTACCATGGCAACTTTCGCAAGTAAGATAGATGTCAGCCATAAACTGCATTTCAATTTTAACGGATCCTTCTCCCTGGCAGGTTTCGCATCTACCGCCTTCCACATTAAATGAAAAATGAGATGGTTTGTATCCTCTTTGTTTGGATAAAGGCTGGTCTGCATAGAGTTGCCTGATGGCATCATATGCCTTTACATAAGTGACTGGGTTTGACCTTGATGATTTGCCAATCGGGTTTTGGTCAACGAATTCAATCTGTGTGACTTTGCTATAGTCACCTTCCATTTTATCAAACTTACCGGTTGATTCTGATACCGTGCCTAAAATCTTTCCAACGGCTGGATAAAGCAATTTTTTGATTAGTGTTGATTTGCCTGATCCGCTCACCCCTGTTATTGCCGTCAATATGCCTAACGGAAATTTGACATTTACATTTTTAAGGTTGTTTTCAACACCGCCATAGATGTCAATGGAGTCTTTCCATTTCCGTCTTTGTGCTGGGGTATTGATTTCTTCTTTACCCAGAAGAAAATCAGCAGTATGGCCAGTGGCACCGTTTAGCTCGTCAATTCTTCCTTGAAATATCAATTCGCCACCATGAATGCCGGCATTAGGACCAATATCAATGATTTGATCAGCTGCTTTCATCACTTCCTCTTCGTGCTCCACAACTATCACAGTGTTGCCCAAATCCCTGAGTGTTTTTAGCACTTCAACAAGCCTTCTGGTATCCCTGGGGTGAAGTCCAATACTCGGTTCATCCAAAATGTACATGGAGCCCACCAATGCGCTTCCCAAAGAAGTAGCTAGTTTAATACGCTGAAATTCTCCTCCAGACAGGGTTGAAGTCATTCTATTAAGGGTAAGGTAGCCAAGGCCAACCTGTTGAATATAATCTAGTCGGTTGTTAATTTCTTTAAGCAGCCTGTTACTTAACTTCAAGTCATATTCATCCAGTTGCAGCCCATTGAAAAAGATGGCTACTTTATCAATGGGCATAAGCACAATATCAGTTATTGACTTACCTCCTATTTTTACATAACTCGCGTCCTTACGGAGTCTGGTGCCACGGCAGTCAGGGCAGACCGTACGCCCACGATATCTTGATAAAAGTACTCTATATTGAATTTTATGGGTCTTACTTTCAAGAAATTGAAAGAAGTGATTAAGTCCTTTAAAATATTCATTGCCAGCCCACAACAGCTCTTTTTGGGCTTCGGTTAACTCGTTGTAAGGACGATGGATTGGAAAATCAAAACGAATACCATCCTTTAATAAAGGATCTAACCATTTTTTCATGGTTTCGCTTCGCCAGGGAGCGATGGCCCCTTCGTAAACAGACAGACTTTTGTCAGGAATGACCAAATCCCTGTCTATGCCAAGTACTTTGCCAAAACCCTCGCATGTTCTACAGGCCCCATAGGGATTGTTGAAGCTAAATAAGTTAACCGAGGGCTCTTCAAATTTTATGTCATCAGCTTCAAACCGATCAGAGAAATTTTTCCTTTTATGACCATCTACATGAATGTAACAGTCACCTAATCCTTCAAAATAGGCTGTTTGTACAGAATCTGAGATTCTGTAAACTGTGTCTTCATCATCAGCATCAATAACAGCCCGGTCAATTAAAATCTCAACTTGTGCATCCTTTTTCAATTTGACTTTTTCTTCAATCAGGTCTTCAATGAACCTGGTCTCAGTATCAATCAGCACACGGGTGTAGCCCTTGCTTAGCAATATTCCAAACTCTTTATCGAGGGTTCTGTTCTTGGTTAACTTCAATGGACAGGTCACCATAACTTTAGTGCCTTTGTCAAAGCTATTTACATAGTTGACCACATCCGTGACGGTGTCTTTCGTTACCTTTTTTCCACTTATTGGTGAATAGGTTATGCCAACCCTGGCGAAAAGCAATTTTAAATAATCAAAAATCTCAGTTGTTGTACCTACAGTAGACCGGGGATTTCTGGTGTTTACTTTTTGTTCAATAGCTATGGCAGGAGAAACCCCTTTGATATAATCTACCTCCGGCTTCTCCATTCTACCTAAAAATTGTCGGGCATAGGAGCTTAGGCTTTCAACATACATTCTCTGCCCTTCAGCAAATAATGTATCAAAAGCAAGTGAGGATTTTCCAGAGCCTGATAAGCCAGTGATAACCACTAGTTTGTTCCTTGGAATGGCTACACTAAGGTTTTTAAGATTATTAACCCTTGCCTTTTTTACAATAATATATTGCTTGGGGTCAAGGGATTCAAGGGTACTATTCTCTTGTGTATCTAGCATAAACGGCTGCAAAGATACAATACAATGGAGAGATAAATCAGCTAAACGTTATCTTAATCGTCTTCAAAGTCTTCATCGAATGAAGCTTCATCTACATTTGAGTCTTCATCCCTTTCGTTGTCTTCTTCGTCATCAATATCATATCCGCCATCGGTATTTTTAGTGACAGCTATTTTAACCAGATACATAGTATCACTGGTTTCCAGGGGCACACAAAAAAACGGCTCGTTTTTTGCATTTTGCAACCTGATAAGATGACCTTCAAATCCATCGGGATAAGTCTTTTTGACTAAAGTCTTTAGCTCGGGATCGAGATTATCAAGGCTTTTTATGACTCGTTTTTTTTCCATGTCATTGAGATAGTAATTACCAATTAGAGTATTTAAAAATTAATTTTATTTGATTTAAAAAAACGTGCAAGACTAATTAAATATTTGGATAAAAAAATAGCTTGCAATTAATAAGTTTTAAACAAGTGAATATTCTTCGAATTAGAAAATATTTTTAAAAAGTTTTGCAAGTTCGAGTTATATTTTTTTAGATTTGACTTCTTAGTGCCAAAATATTTTAACCAAAACCCCAGGGAGCAACAATATGATATAGACCTCTACGTTAACTAAATTGTAAACCTTAATGGAGAAGTATAAGATCAGTGATAGTAAGTTGGTGTCACTTTACAAACTTGGTAGCGAAGAGGCTTTCGAACAGTTGCTTAACAGGCACAAGTCCAGAGTTTTCACAACCATTTATTTAATTGTAAAGGATAACTATGTAGCCGAAGATTTGCTACAGGAGACTTTTATCAAAGCTATACGCACGATTAAAGAGGGGCGGTATAACGAGGAAGGTAAGTTTTTGCCCTGGATTCTGAGAATTGCTCATAATCTGGCGATAGATAATTTTAGAAAAGAAAAGCGTTACCCTACAGTGGTACTCGAAGATGGTAGCTCAGTATTTAATACTCTGCAGTTTGCTGAAGACTCCATAGAGTCTGCACAGATAAAGCAGGATACCCATGTAAAGCTTAGGCAGTTGATAGACGAATTGCCCGATGCACAGCGAGAGGTGCTTGTTATGAGGCATTACATGGATATGAGCTTTCAGGAGATTAGTGAGAATACGGGTGTGAGTATCAACACGGCATTGGGAAGGATGAGGTATGCTTTAATTAATCTTAGGAAGAAAATGAAACAATACAATATTGCCTATGATCAGAACATTTACCCAAGATGACGTAATCAGGTACGTTTACCACGAAACTTCTGAAGAAGAAAGCCAGGAAATAGAAAAAGCAATGCTTTGCGATGCAGAGCTACAGATTATGTACAAGGAAATCAGTGGCGTTAAAAACCGACTTGATGAAGCCCAAAAGGCTCCATCAGATATGGTAATTAATAATATACTCAATTTCTCAAAATCCCTAAATTTGCTTTCCAAGAAATAAGGAATGCAGAAGAAAGAGAGATTTGAGAATTTTGTAGCGTATTTTACTGAAAACCAGCCTGAGGCAGAAACGGAACTAAATTATAGTAATCCGTTCGAGTTGCTTGTGGCAGTTATTCTGAGTGCTCAATGCACTGATAAGAGAATAAATGCCGTTACACCGGCTCTGTTTGAAAAATTTCCCACTGCTGAACTATTGGCAGTGAGTCATTTTGATGAGGTATTTCCACTCATCAGATCAGTTTCCTATCCTAATAATAAATCAAAGCACCTTATTGGAATGGCCAAAATGCTGGTTGAAGATTTCAACTCTGAAATACCAGCTGACATTAAGGAACTTCAAAAACTTCCTGGTGTAGGAAGGAAAACGGCCAATGTTATTGCTTCTGTAATTTACCATCAGCCAGCCATGGCGGTTGATACTCATGTTTTTAGAGTGTCAAAAAGGCTTGGCTTGGTCGCACAAAATGCAAAAACACCATTAGAGGTAGAAAAGCAGTTAGTGAAATATATTCCTGAAGATTATATTGCCAGAGCACACCACTGGCTCATATTGCATGGCAGGTATGTTTGTCTGGCCCGAACTCCCAAGTGCGAAGAATGCAACATCACTCATTTCTGTAGATATTTTGAAAAGAACCTAGCGAAGGTCTCTAAAAAATGAGGGTTTGTCTTATTCATCAATATTATAAAACGCCAGAATCTGGTGGAGCCATTCGTTCCTACTACATAGCGAAGCACCTGCATGAGCAAGGACATGATGTAACAGTTATAACCGCTAGAAATAATAAGGCATATACTATTGAAAACGATTTGGGCTTTGAAGTTCATAGCCTGCCTATTTATTATGAAAATCACTTAAGCTTTTTAAGTAGAATTCACGCCTTCATTTTATTTGTCTGGGCAGCCAACAGGTTAATAAGAAAACTTCCAAAATTTGATCTTAATTATGTTATTTCCACTCCTCTGAGTACCGCCTTAATAGCTTTAAAGTCAAAAAAGAGATATGGCACGCCTTACGTATTTGAGGTTGGGGATCTTTGGCCTGAGGCGCCCATTCAGCTTAAGGTGATAAAAAATCCAATTCTTAAAAGCATCGCATTAAAGCTAGAGCGCAATGCTTATAGAAAAGCGGCCAAGATTGTGGCGTTATCCAAAGATATTAAAACTGCAATCCAACAAAAGGTGCCGGAAAAGGAGGTAGAGGTCATTACCAATTTTGCCGATATGGATTTTTTTAAACCTGAGGAAAAGAAGCGTGATTACCTTAATAAATATCAGGTTCAGGATAAGTTTGTGATTTCATACTTGGGCACCGTAGGAATGGCCAATGAACTGGAATATCTTATTGAGGTGGCCGAAATTTCCAGGATCGTAGAAAATCTTCATTATTTTATTGTCGGTGGAGGCGCGCGATTTAATAAAATTAGGACACTGGCAGAATCCAAGGGCTTGAAGAATATCACTTTTGCCAATCAGGTAGATAAATATGAAGTCAGGCAAATTCTAAATATTACTGATGCCATTTATGTTTCTTTTAAAAATGTGCCTGTATTGGCTACAGGCAGTCCAAATAAGTTTTTTGATGGCCTTGCTAGCGGCAAATTGATAGTCATCAATTTCAAGGGGTGGATAAAAAAGGCTATTGAAGAGCACGGTTGTGGGTTTTATTATGATCCCAAAAGCCCAAAAGAATTTTTAAACCGGCTCACGACCTATTTAGAAGACCATGGTAAACTTGAGCAGAGTAAAATGAATGCAAGAGAACTTGCCGACAAATTCTCTTTACAAAATCAACTGCCTAAGCTCGATAAAGTACTGGAAGGATTCAGCTAGAATTTTAATAAAGCATAACCTTTCAGTTGATAGGTGGTGACAGTAGTAAGCATGGAAGTAGCAATTTGTACTTCTTCTAACACGTCATCAGTTGCTATTCCTCTACCTTTAAGCGACTGGCCACAAACCGCAATGGTAACTCCGGCATTGGTCAAGGCTTTGATTAACTCTTTATTGGGATTCTCCACTCCATACTTGGCTTTATATCTTTTGTCATTGGCGATGCTATAGGTTGCTTCGCCATGAACGGCAACTACCACCTTCATCCTACTCATATCGGCACCGCTTACAGCATGAAGGTTCAGCATTCTTGCTACATTGTTCAGTGACCAGTTGAATTCTTTGGCATCTTCATTACCAGTTACTAAATCTATTACCACTTTGTATTCCAACTCAGGGTCGGCTTTTATAGTTGCTTCAGGAATATCATAGATTCCACCAAAAGGAGAAACCACAGGGTTTTGCCTTTCTTGAGCCTTGGCGCTAACAGCAACGAAGAAAAGAATTGAAAAAATTATTTTGTGCTTTATCATATTCTTGATTTTATAAAAGGTTCATCATAGCTCCAATATAGGCAATATATAGTCCTCATTTGGAAAGAATTATTTGATCGGGCAGTGGCTGGTAAAATATTTTTTAAATTACTCTGTAACCATTTGTATCGACCTGGGTATTCTAGACTGAAAATTATAATTAGTGGAAAAAACACTTACTGATGAACAGCTGATGGAAGCGGTAAGAGGCGGAGAACTAAATAAGGCTTCTCAACTATTTGATCGTTACCATAAGCACCTGTACAATTTTTTTGTGAAGATAACCTTGGACAGAGACCTTGGCCATGACCTCACGCAAAATGTTTTTATGAGGATGATACATTATAAGCATACATATCAAACCGGAGCGGTATTTAAGTCCTGGATTTTCAGGATAGCCCGAAATATATATGCCGACCATTATAGAAAGAACAAAGTGATGTTTAGCGATGATAATCTCGAAATAATGGATCAAAAAATGACAGCAGTCGATGATCAAATGGTGGAAGATGAGCGGCAGAAATTATTGTACATCGCCCTTTATAAACTAAAGCCAGAACAGAAAGAGATATTAATATTGAGCAAATTTCAAAAGCTGAAATACGAGGAAATAGCAAGCATTTATGAAACCTCTGTGGGTGCAATAAAAACCAAAGTGCACCGTGCTTTAGGCCAATTGAAAGAAAATTATTTAGAACTCGAAAAAATATAATCATGGAGGAAAATAGGATGACCGAGTTAATCAACGATTATATAGATGGCTACCTATCGGGTGAATTAAAGGTTTATGTGGAAAAGCACATACGTGAAGACCAAGAATGGAAATCTACTTATGAAAAGTATTCGGAGCTGAATAAGCTGATGAATAATGACAAAGAGTTAGAAGCTGCCGCACAACTGAGCAAAGATTTTCAGCAGTTTCTGGATCATGAAATTGAAAATCAGACTAAGGTGATACCGATTAATGCCGGATCAAATAATAAAAGGCGGTATCAGATAGCCGCTGCGGTGGCCATACTGGCTGTAGGGTATATTCTTGGCATCTCGATGAATAAAGGAAATACAGATGAAATGGATAAGCTGAGAAATGAAATGGCTGCCACTAAGGCACTTGTTTTAAATTCTCTAGATGACCAGTCAGCAAGCTCAAGGTTGGGTGCTGTTAATGCCAGTTATGCTATGTCCAGTATGGATGATGATATTATACAAGCTTTTGTAAAGACATTGAATACTGATGAGAATATTAATGTGCGCCTGGCAGCGCTAGAGGCATTGAGCAAGTATGCAGATGATGAGAAGGTGCGCAAGGCATTAATCGAGTCGTTGAGTACGCAAGATAAGCCAGCAGTACAGATAGTATTAATCAATTTGTTAGTGCAACTAAAAGAAAAAAGAGCAATTGAGCCACTTAAAAAGCTCACTGAAGATGAGGATAATATAGAGGCGGTCAGGGATGAGGCCAATTATGGAGTCTTCAAATTATCATAGAAACCCGGGTTTATAACAATAGCCTTCCAAGGCAATCTCAAAATCAAATGGAACAACTAAAAAGTAAAAAAATGAAAAAGTTAAAATTAATAGGTCTGACGTGTTTGGTTATAGCATTAGGACTTGGGCAGATAAATGCCCAGAATTCGAATGAGTATAAGCTCGATATGAGCTCAGGCAAACTGATAGTAAAAGAACTTGATGAAGTTGAATTTGAAGCCAGCTCAAATGGTTCTGTAACAATTACAAACCGTGATAACGACCGGGAAAAATCTGAGCGGGCTAAAGGCCTAAGATTAATAAATGGCCTTGGGCTCGAGGATAATACAGGTATAGGATTAAATGTTGAAAAAACTTCTGGTGGTGCCACTATTAATCAAATTTCCAGAACAGGTTCAGGAGAATACCTGATTAAAGTACCTAAAGGTGTGACCATAGTTTTTGAAAATGGTTCTGTTTATAGCAAGTCTGTTTCATTCAAAAACATAAATAGTGAGATAGAAGCAACAACTACACACTGTGATGTGCGACTGGAAAATGTAACTGGACCAATGACAATAAGCACGGTACATGGAGATATTGATGGTGCTTTTGGAACCATAAATCAGTCAAACCCCATTTCTATAATTTCCTCCCATGGAGATATTGATTTGAGCATTCCTATAGCAACTAAGGCTAATTTCACTATTAGTACAAACTGGGGGGAGATTTATTCTGATCTTGAAATAGAAATTGAGAAGACCGCTGATAGTATGAAACGCTATAACCAAAACAAGGTCAATGGCAAGATGAATGGCGGTGGTGTAAATATGAATATATCTTCTACACACGGTAGCATCTACCTGAGAAAGAAATAAAGTCAAGGCCCTTCAGGTCTGAAGGGACCATTTGAACACTAACTTATTGAATTATGAAATACATAATCAGCCTAATAATATTGGCTGGGGTGGGAAACTTTGCCCTATGCCAAACAAAAGTTGACAAGACAATAGCTACCAAAAGTGGTCAGAACGTGTCATTGGATTTTACCTGGCCAGAGCTTATTCAGGTAAGCAGTTGGGAAAAAAATGAAATCAAAATTGAAGCTCAGGTAACTATTAATCGAGGTCAGAATGATGATGCATTTAAACTGGAAGTTGATGAAGCGGCTGGGTCTATTAGAATTAAATCAGAAATTGAAAACTTTGAAGGCCTGCCAAAGAAGATAATGATAAGAGCAGGAGGACAAGAGTATTTTTTTAACACTGATGACAGAAGTAGCCCGGAGGTAGTCAAGTTTTTGGACGAGAAAGGATCGAATGGGTATGAGTTTATGAATCATGGGGTGATCATGGATATAAAACTGGTGGTCTATGTGCCATCAAACATCAACCTCGATATCTACAGCAAATACGGCATGGTTGAGATCATGAAATATTCTGGCAAACTGCAGGTGCACTCCAAGTTTGGTGGAGTGGATATAAAAGTACCAATGGCTAAGAACACTATTAAAGCCGGCACAAAGTTCGGAAGGAAATATACTGATCTGGATCAAAAATTTGCTTCGCTTGAGTTTGGTGACCATCCGGGAAAATGGGACTGGGTGTCATGCGACATTAATGGAGGAGGGGCCCTTCAGGAATTAAAATCAGAATTTGGAAACATCTATATAAGAAAGCCCTGAGCAGTAAATTTTCTTATTGGTGAAGAGGTCAGTCTATTAGGCTGGCCTTTTCTTTTGTCTTTCCAGCCTTGAGCCTGAATCTCTAAAGGTGCTCATTGTTATGACCTGCAATAAGTAATTGATATGGCAATCACTAAAATCATATCACCTTTCCTTAGAGAAAACATTCATCCGATGACTATAGACATGATGAAGATAGTCTTCGGATGAATTAGATTCACAGAAAGTTCCCCTAACTCATCCAATGCCCTGTTTCGTGTCCTCATGAAACAATACAGCAATTAGCGATAATTTTTTTACTACCTTATGCAACCTTTTCATAACAAATGCCATCTTAGAAGGAAACGGTCAAAATCATGAATAAACTTTACACAACATTAATTGCCATAATCTGCTTCTCAACAGCGTCAATGGCACAAACACTGGAGTTGCCTCTTAGCAGGTTCGAAAAGGTTATTATCAATCCTTATATAGATGTAACCCTTGTAAAAGGAGATAAGGAAGCAATTGAATTTACCTACGATGGCATTTCTTCTGATAAGCTGGGAGCAGAAGTAAGAGGCCGGACTTTGCATGTCTTCCTGGAAGATGCGGAGATAAACCTTAGACTCTTTAAAAGAGACTTCGACATGCCCAGAAGGTATAAATGGGCTCGGGTAAAAGCGAAGATTACTTACGTGACACTTAAGAAAATTGACTTACGTGGCGAGGAGAATTTGGTCTGTGAGGGTGAATTATCGACCAGAAATTTGAAGTTCATTGCCTATGGAGAAAATGATATTAAGTTGAATAGCGTAAACACAGGCAACTTCAAAGTGGCGCTGTATGGAGAAAACACCTTTGCCGTTAACTCGGGAAGCACCTACAACCAGATTTATAACACTTATGGAGAGAATAAGATCAATGCAGAAAACTTTGAAAGCAGCGCAGTAAAATCCAAAAGCTTTGGTGATAACATTATTAATATCAACGCCACTGATTTTCTTGAAGTAGTTCATTTTGGTGAAGGCAGAATCAACTACGTGGGCAATCCTGTAATTGAAAGAAAATGGCTGATTGGAGAAACACAGATGCGAAGAATAAAGTAAATAATTGAGATAATTGAATGAAGACCCTGATCCTGGCCTAGCCGGGATCAGGGTCTTTTGTTTGTATACGTTCCACTCGAAAAACCATATCTAATCTTATATTTACAACTTACAGTTAAGCCCACAAATGAACCAAACCAAAATGGAACTTAGAACTGTCAATGTTACGCGCTATGTTACGCCTCTTCGTGAAGGTGGATCAATGCCGGCTATTGTTGAAGCCGATGACGGATTTTTGTATGTCATTAAGTTTCGCGGTGCTGGGCAGGGTACCAATGCACTAATTGCTGACCTTATAGGTGGTGAACTAGCCCGTGCCCTTGGACTGCAAGTGCCCGAATTGGTTTTTATGAATTTAGCCGAAGGCTTTGGTCGCAGCGAAGGTGATGAGGAGATTCAGGATCTGCTAAAGTTCAGTGTTGGGCTTAACCTTGGCGTTCATTATTTATCAGGAGCTATTACTTATGATGCCACTGTTACCACACTTGATCCATTATTGGCTTCAAAGATACTTTGGCTGGATTGCTTACTCATAAATATTGACCGCACCCACCGCAATACCAATATGCTAATGTGGAAGAAGGAGTTGTGGATGATTGACCCGGGAGCCTCACTTTATTTTCATCATAACTGGAGCAATTGGCGTGAGCATATTAAAACACCTTTTGCACTAGTGCAAAATCATGTATTGTTGAAACAGGCAAGTAAGCTGGAGGAGGCTGATGAGTTTGCTAAAAATATTCTGATTAAGGAGGTGATAGAAGAGATTGTGTCTCTGATTCCCGATGATTTTTTAAATGATGAAAGTCTTTTCGAGACCAAAGATGAGTACCGAAATGCCTATGCTACATTTTTGATGGAGCGTATTAAGCACTCAGATATATTCATAAAAGAAGCCCAAAATGCACAACAAAAGCTTATTTGACTATGCTGTCATTCGTGTTGTGCCCAGGGTAGAGCGCGAAGAATTTATTAATGTAGGTGTGATACTCTATTGTAAGGCAGAGCGATTTTTGGAAGCTAAGTATCAATTGGATACTCAACGGCTACTGGCATTTTCACCTGAGTTGGACCTTGATTGTGTAAAAGAAAACCTTAAGGCCATAGCGCAAATTTGTATGGGCAAAAAGGAGGGTGGCGCCATCGCAGAACTTGATCTTGCTTCCCGCTTCAGATGGATAACATCTACCAGAAGTACAATCATCCAAATGTCGAAAGTGCACCCGGGTTATACGTCTAATGCAGCTGAGACACTAGAGAAATTATATCAAGAATTAGTATTACTGTCAAAGAGTGCATGACCAAACACCGCCACTTTATTATCCATAAACCTTACGGTTATCTCTCCCAATTTGTGCACAATGAAAAAAGGCGAAAGAATAGAAAATTATTGGGAGAGCTGCATGATTTTCCTGAAGGTACTATGTCTATTGGCAGGCTGGATCAGGATTCAGAAGGCCTATTACTATTGACTACAGATGGTAAGGTGAGTCATCAGGTGCTGAGCAAGAAGATAGAAAAGGAATATTATATTCAGGTGGATGGTATCATTACTGATGAAGCTATTGAAGCGCTAAAAAAGGGAGTAGATATAGCCTTGCAAGGAGAGGCCTACGAGACATTACCTTGCAAAGCGCATCGTTTAGATTCCGAACCAGATTTTCCGCCAAGGACACAAAAAATACGCGATGCACGCCATGGCCCAACAAGCTGGATGTCAGTTACGGTTAATGAAGGTAAGTTTAGGCAAGTACGAAAAATGAGTGCGGCCGTTGGCTTTCCCACTTTACGTTTGGTGCGTGTGCGTATTGGCAATATTCATCTTAATGACATGAAATCTGGTGAGGTTGTGGAGGTCGAAAGTTTTGGATTGTCAGATGATCTTTAATCTTTCGTCATTTCGACTGAGGCACGAGGGATAAATCCCCTAAAGGTCAGAAGGGGCACTCTCGATCGTTCCACTATTAAGTGGTAATTTTTGATTAAAACCTTTATCTTTTCAGTAATCAAGTTAAATCAACTTCTCAATGCTAAGACATATTATTGCTATTATTTTTGGTTTAGGTGTTTCTATATTTATAATAAGCCTAATAGGTGAAGTACAAGGCGGATTACAATCAAGTCAGGGAATGGCTATTTTAGTCTGCTCATTTATGCCGTTATATCAGATTCCATCTAGAATTAAAGCGCTGCTTAAAATGAGAAAAGCCAGCATCCAGAAGTAGATAAAGCTAGCAATCTTATTTTCTGAACTTCAAGTTGATTATTGCAGCGCAACTTGATCACGCCTTCTTGACCATTTTGAACTATTATTGCATCAAACAGTTTTAATAAAACTATGGCAGAAACAACTCATTGGACAGGATCAGAAAAATACCTTTGTGATCCGGCATTGGCACAGGCATTTCACATGGCGCGAACCCTTGGCATGCCGCTTTTGATTGAAGGTGAGCCAGGAACAGGTAAAACCGACTTGCCTATTCATTATGCAAAAGATAGAGGCCTAGATTTGGAGGTGTATCCTGTAGGTTCTAAAAGTAATGTGGAGCAGTTTGTTGCGAGATTCGATCATGTAAAATACCTCCGCGATTCGCAGATTGAAATTCTAAACGCTCAGCGGGAGGAAAAAGGATTGGAAACCAAACTTTCCAATGGTGGCAGAAACCCTGAAGCTTTGGGCGATTATGTAGTTAAAGGTCCCGCAGCCATTGCGTTTAGTAAACCTAATTCGGTATTGTTGATTGATGAGATTGACAAGGCACCGAGAGAGTTCCCCAATGACCTGTTGTATGCCTTAAGTCACCGAAAGTTTATCATGCCGGAATCTGGCGAAGTCATAGAAATATCTGAAGAAGAAATGCCGGCCATTGTCATTACTTCTAACCGTGAGCAAGAGCTCCCAACAGCATTCAAAGGCCGATGTATCTATCATTATATCGACTTTCCTGATAAGGAGGTGATGAGCCAGATTATTGAAAAGCATCATCCAAAATTAGATGAGGCTGTTGTGCGTGTAGCACTGGATGTTTTTTACCACTTACGCAGACTAGGATTAGAAAGAGCACCAACGACCCGTGAAATACTGAATTGGTTAAAATACATGGGTGACATTGCCCCGAAAGAGGCAGTAAAGAAAATTGAAGGACTAGAAGGCATTGGCGCACTGATAAAAACACAAACCGATATGGAGCGTGTAAATAGAATGATAGGTGCCGATGACACATTTGGCGGATCCCGATTAAACTGATATGTTTAGCTCCCTACCAGAACGATTCAGAGCGCATGGCTTAAAAGCCGATGTGCGCACCTTGCTGCTGTTGCGCAAATCCATGCAGAAAGGGTTGATTAAAACGCTGGGGGATATTTATAATGTATTGAAAGGCATAATTGTAAAAGAACCAGCAGATATTGGTCCGTTTACCAAGGCCTACTATGAGTACTTTTTATACGTGCCCATCAAACCGGGACAAACTTTAGAAGATGCCATTCTACGTTCAGAGACTTTTGAGAAATGGAAAACACAATTCTTTGATGAAGCAGATCGTGATTTAACTGATGAGCAGCTGGTGACTACTTTTTTGGATCAGGTGCACCTGACTAGTTATGATATAAAAGAGGTGATTAACGGCAAAGAGATTTGGGACAAGGATAATCCTGATCAGGAAGATAAAGACCCAATTGATCCGAACCACGAGCCTACGGAGCGAGTGTTGGATAAAATGGCCGACTATTCCGATTTGACGCTGGAAGAGCTTTTGGAGCGCATGGAGAAGGTACGTGAGCAACAGAGAACACAACATGGAGGAGGCAGTCACTGGATCGGTACCGGAGGCATTTCTCCTTACGGACATGGCGGTGCGGCTAAGAACGGTATCAGAGTAGGTGGACAAGGCGGAGGTAAAATGGCCAGAAAGGTGATGGGTGATAAAAACTATTTCCCTATTGACCGTGATGCTTTGTTAAATGACAATAACATTGATGCTGCATTGGCTTCTATTAAAGGCGTAATTGAGGAAAGTGCCACTGAAAAGTTAGATGTGCCTCAGACCATCAAATCCGGCCTTAAAAGAGGAGGGTTGTTTATACCTGAGCTTACCAATGAAAAAAATGAGGAGTTAAAAGTTATTGTGCTTATTGACAACGGGGGCTATTCCATGGCGCCTTATGTGCGCAGTGTCCAAAACCTTTTCAGAAAAATGCGAACCCGCTTTGCACATGATCTTGAAGTATATTATTTCCACAACACCATTTATGATCGGGTTTATTCAGATGAACGAAGAACCAAATCCGTGACCATTGATAAGCTTTTGATGCACAGCAAAATCTATCGGGTTTTCTTTATTGGAGATGCAGCCATGGCACCTTATGAGCTCAACTCCTACAGCATTAATTCTATAAAATCCATTACTCAAAAATTTAAAAAGAGCGTCTGGCTAAACCCCGAGCCGTTAAGATACTGGCCACACACCTACACCATTCAGGTGATGAAAGAACTAGTGCCCATGTTCCCTTTAACACCAGCAGGAATAGAACGTGCGGTCAGGGCTATGAACACTAAAAGTGTGGAAGGATAGTTTCTCTTCAACTACGAATCGATGCCTTGTTTCGTGTCCTCACGAAACATTAAATGTGACTTTAAAATGATGTTGGATTATCATACCAAGGAATATTTGATTTTCGTTTAGTATTTATTAAAGTGCTGCCTATGAAACCATATCATTTTTTAATAATCGCTTTATTCTTCAGCTGTGATAACAAATCCAACTACAATATAGAAAGCGAAAGTGGGGATATCGCATATGCTGATTTTGAGGAGATGATGGAAGTGCCACTAACTGAAAATGCTCCACCACCTCCACCACCAAATCAAGTCAGTGATGGCGTGATTACCAAAAAGGTTGTTAAGACCGGAGGGGTGGAATTTGAGTCTAAGGATATCGATAAGGACTATCAAAGTATTAAAACCCTGCTTCCAAGGTTTAAAGGGTATATTGAAAATGAAAGTCAGAACAAAACTTCTCATCGAATTACCTACCACCTCACCGTAAGAGTTCCTGCAGATGGTTATGATAGTCTCTATGAAAATGTATCGAGGATAGGCTTTAGACTTGATAGTCGATATTCAAACATTGATGATGTTACCAGCCAATACTATGATTTGAAATCACGTATTAAAAACAAGAAGGTATTAGAAGAGCGTTATTTGGAGCTTTTGAAAAAGGCTTCAGCCATTAAGGACATTTTGGAAATAGAAAGAAATCTGAATGAGATAAGAACAGAAATTGAAAATCTTGAGGGACAATTCAAATATTTAAGCCAAAGAGTTAGCCTAAGCACCATTGATATCAGGTTTTATGAAAACCTTCCTTACACTTATGACTCAACTTCTAGAAATGGATTTGGAGCAAGAATATTAAGTGCCCTAGATACGGGCTGGCAAGGTTTCCTATCATTTCTTGTGGGTGTCACAGCAATTTGGCCCTTTATCTTATTAGCCGCATTATCCTTTTTTCTGTTGAAGAAAGGCAGACAGTGGATAAGGAAGAAGCAGTAGCCTTTCTAATGCCATTCAAAAATTGAAATTAAAAAAACCCCTCCTGGATTTACCAAGAGAGGCTTTTTTTAACTCGCTTTTAATAGTTTATCTTGTTTTAACGTTAGGGTCCTGATTTCTTTCTTCTCCATATCAAACCAGGCACATTCCACTAGGTAGGAGCTTTTGTCTTTTATGTAGTGTAAGACTTCCATCACTTTTCCGTCTCTCACGTTTTTCACCCGCTCCCCCTTTTTAAAGAGTCTTTTCATAGGCTAATAACTAAATAAATTCAAAGATCTTGATGTCCTTAAGTTTACGAATTTTATTTATCCTCGGCCATACTTTTAAACAAATATTTTACCGATAAACATCTTTTTCGTTCTATTTAAACACCTAACCCATAGTAATAGGTTCCGCCACCGTTTGCATAGACTCCCTCAATCAGCACGCCACCTTCTTTATTTTCAAGTATCTCCACCACATCTTTGGCAGTTTTCACCTTTTTGCCATCTATCTTGGTGATAATGAAGCCCTCACGCATGTCTGTATATCTTCTGATCTTACCAGGGCGCAGTGCTTTTACTTCAACACCAGCATCAAGACCAAGTCTTTTCAGGGTTTTACCGTCCACTTCCGCAAGGTCGGCACCAAGTGAGGTTAGCAGTTCAGTTTTCTCTTTTTTCACAAACTCTGTATTGCCATCCCTGTTTTTGAGCATTACATCATAATCAAGCTCTTTACCACTTCTATTTACTTTAAGAGATACTTTATCGCCTGGTCTCTTGCTACCAACATAACCAATAAGGTTAGCAGTGTTGCTCACAGTTCTGCCATCAATTTCTACAATAACATCACCTACTTCAACGCCTACATCTTTTGCACCACTGTTATCTGCTAAACCAGCAACATAAGCACCAGCATTTACGGTTAGGTCATTTTCGCGCGCCAAGCCACTCGTTACGCTCTGAATAGTTACACCCAACCAGCCTCTTTGTACTACACCATAAGTGATAATATCTTCAACCACCTTATTTACAATATTTGAAGGCACCGCAAAAGAATAGCCAGAGTAAGCACCAGTTGGACTGGCAATGGCGGTATTAATACCTACCAAATCGCCATTAAGGTTAACCAATGCACCACCACTATTTCCAGGGTTTACAGCAGCGTCTGTCTGAATGAAAGATTCAATAGAAGTGCTGTCACCAATAATACCTATGTTTCTGGCCTTGGCACTAATGATGCCTGCAGTAACCGTAGAGTTAAGATTAAACGGATTGCCCACCGCCAGCACCCATTCTCCAACTTTAGCGTTGTCCGAATTGGTAAGGCCGAGATATGGAAGGCCTTCTTGCTCAATTTGTAATACTGCCAGGTCTGTAGTTGGGTCAGTACCCAATACTCTGGCCTTAAAGCTTCTGTTATCGTGCAAGGTGACTTCAACATCATCTGCCTGGTCGATTACGTGATTGTTAGTAACAATATGCCCTTGATTGCTAATAATCACGCCAGAACCAGATCCCACTCTTGGCCCATAGTTTTGAGGGTTTTGCCTTAAAAATGGCCCAAAGAAATCCCTGAATTGCTCAGGTATCTGCTGATTTGGTTGAGATGTATATCCAGAGGTATTTTGTGTAGATCTGATATGAACTACTGCATCCATCACTTTTTCTGCAGCTGCAGTAAAATCAAGTGGTACTGCGCGGCCAGAGTCGTCAGCATTATAGCTTGTTTGTACAGCCGGAGTACTATCCACATGTTCAATTTTCAATGGCTCCTTGTTATCAGTTAATAACTGAAACGAGCCGATAGTTAGTGCGCTACCCATGACAGCGGCACCAAACAATGATCCAAATTTTCTCATTTTTCTTTCTCCTTTTAATTCTTAATTTTTTCTCAGTGTTTGTCAGATGTAGGGATGCCTTAAAAAGCAATCGTCATTGCGAACCCGATAGCTATCGGGTTCGCAATGACGTCTCTCTTTAGAGACCCTTGCTTCTGTTAATAAAAACGATCGGAAAATGCCGATGTTTGATTTTTAACATTTTTTAAGAAATAGGGGATGAAGGAAAATTCATCCCCTAATAATGCCTTATGAAATGGCGATAAGTCTTGAGGCTTGTTTTTTAGCTTCTTCTTTTTTTGGAATGGTAATATTCAATATCCCATCCTTGTAATTAGCCTCTATTTTGTCACTTTCCACTGATTTTGGCAGTGTGAAAGATCTTTGAAATGAGCTGTAGCTAAATTCTTTTTTAGTGTACTGATCTTCCTTGTTTTCTTTAGAGGCCTCCTTCTCGTATGAAATGGTTAAAGTTTGGTTATCCAATTCAACTTTGAAATCTTTTTTATTTAAGCCCGGGGAAACCATCTCAACATGATAATCATCTGTAGTTTCCCTGATGTTTACAGCTGGCGTTGTTTGTAACATTGCCGATCTGCTGCTTTCAAACAAATCCCTACCAAAGAAATCATCAAAAAATGTAGGGAACAAATCATTGGTTCTTCTAATAAGTGTCATAATTCCTCCTTTTTTTTGATTCAACATTTTTACCATATAAAATCAAATTAAATGCCAGAAGAACATCGCAAAAAAAGAGGGTCAAATTGACTTAGATTTGACCCTCTTCTTGTTTAAAATATGCCATAATGGCTTAAAAAGGACTATTTACTTACTAACTCACCTGCAGAATATTCATACTCGATAGTAACATTCCCTTCCTGATCATACCATTTTGAGACGCCATCTCTAAGGCCATTAACATAGACTCCTTCTTCCATGATGTTACCTGTATCATAATATACTTTTACCACGCCTTCAATCTTACCGTTCTTATAGGTACGCTCCTCTTTTACCCTGGCTCTATTAAATTCTTTCCAACTACCGTGTAGCTGACCGTTATGATAGTATGATATTCTTTGCAGTTGGCCTCTGTCGTCAATCTCGGTAAAAAGCCCTTGCTGTACACCATTAACATAAGACGCACTGCTTTTAACCAATCCTGTTTGATGATATTCAGTCCAGGTGCCAACCCTTTGACCATTTAAATAATCTCCTTCGGCATTACCGGTTGCTCTATTGATAGTTACTTTTACCATATCCGGATTGTCATCATATGGTTCTTTGATAGCTCCTGCTGGTAATTCTGCCAGTCCCTCGATAGTGGCAGCACTAAATTCTTCGGTTTTACCACATGAAATCAAATAAGTGGAAATCAATACCAAAAACAGCTTTTTCATATTTCTCATATTTTTCTGATTAACAATAGGTTTTACAATAAGTAGGTAAAATTAAAAATTTTGAGAATTTACCGAGCCTTTATTAAAGCTTAGTGTAAAATAACGTCTTCCCAATACTACATTTTTATTACATTTGGTTCAGTTATACCGCTATAATATGAGCCAATCTGGTCTGAAATTATTCGTTTACTTAAAAGATTACCTTTCCCAGCTTTTTAACCTTAGTGAAGGTAAAGAGCGCGATGAGATCACCATTGCCGAGATAACCAAGGGCGTGGAGTTTAAAGGTACTAACCTGTGGATTTTAATCTTCGCTATTTTCATTGCCTCTATCGGCCTTAATGTGAATTCTACGGCTGTTATTATTGGCGCCATGCTTATCTCTCCATTAATGGGGCCGATCATGGGCATAGGTATGGGAGCGGGTATCAATGATTTTGACCTGATAAAGAAGGCCATTAAAAACCTTGGTGTAGCGGTGACTATCAGTGTGCTTACATCGGCACTGTATTTCTTTATTACGCCACTTCATGAAGCTCAATCCGAACTATTGGCAAGAACTACACCTACGTTATGGGATGTATTGATTGCTTCTTTTGGGGGCCTTGCCGGTATTATTGCGGGTTCTAGAAAGGAAAAATCAAATGCAATACCCGGAGTGGCCATAGCAACGGCACTTATGCCGCCCTTATGTACGGCAGGGTATGGTTTGGCCAATGGAAACTGGTATTATTTTGCTGGAGCCTTTTACCTCTTTTTTATCAACAGTGTGTTTATCAGTGTGGCCACTTTTATCATGGTCAGGTTTCTGAAATATCCTAAAAAACAGTTTGAAAGTGCGGTCACAGAAAAAAGGGTGAAAAACTGGATATTTATATTTGTTATTCTTACCGTGGCACCGAGTGTTTATCTTGCTTACAACCTTGTGAAAAGAACCATTTTTGAGCAGAATGCCCGAAATTTTGTGGCCAATGAGTTTCGCTTTGATGATACCCAGGTAATCAATCAAATATTTACCTTAAAAGGTGATTCTGCTACTCTGGAGGTAACTTTATATGGTCGCCCATTAACAGAAGTAGAAATAAGTGACATTAAAAAGGACCTGATACACTTTAATCTAAATGGCGCACACCTAAAAATCAGACAAGGTTATAAAGAGGATAACTCCGCTGATTTGGCCGAGTTTGAAGAGAAGATGGCCAAAAGCCTGAAGGCAGATTTGTTGAAAGACATTTATGACAAAAATGAGCAGATTATTGAGTCTAAAGATGACCTAATAAAGGTTTTGGAAGAAAGGCTGCTATTCTATGAAACTAAAAAATATCCAGTGGCTGATATTAGAGCTGAGTTGGCTATTCAGTACCCAATGCTGGAAAACCTCTCAATGGGTGACATGGTAAATTCCAATCAGGATACTTTATGCTATGCGGTTTTGGACTTCAAGAGAAAGCCATATTTGAAGGATCAACAGAAAATAAGGGAATGGCTGACCTTGAGAACAAAATCGGATAGCCTCATTGTGGTGATTGACTAAAAAATTAATTGGAAAGAAATTAAAAGATTAGTTGGATGTTTTTTCTTAATGATAAATTCCTCTGTGTGCCTCTGCTAGCTCGGTAGTTTTATAAACCACAGAGGGCACAGAGAAAACACAGAGAAACTTAAGTACAAAGGGCTCTTCTTACCTATAATTTAATTTCAGAATATGCTTTTAGTTTAACCTAAACTCAATCGGCAACACTTGTTTCACTCTCACGGGCACTCCTCGTTGCTTGCCAGGTTTCCATTTTGGTGCTTTTTCCATTATTCTCATTACTTCTTCATCGCACCCTGCGCCAATGCCTTTGATAACGGCTATGTCTACAAGCTCACCTTTTTCGTTAATAACAAACTGTACATAGACTTTGCCTTCTATACCCATTTTTCTAGCCTGGTTTGGGTATTTTAAATTTTTGCTTACAAATTTATAAAAGCCCTCATATCCACCATCTGGTTTTGGCATCTCTTCAACAAAGACAAAGTCACCCACTGGAGCGTCTTCAATTGGTGGTTCTTCAACATCAATAGGGATCTCTATTGGCTCATCAGTTGGTATCACTACTTCTGGTGGAAGTTCTTCCACAGGGTCATCATTTGGCACTTCCACAGGGTTCATAATTTTAGGTTTTGGTGGTGGAGGCGGAGGATCATGAATAGTAATTGGAGGAATAATTGTTTCATCTACCATTCCTGTCAGATCAATCGGGTCGTGAGCTATCGATTTTGTACGATACTCAAAGGCACTGACGCATACCATCATTGCGATGAGTAGGCCAATTTGGAAGAAAAGGCCCGACTTATTGCGTAGCTCTTTTTCAGGGTTTTTACGTTTTTCCATTGTTTTCGGTGTTTAGTGAATAATTGATTAAAACACCCGGCCGGGATATTTTTTGAACCCCACTTGTAGGGGTTGATTTTTCTGATGACCTAAAGAACAAATAAGACAAGAAAAGAAGCCCAATTATACCCAATACTATGATAGAAAGTCTGTAAGCCTTTCTCAACCTATCCGCGCGGCTATGCTTGTTCATCAGGTCACGATAGTCTTTGTAGCCCTCAATTCTACCTGAGGTCATTCTGTTTCTCCGCAATCTTATTTCATGTCTTCCCATTATTCTTTCCAGTTGACGGTGAAATATTTCTTTAACTTTTCTATCGCTCTATATAGTCGCATTTTCGCACCGCTTTCGCTGATGTTCAAAATGAAACTGATCTCTTTGAAACTCCGCTCTTCAAAAAACCTTAATTCTAATACTTCCATCACATCCGTTGGCAAATCATTCAAAGTGCTTATCAAAATATTGATCTGTCCATCCAGTTCTGGATTGCCATCTTCAGTTTCTATAATTTCAAATAACCTTTCTTCTTCCAGACTGAAAACCCGCTTCCTTTTCTTCTTATTGTAGTGCTTGTTCACTTCATTGCTGGCAATTCGGTACAACCATGCAGAAAAAGGCAGCCCTCTAAACTCGTACTTCTTTAAGCTTTGCAGCGCTTTTAAAAACGTTTGAGAAGTAAGGTCATCAGTCAGTGCTTCATCGTCTGTTCTCCTTAATATGAAATTAAAGATCTGCTCAAAATAGCGATCGTATATCGCGGCAAAAGCCCGGGCATCACTTTTAGCTGCTTCAACAATTTTTTGTTCTTCAGCTATTTGATCCTCAGTCATATGTCGGGCTTCGCTCAAAGCATTTAGATCGATGATTCTAAGCATATAATCCTGTGTGGTAAAAAGGTCACAATTAAATTACAATTTATTTTCTCACCCACTCATCAAATTAAGACTTGCTGCACTTTATTATTATCAATACATTTAGATATTATCATCTGACTGACTAAACAACAGTGGCGTCATGCCTGTCCTCCGTACAACTTCGGTAGGCGGGCCGGAAATTAAAGGTTTAACTTTTACAAAACTTTAATTATCCGGTATCTGATTCTACTCTATTTAGATCGCGGACAATTTTATTCATGAAATAATTTTTGAATAAAATTTCCGAGATGACGAACCTCGAACTAACTTTTAAGCTATGAAAAAACTAATTGCAATTGCCTTTCTATTGAGCTGTTTTATAATATCGCAGCACCCATCATTGGCCCAAAAGAAAAAACCAGCCCCGCCAGCTTCTGGCATTGCTGGAAAAACCAGCGGCATGAAAACTTTTGATGGCTATTTCAAATATTACTATGATGAGAAGTCTGACAAGATCATGTTGGAGGTAGATAAGCTCGATCAGGAGTTTTTATATGTCAACTCTTTGGCTGCAGGTATAGGCTCTAACGATATTGGGCTAGACAGAAATCAGCTAGGATCAGAGCGGGTAGTGAAGTTTGTGAAAGTTGGCCCGAAAGTATTATTGGTGCAACCTAACTATTCGTATAGGGCAATTAGCGACAATGATGATGAAAGAAAGTCTGTAGAAGACGCTTTTGCAAAATCGGTACTTTGGGGATTTACGCTTGTTACCGAAGAGGATGGCAAAGTGTTAATAGATTTGTCTGACTTTTTAATGCAGGATGCACATGATGTGTCTGGCAGATTAAAAAGTGGTAAGCAGGGAAGCTACAGTGTGGATAAATCGAGGTCTGCCATGTTTATGGATCGCACCAAAAACTTTCCAAAAAACTCCGAGTTTGAAGTTACTTTGACATTAACAGGTACTCCCGCAGGTTGGGACATTAGAAGCGTAACACCTACAGCAACCAGCGTTACCGTAAGACAGCATCACTCATTTATTGAGTTACCTGATGATAATTATAAGCCTAGGTTGTTTGACCCAAGAGCTGGATATTGGTCTGTTGGTTATTACGATTATGCTTCCCCAATTGATGAAGATTTAGAGCAGCGCTTTATTTCAAGACACCGCTTGAATAAGAAAGATCCAGGCGCGGCAGTTAGTGAAGCAGTAGAACCAATCATTTATTATTTGGATAGAGGTACACCAGAACCCATCAGATCGGCTTTGCTTGAGGGTGCAGCATGGTGGAACCAGGCTTATGAAGCTGCAGGATACAAAGATGCTTTTCAGGTTAAAATATTGCCAGAAGGTGCAGACCCTATGGACATTAGATATAACATGATCAACTGGGTACATAGGTCAACACGAGGCTGGTCTTATGGGTCTAGCGTTACAGATCCAAGAACCGGAGAGATTATTAAAGGGCATGTGCTTTTGGGCTCATTAAGGGTAAGACAAGATTATTTGATAGCTGAAGGCTTGCTAGCACCTTATGAAGATGGCAAGGAGGTTTCTCCTGCTATGAAGGCAATGGCTTTGGCCAGACTGAGACAATTGTCTGCACATGAGGTAGGGCACACCCTTGGCCTGTCTCACAGTTACTCTTCTAGCGCGGAAGGGAAAGCTTCTGTTATGGATTATCCACATCCTGACATCAGTATTGTTGATGGAAAATTGAGCTTAGCCAATGCCTATGATGATAAGATCGGGGCGTTTGACAAGGTGGCAATAACCTTTGGCTACCAGGATTTCCCGGAGGGGACTGATGAGCAAGCGGCATTAAATAAAATCATTCAGGATTCATTTAAAGATGGCCTTACCTTCCTCTCAGATCAGGATGCAAGACCACAAGGTGGGGCACATCCATTCGCTCACTTATGGGATAATGGAAGATCTCCTGAAGAGGGACTTGATCATATCTTAAAAGTGCGCGAGATAGCATTGAAGAATTTTGGAGCCAATAATATTAAAAAAGGAGAGCCTTACGCCACCCTTGAGGAAGTATTGGTGCCTGTTTACTACCTGCACAGATATCAGGCCGAAGGTACAGTAAAGCTAATTGGAGGTTTGAACTACCGCTATGCACTCAAAGGTGATGGGCAGCCTATCACTGAATATGTGCCTGCTGCCAAGCAAAAGGCTGCTTTGGCGAGTCTTATGAAGTCAATCAGTGCTGAGACCCTGACATTGCCAGAGCATATTATTAAAATGATTCCTCCAAGACCGATAGGTTATAGAAGAGGTAGAGAGTTAGTGGATATTAGAACCGGATTAACTTTTGATCCGATTTCTGCAGCTGAGACCTCTGCCAATATGACTATGGATTTGTTAACGCACACTGCGAGAATGAATCGTTTGGTAGAGCTTCATGCAAGAAACAGCGATCAGCCATCACTGGAATATGTCATTGATGAGGTGATTAAAAATACATGGGAACAGAATCGCGGTGAAGATTTAAAAGGTGAGGTTGGAAGGGCTGTTGATCAGGTTGTATTAAATCAGTTTTTCAATTTAGCAGCTCATGATGAAGCCAGCCATCAGGTAAAAGCAATTGTGATGTACAAGCTTAAAGAACTACAATCTACATTAGAGAAAAAATCTGCCTCTAGTATTGCTCAAAAGGCGCACTATCAAAGAGGCGCTATGAGAATAGCCTCCTTCCTTGAAAAGCCCGAGGAGTATGAGTTCAGCAAAAACTTGACACCTCCAGATGGGTCACCAATTGGAATGGATTTGATGTGTGGGGAGTAGGTTTGGAAAACTTTCTCAGAATCAAAAGGATGGTCAAAAGCCATCCTTTTGCATTGATAATTATACTATTTGTCTTTAATGGCACGTATTATATCATTATATTGTTATTTTGAAAAAAAACAGAATATTATGGGTGCAGCACAAATCAGGGAATTTCTTCATGAATACATTAACAAAGCTGATGAACGCCTAATCAACTTAATGTATGCTATGGTTCAGGCTGATATGAAAGAGGAGGACTATCAACTAAGTGCTAAGCATAAAAAAATCTTAGATGAAAGAATAGCATCTCATGAAGCTAATCCATCTTCTGGATCAAGCTGGGATGAAGCTAAAGCTCGCATTAAAAGCCAATTATGAATTATACCATTTTTGTCAAGCCGGAGGCAGAGCTTGATATTTTAAAGACTGCACAATGGTATGAGCAAAAACAGTATGATTTAGGGTCGCGCTTCTTAGATGAGATTGAAGAAAAGCTCAACTTAATAAAATCTAATCCTCTTCATTATCAAGTTAGATACAAAACAACCCGATTGGCATTAGTAGAACATTTTCCATGCGCCATTCATTTTAATATTGAAAAAGACAAAGTTATTGTTCTGGCGGTACTTGGAACCAGAGAAGATTCTGAAAAATGGAAATAGACTGTTTACAAGTTAATCTAGAAGGTATTTTTCGAAATGAGATGGCTACAGGCATGGATTTAATGTGTGGAGAGTAGAGGAAACATAAATTAGAACTGAAAGGATGGCCAAAAGTCATCCTTTTTTTGCAACCTTTTGCATTTTGTTGAGTCTATAACCTGAACTCAACATCAACTCAAAATGCTAAAACACAACATTCTCCTCACTTTTCGCTCTTTCAAGCGATTTAAAAGCTCTTTTTTCATCAATCTTATCGGACTCACGGCAGGGTTAGCCTGTACACTACTTATCTATTTGTGGGTAATGGATGAGTTAAAGGTGGATCAGTTTCATGAAAATGACGCCCGCCTTTTCAGGGTTATGGAGCACCAGCAGTATGCCGATCATATTATGACCACTACTTCCACTCCTGGCCTTTTGGCAGAGACTTTGAAAGAGGATTTCCCAGAAATTGAATATGCAGCCACCACTACTTGGATAGACCCACATACTTTGTCTATTGGGGAGCATAGCATTAAAGCAGATGGCTATCATGCGGGGGCAGATTACTTCAATATTTTCTCTTATGGTTTGGTGCAGGGTGACCCTTCACAAGTTTTGGCTGACAAAAAGAACATTGTTATTTCCAAATCCCTGGCTGGGCAGCTCTTCAACACCGATGAAAATGTTATAGGTAAAGTGGTAGAATATGAGCATGATAAGGAATTTGTGGTGTCTGGTGTATTTGAAGGGACTCCGGAAAGTTCTACTGCCAAATTTGATTTTGTATTGTCATTTGAAGAATACAAAGATGAAAACGAGTGGGTGACTAATTGGGGAAGCAATGGACCCAGCACATTTGTAACTTTAGTAGAGGGTGCTAATGCCACGGAAGTTTCGAGCAAAATAGCTGAGGTAGTAAAAGGAAAAAATGAACAATCAAATGTTACACTTTTCCTTAAAAAGTATTCTGAACGCTACCTATACGGCACTTATGAAAACGGTAAGCAAAGCGGAGGGAGAATAGAATATGTTCAGCTGTTTTCTCTCATTGCTATTTTTATACTGGTCATTGCCTGTATCAATTTTATGAACCTTTCTACTGCCAGAGCATCAAGGAGAATGAAGGAAGTAGGTATCAAAAAAGCGGTAGGAGCAGGTAAAGGAGGTTTGGTGATTCAGTACCTCACAGAATCAATATTCATTACTTTCTTTTCAATGGTACTGGCCATAGGGGTCATCTGGATGTTTTTACCCCAATTTAATGAAATTACAGAGAAGCACATTTCGCTGGTATTTGATTTTAAGTTTCTGCTATCAATTTTTGGAGTATTAATCTTTACAGGACTTTTGGCCGGCAGCTACCCTGCTCTTTACCTCAGTGGCTTTAATACCATCAGGATACTCAAAGGTGAAATGCGTGGATCTCTAGGCGAGCTTTGGGCCAGAAGAGGGTTGGTGGTTTTTCAGTTTGCCATGTCGGTATTGCTCATCGTTTCGGTAATGGTTATCTATCAGCAGATCCAATATGTACAAAGCAAGAATCTGGGCTACGACAATGACAATATTGTAATGTTCGGTGTTGAAGGAAAAGTGGAAAGCAACCTTGAAACCTTTCTTAACGAACTCAAAAATGTTTCTGGTGTCGTAAATGCATCTTCTATTGGTCACAGTCTTATAGGAAGAAATAATAATACCAGTGGCCTGAAGTGGGAAGGCAAAAATGAGGAAGACAACATCCTTTTTGAGAATATGCGGGTGAACTATGACCTGATTGAAACCATGGGAATGGAAATAAAAGAGGGTAGAAGCTTTTCGAAAGAATTTTCAGCGGATTCTTCTAAGATATTATTCAATGAAACCGCCATTGAAATTATGGGTTTGGACAATCCTATTGGCCAGACTGTTAAGCTCTGGGAAGAATATGATTTGGAAATCATTGGGGTGGTAAAGGACTTTCACTTCCAATCTTTCCATGAGACGGTGAAACCAGCCTTTTTTATTATTAGTCCACAAAACACCTGGAATATAATGGCCAGAATAGAAGCAGGCAGAGAGCAGGAAACCCTTGCTGCCATAGATAATTTTTATACGTCCTTCAACCCGGGTTTTGTATTGGATTATTCGTTTCTAAATGCTGAATTTCAAAAGCAATATGCCGCTGAGCAACGCGTGGGTACTTTATCGCTGTATTTTGCAGGTTTTGCTATCCTCATTTCATGCCTGGGCTTATTTGGACTGGCAGCTTTTACAGCAGAAAGACGAATAAAGGAGATAGGCATAAGGAAGGCATTGGGCTCAAGCTCAACTAATATTGTTATTCTTTTATCGGCTGATTTTACAAAATTGGTATTATTAGCAATCGTAGTGGCCTTACCTCTAAGTTACATGCTCATGTCCATGTGGCTGGAGCGTTTTGCCTTCCGTATTGAACTAAGTTATTGGCTGTTTGCTTTTGCCGGGTTAGTATCTATATTGATTGCCTGGTTTGCTGTGGGTTCGCAGGCCGTCAAGGCAGCTAATATTAATCCGGCAAAATGCCTACGGTCAGAATAGTTGTATTGTCATACCGGAAAAATTGATCGTAACTTTTAATACGATCGATTTTATCCGGTATCTCTATGAGGAGACTCTTTCACCCTCCTTTTTTAAAAAGGAGAGTTCAGAGTGACGTTAATTTTTTAGATAGGTTGCCCTGTTAATCCTGCCCTTCAATCCATGGGCCGCCTGCATCTACTATTTGTTTCGCCAGAGCGGAAATTTTATCTGATGTAGCTTTCAGTTTGGCATTCAAATCTTTAAGCTGTGTTTTGATAATTTCCATAGTCTGTTTGTGTGTTTCTGTAGGGCCATAAGTTGATAATGTAATTCCTTTATTCAAAGCAAAAAGCCTGTCTCCAATAGTCGGATTGGTTCTTTCGCCAATGGCCAGTTTAGCAGCATTACCATTCATTATAGTTTGCAGGCTTTGCACCTCTGCTTTTACACTAGCCACCTGACTTACAACATCGTTGCTCACGTTGCTTCTTGATGCTGCCCAAGTCAACTTGTCTGCTGTTTTATATGCATTTGAAAGTTGAATACTGGTTTTGCTTACGTCACGGCTCAGCTGCTCATAGGCTCTCCAAAAAGCTGCTACCTCTGCCGGAGCAGATCCTTTTAACGAACCTTCACGAAGTGGAACGACCTCCACAGAAACAGGATCTCCTAGTTGAGTGATTTTTCCTTTTACATACTTATTTAGTGTAGCCTGATAAGTTCCTGGTGCTACCATCAGTGCATCAGAATCGCCATAACCACCATCCAGTGTCAAGACATCTGGCGAAGCCACCTTCAAGTTCCATGTAACTCTGTTAAAACCTTTGTTAGTGGAAGCCATCACTTTGTTCAGTATGTTGCCGTTAGCATCTTTAATTTCTAGAAAAACGAATGGACCTTCTTCACGCATTTCACTTTGCAAGGCATCCCAACTTGGAAAAGGAATATTACCTGAAACTCCTTTTTCTCTATCCATACGGGCTTTCTCATCGCTCTTCAGCTCATCTTTAAGATAGTAAGTGAAAACTGCGCCAAAGTCTGGGTTAGGTGCTACAAAAAGTTGAGAACCGAGTGAACCGCGTTTATCATCAAAATCTAAAGTAGCTCTTGGTACGTACCACCACGCCTTTCTTGGCTTGAATAAAGTTGCCTCTTGAGTAAGCTGACTTGATGATACTTCACGAAGCGCAGAATAGTCATCAAGAATAAAGAAACCCCTACCAAATGAAGCTCCAACCAGATCATTTTCACGTTTTTGAATAGCCAAATCCCTGAATGAAATTGTAGGAATTCCACCGTTCAATTCAGTCCATGAATTTCCACCATCAACAGTGAAATAAATACCAAACTCAGTACCTAAGAAACACAGCTCTTTTTGAACATGATCTTGTACAAATCTCCAAACCAGGTTTTTGCTGCCAAGGCCATTGGTCAAAGATGTCCAAGTGGCACCTTTATCTGTACTTTTTACAAAGTAAGGCTTGTAGTCACCGTACTTGTGGTTGTCTAGCGAAACATATACTGTATTTGCGTCATACAGATCAGCCTTTACATCATTAATAAAAGCAGTAGCTGGCACACCCATTTCACTCACATTGATCTTCTTCCAGGATGAACCTGCATTGTCAGTTACTTGTAACAGACCATCATCTGTACCGGCATAAATAATATTCGCATCTTTTGGAGATTGCGCCAGGGAAGTAATTGTATTGTACACCGACATGGCAGAAAGGTCCCAAGGAGAATCCCAGCTTTGCTGTTTTCCCATGATGGGTAAATCAACCCTTTTTTGGTTTTTTGTTAGGTCTCCAGAAATAGCTGTCCAGCTGTCACCTCTATTTTCAGATTTCCATACTCTGTATGAAGCAAAGAAAATGGTGCTTGGTTTATGCGGACTTACCAAAATAGGAGCATCCCAATTAAACCTTTCATAGCCTTCATCTGCACCAGCTTGCGGCTGAATATCAATGACTTCACCAGTTTTCATATCAATTCTCGAAATGTTACCCTCTTGGCGTTCAGCATAAATAATATCAGGATTTCCGGGCTCTGTTGCTGGCTGGTGACCATCCCAGTTCAATACCATTTGCCAGTCAGCATTGGTTATTCCTGTTATATTATCAGTCCTTGACGGGCCACCTTGTGAGCTGTTGTCCTGCGTACCACCATAGATATTATAGAAAGGCGCACTATCATCCAATGCCACTTTATAAAACTGAGTTACTGGTAGATTTTCCATGTACCTCCATGTATCTCCCAAATCAAAACTTTCATAAACCCCACCATCAGTTCCCACCATCAGATAATTAGGATCATCCTTTTTGAAGGCTAAAGCGTGATTATCAACGTGTTTGTCAGTAGTATTTACCTCAGTAAAAGTCTTACCACCATCCAAGGACATTCTCAATGGGCTATCCATAAAATAGAGCTTATCAAACTGATGTGGAGAGGCATAAAGCTCCTGATAATAATGTGGGCCAGTTGCTCCAGCTACGGCATCAGACATTTTGGTCCAGCTGCTGCCGCGGTTGTCAGACCTCCAAACACCACCTTTTTTTCTGTTGGTTTCTATGGCAGCGTAAATTACGTCTGGATTTTGTGGGGAAATGGCCAGGCCAATTTTACCCATTTTACCTTCGGGCAATCCGCTTTTTAGCATTTCCCAGGTGTCTCCGCCATCTGAGCTGGCGTAGATTTTAGTTTTATCACCACCACCCATCCAGGCAGCTACTGTTCTATTATGTTGCCATGTAGCCGCATAAATTCTATTTGGATCTCTCGGGTCTACCACAAAATCAGTAACTCCTGTCCATTCTTCATCTCCTAAGGTCTTCTTCCAGTTTTTACCCCCGTCAGTTGATTTATAAAAACCTCTTTCACCACCAGCGCTCCAAAGTGGCCCTTGAGAGGCTACCAGAATTACATTAGAGTTACCGGGTTTTATATATATTTTAGAAATGTGCTCTGATTGCTTAAGTCCCATGTTGGTCCATGTAGCTCCATCATCTTCACTTTTATAAACACCATCTCCAAAGCTGATATGACGGCCACCATTATTTTCGCCAGTGCCTACCCAGATAGTATGTGTGTTATTTGGGTCGATGGTTACACAGCCAGTCGCAAATACCGACTGGTCATCAAACACAGGAGTAAATGTTGTGCCTGCATTGATGGTCTTCCAAACCCCACCGGAAGACACTGCCACATACCAAATGTTCTCATTGGTTGGGTCAATGGCCAGATCAGAAATACGGCCAGACATGAATGCCGGACCGATGTTTCTAAATTTTAGATTATTGAAAAGCTTGGTGTCTATTGGCGTTTTAGTAGGAGACTCGCCTCTGCGTTGAGAAAAGACCGACTCTGCTGGAATAAAAAGTGCAAACGTCAATAGATAAAGAAGGATTTTTTTCATGATTGATAGGATTGGTTTATCCCTAAAATAATCATAAAGCACCATCTTTTTAAACCGCTTGTAAAAACGGGGACTAGTTACATAGATTTTGTTCTTTTTAGAACATCTCTCTGTGAGTCTCTGCAGGCTCTGCGGCTTTAATAAACCACGGAGATCACAGAGAAAACACAGAGAAATGGATTGTCCTATTGATTAAAAAGCTGGGATCTATTTTTACCTCTGTATTACTTCTTAACCAAAACATTGTCTCTTGTAAAGCTCAAGTCGATGTTCACCATTTCGGCAATACTTTCCAATATCAGCAATATCGCTTTTTGGTTGTCAAGCGTAAGTTTACCTGAGTAAATACTTTTTGAAAGGTTGAAAATACTGTTCTGAACGTTGATCAAATTAGGATTGAGTTTAATTTGATTGGCCAGTTTTAGAATAGAAAGCACATTTTTCAAAGGATCAGTTTTAACCGGCTCCTGCTCAAAACTGTCTAACAATTTATCTAGAAGGTTTTGTAGCGCCTTGTTTATAATCTCCTCATCAAGATTTACCTTCCATTTGTTGACCTCGTGCACCAGGTGTTTTAGCTTTTCAAGATCAAACTCAGGTGCCATCAGGTTGTCTTTCAACTCTATGTTGATCACCATTTCCAGGTTCTTTCTCAAGATATCTGGAATGCCAAGGTTTTCCAGGGCCATCACATTCATGATATTGTAATTAATATCATAAATCTTGCGGTAAGACTCATAGGCCTGGTCTTCACTCTGGTTTAAGAATTGGTTAACAAGCTTGAGCTGCTCGTCCTTAAACATATGAAAGAAGGAGAAGTTGTGTTCTTTGAAATGCTCCTTGATCAGGTCGGTAACTTTTGCAATGTTACTTCTTCCAAAAGCATTGGTGAGCTCTAACGAGATATCCCCAAATTCCTGATCATTCAAGGCTTTGGTAGTACCACCAATTAAGTGGTGCTGACCCAAATAAAGCACAACAAAACTAAAGTCCTTTTGAGACAGGGTAACTTTAGAGCTTACACTTGTAGATCCTATGGCTAATTTTTGAATACCAGCGTTGATACGCTCATATTTTATGCTTTCACAGTCGTAGTTGAGAACAGTAAGGGTCTTGGGGTTATTGGCAAATAGCGAGGCTACAGCATAGTGCATACCCACTTGGGTAAGCGTTAGCTTATATGGCGATATGTATTTTTGATAAATATCCTTGCCTGTTCCAATATCAGAAATATTACTTTTGGCCTTATCCAAATCAGCTAAAAATGCATTTTCCAATTTGGCGTTTGATTCGCTCTCCGCTAGCTGGATGGCCCTTGCTGCATACTGCAATATTTGCACTGTCTCGATACCTGAAAGCTCATTGAAAAACCAACCACAGCTCGTAAACATGAGCTGGGCATGGCGCTGCATCTCCAGCAACCTAATGGCCTTTGTCTTTTGAGTTTCAGATAAGCCATTGGTCGCATGTTTGGAAATAAAGTTTTCAATATTCGCTTTGGTGCGATTAAGCATTACCTCAACATAGGCATTGCGGGCCTCCCAAGGCTTTGGCATTAAAGGCTTCATTTCCTTTTCAAAAACCTTGATCAACTGCTCCCTTAAATTGTTTAAGGCATCTCTAAGTGGAGCTCGCCAGGCCTGATTCCAGCCTTCCATTCCTCCGGTATGGCAACCGCAGTCACTTTTCCATCTTTCCACACCGTGAGCGCAAGACCATGAGCTATTTTCATGAATTTCAGCTTCATATACAGCATCAACAGTATGCATGTACTCAGAATAATTCGTGATTCTTGCCAGATTATTATTCTCAATATATCTGATCGCATAGGCTAATGCCATGTCACCATTTTTATGGTGGTGACCATAACTTTCTCCATCTGTAGCAATATGCACTAACTGAGGCCCATCTGTTGGCTGAAATCCAGAGATAAGATCGTCAGCGAAAGCTTTCCCATTTTCCAAAAGTCCTTTGAAGGCCACGCCCTGTGAGCGATCCCCATCATAGAAGAAAAGCACTATTTTCTTGCCGGAAGGCAGATTGCAGGTATAATGAAAATTGCTGTTGATGCCATTTGTCCAATGTTCATCGCCTATTTTTCTGAACCTTTTGGCTTGAGAAGGGGCCAAAACAGTGAATTTGATGCCGTTATCCGCACAAATCTCGAGTGTTTCTGTATCTACCGCTGACTCGGCTAACCAAATGCCTTCAGCTGGACGACCATATCGCTTTTTAAAATCATAAAGCCCCCATTTTACCTGGGTTTCTTTGTCCCTTTTATTGGCCAATGGCATAATGATATGATTATATACCTGCGCCATAGCCGAACCATGTCCATTGAAGTTTTTAACACTTTCTTTATCAGCTTCTATTATGGCCTTATGCGTATCAGGGGCATTTTGCTCCATCCACGACAATAGTGTCGGGCCGAAGTTGAAACTGATCTTTGAGTAATTGCTTACAATGTCAATGATCTTAAACTCTTCATTGAGTATTCTGGAATGTGTATTTGAAGCATAGCATTCCTCATTAATTCTTTCATTCCAATCATGATAGGGGTGTGCTGAAGGTTGAATCTCTATCTCCTCTAACCACGCATTCTCTCTTGGGGGCTGATAAAAATGCCCGTGTATACACAGAAACTTATTATTCATCTATTTTTTCTTACTTGCTACTACCTTCTTCAAAACGGAAATGCCCAGCGGTGGTACATTTAGTTGTAAAGAATTATCTCTTCCGTGATAGGGGGTTTTGGCAGTTTTAATAGCTTTTTTGTTGAGTAAACCGCTACCTCCATATTCTGCCGCATCAGAATTAAAAATCTCTTTCCAGGCGCCTGCTTTACTGACACCCACACGGTAGTTTTCCCTTACCACAGGGGTAAAATTAGCGACAATTATCAAAGTATCTTTTTCTTTTGTGCCTTTTCTCATGTAGCTCAACACCGAATTTTGAGCATCATTTAGCTCAATCCATTCAAATCCATCGCTGCTAAAGCCCAGCTCATACATGGCAGGCTCTGAGGTATAGAGCTTATTAATACCAGTGACCATAGCTTTTATGCCCTGATGAGGAGGATGGTCAAGCAGGTGCCATTCTACAGAATTGTCATGTTTCCATTCTGAAGTCTGCCCTATTTCGCCACCCATAAAAAGCAGTTTTGTGCCCGGGTGGGTATACATCCAGCCATACAATAGTCTTAGGTTGGCAAATCTCTGCCACTCATCACCGGGCATTCTCCCGATTAATGGCCCTTTCCCATGCACTACCTCATCGTGAGATAATGGTAGCATGAAATTTTCAGTAAAGGCATAAGCCAAACTGAATGTAATGTCATTTTGATGGTATTGGCGGTAGAAAGCATCCTTTTGGAAATAGGCCAACGTATCATTCATCCAACCCATCATCCATTTCATACCAAAACCCAGACCACCAACAAAAGTTGGTTTACTGACCATCGGAAATGATGTTGATTCCTCAGCAATGGTCTGAACATCTGGGAACTCCTTGTAAACATTCTCATTGAGTTCTTTCATGAAAGAAATGGCCTCAAGATTTTCTCTCCCTCCATGTTCATTAGGTATCCACTCGCCTTCTTTTCTTGAATAGTCAAGGTATAGCATGGATGCAACAGCATCAACCCTTAAGCCATCGGCATGGTATAAATCCAACCAGAATAAGGCATTACTAATTAGAAAACTTCGCACCTCATTTCTGCCATAATTAAAAATATAGCTGCTCCAGTCAGGATGATAGCCCTTTCTAGGATCGGCATGCTCGTAAAGGTGGGTGCCATCAAAATCATAAATACCATGCGCATCGCCTGGGAAGTGGGATGGCACCCAATCGAGTATTACTCCGATGCCCGCATTATGAAAACTTTCCACCAAATGCATGAACTCCTGCGGGTCACCAAACCTTGAAGTGGGTGCAAAATAGCCTGTCACCTGATAACCCCAAGACCCGAAGAACGGGTGCTCCATCACTGGCATAAATTCTACATGAGTATAACCCAGCTCCTTCACATATTTTACCAACTCATCAGCCAAGGCATTATAGGAGAGTGATAGATGCTCATGATCCCTTTTCCATGAACCTATATGCACTTCATAAACCGAGTATGGGCTGTCCAAGGCGTTATTTTTTTTTCTGGAAGACATCCATTTTTTGTCTTTCCAGGTGTGTTTTAAGTCCCAAACAATTGAGGCCGTTTTAGGGGGCGTTTCCCATTTGAAAGCAAAAGGGTCACCTTTTTCAAGAAGCCTTCCATGTTCATTGGAAACTATTTTGTACTTGTAGGCAGCACCATTTTTCACTCCCGGTACAAAACCTTCCCAAATGCCTGATGAGTCCCACCGGGAATTGAGTTCATAGCCTTCACCATTCCAATAGTTGAAGTCACCAATCACACTGACCTCTTTGGCATTTGGTGCCCAAACCGCAAAGTAGGTGCCTTCAGTTTTGCCAACCTTAATGCAGCGTGAACCTAACTTTTCATATAATTTGAAATGCTTACCCCCTCTGAATAAATTGATGTCAAAATCAGTGAATAATGAGTGAGGTTGTATAAATTCTTGAAATTCTGCCACAGTAGTTTTTATTTATCGTCTAGTATTTGTTTCACCCCGGTTAAGGGTATTATTACCCAATCAGGGCGTGATTTTAGCTCGTAGCCTATCTCGTAAATTGCTTTTTCGAGCAAGTGATATTTCAACAGGTATACAATTTCAGGATAGTAGCCCACATCCATATTGCTTGACATGGCTGTATCCAGGTAAGTTCTTAAAAACACTGACAAGATACAGTGGTAATATTTTTCCCCGGCTTGAAAAAGGTCACTTTCAGAAAGGGTGGATTTAAATGATTTGTCAAAAATAACGGCATACACTGCATAGTGAAAAGAGCGCAGCACACCTGCCACATCTTTAAGAGGGGTTTGCTTCACTTTTCTGTCACGAATAGTGCTTTCAGGCTCGCCTTCGAAATCTATAATATAAAAGTCTCCTTTATCAGTCACTAAAATTTGGCCAAGGTGTAGGTCACCATGAATTCTTATCCTCTGGCTGTTTAATAGGGTTTCTTCAAATTCCAAAAATTTAGAATTAATGATTTCCCGTGACTCCAGAAAATTGATAGCATATTCCTTGGCAAGCCCTTTTAGCTTGTCTATGTTTTGTTCTACCAAAATATGACGGGCATTAAATTGATAGATGATCCTGTTTTTCAGCCAAACTGAATAATCAGAATTAAATTCAATAGGATTAAAGGCAGTGTCATACCTGTTTTTGAAAAGCGCAATATGCATTTCGGCAATTCTGGAGGCCATTTTTTGCACATTTTTTAAGGTTTGGAAACCAATGAGGTGCACAATCTCATCGTCAAGGTCTTTAATTTTCCTGCGCTCAAACAAAGGTATATCTTCTATATCCTTAACATCAACATTGTCATTTTGAATTCGGTCAAAGTAAGCCCTGACATCATCTGTCATCAGTGTCCATGCCTCACCTATGTTTTCAATTTTACCCTGCATCAAGCCAAGGGAAACGATAGAAAACCCCTTTTTCTTCCAACTGATACTACCTGCATAACTAGGAGCGTTTTTATAGCCTGCATCGTCAGATAAATACTTAGTTAGCTCTTGGTCTGGGTTAATATCCTGGAAAAGTCTTCTGAATATTTTCAGATAATACTTGCCATTATATTCTATTGAAGTATTGCTCTGGTCAACACCTAAAAGTCTTGAACTTTCATAATCAGTAGCAGACCGCAACATTTTGCCTTTTTCGAAAGAAAGGATGCTCTCAGAGTCTTCGAACTTGTTTTGCTTCGTAATCTGAAAGAACAGGAACTTTCTGAACTCTTCCCAGAAAAGGGAATCTATCACCTGACCTTTTACTCCACCAACTGAAGCTTCACAGACCACCCCTTTTTTGTCGATGTCTTTGCCAGTGCAGAAGGCCAGTGTCATGAAATAGTACTCAGTAAACCCAGCTGCGAAATTGACCTCGATGGTGATGGCATGCGCCAATGTTCCTTTGTCACCATCCAGCGCTGTTTTCTGGCTTATTCTGTAGTTTTTGGCCTCTTCCGACTTGGCAGCATACCATCGGGTGGTATGCATGTATTTTGAAAGTTGCTCGGTGAGCTGTGTTATAAATTCAGCATCGTCAAATACTTTATTCCATTTTTTGCTCGTGGTGAGAAGATCGGCCATGTGTTTATCCTTCTATTTTAAAAATGTGAAACGGCAACCCATGATTTCCCAACTCCACATAATTCCACTCCTTATCCCACGTATAAGCCGTTTCTGCTACTAAATCCTTAACTGTAAACCGCGTGCCCTCCTTAATGTTCAATTGACTTAAGGGCACCTGCACCCAACCGGACTGTTTACTGTAAGGGTCGAGATTAACCACTGTTAATATCCGACTCTTACCGTCAGGGCTGATCTTAATATACGCAATAATACTGTCGTTATCTATTGAGCAAAACTGTATGTTGTTAGTGTCTTGAAAAGCGGTATGCTGATGTCGGATTTTATTCACCGCAGTGATGATGCCTTTTAGCTTATTTTTCTTCTTCCAGTCATAATGTTTTACCTCATATTTTTCAGAATCAAGGTATTCTTCCTTACCGATAATGGCATCATGGATCATTTGCTCATAAACAGGTCCGTAGATACCAATATTGGAACTCATGGTAGCAGCTAGAATGTATCTTGTTATAAAAATATTCTCGTTGCCCGACTGTAGTTGATAGGGGTTAATGTCTGGTGTATTTGGCCAAAAATTTGGCCTAAAGTAATCTTTCAGCTCGGTTTGAGATAACTCAGTCAGATATTCTGTCAATTCATACTTGGAAGTTCTCCAAGTGAAGTAGGAGTATGATTGTGAAAAACCAACTTTAGCCAGCTGAGCCATAATCTTGGGTCTTGTAAATGCTTCTGCCAGAAATAGAAAATCCGGATACTTGGCCTTTACTTTGGCAATTAAATATTCCCAAAACCTGAAAGGTTTGGTGTGTGGGTTGTCAACCCTAAATATTCTAATTCCTTGTTTTGCCCAAAAAAGAGCCACTTCTACCAATTCATCCCATAGGTTTTGCCAGTCATCGCACTCAAAGTGGATGGGCAGGATGTCCTGATATTTTTTTGGAGGGTTTTCAGCATATTGAACTGAGCCGTCAGGCCTCCACTTAAACCATTGCGGATGTTGCTTAACATAGGGGTGGTTTGGTGCACATTGAAGTGCAAAATCCATTGCCAGTTCTATTCCATGCTTGTCTGCTGCTTTAATCAGGTTTTTAAAATCTGATAATGTGCCTAGTTCTGGCAGAATTTCTGTGTGACCTCCGGCTTTTCCTCCAATGGCCCATGGACTTCCGGGTTCGCCAGGCAGAGCTTTGGTTGAGTTGTTTTTCCCTTTTCGGAAATCTTCACCTATTGGGTGAATGGGAGGGAAATATAAGGTGTCAAAACCCATGGCGGCTACCTCAGGTAGTATAGCTTCACATTCCTTAAAAGTACCATGCTGGCCTTCAACCGCTGAGGAAGACCTTGGGAAAAACTCATACCAGGTGCTGAACAGTGCCTTCTTTCTATCTACATAAACTTCCAGCTCCTTTTCATAACGGAGGGTAAACTTGTCAGAAGGGTATTTATGAAATAGCTCCGTAAGCTTTTTGCTATGAGCTTCTTTAATGGCCTTTTTATATTCTTTTTTATTGGCAAAGAGTTTTATCAGTTCGTCAAGATATTTTTTTTCCGTTGGAGTTATTTTGTTTTTTATGGCTTTCAGGTATTGAACACCATCCAACAACTCTACATCCACATGCTGGTCATCATCGATTTTGCGCTCAATATTATGCTGCCAGTTCAGTGCGTAGTCTACCCACGCTTCCAAAGTGTAGGTATAAGTTCCCTGCTTGGCCACCTTAAAGCTGCCGCTCCATGAGTCATTGACAATATGCTGCATCTCAATGCTGCTCCAATCTTTATCCTTTTCATGTTTGAATAACAGCCTTGAATTAATCACATCATGGCCATCGGTAAATATATCAGCAGTAACATCAACAGTTTGGCCAACAATCCTTTTTATAAAGAACTTACCACAATCAATTTCCGGTTGTACGTTTTCAATGATGACGCGAATTTGTCCTGAGAGCATAATATTTTAAATAGTGAGTATTTATAAAAATATGAACAAAATGAGCGGATATAAAGGAGGTAGTGCAAAATATTACTGCAAACGATTGCGAATATCCTAATCAAAGATTTTAGGATATTCTGAGTTGCTAAATGCTCTATATGATATTTAGTGGTAATTTTGTAGCTATGACGAATGAGCCTATGCAGGAACAGGATGATGATCTGTTTGAGCATCATAAAATAATAGCTGACCCGGGTCAGGCACCGTTAAGGATTGATAAGTTTTTAATGGACAGGATAGCCAATGCCACAAGAAATAAAATCCAGAATGGGATAGCCGATGGATTTGTGGATGTTAATGGCTCTGCGATAAAGGCGAACTATAAGGTGAAGCCAGGTGACGTCATCACAGTTTCTATGCCAGAGCCTCCAAGGGATACGGATGTAGTGCCTGAGAATATTCTACTAAACATTGTCTATGAGGACAAAGATTTATTGGTGGTCAATAAAGAAGCAGGTATGGTGGTACATCCTGCCTATCAAAACTGGTCGGGTACTTTGGTGAACGCGTTGACCTATCATTTTCAAAATTTGCCAGAGATGGAAGGTAATGAAGGCAGGCCCGGTTTGGTTCATCGTATTGATAAAGATACTTCGGGCTTATTGGTTATAGCCAAGTCTGAAGCCGCCATGCATGGTTTAGCGAAGCAGTTTTATGACCATAGCATTGAAAGGACATATTATGCACTGGTGTGGGGAATACCAGAACCAGAGAAAGGGACAATCAACATAAACTTAGGCAGAAGCTTAAAGGACAGAAGAATAACGGTTGCCTACGAGGATGAAACTATTGGTAGAAATGCCATTACGCATTATGAAGTGCTTAAAGACTTTAGGTATGTCTCTTTGGTGAAGTGCAATCTGGAAACTGGCCGAACCCATCAGATAAGGGCTCATATGAAACACATTGGGCATACATTGTTTAATGATGCTACCTATGGTGGGGATAAGCTGTTAAAAGGAACTCAGTTTTCTAAGTATAAGCAGTTTGTAGACAATTGTTTTAAAACCATACCAAGGCAGGCGCTGCACGCCAAGTCATTAGGATTTATTCATCCTGTGACCAAGGAGTTTATGCAGTTCGAATCAGAACTGCCTGAAGATTTTACCAACGTTATCGATAAATGGGAGCACTATGTGCAATACAACTAAAACTTATACTGTGGTGCTGCGCTAACATTTTTCTGTAAAGCCTTTTGAATTTGTTTCATGGCTTTCATTTTGATTTTTCTGCGCACAGGATTTTTTAAGCTGTCCCAGAAAAGGTTGTTTACAAAACGCATAACACGCTCAACCTTTGTGTCATCCATCGATTTTAAAGATTGGATAATGGCTTCTTTTTTTGAAGTGCTTTTCATGGTAGTAGTGGTTTAATTAAGAAGAATTAAATTACTCACTTCCCTGCCTGCCAACTATTGTTAAATACCCGTATTTCTACTAGGTATAATTACGTCATTTTAAATGAAAAAAGCAATCGTCAGATTGCTTGTCCTTTAGAAAGTGCCTGTTGGATTTCCTTCAGGGCATTTTCCTTAAACTTGGTGTAGTCAATGTCTCTTTCGGGTTCGTAGAGCATCTCTTTGATAAAACCAATGAGCTGTTCCTGCTCCCTTGAGTTCATTGACTCAAGCGACTGGACAATGGCCTGTTTTTTAGTCAAATTTTCCATTTCGTTACAATTAGTGGTTGTACACCCAATTTAACGAGTTTGATGATTTATTGTTCGTTTGTTAATAAAGGTTAATGATTTGTTGATGTAGGAGTCATTTTGGTTAGACCCTAAATAACAGCTAAGTGACTTTTGCGGGTTTGACACCCCAAACAGGATCATTATCCCGCCATTCAAAATACTTCTCAGCTCCCTTTTTACCGCTGGCTATCAGGTCAATAATTTTGTTCTCGGGCAGGTCAAAATCTGTGGTTTGCACATCTAGAGTATCAATGAAAATCGTGCGGTTCCAGTCGTTGCTATGCAGATGGACTTTGTTGGCCATTTCCATGAGGTAGTTGATAAGCCCCGCTGAGTAAGACTTGATGTTGGTAATTTTTTCTGGAGGACTTGCCCAGTCGCGCTTGGCATATTCTATCACTTCTGTGGAATCGAGCCTGAAGCCAAGGGACTCATAGTTAAAGACGTACCCTTCAACATTGCTATAATCTACTTTGTCGCCATTGGCAGGATTTGCAAGGTATTTTTCGTTGTCAAAAATGTTGATAGGGTAGTTGTAAGACACTCCGCCATCCACCATCATATCATTTGAAAGTTTATATGCTGCAAAATACAGAGGTATCGACATTGACATTCTAACAGCATCTTTAATAGGCATGTCTGGAGTGGTTTCATGCGAGAAAACCACAGACTTTTGTTGGGATAGATTGGTTGCTACTACATAAAGCTCTCTGAAGCTCTCATTTCCGTTATCAATGGCCTCTTTTAGCTGACCGAAACTAAAGTTTGTATTTTGAGCCTTCTTGTTGATTTGTTTGCCAATCCAATGATGAAAGGCATCACCTTTGTTCCAGCCGTATTTTCTTAAAATTCTGGCAATATTAGTGGGAAAGAAGCGGCTATTGTCTTCAAATTCCTTGAAATTGGTTTTGGCAATAAGATCAGACACTTCTGTCGAAGAGTAACCAAGCGCTAATAGCGTGGCGTTTATGGCTCCTGCAGAAGTTCCGGCAATCCGCTTTATGTTTTTAAGAATACCCGAACTATCCAAAACATCCAATGCACCTCCATAGGCAATGCCCTTAACGCCACCTCCTTCGAATACAAGATTTCTGTAGTTTGTGTTTTTCATAATTGGTTTAGTTTAAACTGAAGAGGTCAGCCATGAACCCAATCATTAGCAATTGATCTTTCTGATAAGTGATTCCATTTTCACCGCCAACAATTTTGAGTATCGTCTTGAAATCAGTTTTAGGAATTTCTATTCCGAGCGTTACTGTGTAGTTAAATTTAACTTCTTCATCAGGATTTACTGATGTATTAAAGTCATAAAAGGCATTTCCATCTAAGATCAAGCTATATTGCTTTTTGATAGGTATGTAGTAATATATTTGACCAAAAACCTGATTTGAGAATTCATGGTCTTCAATTTCAACAGGCCTGTTGTTTTCCATTTCCTGATAAAATTTGGCCCCAATTTTAATCACTGGCTTCAGCCGTAACCGATCTTCACCAAATGTAAGATCAACAAGGTTTTCAAGCAGGCCTTGCCAGTATATATTGGCCGCAACACGATAGTTTTGAAAAGTTTGATTTCCCTCAACCCCTACTTGTGCAATAATCTCACTCTTTGATTTTGAAAAATTATAACTGACGGGGTACAGCGAAAGGTAGTTGAGGGTATCTTGAGAGTCGGTTGTCAATAAACCTTCACCATAAAAGAATATTGGTTTGTCTTTAGCAAACGAATACTTACTTCTGTATTTAAAGGAAGCATAGAATTCAGTGGCTGTATTTTCTGATTTATCTTGGGGAAGCACTCCAAAATCAAATACGTTGCTGGTCATGAATATGCTGCCGCCTTTGGCAGCAATAAGCTCTTCTTCCATGGCCTCTGTCAGTATGATCTTGTTACTTGTATATTTTTCTACATCCGCTACCTTTAATTGGTAGCTTAAGGTTTCGGTTCCTTTGATGGCAGAAAAGTGTATGGCCGCATTGGTAGTGATGTGGATATCTGCATCTTCTTTAGCTATCAGTTCACTCAATTTTTGAGAGAAACCAGTTATTATGAACCTGATCACATTGCCAGCGGCTGGAGCTAACTCTACTTTTACAGCATCAGGATCAATAAGTTCTGCATATTTTTTTGACTTTAGCAGTGCAACATAGCCATTGTTCAAATCAAAGAAGCTTTCATCATCTAATTGAAAGCCCTCAGGAAGGGCCAGCTTCAGGTCAATATTGAGCTCCGGACTCCCAATACTATTTATTTTAAAGTCTGCGTCCTCAACAGTTGCAGTTTTGACATCAGTGTCTTGAGCCATACTGCTACCTGACAGTACAAGACTGAACATAAAGATTGTCAAGCTTCTTATCATGGCAATGTTACTTTATTAGGATTACGGGCACGCACAGCCTGATTGGCCACCACATAATCGATACTCTCTTTTATTTGGGTCCAACCATTTGCTACTCCCATAGATAGAGGCACATCATAATACCTGTCCATAGATTGATTACCGGCTCTGTCAAAATATGGAGAGTTCATTATCTGACGCTTCAATTCGTTGACGAACAACTTTCTATGAAACTCATGAAAATTAGCAAATGAATATGTGTCGATGTCTCCGTTAAAATCTGCCACCACATGTAGGGCATCGGAGGCAAAATTTTTAATCTGATTGCGTGTTAGAAAGGCCATAACTTTTATTTTTTATCTGAAACAGCTGATTTCAGCTTCATCAGTTTGTTTAAAATATCAAACCAGAAAGGTGCACCAAGTGAGAGTGCTACGGCCGTTGTTGCATAACCCAGAAAATTGAAGACCAGCATTCTTAAAGCATAACCTATCTTATTCCAAAAGCTATAGTTTGCTACACCATTTTCTGTCACTACCTTGGGCAAAAGTTTTGCTTCAATGTTGACAGTCAGTGGTTTGCCATTTACAATTTTTAATTCATCAGGCAGCCATGTGCCTCCCCCCAGGAGCTGTTGTGTTTCGGCTATATCCTTTTCCAAATTTGACTTTATGGCCAACAGAGTGTCCAGTTTAGCATTATAAAGGTCAATTGAAGCTGAGTCTGAAACTTTGATTTTACTTAAATCAAAATAAGAGGCATCAGGATTGTTTTTTATATAATCACCAGCCAACTGGACCAGTTGCTGACGAGCATCTTTATCGATTGATAGCTTCTCTGTAATTTTGAATGTGTTAACATTGAATGCCCATGCTATAATAAGGCCAATAAAGAAAAGCATGATTTGCATATTGCGCTTATACCATTCGGAGGCGTTGGTCATGGTATTGTCAAACCAAGTAGAGAGAGCATTTCTGAGTTTATCAACATCTCCTTCAGCTTCATCCACAAGATTGAGAAGATAAGTTTCAACAGTTGGTTGAAACTTATAACTCTTTATCCCTTCCTTAATATCCATGGCTTTTTCTTCCGCACTTCCATGCTTAAGGATGTCTACCAGAGCCCTGGTAAAGGTCTCGGGCTTTATGAAAGAAGGCCGGCTAAATAGTCTGTTGGCTGTCAGTGATTTAACCTCTGGATGATCATATATTTTATGGATGATTCCGGACTTATCTTTGGTGCGTAAAAAGGCATTAACATTATCGTTATTAAGCATCCTGTCAAGGGCACTGCTTAAATTTCTGGCCCTTAGGCCAAGGTTGGTTGCTACTATTTCTGCCACCAGAGAGGTGAGCAGGCTATAAAGCAGATAAATAAAAACTAGTCCTATGACTACATCAAGGGCTACACTTCCTGTCATTTTAGTTGGTTTACAATGTAACGTCTAAGAAGGCTTTATTATTTGTAGAAGTCAATACCGAATCCAGGGTAATTTAGGTACTCAGCAGATTCAATAAATGCTCTTTAGTCCTTTTGCCATACACCCCATCTATCTTAAGGTTACCGCTGGCGGCTTGCAATTGCTTCATTGCTGCCTCTGTTTTGTTGCCAAAGTCACCATCTGAGGTGCCACAGTTAAAGCCTGCTAATTTAAGGGCGTCTTGCAGCAGTTTGACATCAGGGCCGGCATCACCATTTTTCAGAACCGGATCAGGGAGCTTGATAACCGATGAGGCCCCTAGTCTTCTAAACCCCAGTACAGTTTCTGTGGGGTAGGCTGACACTGATACCTGATTGCCTTGATTGCCACCTAAACAATATACTCTTAGCTGGTCTTTTGAAAACCCCAGAAAAATACTGACATGGCCCTTCCATGAATCAATTTTTTCCCTCCAGAAAATGACAATATCTCCGGGCTCAGGTGCGCTGTCAACATTTTGGCCTACCGATAGCCATGAGCGTGCATTGGGTTTGTTTGTTCTTGATAATCCGGCTTTAAAAGCCACCCAATTAATAAAGGTGCTACACCAGGGAACCTCATCGTTGCTGATCCCGATTATCCCTGATTCTGTAGCATAGTCAACTATTCTTTGATTGTTAGCACTACCGCTAATTTCTTGTTGGCCCAGTTCGGCCGCTGCTATTTGAAGAACTGAATTCATTTCTTCGATATTTGAGATTATTATGAGCTATGCGCTCATTGCCACACTAACACTTTCTAGCCTTCTAAAACCGGAAATATGCTTTGCTGGCATGGCTACTATGGCCACTTCATTGTTTTGTTTACCCCCCAGACAGTATACCTGAGTGTTGTCATTAGAATACCAGATATAGAATCCAACATAAGCTCTCTTATGACCATTATCATCCCATTCAATGACTATAAGGTCTCCAGCTTCAGGTTTTTCAGAACTATTTTCACCTATATCAAGCCAGTCTTGGGCTTTCAGTATGTCTGCATGCTTGATGCCTGCCTTCCTGGTGATCCAATTCATGAAAGCACTGCTCCAGATTGATAGATCACCAGCCTTTTCTGAGCTTTTTGATTTTAGTTCTTGATAGAACTTGAACAGGTCATGCTCCTGGTTAATGTAGGTATTATGACCAAGTTCTCTTATTGCTAGTTTTAGTAAGGGGTTCATTAGGTCTGTACTTTAAAATTAGTTGGCAAAGCGATGTACGGGCTGTCTGCTGGTCACCACTTCTTCATATCTTGGCACCCTGTCGTGGGTTTTTTCCAATGGTGCTTGTAAAGCTCTTTTTACCGCATAAATCAACGTGTTGTCTAAATATGGCTTGGTTAGAAGTGCTTTAACATTAAGCTTCTTGGCTTCGTATAGGATATTATAATCCAGTTGGTCATGCAGCAGAATAATTGGTTTGTCTTCTGTGCAGCAATCTTTTCTAAGCATTTTAGAGATGGCCAGCCCATCGAGCACAGCCAAATTGATGTTGGTAATAATCAAATCGGGGCACTCATATTTTGCCGCAGCCAGTCCGTCAAGGCCATCGGAGGCGAATATAAAGTGAAGGTTGAAATGCGCCAATGTTTGATGGATGCTTTTTCTCGCTGTTTCGCTGTTATGAATTACCAATACTTTCTGCCCCTTCATGTCATTAAATGTTAGATTCAAAGGACAATTTATGCATACTTAAATTATCTGACCGGCAGTTTAAAGAAGGCGATGTGTATACCTTATATATAGATCTTATCTAAGTGACTAGTGGTTAATGAGTTGCATTTTCGAGGTCTGGAAGACCATTAGGTAAAAACACCTAACAAATTGAGTGATAATGCCTAAAGTTGATTTTTTTATATCAGCCCTGATTCGTAGGCATATTTTACCAAACCCACTGTATTTCGTGCATTGAGTTTGATCATAATTCTGGCACGGTGATTTTGGATGGTCTTCTCACTTAAGGCGAGTTTGTCGCCAATCTCTTTCATAGTGAGTTCCCTGCAAATAAGCTGTAATACTTCCTTTTCACGGTCGCTTAGAGGCGCGGTTTCCCGAAACATTGGGCGCTCCAGCTTCTGCTTCCTTTGGTCAATAGCCCCTTTGCGCAAGGCCTCAATCACTATCTGATTTTGGTAAAAATCATACTTCATGACCGACACTATAGCTTCTTTAACCTCTTCTGGCTCTGCATTTTTTAACAGAAAGGCATGAGCCCCTATTTCCATCAGATAAAAAATATGTTGCTGCGTATCGTGCATAGAAAGCACAATAATTTTAATATCAGGATATTTAGCAATGATCTTTTCCGTGGCTTCAACACCATCCATCACTGGCATTTCAAGATCCATGAGAATAACGTCAGGCTGCTGCTCCTTAACCAAAGCCAAAAGCTCTTTACCGTTTTCAGCTTCTTTTACTTCCTTTACCTGGCCAAAGGACTTTACCAACCTGCTCATTCCTTTACGGAAAAGTGTTTGGTCATCTGCTATATAAACGGTTAATTTACCCATGTTATGGTACTAATTTAATAGTTATTGAGGTTCCTTTCTCTTTTTCACTGTCAAAAATCAACTCACCGTTCAATAAACTTACACGGTTTTCAATATTATACAGACCAACCCCCTTTTTAATATCACCTTCAACCAGTTCTTTGTCAAACCCAACACCGTTGTCAATCACCGATAGTGAAACAGGGTCTGCATTCAATATTACTTTTATCTCACTGGCCTGTGCGTGCTTTAGTGCATTATTGATCAGCTCTTGGGTAATACGGTAAAGCAGCAGTTCCTGATGGACATCCAGATCAATATTTGCTTCATCATGTTCGAATATGATTCTGGTGGAGGCATTAGATAGCTTTTCACATAGCTCTTCTACAGCCTGTGAAATGCCGAATTGTTCCAACGAAGATGGTAGCAGGTCTTTTGATATCCTTCTAACCGTTTCTATGGTTTCGTCTATCATGGCCTTTGTTTCATCTACGGCCTCATTACTTTCTTCTTTAGGTATAGCACCGGAGAGCAGCATGCCTAAATTTAATTTGGCCGCTGATAGCATGGCACCTACACCATCATGCAGTTCTGAGGCAATTCTTTTGCGCTCCTTTTCCTGAGAGTCAATGGTGGATTGAAGCATGGTGCGTTGATATTCGGCTTCAATATTCTGGAGCTCCATTTTCTTTTGAAGCATTCGCTTTTGGTAGAAGACCACAAAAAATACCACAAACCCCGAGATAAACAGGAAAATGGAGGTGCCCGCTATGGCTATAATTATTAATGTATCGAGATTGGACTCCATTTGTATTTTGTTTTGTATGTGTAGAAGAAACCTATGATCAACAGGATGTTTCTGATAATCAGTGAGAAATTATTAAAATTCCATAAATGATTACCCATATCAATATCAATACTATATACTGAGTTTGATAGTAGCATTGACATACTGGCACCACTAAAGTAGATAAAAAAGGCACTGATAAAGTAGAATGGCGGCCACTTACTTATTGTAGAAATCTCCATTCTAGTCATTGTACTTTTAAAAAAGAGAAGACTAAAAACAACAACCAAAATAATACTTACAGCTTCCACCATCGTGGAATCAACAAATATTCTAAAAAAAGCGGGTTGTATTGAAATGAAATAAATAATAAAAATGAATCCAGAAAGCGTGATTGCGTTTTTGACTATTTTGCTGTATTCTAAGTGTCGAAAAAACAATAACAAAAGTGTGAACTCAATAATACGATACGTAGCACCAACTCCTCGAATTCCTAAATCAACATTGCGTTGTAAATAATAATACTGGCTAATATCACCTATTATGTCGCCAATTACAGAAGCCCAAAGTAACAGCACTAAATATGAGAAAGGCATTCTTGCGGCTAACTTCAATCCATATAAAGAACCGAGAAGGGCAGTAGCTAGAGAAATGTAGAAAAGAATATCAAACAATAGTGTCATTAACCTCTAGGGGGCTTGGTTTTTAGTAAATATTTTGACCTAATTTAAATTAGACTTATTTTCTCCCATTTATAGTTGGTTTTATAGGTATAGTAGAAGCCCATTATTAAAAGAATATTTCTGACAATCAGCCATGTATTATGAAAGGCCCAAAGTGTTCGTCCTGCAGAATAACTTAATACAAACATAGGCTCATAAATAATGAACGCAATAACTACCCCACAAAAGTAGATGAACTGTGAACTGATAAAATAAAACGGAGGCCATTTTTCAATATCTGGGATTTCCATTTTAATCAATAAATTTCTAAAAAAGAATATCGACATGGCCATTGTTAATAGGGCACTACTTGTTCGAAGTATCGATGAATCTGCCGAGGTTTGATAAAATTTTGTTTGGATGACAAAGAAATATAGGGTGACTAAAATTCCGAATACCAGTATAATTTTCTTTGCCCATTTATTAAAACCGAAGGCGTTGAAGAATTGAATCAGAATGAACAGCTCTATGATTCTATAAGTATCACCTACATGTCTGATACCTAAATCTGTTTTCAACTCCATGTAAAAATATGCATTGATAGCATTGATTACATCTGCCAAAAATGAAACTGCTACTAGTATTACAAGCAAATTAATTGTTTGAGTCTTGATGAGTTTGATCCCAAAGAGAGTAGCGATACCTGCGGTACTTATTGAGGTATAGAAGGCATAATTATAGAGTTCCATTGACGTTAACCAAAAGTTTAAAGTAGTAATGACATATTATCCAGATATGTCACACTAAAGAAATGTGCTCCCATTTATATTTCGTTTTGTAAGTGTAATAGAAACCAACTATTAGAAGAACGTTTCTAACAATTAATAAAATGTTATGAAACATGAGCAGATAACTTCCTACTTGAAGATCAATTTTAGTAATGGGTCGTTGTAATATTAAGGCCATAAGAACTCCAGAAAAATAAATAAATAAAGCGCTGATCAAATAGAAAGGCGGCCATTTTTCAATATTGGGGACTTCCATTTTTGTAATTATACTTTTATAGAAAAGCATGCCAAAAAGAATTACTAAACAAGCGCTAGATACACGCATAATCGTAGAATCAACCCTTATATTAAAAAAATCTTCCTGAATGGATATGAAGTAAATAACAAGAACAGAAGAGAGTAAAGTGAGTACATTTTTTAATGTTACCGAATAATCGAATGCTCTAAAAAAAAGCACTATTATAAGAAACTCCAATATTCTATAAGCAGCACCAACACTTCTAATTCCTAAATCAATCTTAAATTCTAAATAATAGAATGAGCTTATGGCGTTAATTACATCGGCCAAAAAGGATATGCTTACCAGCAAAACGAGCATATTAATAGGCCTAATCCGAATCAATTTAAGCCCAAATAGGGCACTCGTTCCTGCGGAAATGAAGGAGGCGTAAAAAACAATATCAAAAATATAGCTCATAATTAATGAGCTATATTACTTTATAAAACAGATATTTTCCAATTCTAGCTTAACGGATCTCCAGCTGGTGGACAGTCTGGTGGACATTCTTTTCCATCATCTAATAATGTCCCTCCCCCATCTTTTCCTTCTTCATTGGGAAGTATATTATTACCATCTTCTGTAGCAGATACCAGCACAAGTTTGTTAGCACCCTCATCATCAATTCCAAAATATACCCTTATTCCCATTGCACCAGGCTCATCGAGCAAAGCTTGTATCTTTTCTTTGCCGTAGAATATTGCCTTGGTTTTACCCTTGTTGGCATCTCTATAATTCTTTGTCCATTTTTTGGCAATGCCCAAAGGTATGGGTTTGCCTTCTCTTCCATTAAAAGCCATAATAGTTATAATTTAAATTGTAAAATATCACTTAAATTAAAATATTATCTTCAACCAGCCACCGCTCAGTACTAATAAAAAACAATAATGTAATGAATTTCTATTTTAATTCTGCTTAACTTATTCACTATCAGTGCACTATGATTTTTGTATGAATGGAAGATAAATTCATTCAATAGGTGGTAAATTAGCGGCATGACCATTATTCAATTTGAATACATCATAGCGGTAGATAATTACCGCCATTTTGGGCGGGCTGCCGATGCCTGTTTTGTTACTCAGCCCACGCTGAGCATGCAAATTCAAAAGCTGGAAGACCAGCTGGGGGTGCTGATCTTTGACAGAAGCAAACAGCCTGTTGTGCCTACTGAAATGGGTAAGACTATTATTGCTCAAGCCAGAAAAGTGGTCAATGAGGCAAAAAGGCTGAATGAAATTGTAGCTGAGGAAAAGGGAGAGATAGCTGGTGAGCTTTCTATTGGTATTATCCCTACCTTATCGCCATACCTGTTGCCACTGTTCATTCATAATTTTATTGAGCATTACCCTAATGTAAAGGTTAAAATTTATGAACTGATTACCGAAGAGGTGGTGAAAAGGCTGAAGAATGAGGTTATAGACATTGGCATAATTGTTACCCCTTATGATGATCCTGGTTTGGTAGCCAAGCCCTTGTTTTATGAGGAATTTTATGCCTATGTCTCTGAGAAAAGCGAGGTATATAAAAAAGATAAAGTGGAGGCCAGTGATCTGAAAAGTGATAGCATCTTGTTGCTCAATGAAGGCCATTGTTTTAGGGAGCAAGTTATCAATTTATGTCAGATATATAAGGAGCACGACTCGCAATTTAAATATGAAAGTGGCTCTTTAGAGGCCCTTAAAAGGATTGTGGATATTCATGGAGGGCTAACACTTCTGCCTCAATTGGCAACAATTGACATTGAAGAAAAACATCGTAAAAAGATTAAGCAGTTTGTGGATCCTAAGCCTGTAAGGGAAGTGAGTTTGGTGATGCACCGCAGCTATTTGAAGCGAAAGTTGGTAGAGGCATTGCACAAAGAAATATTGGAGGCTATCCCGGATAAAGTTGATATTAAGAAAAATGGAGAAGTTATAAAATGGAAGTAAATAAAGTAAAAGAAGCCACACAATGCGTGCACAGTGGTGGCATCAATGATGAAAGAACCGGAGGGGTAGTTACTCCAATACATACTTCTACGGCTTATGATTATTTGGTAGATGGGCCTTTGAAATATCCCCGGTACTTTAACACGCCCAATCAAAATGTGGTAGCCGAAAAGATCAGGGTTTTGGAAGATGGTGAGTCGGGCTTGATTTTTAGTTCTGGTTTATCGGCTATTACAACGGTGCTTTTAGCATTACTAAAATCTGGTGATCATGCCATATTTCAAGGCGACATTTATGGAGGAACCCACCATGCCATAACAAGTGAGCTGTCAAAATTTGGCATTGAATTTTCGTTTACCACAGGTTTAGAACCTGATGATTTTGCAAAGCACATAAAGAAAGAAACCAAGCTAATTTATATTGAAACACCCTCAAACCCACTCTTGAAGATTGTTGATTTAAAAGGCATCGCTGAGTTGTGCAAAGCGAATAACATTATCTCTGTCATAGACAATACATTTGCTTCCCCTATCAACCAAAAACCTATTCATTTTGGGATAGATGTGGTGACACATAGCGGGACAAAATATCTGGGAGGCCACAGTGATATTACCTGTGGGGCAGTGGTTACTTCTAAGACGCTTGGTGAAAAAATTTACAAAGCTGCTGTTAATTATGGCGGCAGTCTTGATCCTCAGACCTCATATCTGCTGGAGCGCAGCATGAAGACTTTAGCGCTACGTGTTAAGCAGCAGAATAAAAATGCTCAAAAAGTAGCCGAATTTTTAGAGCAACACCCAGATGTGCCTGCCGTCTATTATCCAGGCCTGCCTAAGCATCCTTCACATGATATTGCTAAATCTCAAATGACAGGATTTGGAGGCATGTTATCTTTTGAAGTTAAAGGTGATCAGGATGCATTTGTGAAAAAACTGAAGGTGATTAAAGTGGCTATCAGCCTTGGGAGCGTTGAGTCAACGGTTTCGTCACCCCTGAAAACATCACACTCCAAATTATCAGCGGCACAGCGCGCAGAGGCTGGCATCAAAGACAATCTTTTGAGATTGTCAGTAGGCATTGAAGATGTTGATGACCTTATTGCAGACCTTGATCAGGCACTAAAAAACTAATTGAACTATTAAATACCTAAACCTAATCATACATCGATGAGAAATATTCTTATTATAATTTTTGCAGTCCTGAGCATGGCCTTAAATGCTCAAAAGAAAATTACCGTTGCAGATATTTACAAGAACCGGACTTTCAGTGAGGCTTCTGTTCGTGGCATCAACTGGATGAATGCCGGTCAGTATTACAGCGCTTTAGAGGGCAATGATATTGTGAAGTATGATATCACTACTGGCGAGATAGTTGAAACTATATTGGACGGAGATGCGCTGAATCCGAAAATTGACTTTTCCAGCTACTCATTTAATGCTGATGAAAGTAAAGTGTTACTACTCACCGAAAGGGAAAGCATTTACAGAAGATCATACACTGCAGAGTTCTATATCTATGATTTTGCCAGTAAGTCACTGACTAAGCTTTCAAATAACGGAAAGCAGTCTTATGCTACACTATCTCCTGATGGAACCAAAGTGGCCTTTGTAAGAGAGAATAACTTGTTTTATGTTAATCTGGCAGACGGAAGTGAAGTGCAGGTAACTGATGACGGAAAGTTTAACCACATCATAAATGGTAGCACTGACTGGGTTTATGAGGAAGAGTTGTCAGCAACAAGAGCTTTTGAATGGTCAGGAAATAACGACCTGTTTTATCTGACCTTTGACGAAAGCGGGGTTAGGGAATACAACATGCAGGTATGGAACAAAGGCCAGTTGTATCCAACAGATTACAGGTTTAAATACCCTAAAGCCGGTGAAGACAATTCCAAATTAAAGGCAACTATCTACACTCTTTCTACCAAAGCCAAGAAGGAGGTAAAAGTAGGTGAAGGCGAGTATTATATAGCGCGCATTAGCCAGACGCCAAATGCTGATGAATTATCATTGATCAGGCTAAATAGGCTTCAAAATAAGATTGACCTGCTCCATGTAAATACTAAAACTGCAGAGGCAAAAGTGATCTTATCTGAAACTACAGATACATATATTGACATTGACTTTGTAGATGACCTTACCTATCTGGAGAATGGAAAGTCGTTCATTTTTGCCAGTGAAAAAAGTGGTTACAAGCACCTTTACTGGTATGGCATTGATGGGAAATTGAAAAACCAGATTACTTCTGGAAGCTGGGAAGTGGACAATTTCTTAGGTGTAGATGAGTCGTCAAAAACAGCTAAGTTGTATTTTACGTCAACGGAGTACTCTCCAATGGATAGACTTTTCTATTCAGTAGATATCAATGGCAAAAACAAAAAGACGCTTAGAGCGGAACCTGGCGTTCATAGCATTAATATGAGCAGTGATTTTAAATATTACATAGATAGCCACAGCAGCAATGAGCATCCACTACATGTAAATCTTTACAGCACGGCCAAAAACAAGCTTGTAAAAACGTTGGAGGATAATCAAAAACTTGAGGCTACTATCAAAGAATACAATGTTCAAAAGAAAGAGTTTTTCACTTTTAATACCGTTGACGGAACTGCTTTGAATGGCTATATGATAAAGCCTGCCAATTTTGATGAGAATAAGGAATATCCTGCATTGATATTTCAATACAGTGGCCCAGGTTCTCAGCAAGTGTTTAACAACTGGGGAGGAGGCACCAACTTTTACTGGCACCAGATGCTGACCGAGGAAGGCTATATTGTTGTGGTTATAGACCCGAGAGGCACAGGTGGCAGAGGCGCTCAATTTAAGAAACTTACTTACAAGCAATTAGGTAAATATGAGTCTATTGACCATCAGGCTGGAGCAAAGTATCTGGGTAATATTCCATACATTGATGAAGAGAGGATCGGCATTTGGGGATGGAGCTATGGTGGCTATATGTCATCATTGGCCATGTTTCAGGGCGAAGGTCTTTTCAAAGCGGCTATTGCCGTTGCTCCTGTAACCAACTGGAGATTTTATGACACCATTTATACTGAAAGGTATATGGACACGCCACAAAATAATGCCGATGGTTATGACAGCAACTCACCGACTACACACGCAGCTAAACTAAAAGGCAATTACCTGTTAGTGCATGGTACTGGCGATGATAATGTGCATTTTCAAAATGCGGTGACATTGCAAAATGTGCTTATAAGTGAAGGCAAGCAATTTGATTCATTCTACTACCCTGACAGGGCGCATGGTATTTCAAAAGACAATGCAAGAATGCATTTGTTCACCATGTTGACTAACTGGGTGAAAGAGAATTTGTAGGATTTAACAGGAGTAATAAAAGAGCTTAGAATTGAGTCTAAGCTCTTTTATCTACTTGGTCTGCCGTAATACTTCCTTGTCTCTTCACATCCAGTATATGGATTAGTAAAAACCATAGTTAAGCTATTGCCAGAGATTGAGTATTTAAAAGACAAGGTAAATCCTAAATACTCCATTATTATTGTATTGCCAGATATTTTATATGGAGATATCCAACTACGTGACATTTCAGAAAAATTGGCAATTCCGTCTATAAACGCCATTGTATTACAATCACCTTGTGTACAATCAGATTTCTCACTTTTGATATCTTCTTCATAATCACAATCTACCGCTACCAATGAAGTTTGGCCCCATATTGTCTTTTCTAATGGATAGTCTTTGTCCCAATCTAGTATATCATCAATAGAATCATCTCCACAGCTTGATAATACTAGTATACTGAGCATAAAAATCCCTGATAAACAGAAACTTATGGAGTTATTCATTATTTTCATAGCTGTCTGAATTTTGCTTAAAGCAATAATTTAGTTGTTTTTTATGATGATACAAATATTAAATTAACTTAATTCAGGCCAAACTTTTTATGAAAAACAGCAACGAAGCCAATTTATACTTTCTAGCAGTTATTCCTCCTGAGCCAATATTGGGAGAATGCCAGGCTCATAAAAACCAATTTTATGAGAAGTATAATTCTAAAGCATCACTGAATTCACCACCACATGTGACGGTACATATGCCTTTCAAGCTCAGAGAGTCTAAAGAAGATCAATTAGTTGAGGTGATAAGTAGGGGGGTAAATGACCTAAGCAACTTCTCACTTCAACTAGATGGCTATGACCACTTTGGGCAGCGGGTGATCTATGTGAAAGTGGTTGATTCTGAACCCCTGCTAGCGCTTTTTCTAAAGGTTAGGAAAGTGATGAAGGTAAACTTCAATATTTTTAATGCGGACTATAAAAACCGGGGATTTAATCCACATATTACCCTTGCATTTAGAGACCTTAAAAGAGAAGCTTTTAAAGAAGCCTGGCCTGAATTTGAAAAGGCAACTTATGACAAGTCGTTTGAAGTTCAGTCTTTAGTTTTACTCAAGCATGACGGAGAAAAATGGCATCAATTAAAGGAGTTCCGGTTTAAATGTTAGTTGTCATATTCTAAAGTGCCCACTTCCTCACCTGATTCTATTTTCATACTTCTTAGCTTGCCATCTACCTTCACGTGCACCATGTTCACCTGGTCATCAAAAAAGTTGAGCAGCACCGTGTTTTCAACCGAAATGCTCTTAAACTTTTTGACTTTTTCAACTTCCAAATAAAGGTATATGGCTTCTGTTTCTACCTCATGCCCAAGGTATACACATTCTACTTCCTTGCCATTTACCATTACCTTAAATCGCTCTTTTATATAAGGACGGAGCAAGTCATCCGTAGTCCTTTTTTCACCTGGCTTGGTTATATCCAGGTACTCTTCCTTCTTAAGCGATCTGATTTCACTTTCTAAATCATCTAAAAAAACCTTGCTTACTATCTCTAAAGCAGATCTTTCCTGATCGAAGTTAATATCAGTTACGGTGATATGAATAGGGTGTAGAAAGGATGTGATGAACAAAAACACCACTGAAATCATATATGCATTCATTTATATAAAATTAAGGACAGTATTCATTTTCATCTGTTAATTTGCGAAGATAGATAAAAACAAAAATGTCTGAATTCTTCCTTTATTTTGATCTCGGTTTTGATCATATCTTAGACTTAAACGGATATGACCATATGTTGTTTGTGGTAGCACTTTGCGCTACCTATGTGATGTCAGATTGGAAAAAACTCCTGGTTTTGGTTACAGCCTTTACCATTGGGCACTCACTCACATTGGCTTTGTCCACCTTGAGACTTGTTAATTTTGATTCTTCAGTAATCGAGTTCCTTATTCCTTTAACCATATTTCTTACTGCTTTCTCCAACCTGTTTAGAAAGGACAGACCTACCTATGGAAGAAAGATTCAATTTAGCTATTTCATTGCGTTAGTCTTCGGCTTGATACATGGGTTAGGGTTTTCTAATTATCTGAGAGCCCTATTGGGAAAAGATGCAGATATTATCCTTCAACTATTTGCCTTCAATGTTGGTTTAGAGATAGGGCAGATTATTATTGTATCAATCTTCATGACAATATCTTTTGTTATGATTGATATATTTGGGGTGGTCAGAAGAGATTGGAAAATGATCATCTCATCAGGGATAGCCGGTATGGCTATTATGCTTATGTTAGAAACAAAATTTTGGTAAACCTTAAACTATGAAAAAGCTTTTATTATTACTCTGTGCAGGTGTCATAACCACAGGCTATGCACAGCAAGAAACCTTCAAAGGTAAATTTGAGCAGTTGGGACAAATGCTCCCTACTCCGAATGAGTACAGAACAGGATCTGGAGCTCCTGGGCCTAATTACTGGCAGCAGCGTGCCGATTATGATATTGATGTTACGCTAGATGACAAGAACCAAAGAATTACGGGTAAAGAAACCATTACTTACTTTAACAATTCGCCAGATGCGTTAACCTATTTATGGCTACAGTTGGATCAGAATGTAAGAGAGCAGAACACCAACACTTTAAAGACAAGCACCAATAATATGGAAGACTCATTATCTGCTAAATCAGCGGCAAGCAGATTTGGAATGACAGATTATGATGGGGGGTTCAAAATTCAGTCATTAACTGATGCTGCTGGAAAGAAACTTCCTTATACCGTCAATAAAACGATGATGCGCGTTGATCTTGAAGAGCCATTGAAATCAGGAGAGAACTTTTCTTTCAATGTAGAATGGTATTACAATATAAATGATAGAATGGAATTGGGTGGAAGAAGTGGATATGAATACTTCCCTGAAGATGATAATTATGTTTACACTATCGCTCAGTTTTTTCCAAGAATGTGTGTTTATGATGACTATGAAGGATGGCAGAACAAGCAGTTTTTAGGGAGCGGTGAGTTTACGTTAAGCTTTGGTAATTACAAGGTGAACATTACTGCACCTAGCGATCATATTATAGCATCTACCGGTACATTGCAAAATGCTAAAGATGTATTGACTAAAACTGAAATCGAGCGTTTCGAATCTGCTAAAAAGTCATTTGATAAGCCTGTAATTATTGTTACCCAGGCTGAAGCTGAGGCTAAAGAGAAAACTAAATCTACTAAAACTTCTACATGGTCTTTTCATGCAGAGAATGTAAGGGATTTTGCCTTTGCTTCTTCCAGAAAATTTATCTGGGATGCTCAGGCTGTGAAAGTTGGAAATAAAACGCCTTTGGCAATGTCATTCTATCCTAAAGAAGGAAACCCTTTATGGGAGCAGGAATCTACTAAAGCTGTAAAAGCAACTTTAGAAACTTATTCTAAATACACTATCGATTATCCTTATCCGGTAGCTATTTCTGTGCATGCAGCTTCTATCGGTATGGAGTATCCAATGATCTGCTTCAACTTCGGAAGACCAAATCCTGACGGAACAGTTTCTGACAGAACTAAGTATGGAATGATTGGTGTGATCATCCACGAAGTGGGACATAACTTCTTCCCAATGATTATCAACTCTGATGAGCGTCAGTGGACCTGGATGGACGAAGGTTTGAATACTTTTGTGCAGTATAGGACTGAGGTCGAGCAGTACGACAACTTCCCATCTAGAAGAGGTCCTGCTGCCAATATAGTGGATTACATGAAGGGTGATAAGGAATTTATTCGTCCGATCATGACCAATTCTGAGCAGATTATTCAGTTTGGGGCTAATGCTTATGCCAAGCCAGCTACCGCTCTCAACATTCTTAGAGAGACGATTATGGGCCCTGAGTTGTTCGATGCAGCCTTTAAAGAATATGCAACCAGATGGGCATTTAAAAACCCTAAGCCTGCAGATTTCTTCAGAACTATGGAAGATGCTTCTGCTGTTGACCTTGACTGGTTCTGGAACGGCTGGTTCTACACTGTAGATAATGTAAACGTATCTGTAGATGAAGTGAAATGGTTCAAAATGAGAACAGAAGATGTGCAGATTGAGAATAAAGGTAAAAAAGTAAAAAAAGGCGACTTGAGCGCCAGTGCTGACAACTCAGAAATGATGGATTTCAGCAATGGCCCACAGCCATTCTCATTGGTTGATACTGAAGCCAGTGCTTACAGAGAATTCCAAAACAGAGTGGACGATAAGGCCATCATGCAGAAGTTTGAGAACAAAAATTTCTATGAAATTAAGTTCGTAAACAAAGGTGGGTTGGTGATGCCGATTATTGTTGAATTCACTTTTGCTGACGGCACCAAAACCATTGAAAAAATACCTGCTGAAATCTGGAGAAAAAATGAGAAAGAGGTAACTAAAGTATTTTACTTCGATAAAGAAGTGACCAATGTTGTCTTAGATCCAAATTTCGAAACAGCAGATACAGATGTTTCTGACAATGTATTTCCAAGAAAAAAAGAGGTATCTAAGTTTGATGAGTTTAAAGGAAAAAGTGGGAAATAATATCCGCTGATTTCCATCAATATTTTTAAAGCTAAATAGAAGGATTTAACTTGCGGCATGATTTTCAGCAGGGGAGTTTATATCGTTCTATTTAGCTTTATTTTTTTTACTACAAAGGCTCAGCAATGGTCTGCTAGTTTCGAGCAGTTAGGCTCAAAGTTACCCACTCCAAATACCTATCGCACTGGCTCAGGTGCTCCCGGAGAGGCCTATTGGCAGCAAAAGGTAGATTACAAAATCAAAGTAAGTATTGATGATGAGAAGCAGGTGCTTACTGGTACTGAGACAATCACCTATCATAACAATTCTCCAGATGTGCTGACCTACCTATGGGTTCAGTTAGATCAGAATGTGAGAAAAGAAGGCAACATTAAAGATGTTACAAACATCACTGGCATTGCTCCAAAAATGTCGACCAAAAACATAGTGCAGGAGTTAGGCGCCTATGACTACGATGGTGGGTTTAAGATTGGTGAGATAGAAACCACAGCAGGAGAAAACCTTGACTATTTCATCAATCGCACCATGATGAGAATTAACCTGCCAACGCCATTAAAGCCGGGTGAAAATTTCGAGTTTAAGATGAGCTGGAGCTATAATTTATATGACAGGATGATCATTAATGGCCGAGGTGGTTATGAGTATTTCCCTGAGGATAAAAATTACGCCTATACCGTGGCGCAATGGTACCCAAGGCTTTGTGTTTATGATGATTATGAAGGCTGGCAAAACAAACAGTTTATTGGTGATGGAGAGTTTGCTCTTGAGTTTGGTGATTTTGATGTAGAGATTACCGTACCAGCCGATCACATTGTGTCTGCAACAGGAGAATTACAAAATGCGACTCAAGTTTTATCTGCAGAGCAACAAAAGCGTTGGACCTTGGCTAAAAAAACTTTCGATAAACCGGTGATTATAGCTTCACAGGAAGAAGCTGAGGCAAGAGAAAAAAATAAAAGTTCGGAAACTAAATCATGGCACTTTAAAGCTCAAAATGTACGTGATTTTGCCTTTGCTACCTCACGAAAATATATTTGGGAGGCTCAGGCTGTAAAGCTTCCACCCAATACAGTGATGGCCATGTCAGTTTACCCTAAAGAGGCTAATCCTCTCTGGGCTAATGAAGCTACCAAGGCAGTAAAGAATGCCCTTGAGGTTTATTCATCAAGAACATTTGACTATCCTTATCCAGTGGCAATAGCAGTAAATGCTGCTAATCAGGGTATGGAATACCCGATGATATGCTTTAATGGTAGCCGACCTAATAAAAATGGCAAATACAGTCAGCGCCATGTTTCTGATTTAGTAGATGTGGTGGTTCATGAAGTGGGACACAACTACTTCCCCATGATTGTTAATACCGATGAGCGAATGTACGGCTGGATGGATGAAGGGCTCAATACTTTCCTTGAGTTGGAAACAAAAAGAGAACGATACCCTACTCTAGATACTATATGGGGCAGTCCAAAAAGCATGACGGTTTATCACATCAGATTTGATCAGTGGCTTGATGCTCCAATGACCAACCCGGATATTACCAATTTCTCGGACTATTCTGATTATGGTCAGGCATCTGCCGCAATGAATGTGTTACGAAATGTGATCATGGGGAAGGAACTGTTTGATATGGCCTTTAAAACATATGCCAATTTATGGAAGTTTAAGCGGCCAAAACCGGCTGATTTTTTCAGGGTGATGGAAGATGCCTCAGCAACAGATCTGGACTGGTTCTGGAAAGGATGGTTTTTCAAAACCACGCCAGTAGATGTGGCCATTGAAAATGTAAAGTGGTACAGGTTGCGAGATGATAATTTTCAACCAAAACAGAAATATGGGATTCTGCCTAAATATTTCTCGCTGACAGAAACCCCTGACATTTTCTACTGGGATTTTTTAAGTCGGGTAGATGATGAAAAAATCAAGGCAGATTTTAAAGGTAAAAATTTCTACGACATCACCTTTAAGAATGTTGGTGGCCTTGTTTCTCCTTTAGTTTTGCAATTTACTTTTGATGACAATACTACTGCTTCAGAGACTATTCCAGCAGAGATCTGGCGCTATTCTGAAAGTGAAGTGACTAAAGTATTTTACTTTAATAAAGTACTTAAATCGGTTCAGCTAGATCCATTCGATAAGACTGGGGATATCAATACCAGGAACAATGTTTTTAAGTTGAATTGAAACAAACCCTCCCCGGATTCCGGTCTGCCGAGAGACCGGAGCATTTTCGGCAAGAGATGCGTTTCACCCTGAGCTTGTCGAAGGGTACTGACCTTCTATAATCAAAATATGCTTCGACAGGCTCAACATGACAGAATTGTAGGTTCTAAAACCTCACCTTATTAAAATCAACATTACCACCACTCAAAATCACGCCCACCTTCTTGCCTTTGAAAATGCCTTTGTTCTTCAAGATGACAGCAAAAGGCACCGCGCAGGAGGGTTCAATAATGATTTTCATGCGTTCCCAGATCAGGCGCATGGCTTTTAGTATTTCATCATCATTTACCGTCAGTATATCATGGATGTGCTCTTTGATGATGCCGAAATTCAGCTCACCAAGATTGGTCAGAAGGCCATCTGCAATGGTCTTGGGTGGAGCATCATTTTTTAATAAAGTACCGGATTTTAAGGAGCGGTAGGCATCATCGGCTGCTTCAGGCTCACAGCCTATCACTTTTGTGTTGGGGGATAAATAATGAGCTGCAGTCAATGTACCACTAATCAAACCACCACCGCCAATTGGGGTTAATATATATTCCAGATCAAACTCTGTATCTTCTATCAGTTCTTTAGCTGCAGTGCCCTGACCAATAATAATTCTGATATCATTATAAGGATGGATCATTTCTGCTCCAGTTCTTTCAATCACCTCATTTAATGTAGACTCACGAGCATCAATAGTGGGCTCACATTCTATTACCTCTCCACCATACCCAATCACCGCATTTTTCTTTACAATCGGTGCATTATTTGGCATGACGATGTAGGCTTTTGTGCCTGCTATTTTAGCGGCTAAGGCCACTGCCTGCGCATGATTGCCGGAGGAATGTGTAGCCACTCCTTTTTTTAAAGTTTCCTTATCTAAACTAAGAATGGCATTTACGCCACCACGCGCCTTAAATGCACCTACCTTCTGAAAATTTTCACACTTAAAATACATCTCACAGCCAGCTATCTCATTGATGCTTTCTGACGTCAATATTGGCGTTCTATGAACATGGGGTTTTACCCTTTCGTGGGCCTCTTTAAGTGCTGCTAATGAAGGAAGGTTTGACATTTGCTGTTCCGTTTATCAAATTGTATTTATACTGTAGCTTATTAAATCATAAATTAACGAATAGTTAAAGACATAATTAACGCTACCTTGTTAAAGGATTAAAATATTTAAATCATCAGAATTATGAAGTTACTTTCAACCTTAAGTACCGTTTTAATTTCTTTCTCATTATCTGCACAGTCAGCAGGCTCAGGAGATCAAAAGTATTATGATATTATCAATGCCGTTTCCGCTGATCGTATTCAAAAGGATATCGAAAAGCTGGTCTCTTTTGGCACTAGGCACACGCTGTCAGACACTGTTTCTCAAACCACAGGTATTGGTGCTGCCAGAAGGTGGATAAAATCGGAGTTCAATAAAATTTCAAAAGACTGTAAGGGATGCTTAGAGGTGAGCTATTTGAGAAACATTGTAAAAGGCGACCCTAAAACCAGAATCCAGAAAGATGCAGAGATAGTGAGTGTGATGGCGGTTAAAAAAGGCACCAAATATCCTAATCGCTACATCATCATGTCAGGTGATATTGATAGTCGCGTAAGCGATCCTTTAAATTCTACTTCTGAGTCTCCGGGTGCCAATGACAATGCCTCTGGTATGGCTGGCACGATAGAAGCAGCAAGGGTGCTTTCTAAGTATGATTTTGAGTCGAGCATCATTTTCGTAGGACTTGCTGGTGAAGAGCAGGGACTGTATGGCGGTAAGTACATGGCTGAAGTGGCGAAAGAAAAAGGCTGGGAGATAATTGGGGTGTTGAACAATGATATGATTGGAAATATTGAAGGGGTTAATGGTGTGATTGACAATAGAAGCTTTAGAATATTTTCTGAGCCTACACCGGTTACAGAAACTGAGCAGGAGCGTGGCCGCAGAAGATTTTATGGTGGTGAAGTAGATGGTATTTCCAGGCAATTGGCGCGTTATGTTCATAAAATGACCTCTAAGTACATGCCTGAAATGAACCCAAAAATGATCTACAGGCTGGACAGATTTGGAAGAGGTGGGCACCACAGACCATTTAATGATGCAGGTTTTGCGGGTATCAGAATTATGGAAACCAATGAAAACTACAACCGCCAGCACCAGGATATCAGAGAAGAGAACGGAATAAAATATGGTGATGTGATATCAGGAGTGAATTTCGACTATGCTGCCAAGCTCACTGCCGTTAATGCCATTAATCTGGCAGGACTAGCATGGGCACCACCAGCACCTACCAAGGTAGAAATTGCAGGAGTTGTAGCTCCATCTACCTCTTTGAAATGGGAGACTGTGGAAGATGATAATCTTGCCGGGTACAGAATTTACTGGCGTGACACCACTGAGCCGCAATGGCAATACTCAAGATTTGTAGGTAAAGTGAATGAGTTTTTATTAGAGGGAATTGTGATAGATAATTACTTATTTGGTGTAGCCGCTGTGGCCAAAGATGGCACAGAAAGTCAGGTAGTATTTCCTTCTGGGGTTTATAGGAGGGAGTGATAGATGTTCTTGCTCCTATTTTAATATCAATAAATGTTATCTCGGATAAGTGCAACTAAAATAGTTTTGATACAGTTTTCATTGGTATGAACATCTTGCCACTCTAACTAGTCCTCGTTTGTAACGAGGATTTATGAAATAAGCATTTCTAATGCGATAAATAAGAAAAATGAACCAATAGATCAGTGTAAGGCGATAGATACAAAATACAGGATCAGCAAGCATGTTATTTCATAACCATGACGGTGGTGTATTGGATTGATGTATTTAGTCGAAGGGAATATCGGGATATTATAGTTGATGCATTGAATTACTGAATATAAAAAAAGGGTTGGTAAAAGTTTCAATAATATGAAAACGTTGAAAACGTATAGCTTACACGTCCTCGTTTGTAACGAGGACGAGGGGGTGCCCCGCATAGAATTTAATACTGGGGGTGGAAACTACTAACGCAAGCATTTATTAAAGAAGTCAATAACATGCGAATGAGTAAATTTGTGTATGAGATTTAACAACCCCTCGAATGAATTTAGTGAAGCACTTAAAACATTCTTTCTGTCATTAGATAAAACAAAACTCAACATAGAGCCGACACTTCGATTGGATAACCCAAATATTATGATGAATAAGTATGTTTGGGATATGTTTCTTGATATGTTAAGAGATTTTATGATTTGCCATTCAATCAATCCAGAAGATGAAGTCAAATACCATAAGTTGTTTATAGAGGATTATGACAGGTGGCGCGTAAAAGAATAACTAACTAGTCCTCGTTTGTAACGAGGATTTATGAAATAAGCATTTCTAATGCGATAAATAAGAAAAATGAACCAATAGATTAGTGTCAGGCGATAGATACAAAATACAGGATCAGCAAGCATGTTATTTCATAACCATGACGGTTGTGTATTGGATTGATGTATTTAGCCGAAGGGATTACAAAGATATTATTGTTGAATCGTTAAATTATTGCATAGCAAATAAAGGATTGAACTTATATGCTTGGATTATCATGTCCAACCATATTCATATAGTAGGCAAAGTGGAAACGGAATTGGGGATGTCTGGTTTCTTGAGGGATTTCAAAAAATTTACATCAAAAAAGATTGTGGAATTAATTCAGGAAATTCCTGAGAGTAGAAGGGATTGGCTTTTAGATAAATTCTCCTTTGAGGCAAGAAGAACGGGTCGAGCGGAAAATTATAAATTATGGAAGGACGACAACCATGCTATTGACATGAGTACAATAGATATGATGAATAAAGTTGACTATATACATGATAATCCAGTGCGCGCAGGATTAGTGCATGAGCCTGATCAATATGTTTATAGTAGTGCCACAGATTATGCTGGAGGGAAGGGAATGGTTAATGTCAAGGTTGTATGATTTACGTTGAAAACGCAAATTCCAAGCATCCTCGTTTCAAACGAGGACGAGATAAGGTCTTCACCATGCGAAACTCAAACTCTTAGGTTCTAAAACCAAACCGTGCTAGTTTTATGCCCAGTATAACAATCAAACAAATGCGTCTTCCTGAGGCGTTGTAATCCATAGAATCTGTATGAAAAGATATATTATGATATTGCTCCTGACAGTATTGGCAAATCAATTATTCGCTCAAGACACAAAAAAGGAAATAGTCAAAACCAGCTTTCCAGTATTGAAGGAAGTGTTTTATGTATTGAAATCTAATCCTGAGATAAAACACGGAGAATATGAAAAAACATCCCGAGGTAAATTGGTTTGCAAAGGACAATATGAACAAGGTAAAAAATCAGGGATTTGGGAATATTATGATGTTGAAAATAATATTACTCATAAAGTAGACTACGATAATTACAACCTGGTATTCCCAAAAGCAGAATTGCCAAACGGAGCACAGGTTCTTGGTGGATATGCTCAACTTTATCGAATGTTTATGTATACCATGATGTATCCTGCTGATGCCAGAAGAATGGGAACACAAGGGAAAGTTAAAGTTAGGTTTACAGTTGACGTACAGGGTAATCTAAAGAACTTTAAAGTAACTTCTGGTCTTGGTCATGGACTTGATGAAGAAGCGATTAGAACAATAAAAGAGTGTAAAATGGAATGGTTCCCTGCTTTGGATGCTGATGGAAATCCTGTGGAATCTGAAATCGAACTGCCTTTGACCTTTCAACTGGGATAGAACGGATTATGACATTCCATAAGAGTGCATTTGGACTTCATAGTGTGAAATCATTAAATACTTTGGGTTACGAATTACTCAAGTGGTATTTATTTAAATTGCTTTTGACATCAGGAAGAATAACTTAATTTTAAATTTTTTAAAATTAAAGTAAGGTTAACAACAATGAACAAATTCGTATTCTGTATATTCCTTTTTTTTATTACAACTACGGTGAGTAAAGCACAACTTTCGATTGGTGCTGGATACGGAATGTATTATATTTCTAATACAGATTTTAAATACAAAAACACCAGTGGTTTTTCTTTAATCGCTGCTTATAATGATCAACAGTTTAAGTTTGGTCTGGCATATGCATTTTTAGCAGATTCCGAAATTGATGAGTCATGGGCTCTAGGAGAGTTTAATAGGCAAATTGTTGTAAGTAATTCCTCAAAATTTATATTTGAGCGCAATTTAAGGTTATTTGGAAAAATGAGTCTATTAAAGGATTCACCTAAATTTAATTTCCTTCTTGGGGGTCAAATGGATATTTACTACTATGCAGGTAGTGGTGAAATAGAAATGACAACAAATAGCGGTAGCAATTCTACAACAATCGGTATATTGGAAGAACAACCAGGAAGTTTGAACATAGGTTTGACCGCCACGTTTGAATATTATCCTCATGAGAACATTATCTTGTTTTTAGAGGGGGCTTTGCCAGTAATGAAAAGTGATGCGGCAATTTCTCGAATAGAGTTAGGCACTTCTTTCTTATTCAGAAAAAAATCAAAAGAGTAACTTAATAAACTCCTGCTGGTGCAAGTCTCTGGCTCGTATCCAATTCTAAAACATGATTTGTATAATGTGAAGTCCGAGCTGAAGGCTCGAACTAGCCTTAGAACCAATCAGGTTTACTACCACCGCGCATAATAGGGTAAAAGCACAAAAAAATACTCCTCAACCTATATTTATTGGTTAATTAGAGATATTTTCGTTACAACCTTAGCCAATTATCGCAGTTAATCTAATCTATCATAAATCACCCCTAATATCAATTCCAAAATGAGTACTGTCAAATATTTTATTTCAATTATCACCGTATTTTTCATTATGTCTTCTCTTTTTTTAGGATGTACTGAAAAAAGGAACGAAGCCTCTGTAGAAAAATCATCAAATCTGGTCAATCCTGAAGAGTGGCGTGCCATTAAGCCGCTGCCATTAGATCCTGCTATTGAAGCTCAGATAGATGAGATATTACCAAAGCTGACCTTAGAGCAAAAAGTTGGGCAAGTAATTCAGGCGGATAGTGAATCTATCACTCCTGAGGAGGTGAAAAAATATCGTATAGGCTCTGTGCTGAGTGGAGGTAATTCAGCGCCCGGGCCTCTGTCTTATTCAGATACCAAGACGTGGTTGGAGATGGCCGATAAATATTACAATGCATCCATCGATGATGAAGGAGTTGAAGTGGCCATACCTAGTATATGGGGGATAGACGCAGTACATGGTCACGCTAATCTTAGAGGAGCCATCATTTTTCCTCATAATGTAGGCCTTGGTGCTATGAACAACCCTGATTTAATAGAGCAAATTGCAGCTGTAACCGCTCATGAACTTACAGTGTCTGGTCATGATTGGACCTTTGCACCTACATTGGCATTACCTCAAGACACACGCTGGGGCAGAAGTTATGAAGGGTTTTCTGAAGATACCGTAATAGTGAAATCATATGCACCTCGTATTGTTTATGGACTACAAGGTCGTGTAGGTGAAGCGGATTTTATGGGTGATGGGCGTGTTATATCCAGCGCTAAACATTTTTTGGCAGACGGAGCCACAGAAAAGGGTGTTGATCAGGGCGATGCGCTTATTAGCGAGGCTGAATTGCGCAACATACATGCTGTAGGTTACTACAGTGCCATACCGGCAGGGGTTCAAACGGTAATGGCGTCTTTTTCCAGTTGGCAGGGAAGGAAACTACACGGTGACAAAGAACTTTTAACGGATGTCTTAAAGGGGCGGCTTGGTTTTAATGGTTTCGTTGTAGGTGATTGGAATGGTCACGGCCAGGTTAATGGCTGTACAAATACTGACTGCCCGCAGGCGTTGAATGCAGGTTTAGACATGTATATGGCGCCAGACAGCTGGAGAGGCTTGTATGAAAGCACATTAAAACATGTAAAGAGCGGCACGATTCCTATGGCCCGTCTCGATGATGCCGTACGAAGGATTTTGCGTGTAAAATTAGCATCAGGTATATTTACTAAAGGTGCTCCAAGCACGCGTAAAAATGCCGGAGATGAAAGTCTGTTAGGCCTTCCTAAAAACAGGGCCATTGCACGTCAGGCGGTTCGTGAGTCTTTGGTGCTTTTAAAAAACAATAATAATGTTTTGCCTATAGATCCCACAAAAACCATTTTGGTAGTGGGAGACGGTGCCGAAAGCATCTCAAAAGCTTGTGGTGGGTGGACACTTTCATGGCAAGGTACAGGTCACACTAATGATGAATTTCCTAATGGTGCTTCTATACTAGACGGTATAAGAGAAGCGGTAGATGCTGCGGGTGGTAAGGTAATTTTCTCAGCCAATGCGGATACAAATGTGGCAGCAGATGTTGTGATAGCGGTCTATGGTGAGGATCCATATGCTGAATTTCAGGGTGATCGTGAAAATCTTGATTTTGTCCCGAATGGTTTTGACGTTAAAACCCTCGCAGATTTTAAAGCTAAGGGCATTCCTGTAGTGTCTGTTTTTCTATCAGGTCGTCCATTATGGACCAATCCGGAAATAAATAATTCGGAAGCATTTATTGCTGCGTGGTTACCTGGCAGTGAAGGTGGCGGTATATCAGATATGTTATTTCAGCGCGACCCATCTTATGATTTTACAGGTCGACTATCATTCTCCTGGCCATCTACGGCTGTAGCATCTGCTGATGCTGAACCTTTGTTTAAACTAGGTTATGGTCTTTCATATAAGGATCAATCAACTATTGATCAACTTTCTGAAGACTCAGGTTTAGGCAATATTGCAGCAGTATCTACCGGTGAATTTTTCATTAAAGGAGCTCCTGTTGCACCTTGGGAAATATGGTTAAGATCAGGTGATTTAAACAAGCCAATAGCAAGCTTTCCATCATCAGTGGGAGGATTGATTGTTAGCAAAACGGATCATCAAGCTCAGGAAGATGCATTAAGATTAAAATGGACTAAACCAGATCAGAACCAATTGCATATCAGTGCTTCTTCACCTAGCGATATGGCTCGACAAGCCAATGGCGCCATGGAACTTGCGTTCTTCGCTAAATCATTTACTTCTACCGAAGCTGTTGTTCAAATTGGTATGTGTAATCCAGATACTAATTGTGACCTAACCCTTGATATTAATATAGAAGGTACCAACTGGCGAGAGTATAGAATAAGCCTAAGTTGCTTTGCTAATCTTGGCGTTAATATGACCAGCATAAGCTCGGCATTCATGATCAAAGCAGATGAAGGTACAGATATAGGGCTTAGTAACATTCGTTTAGGTTCTGATCTGGATGCTAAGCCAGGGTGTGATGGTAATTAATTTGGTTGTTGTCTTCAAACATATACTATGAAGAAGATTACTTTGTGTTTTTGTTCTGTGATCCTATGCACTGGGGCATTCTCTCAAAAGAAGTTAACACCCTTTGAGTATGATTCAATATTTGTTTTCCCTGGTTATAATCAACATGGAACAACAGCTGAAGTTAGTGGAAATCACAGAATGCTTGATTCAACAAATCATATTAAGATCAAGCTATCAAATGAGGAGCTAGCAATATTCCAATCCTTTATTACCAGCAAAAAAAGTAAGAAGCTCTTTCAAATGAAATATGGCGCAAATGGGATTTATTACCTGCAATTTTACTCGAATGGTAATCCACATAGATTTGTAGCATATGGTGATGGTAATTCATTCTCTCTTCATGATATAGATGCTATGATGTACTATGAAACTCATAACTCACCTGAGGCTGCAAAACTTACCGAGATAATAAAAAAACATTGACACTAACAAACAATATAGTTAATGACCTTGCTTGCTCCACTTACGCTCGTTTTAAACGAGTGCTTATTAGTCACGCGATGTAAGCGCTGTGGCATATTTCATATTTTATTTAATAAATTAGTTTCATCTATCATCATTTGCATCAATAATGTTTTCACTATTTAGAAAAAGGGAAAATCAGCTGGTAGTTCCTGAGTGGGCTAACTTTTTAGGCTCTGATGAATATTCAAGATTTCTAAAATCATTAGATAAATATTTTGCCAAAAAAGGGATAGTATATCAGATTTCAGAGGGAGTTATTTATGTCAAGGAAGACGATTTCGGATTTAATCAGCTTGGTCTGGCTAATGTTGCTCAACTCTGCAAATTAGAAGGAATTGGGAAATCAGATAAACTAGTTGAAAATCACTTTGAAGGATTAATTCGAGCGCATCAGTTTGATACACGGTTCAAGGGGTTCGTTGAAGACTTTGGAAAAGTAAAGGAATATATAGGAGTTCGGCTGTATAACGACAACTACCTGGATCAAATTGGACGCGAATTAGTAATTGCCAAAAATATTGCTCCTGAAATTAATGCGATGTTAATATTTGATTTACCAGACTCAGTAACAAGCATTCAACCCCAGCAGGCTGAGAAATGGGATGTTTCGATTGATGAGTTGTTTGAAATCGGGAAAGCTAATATCAGGAGCAAGTATGATTTTGAAATATCAGAGGAAGATCTTGGGAATTTTAAGGTTTGGTTTGTGCAAACAGATCATTTTTTTGCTCCTAATATACTCCTGGAGTTGAACGAATACACCAAGATGATTGGATCGAATGGCTCATTAATTGGTGTTCCACATCGGCATGCTGTAATTGTTTACCCAATAGAGAATTTGGAAATTGTTAAGGCTGTAAATCAGCTGATTCCAACTATTAAAGGGATGAATGCTGAAGGACCTGGCTCTCTGAGTTCTAAACTTTATTGGTATAAAGAAGATGGATTCATCGAGCTTCCGTCTGAAATAACCGATGACAACCAGCTTAAATTCATGCCTCCAGAAGCTTTTGTAGACATGCTGAACTTACTAGACGAGAAATAATAAACCAGTTCTTTGAAGTCTTCTAAAAGATGACTTCAAAGTAAGTGATGAACTCTAGTGTCTCATGCCTGCGGCAGACAGGTCTGACACGATTTGGCAGGCAATTATATTTAATTTAGAATAAGCTATATCGTGTCTGAAGACACAGTTATCATAGAAAATTCCAAGTGAGCTTTCAGAACACTTGAAACAGCAAAGTGCAAAATTGTATCTATACTACCTAACATTATAATTGTAGCAGGAATGGGATGTTTACTAACGCAAAACTTAAAAATATTGTTAGGCAAAATCTAATAGTATCCATGCATAGCCTAAACAATAAAGTTGCACTAAAGTGAAACTTTAAATACCTTTGATACGTGAGCAAAAAGGTAAGAACTGTCATTTTCTTTAAGGATTATTTTGAATCCTTTTTTGTAAAGCAAAATGAAAAAGTTCAAAAGAAGATTATTTGGACTATTAACTTAATTGAAGAGATCCAAAATGTTCCTGAAACGTACCTCAAACACATTAAAGGAACTGAAGGACTTTATGAGTTAAGAGCACAAGTTGGCAGTAACATTTTTCGAATATTTTGCTTCTTTGATCAGGGTCAACTAGTGGTTTTGATGAATGGTTTTCAAAAGAAAACACAAAAAACACCGAAAAATGAGATTGAGAAAGCACTGAAAATTAAGAAAGAATATGAGCAACAAAACTAACATAATGACCCTTGATCAATTCAAAGAAAAACACTTTGGAAAGGTCGGAACAACTAAGCGAGATGAACTTGAGGATGGCTACGAGAATTTTAAAATTGGCGCATTAATTCATGATGCCAGACTCGAAAAGGGATTGACACAGGAAGAACTTGCCAAGAAGGTGGGAACAACAAAATCCTACATTTCAAAAATTGAAAACAACATTAAAGAAGTTCGCCTATCTACCTTGAAAAAGATCGTTGAACTTGGACTCGGTGGCCGAATTGACTTATCAATAAAACTTTAAAAAGCTGATAACAAGCACTAGAATAAATATGCGAATTGTGCTATTTGAAAGAATGTTTTAAACCATATGCTTTAGTGCATCTAACAACGATGGCACACACCCCAGCTAGTGCTCGTTTGAAAAGAGCATTAATCAGTACGATCCTTATTTATTCCCACTACTTGCCTGAGAAAAAATAAAGTACTATTTTCAATGTGTCAAACAGACACATTAAATATTAGAACTAACAATAAGTAAAAATAAACCCATGAAAAAGTACCTGGCACTTCTATTTTTATCAGCAATCATCTTTACCCATACCTATGCTCAGGAGGCATTGTTTAATGCCCAGCAAATTGTATCGCCCGAGATTCATGATGACAATACCGTAACCTTTCGTCTGTTTGCCCCAACGGCAGATTCTGTTAAAGTAACCGGAGACTTTTTACCCACCATAAAAGTGCAGTCGCCTTTTGGAGAGGTGGATGCACCCGGCAGTGCAAACTTGGTCAAAGATGACAAAGGCCTTTGGACCTATAAAACCGAACCGCTTAAACCTGAGCTATACAGTTATGCTTTTATAGTGGATGGGCTTAGAACCACAGACCCTAGCAGTCCATTTTTAATCAGGGATGTGGCCTCAATAACCAACATCTTCATTATCGGTGGCGGCCATGCTGATTTGTATAAGGTAAATGATATTCCTCATGGTACTGTGGCGAAAAGGTGGTATCAATCCCCTGGTCTTAAAATGGACAGAAGAATTACCATCTATACTCCTCCAGGCTATGAGAAGTCTAATGAAAAATATCCTGTGCTATATCTTTTACATGGAGCGGGTGGTGATGAAGAGGCCTGGATGGACTTGGGAAGAACAGCCCAAACTATGGATAACCTGATTGCACAAGGCAAAGTAAAACCAATGATTGTTGCCATGCCAAACGGCAATGTAATACAGGATGCTGCGCCCGGCAAAGGTTCTGATGGGTATTACAAGCCACAATTCATGGCGCCAAGAACTATGAATGGCGAATATGAAGCTAATTTTATGGACATTGTAAAATTTGTTGAAGGTAATTATCGAGTGAAAGTCGGCAAGGCCAATAGGGCGATAGCTGGTCTTTCAATGGGTGGATACCATGCTTTGCATATCTCCAGATACTACCCTAATACCTTCGATTATGTAGGGTTGTTTTCAGCAGCCATAATGCCAAGGGAAGATGCCACAGGAAAGGTTTATTCTGATTTTGAAAGCACCCTGGCCACTCAAATGAAAAATGGCTATCAGCTGTACTGGATAGGCATTGGAAAGACCGATTTCTTATATAAAAACAACACGGATTTTAGAAAGAAACTTGATGACATGGGCATGAAGTATGAGTACGTGGAAACTGATGGCGGACACATCTGGAGGAATTGGAGAATCTATCTATCAGAATTTGCACCTAAACTTTTTTAATTCCTCACCAATTTATGGTTCAGTATTTATTTGGTTGAAAGTGCTTTAAAAATAGGTTTAGTCTATAGATTTTTTTGGAGTATTGCGCATGGACAATACTCTAAAACAAATCCAAGCTCAAGTTTATAAGCCAATCGATTTTGAGATTTCAGATTTGACAATTGAGACTGAGAGCAAAGAATATGATGCTTGCAGATTTGTATTAAATGGTCTTAAAATCATTAGCAGAAGCGCTAAAATCACACCTAAAAAGGGCGGTCAGTTTGTAACCTTTTGGAAAAGAAAAGGGAATGGGCCAATAGCGCCATTTCACGAAACGGATGCATTTGATTTTTATGTGGTAAACCTGCGGGCTGATGATAAGCTTGGCCAATTTGTTTTTCCTAAAACAGTACTGATAAAAAAAGGCATTATCTCAACAGACAAAAAGGAAGGCAAGAGAGCGTTCCGTGTTTATACCCTGTGGAATATTGCCAATAGCAAACAAGCTGAGCGCACTCAAAAGTGGCAGGAGGATTATTTTTATGAGATTGGTGAAAACACAAACTTTGAACAGGTAAAATCTTTATATCAGAATAAGTAGAGAGGAATGAAAAGGATCAATTTTAGAAATACACTTTTGCCAAACATGTATTACACATTAAGAAAATTGATGTGCATTATGACAATCATATTATTAACTTCCTGCGCTTCGAATGTGGTAGTTAAAAGTGGATATGATGAAGCGAAGAGCCTTGCGCAGGTAGATCAAAATGCTGAGTTTCCCGGTGGCTGGAAAGAATTTGAGAAGTACTTCATGAAAAAGATGAAATACCCATTTGAAGCACGAAAAAATCATGAAGAAGGGCAGGTCATTGTATCATTTGTAGTAACTCAGCTAGGCGAAATAGTTAATGTTCAAATTGTGAAAGGCGTAAGTAAGTCAATTGACACTGAAGCCATCAGGATAATTTCGAAAATGCCAAAGTGGAATCCAGCCATGGTTGGAGGCGAAAATGTTGCAGTTCAAATTAGTATTCCAATGGATTTTAATTTAGACTAATTGGTAGACTATATTCTTATTAGATCAAAGGGTTTCTGTGGTTGGTTAAACCTTCATAAAATATTACTTTCAGCTTTTAGATATCTGATACTTATTTAAGCGGTAGCACTTATTCAAATCAACAGGATGGAAGAGTTATTATTAGAGCATTTCGGATTTCAATCGCCAATAGTTAAAAAGCTAAATGGTTATATAAATGCTAATTATTTAGTCGAGAGTGATGGCCTTAAATACATCTTCAAAACCTATGAATATGATAAAGAGCAGCTCGCCATTGCCGAAGCAGAAAGTGAAGCACTTACTCGTCTTCAGAATCCTCCTGCTTCAGAATATCCAAAGCCAATAGCGTTTAAAGATGGTCAATTAGTCAAGGTCATAACCTTAGATGGTCAGCCTACTATCTGCAGGATGTTGTCTTTTCTGGCAGGTGATTTTATGGGAGATGTATCAGCCACTGAAGAACTGGCACAGTCCCTCGGTATTTTTCTGGCCAAGCTGGATTTAAAACTTCAAAATTTTGACAGCTATGTCTTTAGAGCGCGTCAGTGGGAATGGGACATTCAATACCTTCATTTTAACAAGAAATACCTGAATGATATTCCAAATGCTCATAATAGGAGTATTGTCAATCACTTCATGCTTCAGTTCGAAGAGCATGTAGTGCCTAAATCTTCAGAACTTAAAAAGCAGATCATCCATAATGACCCTAACGAGTGGAACATTTTAGTCAATAGAGGGCAAGTTAATGGCATCATAGATTTTGGTGATCTGGCCTATACTTATTTAATCAATGAGCTCGCAGTGGCCATAGTTTATTTATGTTTTGATAAAACTGATCCATTGCCCTGGGCTACTACTATGCTGAAAGCCTATCATAGTGTTTTGCCATTAAAGGAAAATGAAGTGGAGGTGCTGTATTATTTGATAGCAGCCAGGCTGTGTATCAGTGTTTGCAATTCAGCGCATGCACGTAAGACCGACCCTGATAATAATTATGCCACTGTTAGTGAAGATGCGGCTTGGGCGATGTTGCACAAATGGCTCAAGACCAGTCCACTTGGAGTGGAAATGGCATTTAAAGAGGCCCTTGGTATGCCTTTGAGACCCATATCAACTACTGAAGATCAATTAAAAAGGAGGTATCAGTCATTGAGCCCAATATTGTCGACAAGCTATAAAAGACCAATATCAATGACACATGCTGCGTTTCAGTACATGTACGATAATGAAGGCAACGCTATTTTAGACGCTTATAATAACATACCCCATGTGGGTCATTCGCACCCGAAAGTTGTGGCTGCCGGTCAGCGGCAAATGGCCCTTTTAAACACGAATACGCGGTACCTTTATGATCTGCTACCAACCTATGCCGAGCGGCTTTTATCTAAATTTCCAGCTTCACTGAGCAAAGTGTTTTTTGTGAACTCTGGTAGTGCCGCTACTGACTTGGCTATAAGATTGGCATCTGCTCATACTGGCCGTAAAAATATTATGGTGATGGAGCATGGCTATCATGGCAATACGCAGATAGGGATAGATGTGAGCGACTATAAATTCAATAATAAGAAAGGGCAGGGCCAAAAGGAATACATACTCAAGGCACCAATACCAGATACCTATCGAGGCAAGTTCACTAACAATGATGGCTCCTCAGGGCGATCTTATGCCCAAGAGGCCATTGAAATAATGGAAATGGCTGATCATCCGATTGCTGCTTTCATTACCGAGCCAATTGTCGGTTGTGGTGGACAGGTGCCTTTGGCCAAAGGATACTTGAAAGAAATTTATCCGGCTATTCGTAATCAAGGAGGCGTATGCATCAGCGATGAAGTGCAAACGGGTTTTGGACGTTTAGGAGATCATTTCTGGGGTTATGAAGCTCAGGATGTTGTGCCTGATATTGTAATATTAGGCAAGCCAATGGCCAACGGCCACCCAATGGGCGCGGTGGTTTGTACCGATGAAATTGCTGAGTCGTTTAGCAAAGGAGTAGAGTTTTTCAGCTCATTTGGGGGCAACCCTGTATCCTGTGCTATTGGACTCTCAGTGTTGGATGTTATTGAGGAGGAGAAGCTGCAACAGAATGCAAAAGATGTAGGTGATTATTATTTGTCGCTTCTTAAAGGCTTGCAGAAAAACTATCCCTGCATAGGAGATGTGCGTGGTTCAGGATTGTTTTTGGGTGTTGAGATAGTGGAGGAAGGGACTCTTAATCCGGATACTGAGCTTGCGCATTTGATCAAAAATGAATTGAGAAATAACAATATTTTGATCAGTACAGATGGTCCGCATGATAGTGTGCTGAAGACAAAACCACCATTGTGTTTCACAAGAGAAAATGCCGAGTTAGTGGTGGAGAGTATTGAGAAGGTATTGAAAAGTAGGTGTTAACCCGAGTTCTATTCATAGTGTGGAATACAATTCAAGTGCGTTCCCGTAACAAGTACGGGGCTGGCTATTGCGGAAATTATCTTCATAATTTTTTCAAGAATGAAGATAATTGTCCGTAATCTCATCTCAATATTATCGAGATACCGGATAAATAAAGGATTTTAAAATGTAAACCTTTATTTTCCGTCACACCTCCCGAAGTTGTACGTAGGGTAGGCATGACGTCCTTTTTTATTAATAGAACTCAGATCATTAGCTGCCTCAAAATGAATCGTCATTGCGATCCGCGATTAAGCGGAGAAGCAATCTTTTTAATACTCCGTAAGTATCCTTGAGATCGCTTCGATTCCTCGCGATGACGATTCTAAAGTTTTACTGACCTCCCTTTCTTTCAGGAGACCTTGGGGTTGGCCATGTTCTTTGCTCGCCCGTTCTTGGGTTTATTGGCAAAACGATCTGCTCACGAGATGTCTTTTCAGGGTCTTCACTAGCCATATACGCTAATACCGCTGTTAGTATGACATTATTTCGAACATCATCAAAAACTATTTTATCGTAAGTGTCACGGTTGGTGTGCCATGTGTAGTTCCAATAAGACCAGCTTAGAGAACTTAAGCTAAAGGCAGGCGCACCGGCAGCCAGAAAGGAGGCATAATCTGATCCGCCACCTCCCGGTATACCTGGAAATTCCGTCTCGATGTGTTGGGAAACATCACTTGGTACCGCATCAAGCCATCTGGTTAAGTACTCATAGGAGTGTAAGAATCCACCTCCTGATAATTTAACCACCCTGCCTGTACCATTATCCTGATTGAATAAGGCTTGAACATTTTCTACAATTTCAGGATGATCTTCTACAAAAGCTCTTGACCCATTAAGTCCTTGTTCTTCGCTACCCCAATGACCTGCCAATATGGTGCGTTTAGGATTAGGATAAAGCTTTTTAAGAATTCTCATGGCCTCCATCATCACAAGGGTACCTGTTCCGTTATCAGTGGCTCCGGTTCCACCATCCCATGAGTCAAAATGTGCAGATAGAATCACATATTCCTCTGGCTTTTCGGTGCCTTTTATTTCAGCAATAGTATTGAAAGTAGGCACATTGCCTAATTCTTTAGACTTAGCCACAATTTTGATTTGGGGCTTATCACCATATTCTACCATTCTGTAGATCATGGCATAATCTTCTAGTGCCATATCAATGGTTGGTATTTTCTTAGTTCTTGCACTAAAGATTTTGTTCACACCAAATCCTTTGCTCCAGTATGATGATACTAATGCAGCAGCTCCGGCTTCCTCTAATGCTCCAATTATTGAGCGCCTGTCATAGCCAGTGCGATCCATATTTTCATTCCATTCTTTTTCGGTCGCATCACGTTCAGCCTTCATTTTCTCGAATGACGCTTCAGTTGCAAACTCTTCCCAATTATAATCAGGACGTCCAGTTGCTTGCTTCATTGAGATTAGTACTATTTTTCCTTTTACTTTTGGTAGCCATGCCTGAAATTCCAATGAATCCTTCACAGTAGGTAATACTATTACTTCTGCCGTCACCCCTTTGTCTGAAGTACCGGGGTTCCATGCTAGCTGTGTGCCTTCCAAAGTCTGAATTCTTGGATGAATGAGGTCTATATGGGTAATACCTCTTTCCCAACCTCGCCATTCGCCCCACTGTTCATTTTTAGCAGTGATGTCCCATTTGCCATATTGCTCGACAGCCCAGTCATTGGCCTTTTTCATTTGTGGCGTTCCTACTAAGCGTGGACCAATAACGTCCATAAGCTCATGAGCCAGTCGCTCAAGTTGAGAGTTTTCATTGGCTTCTTTAACAATGTCCTTAACAATAGGAACTTCAATGTTTTGGGCAATAGATGTATTGCCTGCCAATAACAATGCTATTACAAGAGAGGTGTAGATTTTCTTCATATTTTATTTGGTTTGAGGGTAAGCATACTAGAGAAGGGTTATCTTCTCTAGTATGAATTTCTATAAAAATTTGGCGTCAGCACTGCTTCAGCATAAAATTCTTTATCCGAATCTTTCTAATGGTTTTCCATTAGTTTAAATGGTGAAGTGTGACATAGTAAGCCATTCTAACTCACTTTTGATTACACTATTAACCATAAGTTTTATTCCAACTTTCGCCCGGGTGTCCAGGGTGCACCAGCTTTTTCAAGCGCTGATTCATAGCCAGCAAGGTCATTGAAAAATTTGGTAGAAGTTTCTTGAAATTTCTGAAATTCAGCTTCTGCAATTTCAATATTATGTTTATGCGTTTCTGTTGGCAGCTGACTAGTGCTCCAATGTCCATAGGCTACATTACCCACCCGCGACATGATGGATGGTGTTGTTGACTCGTTCATCCCTCCGCGAATCCTGTCTCCTGTTAATGTCATTCTTAAGCCACTTAATTCTTTATTCAGCGCATTGAATGTTTCAAAATGCTGAGTAGTAGCCTTGGGAGTTTGTAGCAAGGCCGCTTTTATATAGGTTAATTTTTCTGATGCTTCACTTAGCTTTTTGTTGACATTGTAAATCTCTCTTGACAGATCGCTGGTTTGCTTTTGGAATGCAGCAACTGCTTTAAAATCTACTCCCAAATTATGCACTGGCTTGACCATGAAATTTTGTGCAGCACCTTGCGATTGTAAGCTGCCGTTATGAACAATAAATAGCTCCGCACTATATTGGCCTGGTGCAGCAAGTGGCCCTTCTGCATCGCCTACCCATGGAGGTTTAAATTCCGGCTCATTTAGACTAATTGGGTCTGGCGCAGAGAGTTTCAAGTCCCAGTTTACACGATGCAGGCCTTTTTCTTTTGAACCTTCAATCCAGCGTACAGCTTCCCCATCTTCATTTTTTACTAATAGCATTACTTTGGGTTCGCTTTCTAAAGATTCCTGACGAAGTTTATCCCATCCTGGAAACGCTATGCTTGTATTTTGTTGATTTAATTGTTTTTCAGTTGCCTCTCTTTTTGCCTTGGCTGTTTCTGGCAGATCACTCAAATAGTAGGTGAATGTTGCGCCAAAGGGTGGGTTTTCCGTTCTAAAGCTTGTAGAACCTTGTGAAGGCATTCCGTTGGCCTGCATGGGTGTGTTTGGAACATACCACCATGCATCCCTTATCGGTAAAAGGGTATTTGATTTAGATAATTTACTTATTTCCCTTAGCGGAGAATAGTCATCCAGTACATAAATACCACGTCCAAAAGAAGCTCCTACCAGATCATTGTCACGCTCATGTATTTCAAGGTCTCTAAATGCAATAGTTGGTGCTCCGCTATTCAGCTTTATCCAATTGACACCTTTGTTAATGGAGAAATATATGCCATATTCAGTTCCAGCAAAAAGTAAATTCTCATCTTTATGATCTTGCTTGATAGACCAAACAATGGTTTCGGCAGGTAGGTCACCCACTATTGATATCCATGATTTGCCACGGTCTTTACTAATAAAAAGATATGGTTTGTAATCCCCAAGTTTATGCGCATCAGCAGCTGCAAAAAATGTGTTGGCTTCATGTTTAGAGGCTTCTATGTCATTAATAAATGACAATGCCGGTACTTTTGGCAATTGACTTTTTCTCCAGTTTTGTCCTCCATCTTCACTGACTTGGATAAGGCCGTCATCAGACCCAGTAAATAACAGACCCTTTACCAATGGCGATTCTTCAATAGAAGTAAGCGTAGCATATTTTGACATGGCACCATTATCATAAAGTGCGTCTACACTCCATACCCGGCCCATCATCTCAAGTTCATATCTATTGCGGTTAGTGGTTAAATCACCACTGATGGGCGTCCATGAGTTGCCTTGATCTGTACTTTTCCATACTCTTTGTGAGCCAAAATATAAGGTTTTATGGTCATGCGGACTGATCAGAACTGGACTGTCCCAATTCCATCGCTCCGGAGGATCATTAGGTGCCGGTTGTGGCTGGATATCAATTACTTCTTCAGTCAGTCTATTGAGCCTATTGAGCCGGCCCTCCTGAATTTCCATATACACGGTATTCGGATCAGTTGGATCAAATGCCACTTCATAACCATCAGCACCTAATGGCACATACCAGTCTTGATTTCGCACACCCTCAACATTCATGGTGCGTGACGGGCCAATTAAAGTCCCTAGATCCTGAGCTCCAGCCACTACATTGTAAAACGGTTCTGAATTGTCGAGTGACAGTTTGTAAAACTGCGAGATAGGCAAATTAGGGAAGTGTCTCCAGGTTGTGCCTTCATCGTAACTTTCATACAGGCCTCCATCGGTGCCAGCAATCAAATGATTACCATTTTTCGGGTCTATCCATAAGGCATGATTGTCACTATGCTTTTCTCTACCTGTGCCCAGATAATTGAAATGTTTGCCTCCGTCACGAGTAACGTGAAGAAAAACATCCATTTGATAAACTAAATCGGGATTTTGCGGAGAAGCTTCTATTTCTTGATAATAATGTGGGCCTGTACCACCAGAAGTGTAGCTGTTTTGTTTTGCCCAGCTTTCGCCTTTGTCAGTGGATTTATAAAACCCTTTGTTTTTATTGTCAGACTCTATAGTTGCATAAACTAATTGTGGGTTTGCTTTGGTTACAGCCAGCCCTATTTTGCCGATATCTGCTTTAGGAAGCCCTGTGGTTACTTGCTTCCACGTATCTCCATTATCGGTTGACTTGAAGATGCCAGCTTTTGGGCCTCCGGCTAGCAATGACCACGTATGCCTTCTTCTTTGATAAGCAGCGGCATATAATACATCTGGGTTTGAAGGATCAAACTCTATATCAGTGACTCCAGTATTAGCATCTATTTGCAAAGTATTTTTCCAAGTCTTGCCACCATCTGTGGTTTTGTATAGTCCACGCTCACCACCAGCTGACCATAAAGGTCCTTCGGCAGCTACAAACGCCACTTCACTATTTCTGGGGTCAATAAGTATTTTACCAATGTGCTCAGATTTCTTCAAACCCATATTTTGCCAGGTAGTACCACCATCGGTACTTTTGTAAATACCATCTCCCCATCCAACGTGCCTGCCGCTCACATTCTCCCCTGTGCCTACCCAAACTATCTTGGGGTTGTTTGGGTCAATGGTTACTGTGCCTATGGAGTAGGATGACTGTTCATCAAACACAGGTGTCCAGGTGATGCCACTATTCGTGGTTTTCCAAAGGCCACCAGAGCCAACAGCAACATACCAAGTGCTGGAATTATGAGGATTTACGGCAATATCTGCTATTCTCCCGCCCATAACAGCAGGGCCTATACTTCTTAATTTCAGGCCTTTGGCTACTTCGGTGGAAATCTTGTTTTGCTGAGCTTGAGTACTGTAACTGAATAATAAAAGTATGCTGAATAGCAGAGAAGTTAATAGCGCGTTTAATTTTTGCATTGTGGGTACTTGTTATTGAACAATTAATTTAAAATTAATTACTGACGATAAAGAACCACTTGTAAAATAATGTATTTCGGACTTTGAATAAGATGATTATAAAGGCATAAATATATTTGACTTAGCTGAGAAAAATTAGACTTTATTTCATTTACAAATATAGATTATATATATTTGATCTATATTTGTAAATGAAATAGTTTCAGATGAAAGGAAATCATATAGGTGAGTTGGAAGAACTCATATTACTGACCGTTGGCATTTTGCAAACGGAGGCATATGGTGTAGCGGTTTTAAAAGAATTGTCTGATCAAACTGGAAGATCAGTTAATATCAGTGCTATTCATGCGGTTCTCAATCGGCTGGAAGAAAAAGGGTTTTTAAATTCTCAAATGGGAGGTGCAACCAATGAGCGAGGTGGCAGGAGAAAAAGAGTTTATACACTTTCAGCCTCAGGGAGGTCAGCCGTTGATGATATGAAGGCCATGCGAGATAAGCTATACAGCCAACTTCCACCACTATCATACAATTTCTCAGCATGAAAAGTAAGAGGACAACTTCCCCACCAAAATGGGCTGATCGTCTGCTTGAATTTTACTGCAACCCCAGACTACTGGAGCAAATTCAAGGTGATGTGCATGAATTATACTATTGGAGGCTCAGTGAAAAAGGGGAGAAGCATGCAAACAGAGCATTTTGGTGGGACATCATTCGCTTTTTTAGATGGAGAAATATAAAAAGGTCAACAATTCAACAACAACAATTTAACACAACAGCAATGCTCAAAAACTACTTCAAAATCGGCTGGAGAAATCTTCTTAAGCAAAGGCAACCGTCACTTATCAACATACTAGGTTTGGCTATTGCTATTGCCTGCTGTCTGGTGGCTTATCTTTTTATAGAGGGCAACTGGCTAAAGGGGATGCACCATGAAAACAAACATCATATTTACATGGTCACTCATACAGCTTCAGAAAATGGTGAGGTCAGTCAATTCGGGCACTTAGCCGCTCCTTTGGCAAATGTTATCAAGGAGGATTTTCCTTCAGTAAAGTATGTGTCACGAATCAATAATGCCAGGGTTATTGTCAATTGCAAGAATGAGAATTTTTCACAATTTGTCCAATATGTAGATCCTCAATATATGGATATGTTCACATACAATGTGCTTTACGGTTCGCCTAAAGCACTTGATGACCCTAATCAAGTTATTGTTACTGAATCCGTTGCCAAGAAATTCTTTCACGATAAATATCCGGTAGGAGAAGAAATAAGAGTATACATAAACGGAGAGGCTAAGGCGTTGACAATAGGCGCTGTTATGGAAGACTTATCCAATGTCGCTTTGTTTAATTTCGAAATACTCCTTAATAACAACCTTCTTAATACCATAACTTCTTTAGATGAAAATTGGGGGAAGTCTTCATGGACGTTTTTACAGATAGAAGAAAATGGAAGTATAATAGAATTGGAGGCTGGTTTGAAAAGACTGGTAGATATCCAGAATCAGGTGGACCAAGATAATAAATACCTTGGCATTCAGCTGGAACCAATGATGGTACTCTCCAGAAAATCTGAGCAAATCGAAGGAGGAGCAGCCAATGGAGCGAGCCTGGCTCCACAATTTGTATTAGCAGCCATTGGTATTTTCATGTTAACACTTGCCATTTTCAATTATGTCAATATAGCTATTTTAATGGCAACCAAACGAATTAAAGAAATAGGTGTTCGCAAGGTCATTGGAGGTAGAAGAAGACAACTTGTGTTCCAATTCCTGACCGAAAACCTAATCACCTGTCTTATCTCTATTATGCTTGGAGTACTAATTGCCATTACACTTTTCATTCCATGGTTTAATGATATGGCCACCACTAATCTTCAAGTTGACCTACTAAATGACCCTTATATTTATCTACTTTTTGCGAGCCTGCTGGTGTTTGTTACGCTCGCTTCAGGGGCTTATCCAGCTTTTTATATTAGCTCTTTTAAGCCAGTGGATATATTTTCAGGTAAGCAGCGGGTGAGCAACAAAAGTATTTTTACTAGTGTATTACTGACTTTTCAATTCGTATTGGCAATTATTACCATAATATCAGGAATAGCTTTTATTCAGACAAATAACATAAATCATGACCGTGATTGGGGTTATGACAATTCATCTAAAATAGTTGTGAATATTCCTGGCGAGAAGGAATATCAAGAAATTAAAAATGAGCTGGTACAACAAAGCCAAGTACTCGGCACAGCAGGCAGTATGGATCTTGTTGGGCGCAGTATTTCTGAAACTATTATTAGTATAGGGGATGAAGAAAAGGAAGTGGACTTAATCCAGTCGACTGCTAATTATCCAGATATCATGGGTTTTAGATTATCAGAGGGCAGGTTATTTAATTCGGCTATGACTACTGACATTACAAACAGCATACTCGTTAATCGCACATTTATGGATTGGTATGACCTTGAATTTCCAATAGAGCAGACTATTATAATTGATAGTAGTGAGATGAATATTATTGGTGTAGTTGAAGATTTTCATGCGGAGAATTTCGCTTTTTCAATTAATCCGGTTGTGATAAGAGCCTTACCCGACAGTAATATGCACTATCTTACGATAAAGGTGGCGGAAGACCAAACTGAAGCTATGGCTGCTTTTGTCAAAGAATTGTGGCACAAAAAAGTGAATAATGATATTTACCAAGGGATAATTCAGGCGGAGATATTTGATATGTATTTTTTTGAGATGAAGGGCTTAAGAAATACAATGCTTTTTACGGCCACACTTGCGGTTATTCTCTCCGCCATGGGACTCTTTGGGCTTGTTTCACTAAATATCAACAATAAGATGAAGGACTTTGGTATTAGAAAGATACTTGGCGCTACAATTTTTCAGCTTTCAAAAATCATTGTTAAAAGAATTATTATTCTTTGGGTTATAGGCTGCAGTGTTGGGGGAGTATTAGGAAGCATGGCCATCGGAGCGTTACTAGATTCAGTTTATTCTTTTCATGCAGGTGTAGGAGCTCTGCCTTTATTATTTGGTGTTTCATTTTTACTCATTGTTATTTTGATCACCGTAAGTCTGCAGCTATTAAAAGTAAAGAACAGCAATCCGGTAGATACGCTGAGGATGGAGTAGATATTTAAATGGACAGAATTTTATAGTCTATTTGTCCTAAAGGGATAATTGACTAGTTTTCTGGATTATTTAATAAACTATCATGCAGAAGCTAGGTGCGTTACTTTTATTTATGATATTGCTATCATGTGGAGAAGAAGGCGATAGTCAGCAAATCAAACCTGAACATTATTTTACTGGAAATGCTGATGTTAATACCCAAACTGAATTTGGGATAGTATTAATGGGCGGGGCAGATGCTAATACCATTGCCGAGCAAATGTCATTTAAATTTTTAGTTGAAAAATCGGGAGGTGGAGATTTTGTTGTTTTAAGATCATCAGGAAGTGATGGATATAACGACTATATTTTCGAAGATATCGGAGGTGTAAATTCCGTTACTACTTTAGTCATTAGATCAAAGGAAGATGCCAATAATAGCTTTGTTACTCAAACTGTTAAGAATGCTGAAGCGGTATTTATAGCCGGAGGAGACCAGAGCAATTATGTAAATTATTGGGCTGATTCTGAGCTTCAGGAGGCACTTAACTTTGTTTTAAATGATAAGAAAATTCCAATTGGAGGTACCAGTGCAGGTCTGGCAGTTTTAGGTGGTTATTACTATGGTGCATTATCAGACGGCATTATTTCATCAGAGGCTTTAGCAAATCCTTATCATCCAAACATGGAAGGTCTTACTAATGAGCCCTTAATTAAAGCCGATTTTTTGAGTGAAGTGATTACGGATTCTCATTATAGCGCTAGAGGTAGACAGGGAAGGCACTTTGCATTTATGGCAAGACTGATGAAGGACAATCAATTGAGTAAAGTCTATGGCATAGGAGTAGATGAGGCTACAGCGGCTATAATTGATAATAAAGGGAAAGCCAGAATTTTTGGAAATGGCGATGTTTATTTTTTAAAAGGTAGTTCACAACCTGAAGTTTGTGAGAATAATCAATCGCTTACTTGGGATCATGATGGCAAGGCGGTGGAAGCGTTAATTGTTAACGGCACTTTTGATGGAGCCAATACATTTGATCTTGTTAGCTGGACTACTTCAGATGCTGATATGACTTATTGGTCAGCTAAGGAAGGCGAATTTTTTGATTGAATTAGTTATTTCCATCTTCTCGAAGTGTTTCATTCTTATATTTATACGATGTTTAATTGTCGGACCTAATCGAGGCATATTGAACTATAATTTGTTACAGCCGAAAAAACTTTCTTCCTTAGAATTTTAAATGAATAAAAAACCAAGATACCTTTCACTAGATGTTTTCCGTGGGGCAACGGTTTGTCTGATGATCACTGTCAACAACCCTGGTGAGTGGGGCATTCAATATGGGTCACTGCAGCATGCACAGTGGCACGGGCTGACCTTGACCGATATGGTTTTTCCGGCCTTTCTATTTGCGGTAGGTAATGCCATGGCGTTCGCAATGGAAAAGTATGAGCAGCAGGGCAATGCCACTTTTTGGAAGAAAATATTGAAACGCAGTTTTATTATTTTTCTGATTGGTTACTTGTTACAGTGGTTCCCCTTTTATGATTTTGGTTCAGGTTCTGCTATCCCAGTTTCAGCAGTTAGAATTCCAGGGGTGCTACAGCGGATTGCTTTATGTTATCTAATGGCATCGGTACTCATACACTATTGTTCAAAAAGGCAAGTTATAGGCATAAGCCTGCTCATATTGCTTGGTTATTGGTTTGTATTATTTCTTTTTGGAGCTGCTCCCGACCCATTTAGCATCACAAGCTATATTGGCAATGCCATAGACATTTCAGTTTTTGGGGCTGAGCGCATCTATAATGGAGAGGGTCTTCCTTTTGATCCGGAAGGGTTGTTGAGCACATTGCCTGCTGTAGTGAATGTTGTGCTTGGGTATTTTACAGGAATGTACATCAGAAAACAAAACCACTCTTTTGAGACTATAGCCAAACTGATGTTGGCGGGGGGAGCTATGATTTTGACAGCTTTATTTTGGGATCTATTCTTTCCTATTAACAAAAGGATTTGGACCAGCTCTTATACAATTATTACCTCAGGTATTTGTATGTCACTGCTGGCCATGCTTATCTATCTAATAGAAATAAAACAGGTTAAACACTGGACTTATTTCTTTGAAGTGTTTGGTCGCAATCCATTATTCATTTACATTCTATCGTGGGTGCTTGCCACATTATACTATACCATCCGGGTCGAGGAAGAAAGTCTTATTGGCCAGGTCATGGAAGGTCTTCAATATTACATGACTCCGGCTAATGCATCATTGCTTTTCGCCATATTATTTACCTTGCTTAATTGGTTTATAGGGTATGTGATGGATAAAAGGAAGATATATGTTAAGGTCTGAGCCAAAAATAATTTCAAATTAATCCTACTCCTATGCATTCTGTCACAGAAAAAACAAAGCGACATCTCATCATTTTTATTTTCCCTATTCTAATATTTTCATGTACTCAGCCTGAGCCTACGGACCTTACAAAGGTTAGCATAATTCCTATTCCGGTATCGGTTGAGGCGACTGGAAGTGCTTACACGATTACCAGTGAAACTGTGATATACCTATCAGAAAGCAATGATGAAACTAAAAATGTGGCCGCTTATCTAAGCAACCTACTGCACCCTGCCACTGGGTTTGATTTTAAGATAGAACCGAGTGAAAATGAACCCAAAGCAGGTATTTATTTAGCGCTAACCTCAGAAAACAATGAGCTAGGTACCGAGGGTTATGAATTAGAAGTTACAGAAGACGTCATGAAACTTTCGGCCAATCAGCCAGAAGGTTTGTTTAGAGGGGTTCAAACTTTGAGACAGTTATTGCCAGCAGATATTGAGGCTCAATCTGTTCAAAATCAACAATGGCAAGTGGCGACTGGTAAAATAGTGGATTATCCAGAATATGAGCACCGTGGATCTATGCTTGATGTTTCACGCCACTTTTTCAGGAAGGAAGATGTAAAAAGATATATTGATTTGATTGCTGCTTATAAAATGAACAGGCTACACTTGCACCTGGCTGATGATCAGGGTTGGAGAATTGAAATTAAGTCGTGGCCCAACCTCACTGCGCATGGAGGTAAGACAGAAGTTGGCGGTGGTGAAGGAGGATTTTATACTCAAGAGGATTATAAAGAGATTGTTCAATATGCAGCAGAAAGATATATTATGATAATTCCTGAGATCGACATGCCTGGTCATACCAATGCTGCATTGTCGTCTTACCCCGAATTAAACTGCTCCGGAGAGGCTCCTGAATTATACACTGGTACAGAAGTTGGTTTCAGTACGCTCTGTACGGATAAAGAGATCACCTATAAGTTTGTGGATGATGTAATTAGTGAATTGGCCACTTTAACTCCTGGCTCCTATATTCATGTGGGTGGAGATGAATCTCATGTTACGGCCATGGAAGACTATATTCCATTTATTAACAGAGTTCAGGAGATTGTTATGTCTCATAATAAAAAGATGATTGGCTGGGATGAAGTGGTGAACGCTGAATTGGATAGTAGTACTATAGTTCAATATTGGTCTGAGGCAGACAATGCTGTTATGGCTATAAACCAGGGGGCAAAAGTGATTATGTCGCCAGCTTACAAGGCTTATCTTGATATGCAGTATGACTCTGCCAGCACGTTAGGCCAGAACTGGGCCGCTTATATCGAAGTTGATGAGGCATATCAGTGGGATCTTGCGTCACTCAATGCCACCATAACCAGAGACAATATTTTGGGCATAGAAGCGCCTCTGTGGAGTGAGACCATTGAGACAATGGATGATATTGAATATTTGATGTTTCCACGAATTATGGGTTATGCGGAGATTGGATGGTCGCCAGTAAAGCTAAGAAACTGGGAAGAATACAAACTGCGCTTAGCTGCACAGTCGTCAAGGCTTAAAATAATGCAGGTAGATTACTACCCATCTACAAAGGTGCCTTGGGTTACGAATTGAGGTAAATTCGTATACATATGACTTAGCATAATTAAATTTTATATAATTATAGCTCAATAATATTTATGGTTGGATTTAAAAATCATGAGATACAGAATTTTTATAGTTGCTTTATTACTTCAAACACAAGTTTCGTTTGGCCAAACAGTTAAAGATATATTTCTTGAATTACCACTTGGGGGCTTGTCATTAGCGCAGAAGGAGCAGATGGTTTATAACTTTTTAAATCAAAAGGGAGGAACGGAAAAGGAGAGGCCCTATTTGATTGATTATCAACCTGAAAATTATTTCCTGTCTTTTTCAGGAGCCTACGAGGGCTCAGAGGTACTCAAATGCTGGAAGGTGTCAAATGGAAGTCAGTTGATTGGGGTTACTTACAGGGAATGTGAGGGGCCGTGTGACGATGATTTGAGTTTTTATATAAAATCATCAAACAAAGTGTCTAAAGTTCCTTACAGCTATGTGGTGCCTGAAGTTACTATTGCAGACTTTTTTGATATAGAGGGTATGAAAAAGGACGGTGTCAAGCCAATTAACAAGGAAGCATTCACCAGGTTTTTCGGTTTTCTTTATCACCTTCCCCAAAATGGCGAAAACATTAGGGTAGAGTCACAAACCCATAGATTTGGTAAGATTCCGGAAGAATACAAAAAATATGATTTAGGGGCAAACTTTGAACTGGTTTGGAATGATGGGACATTTATAAAGCAAAAAAATACGATGCTGTTCAAGGAAGCTGGAACAGGTAATAAGGAGAAGCAATTTACGATTGAGAATTGTGTGACGGAATTTTCTATGGAAGCAGCTACAGAAACAAAAGTGGGATATCAATTTTGGTTTGTCGATCGTGAGTTTTTGGATGGCAGAACATTAAAAATGAGCGTGGTTGCACCGCACTCGCAAACCCATGACCCGCATAAGCATCCTGAAGATGAAATGTTTTATGTTTTGGAAGGCACTGCCGAGTTTTACCTAAATGGGAAAACCAAAGTGGCCGGGCCTAATACCAGTTTTTATTGCCCTCCTAATATTGAACACGGCATTAAAAATGTAGGAGATACGGAGCTTAAGTACTTGGTGATAAAAAAATATGAGGAGTAGGTTGCTGGGATCAAGTTGCCTTAAGAACTGCTTCTTTACTAATAGGAAATTCCATAATAAACCTTGTGCCAATATTTAGGGTACTTTCCACTTCAATGGAACCTTTCATTGCCTCTACGTGGGTTCGGGTAAGGAAAAGGCCAAACCCCTTACCAATTTTTTCTGGGTGAAAGCGCTGATAAAGGTTGAATATTTTGTCTTCGGCATAGTTCATATCGATACCTATGCCATTGTCTTCCACTATAATTTTTACTTTTCCATCATCGCTCAGTGTATTCGAACAGGTGATTACCACGGGTCGTTCCGGACTTGAGTATTTTAATGCATTATGAATCAAATTATAAAAGATACTATAAGCATATGGGTGCAAACCGTTAATATAAACCATCTTGAATTGACTGATGTCAACTGTTCCTTTTACATTCCCAATCTCATCTTTTAACATTTTTACAGCTAACATCAATTGACTTTTAAGTTCAACAGGCTCTATTAAATTGCCCATGCCCTTGCGGATGCTCAGGACTAAGGTTAAATCGGAAATTACCTGATCAAGGTCATTGGCACTTGAAGTCAACAGGTTTAACACCTCTGAATCATCTGTTCGGAGAAGGTTGATTAACCCTTTTATTTGCGCTACAGGCCCTCTTATGTTATGGGCTGTAATGAAGGCGAATTGCTCAAGCTTTGTATTTTGATCTACAAGGTCATGGTTTAGTTTCTGCAATGTTATAGTTCTTTCTGCAACACGCTCTTCCAGCGAAGATTTTACCTTTTCCAATTCAGCATTACGGTGGTCCATTAATTCGGATTGAGCGGTAAGCTCCTCATTTGCTGCCTGAATCTCTTCTTGTTGAACCTGAAGTTCACGTGTACGATCGTCAACAAGTTCTTCAAGAAGTAAAGTTTGATTACGTAGTGCCCTTGTGCGATATTTAAATATCGCATAAATTGTTCCTAACAGTGCTGCTATCACCAGTAGTATAAACCAACCAGTTCTCCAAATTGGAGGCTTTATATTAATTGCTAAAGCCAATCCTTGGTTTTCCCACTCCCCAAAAGAGTTTGAAGCTTTTATGCGTAAGGTGTAATAGCCAGGAGGAATGTTGGTAAACTGTATTCTGCGCTCATTTTCTATAAAAGTCCAGTTGTCATCATAACCTTCCAAAATATATTGATAGGATGTTTGAGCAGGGTAAGAAAAGCCCAGGCTGCTTATTTCAAACCCAAAATTTCGTTCATTCCAGGCCAATTCCATTTTACTGTCATTAACAATTTGATTGAACAATTGGCCATTTTGAACCTCATCTTTACGTGCGCCATTGACGAACAAGCCGGCAATAATAGCCTTGGGTATGTCACTGGCCAATCTTATTGCCTCTTCAGGTCGAAAGGAGGTCAGTCCATTAACTCCTCCGAAGTACATTATACCGGATGGGGATTGAAAGAATGCATTGGTATTAAACTCATTGCCTTGCAATCCGTGATTAGTATTAAAGCTGCGAGTGCAGCGCAATTGGTTTCTATTAAAAACAGCAATGCCTTTGTTGGTACTGAGCCAAAGATTAGCCTCTTTGTCTTCAAGAATACCGTATATTACACTATTCGGTAGGCCATCTTTTTCGGTGAAAGATTTAAAACTATTCTGCTTTGGGTCGTATAAAACCAGTCCTGCGCCATGTGTGCCAATCCATACTTTACCTTCTGCGTCTTTATAAAAGCATTTGATAGCTGCGCTGGGAAAGCTATTAATATTCTTAGGATCAACTTCAAACTTGGCCGTTGGAAGATATGTGCTGGTGTCATAAACGACTATTGAATTATAATTTTCTGCCCAAAGTGTGTTGCCAATTAGTTTCATGGTTGCTGTGCCAGTTGGCGAAAGCTCCTTTGAAATGTTGGTATCGGTATCGAAAAGAAAAATACCCTTATTAGATGCAATAACCAGTTGTGTTGAAGAAATTGAAAACAGATCGTCCACATTGGTGCTGTGGCTCCCTAAACCATTGTTGTCATTTATAATTTCAATCCCTTTCCCATTCCATAATTGAAGCCCATGGGAGGTAGCCAGCCACAGTTTATCCTCTTTGACCAGCAGCATTGAATTAACCCTTGATTTTACTCCACTTTGCGAAACAATTTCATAGTGGGAGGTCTTGCCGGCCTTTTGATCAATAACATCCAAACCTTCTATTGTAGAGACATAAATGATGTTATCATCCTTTGTAGAAACTGATGTTACAAAATTGTTTGATAAAGAGACTGGCGCCTCGGGAAAGTGAGCAAAGTAATTGAATACTGAAAGCTGAGGGCTATATTTATTAAGACCCATTCCATTGGTTCCTATCCATAACACCCCATCCTTGGTCTCATAGATGCAGGCAAGATATTCACTGGACAAAGCAAAGGGATCTTGTTGAACATAGCTTAGGGTTTTTGTAAGTGTCTCTTCTGAATTAAAAATAAAAACCTTTTTTCTCATCACCCACAGCTCACCGTTAGTGAGTTTTAACATTGGCATTCGTTGTTCACCAATTAGATCGGCTTCCGAAAATTTATAGATGGTTTTAATTCTATTTGCTTCAAAATCAAATTTGCATAAGCTGTCATAGGTATGGAGATAGGCTTCATCACTTGCTTTCGAATGATGAACTGAGATTCTATTATCAAAAGAAAATAGCTTTTCAAAGATCCCTGCCGTCCGTTTACCTGCATAGATACTTTGGCTTGTAACTACCCATATTTTACCCGTGTCATTGAAAATAAAGTTTTTTACTTCATCATTGTCAAACTGGGCAAATAATGCATTTCTTTTGAATTGCCCGCTTGATAAATTAAAATTCCAAATACCTTTATTGGTGCCTAATAACAGAATGCTATCAGACTCCTGGTACAACTCATGTACGATAAATTCTGAATCCGATTTGTTGTCAATAGTAATGGAGTAACTGGTGAAATTATTTTCCTCTTGAACATACAGGCTCAAATAACCCGGGGAGGAAACCCATAGGTTTTGGTTACCATCAATAAACAGCCTGTGAATGTTATTTCTTGGAATTGTTCCTGGTACATCTTCCCGATGGTGGTATTGATAAAACTTATTGCCATCATATTTATTGAGGCCATCGAGTGTTCCTACCCATAAATAGCCAAATTTGTCTTGAACCAATGACTTAATTGATGACTGTGAAAGCCCATCCTCAACTGTAATTCTGTCAAAGCGTACCTGATTTTGCCCAAAAGAAGAAAGGGTAGCAAAAAACAATATAGAAGCCAGCAATTTACCCATAGACAAGAGTTAAAAAAATGCAAGCAATTAAGTTAGCAAATTGAATTAACTAATTCAATGGAATGTTTTGCTGCCTGTTATTAATATAACGTCAGTATCGATAATTATGGGAATAAAAAAGGTAACCCGTTTCTGGGTCACCTTCCAAACTAGATTATTAAGCAACAATTATTCAAGATCAAAACGGCCAAGGTTCATAACTTTGTTCCAGGCTGCCACAAAATCCTCAACAAATTTTTCTTTTGAGTCACCACATCCATAAACTTCGGCAAGCGCTCTAAGCTCAGAATTTGAACCAAAAATCAAATCAACACGTGTGCCTATCCATTTTACCTTGCCAGTTGCACGGTTACTACCTTCAAATACATCTTCTTTCTCTGAAGTAGCCTTCCATGTAGTTCCCATGTCCAACAGGTTAACAAAGAAGTCATTGGTTAATGCTTCTGGTTTATCAGTGAATACCCCATGCTTAGAACCGTCATAATTGGTATTCAGTACTCTCATACCTCCAACAAGAACGGTCATTTCTGGAGGAGTTAGTGAAAGTAACTGCGCCTTATCCACCAACATTTCTTCAGCCGTTGTTTTATGCTTCGGCTTAAAGTAGTTTCTGAAACCGTCAGTCAAAGGTTCCAATGCTTCAAAAGACTCAATATCTGTTTGCTCTTGAGAAGCATCGGCACGACCAGGAGTAAAAGGAACCGTTATAGTGTGTCCAGCATTTTTGGCGGCCTTTTCAATACCCGCGCAACCGCCAAGCACTATTAAGTCAGCCATAGAGACTTCCTTGCCAAAATCTTTTTTAATTCCTTCAAGGGTTTTTAGAACTTTGGCCAATTGGGCTGGGTTGTTAGCTTCCCAGTCCTTTTGAGGAGCGAGACGAACACGAGCACCATTGGCACCACCACGCTTGTCTGAGTTACGGAAGGTAGAGGAAGATGCCCATGCCGTAGATACCAATTCTGAAACACTCAATCCTGAAGCCAGTATTTTTGACTTCAGATCTGCAATGTCGCTATCATTGATAAGTTCATGAGTGACAGCGGGAATTGGATCTTGCCAGATAAGCTCTTCAGAAGGCACTTCTGGCCCCAGGTAGCGAGCTATCGGGCCCATATCACGGTGTGTTAACTTGTACCATGCCCTAGCAAATGCATCGGCAAACTGATCTGGATTTTCGTAGAAGCGTCTTGAAATTGGTTCATAAACAGGATCCATTTTCAAAGAAAGGTCGGTTGTTAGCATAAAAGGAGCATGCTTTTTGGCAGGGTCATGGGCATCAGGAATGGTTCCTGCGCCAGCATCACCTTTAGGCTTCCATTGGTGGGCGCCAGCAGGGCTTTTTGTCAATTCCCATTCAAAATCAAACAGGTTTTCGAAAAAGTTATTGCTCCATTTTGTAGGTGTAGTTGTCCATGCTCCTTCAAGACCACTGGTTATAGTGTCAGCGCCTTTTCCACTTCCATAGGTGTTTTTCCAACCCAGACTTTGCTCAGCTATGGTTGCACCTTCTGGTTCAGGACCAACATATTGCACTGGATCTGCCGCTCCGTGAGTTTTACCAAATGAATGACCACCAGCTATCAATGCTACAGTTTCTTCGTCATTCATTGCCATTCTGCCAAAAGTTTCCCTGATGTCTTTAGCAGCTGCTATAGGGTCGGGGTTTCCTCCTGGTCCTTCAGGGTTCACATAAATTAAGCCCATGTGGGTTGCCCCTAATGGATTCTCCAACTCACGATCACCGCTAATTCTTTTCTCATCACCCATCCATTGGCCTTCAGAACCCCAATAAATATCTTCTTCAGGTTCCCATACATCTTCACGTCCACCGCCAAAGCCAAAAGTTTCAAAGCCCATTGATTCGAGTGCGCAGTTTCCGGCAAGGATCATAAGGTCAGCCCAGGAAATTTGCTTACCATATTTTTGTTTGATAGGCCACAAAAGCAAACGTGCCTTGTCTAAGTTGGCGTTATCAGGCCAGCTGTTAAGCGGGGCAAAGCGCTGAGTTCCAGCACCTCCACCACCACGGCCATCCTGGATACGATACGTACCAGCACTGTGCCACGCCATTCTAATAAAAAATGGACCATAGTGACCATAATCCGCTGGCCACCAATCCTGCGAGGTGGTCATTAAATCATACAAATCTTGTTTTATCGCTTTAAGGTCTAGCTTTTTGAATTCTTCCGCATAGTTAAAGTCCTCACCCATAGGGTTTGACAGGTTGGAATGTTGGCGAAGAATACCAAGGTTCAATTGGTTAGGCCACCAATCACGGTTTCTGGGGCCAGCACCTGCACTACCGTGCAATTCTCCTCCTAGAAAGGGGCACTTTGCTGCTCCATTGGTGTCATTTGGATGTGTGTAATTTTCCATTGTATTGATTAAGTTTTATTAATTGCTATTTGTGTAAAGATGCTATAATCTTTATTTATAATTATTATTTAGGCATTAGCTCAGCTTATTGAGTTATTGCATACTGATTTCCTTTAATTTAACGAATTCATCCCCTTTTGAAAAGGTATTAGAGCAGTCTTTATAATATCATAACATCAAAACTATTTAAGTTGATTATTGTCAGTTTTTAAACAGCGATCTTTCCAATATTGGCGTAACCAAATACATTTATTCAACCATTTAAATAAAATTAGACTAATTCTAAATAAGAAATTGTTGTGTTTGAAATAATATTTTCTAGAATTGCAGACTAATTATAAAATATTGTTGAAATGGCTGTAAAAGCAGATTTTGGTTTTAAGATGAGGGTTATTCATCGCTACCTGGGGTTCTTCCTTGCGGGGATTATGGCAGTGTACTCATTAAGTGGTATAGTCCTGATTTTTAGAGATACAGATTTTCTGAAGCAGGAGAAAGTAATAACCAAAAGCATTGAGAAAAATGTAAGTGGAGAAGAGATTGGGCAGAAGCTGGGCGTTAGAAATTTTAGTATTGAGAAGGAAGAAGGGAATCTTGTCTACTTCGGCAACGGCACTTATGACAAAAGTACAGGAGAGGCAAATATCACTGTCAAATCATTGCCTTATGTGCTTGATAAAATGACACATATGCACAAAGCCAAATCAGGAGATGCTTTGTTCTTTTTAAACATTTTCTTTGGACTGTCCTTGTTCTTCTTTGTAATCTCATCTTTTTGGATGTTTATGCCCAAAACTTCAGTCTTTAAAAAAGGGATGTACTTTACTGCTGGCGGGGTAGTTTTGACATTAATTTTATTATTCATCTAAAAGACCAAGTTGGGTTGAAGCTACTCCAACCCAACAAAAACCTCTTTAGTGTGGTCATTGTCTTTGTTGTACAAAACAATTCTCAGCTCTTTAGTAGCATCCTTTTTATACTTATCAATATACAAAGTAAAGTTACGGTGCTCACGACTCCGATATCTTAAACTGATAGTCTCAAGCAATTCATCCTTTTCATTATACACACTGATGACAATGTCATCATTTTCTTCATAGTCCAGAAATAGTATTGCTTTTGATAAGTCAATGGAATTAATCTGAAACGAGAACTCTTCAGTGAGATATTTCTGGCTTTCAGCATTTTGAGCAATGATCCTGTACCAATAAGTGCCCGGTTCATACAGTTGATCTGTAAAACTATAGTCTGGCTGATAGGCACCAAAGGCATTGAATTCAACAGGAACCTGATCCAGAGAGTCAAAAGCAAATGCTGCATCATTTCTCCGCATAATAATGAAATTCTGAAACGATTGGGCAAGGCTATCATTAATGCTCCAATTCAGTTGAACAACATTTTTCTTTTTCTGTCCACCCACTTTTTTCAGGACATCTACCGCCTTGACTGAAACTCCTTTAGGTGTTGGGCTGACCTCAATTTTAAATTGGCAGTAATCATGTAGATAGCCATCAATATTGAGCCAATATTGTTGATTAGGTTTCAATGGTCCAATAGTAGTGTAGATGTCGTCTTGGGTGGCCAGTGAAATGCAATCAAGAATACGATAAGTATCGGGTGAACATAACTCGCCCTCAAAAGCTACCAGTTGCACACCCCTCAGATCGCGACATTGCTGATTACCAATATTAATATAGAGTGTCTCGAAATTGGTATTTGTAAAAGTGAACCACTGGTCGTTATGATACTGAATACATTTTCCTGTTAGTTGCTGATCTATACAAGCATACTGAACCGTATTGCCATCCGTTTTTGAGTTGAAAGGCTCATCAATTTGTAATTCAATGGCCTCGGTCATATCATTATTGACCGTTTGACTAAGGCCAGAAACATGACAAAGGCAACTAAAGATGATGAGTATTAAACCTTTGTACAGTGGCATTATCGATAATTATTCTTGTTCTTCAACTACTGTTTCCACCGCATTGCCGCCAAAATATTCATTGAGTTGAGAAAGGGTTTTCTCACTCACCATTTCATCCATCTTAACCAAGCCTTTCTCCAGCAGTACTATTCTGGAGCATATTTCTGTTACATGGTTCAGGTCATGGCTGGATATCAAAAACGTCACGTTTCTGTCTTTTTTGAAGGCGTCTATGATCTTTTTCAGCCTGATTTGCGAGGTAGGGTCAAGGTTTTCAAAGGGCTCATCGAGCAGCACAATGCACGGGTTGCCTATAAGTGCAGCAGCCACACCTACCTTCTTTTTATTTCCTTTTGACAGGTCACGGATGTATTTTTTGTGGCCGAGTACTTCGTCATTAAACAACTGTTCGAATTGTAATAAAAAGGCATCCAGATCTGATTGGCTTAGTCCATATATTTTTGCTAGAAAATCAAAATACTCTTCAGGAGTTAGATAGTCGATTAAAAACTTTTCATCGATGAACGATCCGGTAAATCTTTTCCATTCTTCGGTAGTGCTCACATCATTGCCTTCAATCTCTACATGTCCTGATGTGGCTCTTATCAGGTCTAAAATGATCCTGAAAAGGGTGGTTTTTCCAGCACCATTGTTACCCACCAAACCGAAAGATTGTGCTTGAGGCACTTCCAATTTTTCGATGTTTAAAACCTCGTTCTTCTTATATGATTTCTTAAGTTCTTTTATTAACAACATGTATTAAAGCGTTAAGTCGTGAATGAGTTTGTATTTTACTTTGGCCAGTTTTTGAGCGATAAGTTTTATGAAATAATCACGCAAGGTAAAACCCAGAATACCGCAAACGGCAATGGCACTAATGGCCGGTATATAGCCAAAAAAGCTACTTACAGGAATATAGATGACATATGGCCCTGCCAGTAACGGAATTCCCATCAGCCATTGAGCAGCACCAGTTCCCTGATAATTCATAAAAGCTCCTTTATTGAGGTCAATGGCTTTAGGCCCCCATAGCGAGAACCTGATCATCAGCGGAATATTGATGCCTATATTGTAAAGACTTCCTGCTAAAATTAAAAACAGCACATCCCAGCCAAAATAAACATAAGGCACACAGAGTAGCGTAGTGATAATACATGCAATTAACAGCAGTCTATACCTCGACTTAAGCCAGGTTTGTACAGCCAGTGGCTTGGTGAAGAAGAAATCGAGTTGATTGGTATTCCAGCTCCAAAAAAACTGACCATAGTTGATGGTGAACAGGCCACTCATAAATATGCCAAGGAAAACATAAAATCCTTTGGATCCAGAGTAGTTGTCTTCACCAAAGAAAATGAGGCCATAGCCTACAAATATTAAAGAAAGCAACATTACTGATCGGGTACGCTTATGACGAAAGATCATTTTGATCTCTTGCAGCATAAGTGTGTTGTAAATGCTTGACTTGCCCAGAAAGCTCAGTTTTTCTGAGTAGGTCTCTACATTAGCAGATGCTGCATCACCCAGTTCTTCCAGATAGAGGTTTTCCCTGAAATATTTTAATGTTAGTAACAGCAAGCCAATAAAGAGTGCTATGGTAGAAATGAGTAGAATAGGTGAGGTCAATGCCGATTGAAATACGCTCGCAAATGGAGCAAACAAGTTAGTATCTAAATATACTGTGAGCACATAATTACCAGCGGCTAATAAGATTATCACGGCCCATACCCAAGGCATGTCTTCCAGCTTCTTTTTGAATAGGATGTTGAAAAAATGAAGGCAAAGAGAAAGGAAGAAAATACTTCCGAGCCAGTATGCAATTACAATAGAACCAAAGCGAGGTTCCAGTGCCTGAAATGCAAAAGGAGCCAGCAACAAAATTGCTACTATATTAAATATACTGATGAGTGATTTCCCTATCAGGAAATTAGAGACACTGCTTCTGGTGATTGGCAGATTCAGATAAGGTTGAATATCTAAAGCAGGCACTTTTTGTATAAAATACCGAATCAATAATTCGCCTAAAAAGTAATAAATGAGCACTTCGTTAATAAAAACTATTGGGTCATTAATTTGGGGGATTTCGTATAGGATTCTGGGCAAGGCTGCAGCCAAAGAAATAATACTTACTAGCGCGAAAATACCCATGATCCATATGAAAATGGTTATACCCAATTCACGCTCAAACGAGGCAGACCTTCGGAACTGTAGCCATTGGTGATTCAAAAAATGTTTAATCATGCTGTAGATTTAAAATATTGATTGTTCTAATGTGCCTTAAGCCAGTTTTCACCAACTCCTGCCTCAACTTCCAATGGAACTTCCAACGAGACTGCATTCATCATCAGGTCAATGATTTTAGGCTTCACAATTTCTACCTCATCTTTATAAACATCAAAAACCAATTCATCATGCACCTGCATAATCATCCTGGTCTTGAGTTTTTCCTCTTTTAGCCACTTTTGAATATTGACCATAGCCAGTTTAATAATATCAGCGGCACTGCCTTGAATGGGAGCGTTGATGGCATTTCGTTCAGCATAGCCACGCATGGTAGCATTTCCAGAATTAATGTCTCTTAAATACCTTCTGCGGCCCATTATGGTCTCCACATACTCGTTTTCCTTGGCGGTGTTTATGCAGTTGTCCATATAAGTCTTAATGGCAGAAAATTCCTTGAAATATGCCGTGATTATCTCATTGGCTTCTGTTCTTGAGATGCCTAAGTTTTGGGCAAGACCAAATGCTGAAATGCCATATATGATTCCGAAGTTAACCTCCTTGGCTTTTCTACGCATACCAGGATCAACATCTTCTAGAGAGACATTAAACACCTTGGCGGCAGTGGTTGAGTGAATATCCCGGCCATTTTTAAAGGCCTCGATCATAACCTCATCTTTGGCAAACGAAGCGGCTATCCTTAGTTCAATTTGAGAATAATCTGCAGAAAGTAATACATGGTTTTCATCACGTGGCACAAACGCCTTCCTGATTTCACGGCCTTTTTCTGTCCTGATGGGAATATTCTGAAGGTTGGGATTATTAGAACTCAATCGTCCCGTTGCTGCTATTGCCTGCCCATAGTCTGTATGCACGCGGCCATCTGTAGGGCTTATCATTTTTGGCAGGGCATCCACATAAGTAGACTTCAATTTTTGATATTCCCTGAACTCCAAAATTTTGTTAGCGATATCATGCTCAATTGCCAACTTGCTCAATATTTCTTCTCCAGTAGCGTATTGCCCAGTTTTGGTCTTTTTTGGTTTGTCAATAAGCTTGAGTTTGTCAAATAAGATTTCACCAAGCTGTTTGGGTGATGCTATGTTAAATTCCTGGCCAGCAAGTTTAAAAATCGATTCCTGGGCTTTCAGACTTAGCTGTTGCAATTCCTTTGACATCGTAGCCAGTGCCTGCTCATCTATTCTTACGCCTTCATATTCCATTTCTGCCAAGACCATGGCAAGGGGATGCTCAACTTCATGCAGTAATTTTTCGAGCTTATTGGCCTTGACTTCCTTATCCAGTTTTTCCTTTAGCTGAAGTGTAACGTCTGCATCTTCACAGGCATATTCCACTATCTCCTCAGGAGCTAAATCTTGCATGTTTTTCTGTGTCTTGCCAGATCCGATTATGGCACTAATGGGCACAGGTCTGTAGTTTAAGTAATGTTCCGAGAGCGCATCCATGCCGTGTCTCATCTCGGGCTCGATCAGGTAATGTGCGAGCATGGTATCATAAATAGGGCCTTTAACTTCGATGCCGTATTTCTTAAGTACCAAAATATCGTACTTAATATTCTGACCAATTTTCAAGATCTTATCATTATTAAATACATCAGCAAATTCCTGAATAATCGCTTTAGCCTCTTCAAAATCTGGCGGAATGGCCACATAGTAGGCCTCGCCTTTGATATAGGAAAATGCAACTCCAACCACCTGTGCTTCCACCGCATCGATACCGCTGGTTTCAGTATCGAAACATAGCTCATCCTGTTTGAGCAGATAAGAGATCAAAGATTTGCGCATTGGCGCTGAGTCAACCAAATGGTAATTGTGTTCTACGGTATTTATGTCTTCAATTTTCTTTGGTTCCTCATCACTGATGTCAATTGCCTCTTTGCTGGCTGCACTAAACATGTCCAGCTGACCGGAAGAACTTGAGCTACTGCCTGACGAATTGGATGAAGCTACCGCAGGATCAGTATTGAACAGTCGTTTTGCCAACGTTCGGAATTCCAGCTCTTCAAACATTGGTTTTAACTTTTCTTCATCGGGGCCAGTATATTCCAGCTCCTTTTCATTAAACTCAACAGGAACATTAATGTTGATGGTAGCCAGCTCCTTTGAGAGTCTTCCAAGCTCGGCATTGGCTTCAACCTTCTCTTTCATTTTGCCTTTCAGCTTGTCGGTGTTTTCAAGCAAGCCTTCGAGCGAGCCAAAGTCTTTAAGAAACTTGGAGGCGGTTTTAGGGCCAACGCCAGGAATTCCCGGGATATTATCTACCGCATCACCTTGCATACCAAGCATATCAACTACCTGATCAATTCTATCGATGTCCCACTTTGCTAGTATCGCATCCACACCCATTATATCAACGCCATTGCCCATAAAGGCTGGCTTGTATAGGTAAATATGCTCTTCCACAAGCTGACCAAAATCCTTGTCCGGGGTCATCATAAATACTTCAAAACCTTGGCGGGCAGCCTTTTTGGCAAGGGTGCCAATGATGTCATCTGCTTCATAGCCATCCTTTTGAATAACAGGAATGTTGAAGGCCTTTACAATGTCCTTTACGATAGGCACACCAATTTTTATATCTTCAGGTGTTTCTTCCCTGTTGGCTTTATATTCAGCATATTGCTCATGCCTGAAAGTAGGTGCCGAAGTATCAAAAACCACGGCAATATGTGTTGGTTTCTGTTTTTGAAGGACTTCTAACATGGTGTTGGTAAAGCCAAGCATAACCCCGGTGTTTATACCTTTTGAGTTAATTCTTGGGGTTTTACTAAATGCGAAGTGCGCACGATATATTAACGCATAAGCGTCAAGTAGGAATAGTTTTTTTTCAGGCGTAGTCATACCTATAAAGGTATGAAAGCATGGTTAAAAATTAGGAGTGAAATAAATAAAAATGGCCTGTAAAATTAAAGTTACAGGCCGCTGATTTTGGTGCTTATTATTTAATTCTGGCGTAGATTATATAATCAGTTGCAGGAGGCTGAACACCTTTATTTCTGATAGCCTTGGCTATTTGTCCTCTATGGTGACTACTATGGTTGAGCATGTGTGTCATGATTTCACGAATGGTGCTCTCATATTTTTTACCTCCAGAATTGGTATAAAAAATCATTTCTTCAAAAGTATCAAGAGCATGGGTATCCAGATAATTATTCCAATTGTTGGATGTCTCTTCTGTCATACTTCTGAGTTCTGTCAGTTTATATTGCTCCCATAATGGAAACGGGGATGTAGGTATGCCTTTGATCCTATTAAGCCAGATAATCTGTGCTGTAAGCACATGGCTAAACAGGGATAAAAGCTCATCGCCAGGTGTTTTTAATTCTTCCAGTGCCACCAATATTCTGTAGTTGGCCCACTCATTGTATTTCAACAAATCTTTAAAATGCTTCTTCATAACTATGTCATAAAACTAAGGGTGAAATTAACAAAAAAGAGGCAGTGATACGCACTTAACTTTCTTTAACTACGGAATTATCCAGAGATTTTAAAAACTCCTGAGCATGGTTAATATGGCTGGTTAGTTTTTCAGGATTCATCTTATTAAGCATGTTGATACTGAACTTCATACGCTGGTTAGAGGAGAATTTCTCCTGATGTTTATAAATAAAATTCCAGTAAAGTCCATCCCATATTTGACACCAATTACCTTCATGGTAATTGCTCATTTTGAGGATATAATTTGATCCTGAAATGTATGGTTTGGTGGTGATTAACCCTCCATCGGCATATTGTGTCATGCCATAAACATTGGGCACCATCACCCAATCATAAGCGTCAATAAACAGTTCCATAAACCAACGGTAAACCTCATCCGGATCAAACTCGCAGAGCAACATAAAATTGCCTAAAACCATGAGCCTTTCTATGTGATGGCAATAGCCAGTTGCTAATACCTTTTTAATAGTTTGGTCTACTGGTTCAATCCCAGTTGTTCCATTATAGAATGACGCTGGTATTTTCCGTCTATAATTAAAATAATTGTTTGTTCGTTCGAAGACACCTTCTTTTAAATAAATCCCTCTCATAAACTCACGCCAGCCAATGATTTGCCTAATAAAACCTTCCAGACTGTTGATTGGGAAATGATGCTTTTCATGAAGCTCCATGGTTCGGTTTATAACCTGTTGTGGAGTTAAAAGACCAATATTTAAAGCCGGTGTCAATACAGAATGAAAGAGGATATTTTGATCTTTAGCTATGGCATCTTCATAATCACCAAAGTTTTGCATTCTTTCAATTAAAAATGCATCTAACCATTGCTTTGCTTCCTTGTGGGTTGTTGGATAGTTGAACTCATCAGATGAGCCCAAATTGGATTTGAAATTCGCTTCAACATATTTGTTAGCTTCCTTTACAAAAATATTTTCATTGAGCTGTTCAATGTCCGGGAGCTTTATATTTTTGGGGAGCTTTTTCCTATTATCTTCGTCAAAGCTCCACTTACCTCCTGCAGGCTGATTTTTATCCATTAACAGGTTTAAAGCAGTGCGTTGGTTCTTATAAAACGAGGCCATAAAATAGCCAGTCTTATTTTTTGTAAGCCTTGAGTCAAGCTCATTTGAAGAAGTCAAAAATCCCGGGTTTTCAGTATAGCATATCGAAAGACTCAATTTCCTGGCATACCTGTCAATTCGTCTTTTTAACAAATAGTCATCTGGGGAAATTATGATGATTTCTGTTGCCCCTTTTGACTTGGCTTTTTCAATTGCTGATTTAGTTGTATTACCTGGTGAACACTCAATATAATTAACGGACTTACCTAGTTCTACAAGCAAAGAGGCATAATACTTCATAGATGCCCTATGAAGTATGAGTTTGTTTTTATGAAAGTTGTATTGCTTGAAATAAAGCTCATCCTCAACAAGAATGAATTCATCAGTCTTGTCAAATAGCCGGTTCTTTTCGAATAATTGGTGTGGGTAAACTAGTGCAATGGTCACTGTTAACTAACAGCAACATTGTATCTATGTTTATTCCACAATTCTAAAAATTGGATAGCGCATGTGTGCCTCTTCATAATAAGGAGATCGCTTAAAAATGAAGTCAAGTTGTGCATACCAGTTTTGTGCGAAATCCAGTTCCTCATTTTTCTTTTTGTTAAATTCCTTTCTTAGCTCTGGCTCTGCTTCGAGCAATTGTTGAGCGTTATCCTCAAATACATAAGGCGAAAACCCTTCTTTTTGCTGTAGAATGGTGTCAAAATAATTCCAGCTGAAAAAGGAATCTGGCGCTGTTGGTTCTAACGTTTCAATCAAATACCTGGCAGCTGGCTGATCGGTAGTGAAGATATAGTCTCCTTTCCTGAAGCTTAGGGTTTCGATAGATGTTATAACCTTAGTGTTGTTGTTAGGATAGTGACCTTCATATGCGGATTTAGAGGTGTTAAATTTATCAATATGATATACTTCCACAGAGATACTGCTGTCTTGCTTCAGCCTTTTGAATTGAGCATTATTAAGTTTTAAAAGCTCAATAACGTCATACCAGCCCTGGGGAACCACATAGGCTTTTGGTATGGTTACTTCTTCAGTAGAAACATAGGTATTGTAATAAGGGATAATTTTTGTGAAGGGCCTATTATGTCCGTATAAGAGCCTTTCCTGACCAGTAACTTTACTGGTAACCTTTTCACCCACATAGCCTTTAAAATTCAATTCTGAAGACTCACTTCTGGTCAATCTCCAATCTACTGGATGCTTGGTGCCAGCTTTAAAATCTGCCTGACGTTCTACCTTTAAAGACCTTATTTTTTTGCCATCCTCTTTAGCAATTTGTATGGTAGCTTGTAGCAGATTGTAGGTGCTGTTTACCCTTACGTCAAAAGGTTTAAGCATATGTGTTTCTATCATGAAACCCAACGTTCCGAAAAGTGTGGAGTAGCCTGTGGAGTATCTTGGATTGTCCAAAAATTGAGGAAAGCCACTCTCATCAGGGGTAGTGTTAAAAACATTTACATAGGGTGTTATTTCTGCCCCTTTGTCAACCATTAATTTTTCCAGTCGTGGCCTGAAAGTATTTTCCAAATACTTTCCCATGGCACCACCCATTTTATTGTGCTGTGTAATCAAATGAGTGATGGTATATTGGTAATCTGCTCCGTTGCTCACATGTGTGTCAACAAAAATGTCGGGGTTAACTTCATGGAAGATTTCGTAAAAGGCCTTTGTGTTTCGGGTATCTGCTTTAATAAAATCCCTGTTAAGATCATAATTTCGTGCATTACCTCTGAATCCATACTCTTCAGGGCCATCCTGATTAGCTCTTGAAAATGAATTTCGATTTAGTGCACCACCGATATTATAAATAGGAATAACAGCTATAACAGTATTCTCTAGCATGGCCTTTTTATCTGCTTGTGTGGCATAATCGCGCAAAAGCATCATGCTGGCTTCAATGCCATCTGCCTCACCCGGGTGAATGCCATTGTTGATCAAGACAATGGTCTTACCTTTTTTATAAGACTTTTTAAAATCAAAGTCTTTATCTAAATCTAATGTCACCAAATGCAATGGGTACCCACTGTCGGTCATGCCCACAGTTTTTATAGCTATATATTCTGATGAAGCGGCTAACTTTTCATAATAGCTGATTACCTCATCGTAAGTGCCTGTTTTTCTTCCTTCTGATTGTTCAAAAACTGTTTTTAAATTTTGCCCGAATCCATTGATTGTGGCAAATGAGAATACTAGCAAAAGAAGTCTTTTCATTGGGTTATCTTTAGTGCGAAATAAAGTTAGCAATAATATGAATAATGCAGAGGTTGTAAATGAGGCAATCAAAAACAGGAGATCGATTTTCACAGGTATGTTCTCAGGTGAGAAAGTAGATAATGCGGTTATAGAAAAGATGCTGGAAAATGCCAATTGGGCCCCTACTCATAAGCTCACAGAGCCATGGAGGTTTGTTGTTTTTGAGGGAGAAGGACTAAAGAAATTGGGCGAGTTTCAATCTGAATTATATAAGACCAGAGCTGTTGGGAATGGCAATTTTAATGAAGCCACATTTGATAAGCTAGCAGCTAAACCGCTGGAATGTTCACACATTATTGCCATAGGAATGAAGCGCCATGGTGTGGTGCCAGAGGTTGAGGAGGTATGTTCCACAGCTTGTGCTGTTCAGAATATGTTGTTGACTGCAGCCGCTTATGGTATTGGGTGCTATTGGAGTACTGGCGGTGTTACGTTTTACGAAGAAGCCAAACCATTCTTTGGACTTGATGAGGAGGACAAATTGTTGGGGTTCTTGTTTATTGGTATGCTTAAATCTGACAAGTGGCCAGAGGGTAGAAGAAAAAGTATTGAGGATAAAGTGAAGTGGGTCAGATAGATTGTCAGATTGAGCTTGTCGAAAGCTGAAGGAAATGTTTCGACAAGCTCAACATGACAGCATTTAAAAATTTAAGGCACCATCACTCTATTAGGAGTATAAGGTGCTCCGGCAGTTTCCAGTTGCTTCTGAAGGTTCACCAAATCTTCAGTAATCAATTTTCTAATATCTGCTAAAATGGGCTGAAATTCTTCTTTAGCAATCTCAAAACTCATTTTATGTGTTGCAGTAGGCGCTGAAGTAGAATAATACATCTCATACTGAATATTGCCTACACGGCTAGCAACAGTAGCTGGTTGGTCCATATCAAGTTCTGCCGCCACTCTGTCTCCATTTAATTTAGTTGCAATATCACGCAGCTTAATGTTTATCTCATTTGCAGCCTTAGCCAGTGCTTGTTGATCAACGGAGCTTCTATTAACGGCCTCTTTGACGTATCTCATTTCACTTCTAACTTCTGATATGCTGTTCTGAACGCCACCTACAACTCTTGCTAATTCGTTTACCTCTTTCTTGAAGGCAGCTAATGCATTTCTATCAGTTGCTGGCATAGTGTAGCCATTTAATGACTTAACATTAAAACTAACAGGGTCTGCAAGATCTGTAAAAGTACCATCCACAAATTTTGACATACTTACAGAATACTTTCCAGGAGCTACAATAGTACCTGTTGTAATTCCTGACCATGGATTATAAAACGCTGGCGTGCTTAAGTCAATCGGGTTAGTAGAAGCGGTTCTCAAATCCCAATGTATTCTATTGACTCCCGTTGAAGGTTTGGTTGTTAGTTTTCTAACAATATTGCCTGATGTATCTTTGATGGTGAATAGAATGTATGGGTCTTCCTCGGTTTGTTCAGCCTTCAATTCATCATAAGAAGGATAACGATCATCAGTTGTATTTTTCTCTTTGTCCAACCTTTGATCTCTCTTTGACTTGATTTCATCTTTGATGTAATAGGTGAATATGGCCTCTGAACCTAAATTTTCGCCCAGATAATAGTCATCGCCCTGAAATGATTTGCCTGGCAATCCTAGTGGATATTTGTACTCAAAAGCAAGTGCATCTCTGATGGGCAACAGCTCAGCTGATTTAGATGCTAATGTATTGACACTTCTCAAAGATGAGTAATCATCAAGTATGTAAAACCCTCTTCCAAATGTTCCTAATACAAGATCAGTTTCCCTTTCTTGAATGGCAATATCTCTAACAGCAATCGTGGGTAGGCCTGACTTCAGCTGAGTCCAGCTTGCGCCTCCATTTGAAGAGTAGAATACTCCGAATTCAGTTCCTGCAAATAAAAGATTTGGGTCTTGAAAATCTTCTTCAATCGCATAAACAGAGCCCTTGGCGGGAAGGTTATTGCTTATGGATACCCATGTTCTGCCTTTGTCAGAACTTTTATAAATGTAAGGCTTAAAGTCTCCGTTTTTGTGGTTGTTAAAGGCTGCATAAACCACATTTTCGTAATGCTTTGAGGGCAGTACTTCATTAACATAAGTTCTGGCAGGCACACCACTAACTGATGATACTTTACGCCAGTTAGCTCCACCATCTTCTGTTACCTGAATCAACCCATCGTCTGTACCTACATACAGCAAATTCTCATTTTTAGGAGACTCGGCAAATGCCACAATGGCACCATACAGGGACGTGGAGCCGTTTTTTGCAACAGCATCAGTGCTCCAAATCTGGCCCATTACCTTTAATTCATTTCTATTGATTTGAGCGGTAAGATCATCACTTATCACTTCCCAGCTATTCCCTTGGTCATCGCTTCTAAAGAGTTTATTAGCGGCAAAATAGATTCGGCCATCTTTATGAGTACTTACCTCCAAAGGGGCATCCCAGTTCCAACGGTAAGCATCCTCGCCTTTTCTTGGCTGTGGCTGAATACCTAGTTCTTCTCCGCTCAGCTTGTCATACCTTACAAGGTTTCCATATTGCGCTTGGGCATAAACAATATTCGGATTTTTAGGGTCAACGGCAGACTCAAAGCCATCACCACCATGCGTCATGAACCATTCTGAATTGGCAATACCATTACCACTGATTGTACGTGAAGGTCCACCCATACTAAAGTTGTCCTGGGTTCCTCCATAGATAAAATAGAAAGGTTCTGCATTATCAACTGCAACTTTATAAAACTGCGTGACAGGCAAGTTGGCTTTAAACTGCCAGGTGCTTCCACGATCATAAGTCTCATACACACCACCATCACAGCCTGCTAGCAAATGGTCAGTATCGGTTGGATCTATCCATAAACTGTGATTATCCACATGCTTAGTGTCTTCACCTACATTTGTAAATGACTTGCCGCCATTGGTGGAAATCTGCATCCAGGTGTCCATGGCATATATCTTATTTTCATCAAGCGGATCGACAATGATTTCCTGATAATAGTTGCCAGATGAGCTATAGCCACCTTGCTTCTCCCAAGAAGCACCACGATTAGTAGACTTGTAGAAACCGCCTTTGCCTTGGGCGGCTTCAACTATAGCATAAATGATCTCCGGATTTGAAGGTGCCAATGATAACCCTATTCGGCCTTTGTCTACCGCAGGCAGACCACCGTTTACTTCACTCCACGAAGCACCACCATCAGTAGATTTAAGAATGCCTGATTTTGGGCCACCACCTAAATAGGTGAATACATGTCTTCTTCTTTGAAAGGCAGTAGCATATAACACTTCCGGGTTTCTGGGATCCATGATTACATCGTTGATACCGGTATTTTCATCAATGGTGAGTACAGCTTTCCATGTTTTACCGCCATCGGTAGTTTTATAAAGGCCTCTTTCACCACCACCACTCCAAACAGGGCCTATAGCTGCTACATATACCACATTCGAATTGTCAGGATGCACGATAATTTTACCAATATGCTCACTGGTTTTGAGGCCGACATTTTCCCATGTAGCTCCTCCATCAATAGATTTATAAACTCCATCTCCATAAGAAACACTTCTTTGGTTGTTGTTCTCTCCTGAACCTACCCATATAACGCTTGGATTGTTTGGATCCATGGTAATGCAACCTATTGAATAACTGCCTTGGCTATCAAAAATGGGAGTAAATGTTGTGCCTGAGTTGGTAGTCTTCCAAACTCCACCTGAAGATGTAGCCACATAATACTCCTTAAAATTATTGGGGTTTACGGCAATATCAGATACCCGCCCCGAGGTTATGGCCGGTCCAATTGATCTGAATTTTAAGCCTGATAGAGAGACTTCCGGTTTACTTTCTGCTGGCTCGGATTTTTTCTTTTGAGCAAATAGGATAGATGAACTTGCCAAAAAGAAGGCGAGAAGAATGGTTTTTTTCATGATGCGCACTGTTTAAAAGGTTAGTGCACTGAATCTAGTAATTATATTGATGGATAAAAAGGGGAAGTTGATGATTGGCTTCTTTAAGCAATATTAGGAGCAAAACTTTATTAAAGATGCTTTATTCGGATACTTCAATACCTCGACACTTCATTAATTCTTCATTCAATTTTTGAGCCTCTATACTTTGCGTTACCCCATAAATAAAAAATAAAATTGACACCAAGGAGGAAAGGACTAGAAGCAGGGCAGTAATTTTCTCTTTTCTTGTTTTCAATAGTTTGGGAGAGTTGGACATAGTATTCGAGTAAAATTAATTATTGCTTTTAATCACCAACTGCCATCTAAAGGCCCACATCCACTTTAAAGAATAGTTATTTAACCCACCCTCCTTAAGTAGGGACTGCAGCTCCGTTTTTCTAAATGATCGCATAACCGACACCGCAGCATCATTTCTTACCATTTCTGATTTGGAGAAAAGTTTAGTCAGCCATTTGATAGAATAATAAGCAAACCAATGGCGGTGCAAATCATTTATAACCACTCCAATTTTAGATTGCTTACTGAAAGAGAAAAGCTGTGCTTTTAACTCTTCATTTGTAAAATGATGCGTAAAAAGTGTCGCTGTTATGATGTCATAGGCCTTACTTGTGAATGCTTCGTCATTAATATTAATGCATTCAAAACTTATTTCAGGGTATCCTTTGCAGTTCGCTCTGGCAAACTCAATAATATTTGGGTTTGCATCTATGCCTGTTAAATCAAAATCCACCTTTATTTTTCTGCCCCATCTGGCTATCAGTTTTAGCATGTCACCACCTCCACACCCTAAGTCTGCAATGGTTATTTTCTCTTTCTTATTTTTAATTAGTTGACTGATGCCATCTATAGTCACAAAATTTCCACCTAGCCATTTATTAATAGTCTCCAATTCCTTTAATGTCAAAGCAATTACCTCCCCTGAACTTTCGAGGTCGTCCATTAACTCTATTTCGCTGGATCTTTGACTGAAATCAGGCATTAATATTAACTTTTAAAGTAAGTGACTCTAAGGTAAGCCCCGGGCCAAAGGCCATGGCAAGAATATCTTTTCCTGAATCTGCATTTTTTAAATTTCCGAAAATGCTTTGTAGAACAAAAAGTATAGTTGGTGAAGACATGTTTCCGTAGTTCCTAAGTGCCTCGTGAGCCTGTATGTTTTGCTCTTTTGATATGTTTAGTTGTTCTTCAATAACCTTCAATATCTTTTTTCCTCCAGGGTGAATAGCATAGAAATCAAAGCTTTGATTGTGTTTATTGAGAAGTGTGCTTATCCCAGTTGAAATAATATCTGGCACATAAGATGAAAGCTTCATTTCAAACCCAAAATTCCCCACTCCCCAAGCCATTTCCATCTCTCCTGCAGGCAGTAAATCACAGTGCGCTGCAATAATTTGTAAAGATTGATTTATTGATGGCTTCGATTCCATCAATAAAGAGGCTGATCCGTCTCCGAAGAGCGCATTTGCCAGTAATGTGTCCTCATCTGTACCCTTTTGAAAATGGATACTGCAGAGCTCTGTACAAACAATAAGCACCTTTGCATCTGATGATTTACAAATATTGTCGGCAGCTTTAATGGCATTGAATGCTGCATAACAACCCATAAAATTTATGGCCAGTCGCTCGATATTGTGGCGCAATCCCAACTTGTAGATTAAATCTATATCCAAACCAGGCGCATTCAGCCCTGTACAACTGACAGTAATAAGGTGAGTGATCTCTTCTTTTTTAATACCGCTTTGGGCTATGCAACTATTTGTAGATTCCAGACTTAAATTCAATGCCTCGGTTCTAAACAGCTTTAGCCGCTCGGCTGTGGTGGGCAAAGAGATTTTGTTAAAGTACTCTGATTCTTCAGGTGATTTTGTGAAATCTTTAAGCACCGAATATCTGGTGTCAATTCCTGTGGCCCTATAAAGTACCTCTAAGTCATGCCTTTGAGCTTCATTCATATCATTTACTCCGGCCATAAAGTTGAGGGCTTGCGTTTGCCCCACCTTATATTTAGGTACGGCTGTTGATATAGAAGTGATGTGGCTATTCATTAAAGGTCAAGTATAGTCAATTTTTGATATCTTGGTCAAAACAACTGCATATGTTTTCAAAATCTGCATGGCTGCATCTTCGCATTCCATTCTCATATTATTTAATGCCAGTTTACCTGTTTTCATTGGCAGTATCTGACAATGTTAATACTTCTAATGCCATTATTGTTTTCATTGCCTTGCATATATTTCTGTACCCGGCCAGCAATGGATTTAACAGCTACTTTGATAAGGACGAGGATAGCATTGGTGGACTGAAGAATCCTCCCAAAGTGAGCAAGGGGCTCTATTATTTGGCATTGGTTTTTGATCTGATTGCCCTCCTTCTTGTATCCTTTGACTTCTGGGTTTTATTGATGTTTTTAATTTATGGCTTAGTCTCAAAAGCCTATAGCCATCCTTACATTCGGATAAAAAAATACCCTTTCGGCAGTTGGTTTATAGCAGGGCTTTTTCAGGGCTTTTTTACTTTTTTAATGGTCTATTTAGGGTTAAATGGGATTAGACCAGAAGAGCTGTTAAAACAAGATATTTTAATTCCAGCACTATTGACTTCACTAATGCTGTGGGGTTCATACCCTATGACCCAAATTTATCAGCACGATGAAGATAGTAGAAGGGGAGACAATACACTGAGTTTAAAACTTGGGATCTTAGGCACCTTTCATTTTACTATGATTTTATTCTCATTAACTACGGTGCTATTTGGCCTGTATTTTATCGAACATTATAATCTAAATATTGCTTCATTATATGTGCTGGCCATGTCACCTGTGGTAGGATTCTTTTTCTATTGGTATTTCAAGGCACGAAAGAATAAAGATGTTGTCAATTTTGAATATACAATGAGGTTAAATGCAATTTCTGCTACTTGTCTGAACTTGTTTTTCATCATTCTATACCTGAATTAAAATGGTTTGCCATGTGTAAGTGATACTAGGTATTTTGCTAAAGGTTTCACTTTACAAATGCCCACACTCAATTCTGAAAGCCATGCTGATCCAAATAAATTCTGAATGACCCGACCGATCGATAGTCGGTTTTTAAATTGTTTGTTCCATTTTCTTTTGTAGGACCTTTCTAAGGTTTTCCGGTCTTTATGATTGTGAAAAAAGTCGATGACCTCTTCGGCTAAAATTTTAGAACTATGAATAGCCATGGCCATGCCGTTGCCGCAAAGAGGAGTAATCATACCTGCTGCATCACCACACATAAGAATATGACCTTCAACCGGCATCTTGGTTTCGAAGGATATTTCGTTAATCACTTCAGGCTTATCCCACAAAAATTCAGCCTCAGTAAATATCTTTTTTAAGTATGGGTTTTTGTGTAAGATCTGTTTTTCCATCTCTGGTATGGATCCATATTTCTTTAGAGCTGACCTTTCACCTAAATAGCAAAGATTCAATTTTCCATTCTCAATGGCATTGATTCCGCAGTAACCTCCTTCGAAATTGTGAAGTGCAACTTGGTTTGTTGGGGGGTTATATTTTATGTGGTATTTTACACCTATATATGGTGACTGTTTTTTAAAAAAAGAGCGGTCCATACTTCTATCAATATTGGATCTTTTGCCAAATGCTCCAATAGCAATTTTAGAATTCAGTGTGCCATTTTTTTTAAGAATGACGGAGAAAATATCTTTGGAGGTACTATAACTTACGTCATCGACCGAATCTGTAATTATTTCTACTCCAGCTGCTTTGGCACTCTCAAAAAGGAAAAGGTCAAAATTATACCGACTTATACCAAAACCACCGAGCGACAATGGTACTGAGGCCTTTTTACCGCTAATAGAAGTGAGAACAAATTCATTAAGGGTTGAGGGGGTTATAAATTCGGGGTAAATATTGTGCTGTTTTAAAAAGTCAACTACCTCATTAGATACATATTCTCCACACACACGATGGAAGGGGTATTGTTTTTTTTCAATTAAAGCAACTTTTAAATTTTGCCTTTGAAGTAATATAGCACTCACAAGCCCGGCAAGTCCACCTCCAATTACAATCACATGAAAACTTTCTTTTTGCATCAAATCTTACATAAAAATTACGTTGGTTTCAAAACAATTTAATCTACAAATCGTTAAATTGCAGCAAAATGTATTGTTTATGGAAACGCTGAATCCAAACCCGGTTAATGACTCTATCAATGTTTTCTTAATAGGAAACAATCCTATAGAACTTAGTTCTATTTATGATAAACTTAAGGAAATTAAAAGTAGAACTTTTAAGACTGAAATAGGTTTTGAATTGAAGGGGCTTGTTAATAAAATCAGAAGGTTTAGCCCATCATGCATATTAATTGATGACAACTTAAGCAGGCTTGATATAGCCAAGCTCATTAAAAGGCTATCATCGGATAATAAAACTAAAAACATACCTATTACTGTTATCAAAAACTCCAATTATAGAGAAGGTTTTGGTGAGGTGCAGGACTATGTTCTTAAGGAATCTATGACATCAGATACTCTATCACATTCGATATTAAATTCTATCAAATTTAAAAGAATGCAGACCTATGTTTACAAGAAATATAAAAAGAACAAGTCTAGAATCATGTCTTTGATTCAAGGCTAAATTTGATTTTTTAGCCTAAATACAACTTTAAGATTTTCGTTGCCACGCCTGACCTCAACCCTCAGGCGTTTGTTTTGCTTCTCATTGAGCATACTCACAATGTTTCCCAACTCCAACCTGTTGGTTGGGATATTGTTGATTGATGTAATGATGTCACCTTGCTTTAGTCCGGCCAAAGCTCCAGATGAATTTTCCCTAATATCAACGATCTCGAACGTAGATAATCGGCTGCCTTTGGCTTTAACAACGATTCCACTCATATTATAGAAGAATTTCTTCTTGTAATTGCTGCCCTTTTTTAAATAGATTTTTTCATTGGGAAAATCAAATATCACTTTGAACCTGCTTAGAATAGCTCCGCCAATCGAGCCATTTCTGAATACATCGGTTTTTTTCAGACTGTCCAGATAAATATTGCTGTCAGGAAACGTGACTAACAGGTTGTTCCAGCCTCTTTTCCCAATTTCAAAACTTTTGAGCCGGGATATCTTGCCATTTAGTTCCCCCCCTAGTCCACGACCTAAATTTGCCTCAATATTATTCTCGGGAATATAAAGGCATGAGTCTGATAATGGATCAATAAGTAGTCCATGGCTGGCACCAGAATCAATCATCAATTTTAAATCTATAGGATCTTTGTCATAAGTAAGGGTGCCATGGATATATGGTTTTGTATCCTGAATTTCTATTGGTACTTCATGATATTTCCTGCCAGGCTTAAAGTGCTCTGGTGTTGAAAGGGTAAGCACCTTGTTGTCATAATCTATTTTGACTACAAACCTGCTAAATAGCTCATAGCCCAATATTCCATGAACTTCCGTTCCTAAATAATTTCTTAATTCCAGATAGTCCTCTTCCAGCACCAGCATAGCATGTCCTAAACCTCGAACACCTGGAAGTGTAATAGACACACCATTGGTAATATAGGCTTCTACCCCTTGATCTTTCTCTCCACCAACTCCAGCAATCGTATATTTTCTGGCATAAGATAGATTTAGGATATCACTAAATGCCTTTTCCGTCAGAATAGTGGTTCGTACCCCGGTGTCAAGCACAAATTTTAATGGTAATTGATTATTTAAAATAACCGGAACAACAATAAGGTTATTGAAAAGCTGAAATGGAATTCTTACCTTTTTTTGGTCATTCATAATCTTAAATCCCAGCTCCTGACCATTAAGAATGGTCGGACTGAAAATTAAGAATGCTGCTAAAAGAGTAAGTAAAAGTTTTCTCATAAAAGACGCCTGCCAATTATCATACGTAACAAGGTAATAATCAGCCAATAGACAAGGTTATTTTTTTTAAGTGAATACTTTATGACCCAATCTGGGTGATATTGTTATTTCCTTAAAATCTGAAAAAAATTAGAATCCTTTTTGAACAAATTAACGCCAATACTAGTAGCTAAATTTAATCCTAACACTAACCCGAATGCCAATAGCAGATTATCCAGACTTAATATACTGGAAGTATCTAAGAAATTAAAATTAGTATTGATGAGCTTTGCCAGGTCGGCAAAAACAAGCAGTATGAGCAGCGACATAAAGGCAGCAGACGAAGTATTTAAGAATTGATGTAATATGCTCTGTTTCTTGCTAGATCCAAGCATTTGGAGAATGGCATCAAATTTTTTTTGCTTGAATGAGGTGTACTTATTTATAAGTAATATAATAATGATTGATCCGGTTATAAGTGAGATAATCATTTGCCCTTTTTCAATTTCTATCATAGCGTTTATTAAAAAAAGCAAAGTAAAAATGATTCGAAATACCGTATTGGCACTTTGAAATTTAAACTTTCGAGCAATTATCTTATAATAGAAACCTATCATGGCCAATAAAGGCCATATATCATACCAGATTAATAATGGCTATTTCTAGCGAAATAAGAGGGGTAGCCTAAAGTAGAATGTACGATGTTTAAACACAAGCATGTACAATATTGAACAGTTAGGATTTGTCAAGGTCTGACCAAAGTGAGTAGTCATCAAAAGTGAATTTCGATAATTTATTGAACAGGTCTAGTGCATTATTTTCATGGATAATATTCTTTCTGTTTTGCTCTTTAATGAATCCTTGAGAAGTCATGAAATCGAGCTGCTGGATTAGGGCGTTATAGAAACCATTGACATTAAGCAAACCTACAGGCTTTTTTATTAGCTCTAGTTGTACCCAGGTTGAGATTTCCGCAAGCTCTTCAAGAGTTCCCAGACCTCCGGGCATGGCTATAAATGCATCAGAGAGCTCCGCCATTAGTTGTTTTCTTTCATGCATGCTTTTTACAATATGCATTTCAGTAATATGAGGGTGTCCAACTTCTTTGTCTTTTAAAAATTCTGGGATAACACCGATTACCTTTCCACCTTCCTTCAATACCTTGTCAGCAATCACGCCCATAAGACCAACTTTTCCACCGCCATATACAAGTTGAAGTCCCTTTGAAGCAATCAGCTGGCCAAGGGTTTTTGCCTGTTCTTCATAAATTTTCTCTACTCCATAACTAGACCCGCAAAAGACACAGATATTCTTCATAATTTTAATCTGTAGATTCAAAAATTAAAACTACACAAAATATAGATATGACAAATCGGGTTAATATTTCATCAGGTGCCCAGTGGGAGAATGTAGTAGGTTATTCCAGGGCAGTAAAAATCGGCAATCACATTGAGGTGTCGGGCACAGTAGCGCTAAAGGACGGAGAGCTGGTTGGCCAAGGAAATGCTTACTTACAGACTAAAAGATGCCTTGAAATAATTGAAGAATCTCTGGGAAAACTAGAGGCTAAAATGGAAAATGTAATTAGAACAAGAATTTATGTGACCAATATTGAACAATGGCATGATATTGGCAAGGCTCATGGTGAGTTCTTTTTAAACATAAAACCTGCCACTTCTATGGTTGAAGTGAGCAAATTAATTTCTCCAGAATATTTGGTAGAAATTGAAGCTACTGCTATTGTTCAGTAGAATTATTGATGTCGTGCTGGTTGTCACTGAACATTTTGTTAGGGAAAATTTTAGGAGAAAGAATCGCCAAAACGAACAATGCAAATACAACTAATAATGCAGACATATCTATAATGATTAAGTTTAGGGAACAAATATAAACCGGATAGTAACATTATAAAATTATTGTGAAGAATTTAAATCCTTTCAACCAATACCAATTTTTGTTAATAGTTCTTTTATTCAGTAATAGTGTGTTGGCTCAACAATCCAAAGTCTATGAAGAGGACAGCCTGTCTTATGGTGTAGGTATTATAGAAAATGGTAAGCAGGAAGGACTTTGGAAATTCTATACTAATAATGGGGTACTCCAGAAAGTAGGTGATTTTAATGCGGGAGTTCGATCAGGCAATTGGCGTTTTTATTATCTTGATGGTTCTGTTTATGCCAAAATTGATTATGAGAACGGAGTTCCGGTAAAATACTTACAGTACTTCCCTTCGGGTAATTTAAGTGTAAAGGGAGGGTTGGTTGATGGAAAAAAGTCTGGAACATGGACATTTTACTATGAATTGGGCATAAGACGGAAGATTGTGGAATATGTTGATGGAAAAATTGAAGGTTTGGTTCAGGAATTTGCCCCAACCAGGGAATTAATTGTAGAAGCTGAATATGCTAATGATACCACTCATGGTATCTGGAAGGAATATAACCTGTTTAGAAACCTGATTGTCGAAGGGTTTTACAAGGAGGGGCAAAAGGATAAAGTGTGGAGGTATTATTATGATAATGGAGCCATTGAAGAGCAACTCTTTTATAAAAGTGGTAAAAAGGACAGCATTTATCGAAGCTATTATAACAATGGTAAACCAAGAATAACCGGATTTTATAAAAATGATCTCCGTGATGGTAACTGGAGGTTTTTCTACGAGTCTGGTGTTTTGATGGAGGAAGGAACATATAAACAAGACTTACAAAATGGGCAATGGTTTTCTTATCACGAAAATGGGCGGCTAAAAACCGTGGGAACTTTTATAGATGGGCTGGAAGATGGACTTTGGGGTATATTTCATAACACAGGCCAGCTAATGGTTGAAGAAACGTGGAATCAAGGCCTGATATGGGAGATTAGTGATTATTATATGACATCAGGAGATACCCTTAATTCTGGCACATTATCCAAGGGTACAGGCGTTAAAGTTGATTACTATTTAAACGGTGAAGTTGAGATAAAATGTGAGTTTAAGCAGGGGATTCCTAACGGGAAATGGCAATATTATTTGGATGACGGGACTTTGGTTGAGGAAGGCCAATTCACCAATGGTGTAAAGTCAGGCATCTGGAAGTTTTATCATAAAAATGGCAATTTAGAGTCAACAGGTTTATTTGTTGACGGGGAAAAGTCAGGAGCGTGGCAGTATTTTTATCGGAGTGGAAAACCAAGTGAGAGCATCACTCATTAGCTAAGCCTATTCTTATTAGAATTTTCTATTTAACTTGTAAAGTCACATTACATGCCTGAACAAAGGTTTAATTTACCTGTTATACCCCTTTGTCGAAACAAAATGCTATTATTGGCGTATCAGTTTCTCACAAATGATGATTTATACTAATTGATGAAAAAAATAATTGTAATTGCCGGTATTGTAGTTGCTGTGATTGCTGTGTCTATGGTCGGCCTCAGGATGTATACCAAATCATTCAGCCCGCAGGATAAAGCTAATTATACCAAAAACGATATTGATGTTTCAGTAGTGTATGGAAGGCCTTATAAAAAGGAACGGACAATATTTGGAGGGTTAGTGCCTTATGACAAGGTGTGGAGGACAGGAGCCAATGAACCCACCATTTTCACAACAAATGTTGACCTAAAAATTGGGGATGAGGTTTTGCCTAAGGGTGAGTATGCTTTGTTTACTGTACCAGGCCGGGAAAGCTGGCAAATTATTTTTAATAGCACCATTCCGGGCTGGGGTGTTGAATTATTGTCATTAGAAGCAGCCAATGATCCTGCAACTCAAGAGCTGGTAGTCGAGGTAGCTCCTATTAGCACCAAAAATATGTTTGAGCAATTTACCATAGCATTTGAAGAGATGCATGATGAAATCGACATGGTGTTGATGTGGGACCAAACTTTGGTAGTGGTGCCTATGATCCCACAGAACTAGCTAAAGCGAAAGGATTTTTAATTTTACAATTACATCTTCTTGCTGATCACCTCTTTTTGTTGCATCAGTTACATTTTTAAATCGCCTTATTTTAATATTATCAGGATTAGCTCCTCTTTCCACCAGGTAAGCTTTCACAGCTTCAGCTTGTTTTTCAGTTCTATCATTATGATAGGTCTTTCTAATTTCTAGTTCTCTTACTTTTGAATAGACTAAAGAATCCTTTTGTGGGACTTCATTTATTTCAGCTAGTAATGAATCAACCTGCTGACCTGATAACCCAAGAGAATCTATTTTTGACACTGCGCTTGCAACAGATACGGTATCCACCACTTCTTTTTCTGTGTAGACAGAATCTACAATCAGTTCAGTTAAATCTTCATCGCTAAAGACAGAGTCCTCCTTGTAGTTGTTTTGGTAAATATCCAATTCAAACTTCATATTTGAATTTCTTCTGGTCAAATCTGCAAGCCTTCTCAGCTCAAATGTACTCAGATCATCAATTTCACTGCTATATTCTTTAAAACGAATGGCTGTTTCATATTCGCTGCCAGCTGCCATAGGCTCAAGCTGAATACGCAAACTTTGTTTATCTCTATTGCCAATTTCATCAAGAGCATAAATTTTAGAGTAGTACATATAAGTCTGATCATCACCGGTCAGGGCAAGATCGTAATGGGAGCCTTCATTCATAACCAAAGAAAACTCACCTTTAGCTCCTATCTTTTCATTAAAAAGCCGATCTCGCAAATCAATGTTAAAAACAGTTAGCATTGCATTTACTGGCTCTCCGGTTTGTTTATCGGTAACAGTTCCTTGTACTCGCATAACTTTCTTAGGTTGAAACTCTTCCGGTATTAAAACTTGCGTTATATGAAATACCCTGTCATCTTTCATAGAAGTGTAGAGGTACCTGCCTTTTGACGGGATACTTATAAATTGATCATTTTGTGGAGTATTAATAAAGTCCATAGGCACTGGATCAGACCAATTATCACCCAATTTCTTGGTCATAAAAAGATCAAGCCCCCCTTTACCACCAAATTGATCGGATGAAAAAATCAATGTATTTCCATCGGCCAATATTTTAGGGTTTTGCGAGTTTCCTGTATTAATGTTAGTTGGTAGTTCAACAGGCTCTTGCCATTTGCCATATTTCATTGTAGCCACCATCAACTTACAACCCGTGGCACCTTTATACTCAGTCATTTGATCACATCTCATAAAGTACATTGTCTCACCATCAACAGACAGAGATGCTGTACCCTCATTGCTTGCAGAATTGATTGGTGCGCCAAAATTTTTAGGGGCACCCCAGTTGTCGCCTTCTCTTTTGCTATACCATAATTCAAAACCCCCAAGACCTGATTTTCTGGAGGTGAAAATCAGCATATCACCTTCAAATGACAGACTATAACCTCCATAATAATTTAATGTAGGGCGGTTGACATTTTTCGAAACTTCAACACCATCATTCCATGAGGAAACACTCTTTTTTGTTGTGAAATACATGGTATGAAAACCGTCATCTGAATAGTCTGACTGATAAACTATTGTTTCCCCATTACCGCTTATCACCGGAACAAATAGATTCAAAGATGGGTGATTGATATTTGGGGGTAATTTTTTGATCTCATCCTGACCAAGAGCCAGAGAGTAAGTAGCAACAATAAACAATATGGAAAGCCTGGTCTTGAGCATATTCATAATTCTGGTCATACTTTTTTTCAATATATGAATTAAACAAGTTTATATCCACATAACGGGTTAAAGATTAATAAGCTAAGTTTATACCAAGATTATACCAACTAAAATTTCAATCTAATTAATCTATGAAATTATTTTTTAGGGAAATGGGAGCGGGGCAGCCTATCATTGTTCTTCATGGTTTATTTGGCTCGTCAGATAATTGGCTCACTATAGGAAAGGCACTTAGTGAGAAATATAAGGTCTATTTGTTAGACCAACGAAACCATGGACAATCTCCGCATCACGATGAGTTCAACTACCACGTTATGGCCTCAGACCTGGAAGAGTTTATTCGGGAGCAGGAAATTAAGAATCCAATAATTATAGGGCATTCCATGGGGGGAAAGACTGCAATGCAATACGCAGTTAATCACCCCGAAGAATGGATTAAATTGTGTGTGGTAGACATTGCACCAAGGGCTTATCCAGTCCATCATGATTCGATCTTGGAGGGATTAAACGCTTTAAACTTAGTTAACTTATCTTCTCGAAATGAAGCAGATAAGGCACTGGCGGAGTATGTACAGGAGCCTGGGGTAAGGCAATTTCTGCTTAAAAACCTGAACAGGGATTCTAATGGATTTAGTTGGAAGATTAATTTACCTGTAATTACAGATAACATTGAAATTATCGGTGAAGGTCTTAGTGGAAAGCTTACCGAAATTAAACCTGTACTTTTTATTAGAGGAGAGAATTCAAACTACATAAAAGATGATGATTTTATATTAATAGATCAGTGCTTCCCAAATGCTGCTGTTGAGACTATTGAAAATGCCGGGCATTGGGTTCATGCAGAGCAGACTGATAGGTTTATGGAAACACTTACAAATTTTTTAAATAAATGAGCATAGGGAAACTCTATATTATACCAAATGTTGTTTCTGAGAACCAGGTGGATACCATCCCTTTACAGGTACTTACTGCTATAAAGACAACGAGCTTGTTTCTTGTGGAAAACATCAGAACAGCGAGGAGATATATTAGTAGCCTAAATCTCGGTGTTACCATTGAAGATTTAGAGTTTTTTTTATTGGATAAAAAAACACCTGACGAAGAAATATCCCGTCTGATGCAGCCACTATTGGCTGGGGAAAATGTTGGAATTTTATCTGAGTCTGGGTGCCCAGGTATTGCAGACCCTGGTGCTAAAGCTGTAGAATGGGCACATAAAAAAGGTGTTAGGGTTATTCCCTTAGTCGGGCCATCATCTCTTTTGTTAGCACTGATGGGTTCTGGCTTTAATGGACAGAAGTTTTGTTTTCATGGGTATTTGCCAATTGATAAAAAACCGTTGGAAGCAGAAATAAGAAGGTTGACAACGGAATCTAACAGGTTTAATCAGACCCAAATATTCATTGAAACACCATATAGGAATAATCAACTGTTAAAAACAATTTTATCTGTCTGTGATAATTCAACTCAGCTATGTGTTGCCAGAGACTTAACCGGAGAACAGGAGTTTATTGAGACACATAGCATTGGGCATTGGAAAAGCCAGGAAATTGACCTGCACAAAGTTCCAACTGTATTTTTAATTTATGCAGGCAGCTAACAACTAAACTATTCATTTTAATATCATACCATTTTACTCTAAATTTGCGCCTTCAATTTATAAGGAACTAAAGTATAATCAATGCCATATTTATTTACGTCCGAATCAGTATCTGAAGGACACCCTGACAAAGTAGCTGATCAAATCTCTGACGCTCTTATTGATAATTTCTTAGCATTTGATAAGGATTCCAAAGTGGCCTGTGAAACATTGGTTACCACAGGATTAACTGTATTAAGTGGGGAAGTTAAATCAACTGCCTATTTGGATGTTCAAAAAATTGCCCGTGAGGTGATTAATAAAATTGGGTATACCAAAGGAGAGTACATGTTTGATGGAAATTCTTGTGGTGTAATTTCGGCAATACACGAGCAATCACCAGATATTAATCAGGGTGTGGATAGAGGCAATCCTGAAGAGCAAGGAGCTGGAGATCAGGGAATGATGTTTGGTTATGCTACTAACGAGACAGAAAACTATATGCCTTTAGCACTTGACCTGTCTCATAAAATATTGATTGAGCTTGCAGCATTGAGGAGAGAAAATAAAGATATAACTTATTTAAGACCTGATGCTAAGTCTCAGGTTACAATAGAATATTCTGATGATAATACACCTCAGAGAATAGAAGCTATAGTAGTATCTACTCAGCATGATGATTTTGATGAAGAAGGTAAGATGCTGGCCAAAATCAAAAGGGATATTATTGAAATCCTTATTCCAAGAGTTAAATCGCAATTAAAACCTGAATTGCAAAAACTATTTAATGACCAGATAAAATACCACATTAACCCAACTGGTAAATTTGTTATTGGTGGACCACATGGTGACACGGGTTTGACAGGCAGAAAGATTATTGTAGATACCTATGGTGGTAAGGGAGCCCATGGAGGAGGTGCATTTTCTGGAAAGGATCCTTCAAAAGTTGATAGGTCAGCAGCCTATGCAACCAGGCATGTAGCTAAAAATATGGTAGCAGCAGGAGTAGCCGATGAAATGTTGGTTCAAGTCTCATATGCAATTGGTGTTGTTGAGCCAATGGGAATTTTTGTGAATACTTTCGGAACTTCTAAGGTTGGTTTGTCAGATGGCGAGATTGCAAATAAGATTGCTAAGATATTTGACATGCGACCATACGCAATTGAGACCAGGCTTAAACTTAGAAACCCTATTTACTCCGAGTCAGCCTCATACGGACACATGGGTAGAGAAAATGTAACTGTTAAAAAGGAGTTTGTGTCTGCTAATGGGGAAAAAATAATAAAAGAAGTTGAGTTATTTACATGGGAGAAACTCGACTTTGTTGATACTGTAAAAAAAGAGTTTTCTCTGTAAAGAGTATTAAACGAAACATAAAAAAAGGGGCTTTAAAGCCCCTTTTTTTATTAGTGTTCTAGTTGTATTGCTTTAGCTTTCCTTAACTGCCTCCTCAAAGCTTCAGTAGCCAAATCTGTAGCTTCTTCAAATGATGTTGCTTGCTCTTTAGCAAAGAGTTGGTTGCCAGGTACATTAAGTTTTATTTCAACTGTTTTATTTTCTATTCCTGAATTATTCAATCTTAAAAAGACCTCACCGTCCACAATACGGTCATAAAATGTTTCTAGCTTATCTGCTTTTTTCTGTATGAAAGCGATTAACTTCTGGTCAGCATCGAAGTGGATGGAATGAATTTGTAGCTTCATAGTCTTAAAATTTAAATGTTAAAAATTATGCTTTAGGATGCGCCTGGTCAAAGACCGATTTTAGCTTATCAAGGGAATTGTGAGTATAAACTTGTGTAGCCGCTAAACTGGAGTGTCCCAGTAAATCTTTAACGGCATTTAGCTCTGCTCCCTTATTAAGCAAGTGAGTCGCAAATGTGTGACGCAGCACATGAGGACTTCTTTTATCTATTGTTGTAAAAAGGTTAAGGTATTTTTTTACGATTCTATATATCAGCATCGGATAACATGATTCACCACTACCTGTAACGATCAAGTTTTGGTTTTCATATCCATTAGTGAGTTTATTCCTTTCTACCTGATATTGCTTAATTACTTTTTCTAAACTAACAGAAAATGGAATAACTCTTTCTTTATTTCGTTTTCCCAGAACTTTGATTGTTCTATTGTGAAAGTTAAGGTTTGAGCCTTTTAAGTTAATAAGCTCTGTTAACCTTATTCCCGTACTATAAAGCATCTCCAGCACTAGTCTGTCCCTGGCCCCTTCAAAATCATTATTAAACTCACAATTATCTAACAGAAGATTCATGTCCTTCTCATTGACAAATTGAGGCAGTTTCCTGCGGGTCTTTAAAATTTTGATTTTTGAAGTGGGATCCTTTTGAATTGTCCCTTGTCTCAAAAGAAACTTGTAGTAAGATCTTAATGAGGCAATTTTTCTGTTAATTGATTTTGGCTGAATTTCAGATTCAACTAAAGAAACAATCCAACCCCTGATTAATAGATGATTGGCATTCTCCAGATCAAATTCAGGAGAAGTATTTTTAATATAACTGGAAAGTTGGCTTAAGTCTAGTTTATACGAAAGTATGGTGTGTTTGCTGTAGCGTTTTTCGTATTCAAGGTATTTTAAGAAGGTTTCCTGCATAAAAAAAAAGTACTACCAGCATCTTAGCTGTGTAGTACTAATTTAATAAATTAAAACAGGAAAGTAATTCGCCTTAGTAATTTTCTTCAGCGTATTTTCCTTGGATATATTTTGCTTTGATAATCTCAGTTCTTCTTGAAACTGAAGGCTTTTCATAAAACGTTCTTGATCTAAGCTCTTTCAAAACACCAGTCTTTTCAAACTTCTTTTTGAATCTTTTTAATGCCTTGTCAATTGACTCGTTTTCTTTTACGTTAATTATAATCATTTTGTATCACCTCCTTTCAAATGGACTGCAAAACTAGAAATTATTTGGATTAAAGCAACTATAGAGCATTAAAAAGAAATTGAATGATCTTAATAGGCTTTGGTTACTTCAAAATGGCTCTTGAAATGACCAATTTTTGAATTTCTGATGTTCCCTCGCCTATTGTACACAATTTCACGTCTCTGTAGAATTTCTCTACCGGATAGTCTTTAGTGAAACCATAACCGCCAAAAATTTGAACAGCTTCGTTGGCAACTTCAACGGCAATTTCTGAAGCGTATAGTTTCGCCATAGCGGACTCCTTATTTACAGACTTGCCTTTGTTCTTTAAATCAGCCGCCTGGTAAATCAATAATTTTGCAGCTTCAATTTTTGTTGCCATATCAGCAAGTTTGAAGGAGATTCCTTGAAATTTTGCAATGGGCTGATTGAATTGATGCCGTTCTTGTGCGTATTGCAGAGCTGCAAGATATGCACCTTCCGCAATTCCTAAACTTAAGGCGGCAATAGAAATTCTTCCGCCATCAAGTATTTTCATGGATTGAATAAATCCCTCACCAACATTGCCCAGCATTTGATCTTTATGAACCCTGCAGTTATCAAAGATCATTTCGGCAGTTTCAGAGGCTCGCATCCCTAATTTGTTTTCTTTACGACCTCCTGTGAAGCCAGGTGTTCCTCGCTCTACGACAAAAGCCGTCATGCCATGACTATCACCAACTTCACCTGTGCGTACAATTACTACCGCTACATCTCCGGACTTTCCATGAGTTATAAAATTTTTGGCACCATTGATAACATAATAATCACCATCTTGTACTGCAACAGTTTTCATATTTCCGGCATCAGAACCGGTGTTGGGCTCTGTAAGTCCCCAGGCTCCAATCCACTCACCGGTAGCAAGTTTTGGAAGATATTTTTCTTTTTGAGTTTCATTTCCAAACTGCATAATATGCCCTGTACATAAAGAGTTATGAGCAGCCATAGATAGCCCTATAGACCCATCAATTTTAGACAATTCTACAATTGCAGTAACATACTCGTGATACCCAAAACCGGAACCATTATATTTTTCTGGAACCAATACGCCCATTAGGCCAAGACCTCCAAGTTTTTTAAATAAGTCTATTGGAAATTCCTGGGCTTCATCCCATTCCATCATTTTAGGACGTATTTCTTTTTCTCCAAAATCCCGGATCATTTGAGCTATCATTGTTTGGTTCTCTGATATATCAAAGTTCATTGTGGTTTCTTTTTCTGCAACTGAATTCATTTCACTATTTGGTTTATTAGACTGCAAATTTAGAGATAAAAATAATTTACCCAAACGAATGTTAGTTTGGAAGAATTTAACACCAAAAAAGTAAACGTATTTCAGGTTAATTTATTTATTAGACTATTTTTGCAACGCATTAAGCATTAGATAAATAATTATGAAAATAGCAGTAGTAGGTACAGGATATGTAGGACTGGTAACAGGAACTTGTTTTGCGGAAACTGGTAACACAGTAACTTGTGTTGATATTGATGAAAGAAAAGTAAATAGCCTAAAAAATGGTAAAATAACCATTTACGAACCAGGACTTGAAAACCTTTTTGAGAGAAATCTTAAGCAAGATCGTCTTCACTTTACTACTAATTTAAAAGAAGGCATTGAAGGTGCTAAAATAATTTTCCTTGCATTGCCTACACCTCCAGGAGAGGATGGTTCTGCTGATTTGAAATATATTTTAAAGGTTGCAGAAGACCTTGGCCCACTTTTAAAGGACTATGCTGTTATTGTAGATAAAAGTACTGTGCCTGTAGGTACTGCTGATAAAGTAAAAAACAGAGTTGCACAAAACTGTAATGTAGAATTTGATGTTGTTTCAAATCCTGAATTCCTGAGAGAGGGGGTAGCTGTAGAAGATTTCATGAAACCTGATAGAGTTGTTATTGGAACTACATCTGACAAGGCTAAGAAATTAATGGATGTTCTATATGCACCGCTAGTACGTCAGGGAAATCCTATAATTTACATGGATGAGAAATCTGCAGAGCTTACTAAGTATGCGGCTAATTCTTTTCTGGCTACAAAAATCACATTCATGAATGAGATAGCGAATATGTGCGAGCTGCTGGGTGCTGATGTGGATGCGGTTAGAAGAGGAGTGGGCACTGATTCAAGAATAGGCAAAAGGTTTTTATTTGCAGGTATTGGTTATGGAGGAAGCTGCTTTCCCAAGGATGTTCAGGCTTTGGCTAAATCGGCTCAGGAAGTTAATTATGACTTTGATATACTCAAGTCTGTAATGCAAGTGAATGAAAAACAAAAGACAAAACTTATCCCGCAAATAAAGAAATACTTTGGTGGTGATTTAACGGGTAAGACAATAGCACTTTGGGGTCTTGCCTTCAAACCTTATACTGATGACATTCGCGAAGCCCCTGCTCTTTATAACATAGATGAACTTTTAGCTGCCGGGGCAACTGTTCGGGCCTATGACCCTGAGGCTATGGATAATGTCAAGGAGCTATTGGGAGATAGAATAGAGTTTTGTGATAGTCAATATAGTGCTTTGGAAGGAGCAGATGCTTTATTCATCGCAACTGAGTGGCCAGTTTTTAGAACTCCAGACTTTGATAAGGTAAGTGAGCTGCTTACTTCAAGAACCATTTTTGATGGGAGAAACTTATATACGCCTGAAGAAATGAAAGATTTGGGATATACTTACTTTAGCATAGGAAGAGGGACTATAAATGAGTAAATCAGTTTTAATTACGGGGGCAGCAGGTTTTCTAGGATCACATCTGTGTGATAGATTCCACAAGGAGGGCTTTAAGGTCTTGGCCATGGATAACCTAATCACCGGTAATCTTAAGAATATAGAGCACCTATTTGGTAAGGAAAATTTTGAGTTTTACCATCACGATGTATCAAAATACGTTCATGTATCCGGTGAGTTAGATTATATCCTTCATTTTGCCTCTCCGGCCAGTCCTATAGATTATTTAAAAATACCTATACAGACGCTTAAAGTTGGTTCTTTAGGGACTCATAATTTGCTTGGGCTGGCCAAAGCAAAAAATGCAAGAATGCTTATTGCCTCAACTTCTGAAGTATATGGAGATCCGATGGTGCATCCACAAACTGAAGAGTATTATGGTAATGTAAATCCAGTGGGTCCTCGAGGTGTATATGATGAAGCCAAAAGGTTTCAAGAAGCCATGACAATGGCTTATCATACATATCATGGTTTGGAAACAAGAATAGTTAGAATATTTAATACCTACGGGCCAAGAATGCGATTGAATGATGGCAGAGTGCTTCCTGCCTTCATTGGACAGGCATTAAGAGGGGAAGACTTGACTGTTTTTGGCGATGGATCACAAACGAGATCGTTTTGTTATGTAGATGACTTAATAGAAGGGATATATAGACTTTTATTTAGTGATTATGCGTACCCTGTGAATATTGGGAATCCTGATGAAATTACAATTTCGCAGTTTGCAGAGGAGATTATCAAACTGACTGGAACAAATCAGAAAGTAGTTTATAAACCACTACCAAAAGATGACCCGATGCAGCGACAGCCCAATACAGATAAAGCAAGGGAGATTTTAGGTTGGGAAGCTAAGGTTTCCAGAGCTGAAGGCTTGAAAATTACCTATGAATACTTTAAGTCTTTAAGTAAGGACGAGCTATTTGCTAAGGATCACAATAATTTTGAAGGGTACATTAAAAAATGATCTAGTGATCATCCCAATCAAAATATTCGTCTTCCTCTAACTCTACAGCTTTCTCCTTTTTAATGCCTTTGTTTTTAAAGGCGTCTTTAAGCTCTTGCAGTTCCTTTTTTATATCAGCAGCAATTTTCTTTTTAACTTCTTGCTTGTCATAGCTCACCTGATAGTCAGAAGTGGTGCCTGTTATTTTTAAGTACAGCATTGACTGACCCGAAACATCCTCTTCTATAGCACCAAACGCTTCATCTTTATCTATTCTTTTTGAGCTCCTTAGAGGTGTAACTACATGGTAGTTTATCTCTTGATTAAATTGATGAGTACCGCTTATTTTCAATGAGGTAATATTGGTGCCAACTTCCATTTGGGGTATATAAATGGTTTGGTCTTGTATAAATATCTCGTTGCTAATATTGGAAAAGGTCAGGTGATCTAATTTATCTTCATCTACATATTTAGAAAGCTTTTTCATTGGTTCAAAATTATTGAGCTCGCCTTTTGAAATAGAGGTGAGAATGCTTGCTTCAAGTGATGCTGGCTCCAGGTTAAGATAATGGTCAAAGCTCATGCTGGTTTCTATTTCTGCATTAACTATTCCTTTTAAATTTTTATCGATTATAAATCCCTGATTAAAATTTTCAAGTACATAGAAAATACTATCGATTTGGAGTCCGCTTATTGAAATCTGACTTTTTACATCTACTGATTTATTTGATGGTGCCTCTATATTCCCTGTTAGAGAAACATTTCCACCCATCGCATCAAATGATATTCCATTCGAGTGTAGCCCTTGATTTTTAATGATGACATTTCCTTTGACATTGGAAGGGTGAAATCGCCTGAAGGTTAACCTATCAATATTAGTGTTAAACTTTAGCTTTAGTCTTGGAGACAGTTCGAAATAATAATTGTCAGAACCCTTTGAATTTGTTTGGGCAAGTAACTCATCCAGATCAAGGTATTTAGAATGTAAATCTGCTTCAATTCCTATAGGTTCATTTTCTAAGAGAATAAAAGCAAGCAAGTTCTTAAACAGCCCATTTAAGCGAAAGTCACTCTTGCCATAATAACCCGAAACATCATTAAGAGCTATATCTATATTGTTAAATAGGAATTGACCATTAAGGTTTTGCAAGGGATACTTTAAGCTTTCCATCGACAAATTAATCTCTTTACAAACTATTTGTCCTGATGTTTTTGTTCTGCCCTGAAGGTTTCTACTCTTCAAATCGTTAACATTTCCATTGAAGGAAATATCAATATCCAAGCTACCAGATGCAGAATTAAGTCCTTTGGGCTGATAGAAATTTAATAGCGATTTCATATCCATAGCTCCTGAGAAGTCAAATATTAACTTGGGGTTGGAGAAATTGATAATAGTCAAATTACTATTGAATTCAGACCCATCCAGATTCCCCTCAATGTTTTTAAGCTCAAGCATTCCTTGTTTTGTATTGTAGATATCCGCCAATTTCAAATATCCCTCTGCATTTGCATTTTTAAGTCTTGTGTCCGTGTCAGGATAGAAAATGGAAGCTCCTTTAAGGCCAAATTGTACTTCAAGCTGCGGACCGATTTTTTCTCCCAAATCACCAACAAGAGAAAGATTAAAATAGGTGTTTCCAGCGCTTTCATAAACACATAATTTTTTCTGAATTGGCTCTGGCATTAAAGAGCTTATTGTATTAAGGTTGGTGTCCTTGCCTTCCAGGTGTATTTCAATGGACTGTTGGTCTTTAAAAGCATATTCACCATATGTCAAAAACTCGGATCCAGATACTTGTAAGCTGGAGGGACTAATGCCTACTTTTTTGTTGATGTCATCATAGACTATTTTGGCATTCACCTGCATTTCCTTTTCTGTGATAAATACATTTCCCCGTGATGATATGTTGTGTACCTGATAGCTACCTGAAGCGTCAATGTCAAAAAGCGCATTATTATAGATGAGACTTGCTGAGGTATTGGATGTAGTTAAGTCAATTAAATTATCAATGGCCTGATTGTCATAAATAAAATGAACGTTTAATAGCTTGACTTTTTTTAAATCAAAATCAACATTTTTTGACTCACCAGAACCTTGCTTTTTTACAATATCGTAATTAATTATCCCTTGTTTGTCAACAGATATCAGACATGTAGCATTTTCCAGACTAACACCCTCTATAGAATAGGTGTTGTTCCACAGCTTTATCGGATTGAAACCAATTGTTAGCTTGTCGGCAATTAATAATTTCGATTTTTCTTTCTTGTTGCTGCCATCAATTTTGATCTTATTGAAGATGATGGATACTTCGGGAAAGTTGTCTATAATGGATACATTAATTTCATTGACTGCAATTGGTGTGTTGATATATTTATTTGCTTCAGCAACGAATCTTTGAATAATAGTATCGCGATAGTAGTACACGACCAGCGAACTGACTAACAGAACCAAACTCAAAATGGCTATTGAGTAAAAAAATGCCTTTTTAAGTACTTTGACTATATTCAACTAATATTGATTTTTCTTTTCAAACTCGCTTTAAAGGTACTTTTTAAAAGCCATAATGTTCAAACGAAACGAGGTGACAAAAATTTTAATTCTTTTCTTACAAAATAAATTTGCATAAAATTAAAACTGTACTAAATTTGCATTCCATTTCGCAGACGAGCGGGATATTTTAATAAAAAGGGCGCTTAGCTCAGTTGGTTCAGAGCACCTCGTTTACACCGAGGGGGTCGGGGGTTCGAATCCCTCAGCGCCCACAAAAAGACAGTTTATACTGTCTTTTTTTGTTTAGCTATATTTGACTTTATTGTATATCTAAATTTTGCCTATTCTTAATTATATTTAGGGCTAGCATTAATGGGAAATTAGCTCAGTTGGTTTAGAGCATCGCCTTGACAGGGCGGGGGTCGCTGGTTCGAATCCAGTATTTCCCACTCTTCTTTCAATATCATTAAGATACTTTTCTAATTCATAACATTTACATAATTGGCTTAATAACATTTTGCCCTATTTTTATGATTATATATGAATAAAGTAGCCACAATTTTAATCTGCATAATTTCTTTTCAATTAAATGCTCAATCTAAATTGGATATTCAAGGACATAGAGGAGCGCGCGGTGTTTTTCCGGAAAATTCTGTTCCTGCCTTTTTATATGCACTGGATCAGGGGGTTACAACTTTGGAAATGGATGTGGTTATCAGTAAGGATGGAAAAGTAGTTGTTTCACATGAGCCGTATTTATCTTCGGTCATTTGTCTAGATTCTTTAGGGAATGAGATTACGCCAAAGCAGGAGCAGAACTTCAATATTTATAAGATGAACTCTGAGGAAGTTGCAAAATGTGATTGTGGCTCCAAGGGAAATCCAAGGTTTAAGGATCAGATTAAGACAAGTACAACCAAGCCGTTATTGGAAGATGTAATCAAGGCTGTTGAGGAGCATATTAAAAGTGAAACCTTATTTGAAGTTTATTACAACATAGAGCTAAAGACAGAAAAAAATGGTGATGGAGTATTTCACCCAAATCCTTCAGAATTTTCTAAACTGGTCTATCAACTCATTGACCAATATTTGCCATGGAACAGGATAATTATCCAGTCTTTTGATTTTCGAATCTTAAGGCATTGGAATGAGCAATATCCTGATGTTAAGATTGCCGCATTAATAGAAAACACAAAATCTGTAAAAACCAACTTGCAAGAATTAGGGTTTACCCCAGATATTTACAGTCCTTACTACAAACTACTTTCCGAAAAGAAGATAAGTGAACTTCACAAGTTGGGAATTAAGGTTATTCCTTGGACCGTCAATGAAAAATCGGATATGCAAAACCTTGTCAAATGGAAAATTGATGGTATTATTACCGATTATCCTAATCGTGCAGCTGAATTGGGATATATAACTCCTAAAATTTCTAAAGAAGATTGAGTTTTCATACTCGTTGGGTAATCCTATCTTAGCGGCTTTAAGCTAAGTAATATGAAGAAATATGATGTTTATGGCATTGGTAATGCCCTTGTAGATATAGTCACTGAAGTTTCTGATGACTTTCTGGAGAAATATAGAGTTGAAAAAGGACTGATGACCTTGGTTGATGAAGAGCGGCAAACTGAATTGGTAGATGCCATTCATTTGCCATCTAGTAATATGCAATGTGGTGGATCAGCGGCTAATTCAATAATTGCAATAAGCCAGTTTGGCGGAAGAAGTTACTATTCATGCCGTGTTTCCAAAGATGATATGGGTACTTTTTATCTGAAGGATCTTAAGAGCAATGGTGTCGACACAAATTTAACTTCTGGAACAGCACCTGACGGAATTACCGGCAAGTGTTTGGTAATGACTACTCCAGATGCTAACAGAACCATGAATACTTTCCTTGGGATTACTTCAACTTTCTCTGTGTCAGAGATTAACGAAACCGCCCTTAAAGACAGCAAGTATTTGTACATGGAAGGCTACTTAGTACCAGGCGAAGATGGTCAAAAAGCAATGAAACTGGCAAAAAAGATAGCCGAGGAAAATGGGGTAAAAGTGGCCATGACATTTTCTGATCCAAGTATGGTCAAGTATTTTAAGCCGCAAATGGAAGAAATAGTTGGAGCGAGTGTTGATTTGCTTTTCTGTAATGAAGAAGAAGCAATGCTTTTTACAGATACCAATACCATTGAATCAGCACGGGAAGAACTTAAGAAAGTAGCTAAGAGGTTTGTGATTACTTTAGGCGCCAATGGCGCAATGATATTTGATGGAGATACATTTGTTGATATTGAACCTTACAAAGTGGATGCTATTGATACCAATGGTGCCGGGGATATGTTTGCCGGGGCGTTTTTATATGCCATCACTAATGGGCATTCTTACGCTGATGCTGGTAAGCTAGCCAGCTTGGCATCTTCTAAGATAGTATCAAAGTTTGGGCCAAGACTGGAATTACAACAAGCAAAGGAAGTTAAAAAACAACTTCTGCCTTAGTATCTAGTCAAAGGAAATGTTTAACCAATTTTCAAAGGAGTCTTTCTGTTTTTCAGAAGGACTCTTTTTTTGACTTATGCTATACCTTTTCAAAAATGATCTGCCTTCCGTTTTGGTCGCAATGTCGAGGCGCTTAAAATTCCTTTCAATCTGAAACTCTAACGTCCCACTCTTTAACTCTTTAAGTATGCCTTCTGATGGTTTCTCGCCATTAATTGAAACTATCTTATCTTTTATTGAGAAGAGGCTCTCTCCAAAAGAATCAGGCACTATTAGGGCTATTTTACATTCATCTCCATCAAAAACAACTTTTAATCCCAATTCCCTTTCAAGTAACAATGGAGAATCATTTATTTCTAAACTACACCCTACAGTCTCAAGTAGTGCTAAAACTAAATCTTCCTTAGGCTTTGTTCCATCTACATAATCAACAAAATACTCTTCAAGGTTCTGATCAGCTACTTCTTCACATATCCTTCTAATATCAGCATGTGAGTATCCTTCTCCCTTTTTCCCGAACCTACTGTAGAGCATTCTCATCACATCATCCAAAGATTGAGTGTTGTTGGTATTCTTCCTTATCAAAAGGTCAAGGGTTAAGGCAATCATAGCTCCTTCAATATAAATGGAGCTTTTTTTATGTGGAGCACTGGGCTGGTAACCATCTATCCATAAGTCAATAGAAGAATTAATCACCGAATTATTGAGCCTTCCGAAATTCAAAAAATGGCGATTGAATAGTTTATTCAGCTCATTTAAATACCACGCCTTATCAAAAACCTTGGATCTTACTAAAAACAAATCTCCGTAATAAGTTGTAAATCCTTCAGCTACATAACCAGTTGGGAATACGGCCGGCTTACCAAAATTATAAGGCTGTAATTCTTTTGGCCGGATATTACAGATATTCCAGGCATGAAATAGCTCATGTGAACTTACACCCATTAACTCACTATATAATTCTGCTTTGCCCAAATCCCTACCAGGGCCAATACATATAACTGTGGAATTTGAATGCTCAACTCCATGATAAAATTTATTAGGTGCAAACTGAAGCAGAAAATGATAGTCGCTTGTCGGAAGCCCTTTCATCATACCTATTTGGCATTCGCTAAACAGCTTAAACTCTCTGACTAATTTGTCCTTATCCAAACTATGCTCACCTTGTATCCATACATTAAATAAAACATTATCAACTTCATACTCCAAATGCTCAAGTGTGCGGCTGGCTATTAATGGGCTATCGGCAAGGTCATAATAACTCTTGGCTTTCAGCTTGTTATTTATTGATTTTAGCCCGCAACCTATTATGTAGCCATCAGGAAATTCTGCATTAACATAATGCTCCTCATTCAGCCTGTCTTCGCAATAAAGTATGCAGTTTACAAAGTTGATGTAGATTTGATTCTCAGTAAACCAGGAATTGCCTGCATCAAGCTGATGAGCATAATATTTATACGCTACTTTTATGCGGCTATGGCCATTGGTGTCAATTTTCCAGTGACTATGGGTTAGCTTTTTATGTTCTAATAATTCTCCGTTTTGGCCAAAGAATGTTATTTGCTGAATATTTTTAGCATAATTGGAAGCTTCATACCTTCCTGGTCTCCAAATTGGCAGTTTTAATTCTAAGTTTGGAGTTTGTATTTTGTCAATTTCAAGCACAATATCAATGAGGTGCTGAAGCGGATTGTTGAATCTTAGGTGGTATTTCATATATGTTTTTAGGTATTTAAACTATTTTGCGTTCCGCATTTGCAATTAATAAAAAGCTAACTATCTTTGCAGCCCATTAAAAGTCAAAAGTGAATTAATGCCTTTTAATAAGGTTAAATTATAACAAAGATGAAGAGAACATTTCAACCATCGCAAAGAAAAAGAAAAAACAAGCACGGCTTCAGAGAAAGAATGTCTACACCTAATGGTAGAGCCGTGATAGCGAGAAGAAGAGCTAAAGGAAGAAAGAAGCTTACCGTTTCTGACGAGAAGACTCATAAATAAAATTATTGACCTTTAGAAAAAGGTTAAATTCTTCATCTCGGCAAGCTTTTTATTAAATTGCCGGTTATGGATTTTAGTTTTAAAAAAGCCGAAAGGTTAAATAAAAAGATATGGATTAAGGAACTCTTCGAAAAGGGTTCCTCTTTTTATTTGTATCCCTTCAAGGTGCTTTTGCTTCCTCACCCTGACAATGCTGAGACAAATCAAATACTGATTTCTGTTTCTAAGCGCAATTTTAAAAGGGCTGTTGATAGAAATCAAATTAAAAGGAGAATCCGTGAGTCTTATCGCCTAAAACGGAATATACATTCTTCAAGCAATAAATACCTGATTGCTTACCTTTATACTTCAAAAGAAATAATGCCGTTTAATGAAATTCAGGAATCTATGACTAAGATCTTGGATAAGATTAAAGGACTTGATGCTAGCTCAAAATGAAATCCTCAATTAGAAATATACTGATCGGAGTTTTGGCAATACTGATTGTTGCTTTTGCATCTCCTTCTGACAAGTATTTTTCTATTGCAAAAAACCTGGACATTTTTGCCAGCCTGTTTCGTGAGGTAAACTCTTATTATGTAGACGATACTGATCCCGAGCAGCTGACAAAGATTGCAATAGAAGCAATGCTCGAAAGCCTGGATCCTTATACTAATTATATTCCCGAAGAAGATGCAGAAGCTTTTATGACTTCAACTACTGGGGAGTATGCCGGTATAGGGGCTCAAATAGCTATTATAGATAATGAGGCTTATATTTCTATGCTTTATAAAGGCTTTGCTGCCGAAAAGGCCGGGATACAAGTTGGGGATAAAATAGTTAAAGCCAACGGTAGCGAAACCATTAATAAATCTGTTTCGGAAATTAGCGCAATTCTTAAAGGAAGGGCTAGGTCAAAGGCGCAGATTCAAATAATAAGATCCGGGGTAAAAGACACGTTGAGTTTTGATGTGGTAAGGGAAAAGATTACTGTTAACAATGTCCCCTACTTTGGGTTGATTGAAGATACAAGTATTGGTTATATTCTATTAGATGATTTTACCACTGGTGCAGGCAAAGAGGTAGGTTCGGCAGTAAAATCTTTAAAATCAGATGGAGCAAAGGCAGTCATACTTGATTTGAGAAATAATCTGGGGGGGTTACTAAGCGAGGCAGTAAATGTTTCTAATGTTTTTATTCCAAAAAACAGGGTAGTTGTTTCGACCAGAGGCAGGATTGAGGAATGGAACAGAACATATAAAACACTTGATGGCTCTATTGATGATCAAATGCCTTTAGCTGTATTGGTGAATGGAGAAAGTGCTTCCGCTGCGGAAATTGTAGCGGGTGTTATGCAAGACTATGACAGAGGAGTATTAATTGGAACACAAACATTTGGTAAAGGTCTTGTGCAAACATCACGGCCGCTTACATATAACAATAGAGTAAAAATTACGACTGCAAGATATTATATACCCAGTGGTAGGTGTATTCAGGAACTTGAATATGGGGATCATGCTGATGACACGGTTAAGAGAAAGGCAGGGATTTTTAAAACCAAGGCTGGCCGTGATGTTTATGATAGAGGAGGATTAATGCCTGACATACTTGTTGAAGAGCCAAATGTAAAAAGCATTACAGTGGAATTATTTGTTCAGGGCTTACTCTTTAAATATGCCAATTACTTTCACTCACAACACCCAAGCACAACTTTTGATGCGAGTCAATTCAGTAACTTTAAAACTTGGTTGAATAACAACAGCTTTGAATACTACTCTCCATTTAATCAAAGCATAGATTCGCTTTATGAAATGGCCAAAGCGGAAAAGCAAGATCAGATGGTTTTAGATAATATTTTAAAACTTAAGAAACCATTAAATGAAACTGATACTGAGTTAGAAGAAGCCAAACACGAAATTACAAGACTTGTCATGCAGGAGCTAGGAGCAAGGAAAGAACTGCAGGCAGGGGAGATTAAAAGCATATTGAATGAAGATGAGGCCATTCTTATTTCGCTCAAGATGCTCCGAAATCAAGATCATTATAAAAAACTTTTATCGAGTAACTAATGTCCTTAATCCTTAGCATAGAAACTTCCACTCCTGTATGTTCTTTGGCTATCCATGATAACGGGCAATTGTTAGCTAAAGAATTAATTCAGAAAGAGCAATCTCATTCTTCTACTCTTAACCCCGCTATCGACCACTTGCTTTCAATATGCGACCTATCTTTAGCGAGTATCAATGCGATAGCCATTTCTAAAGGGCCAGGATCCTATACTGGACTTAGAATTGGAACTTCCACAGTCAAAGGGTTATGTTATGCCTTAAATATCCCACTTATCGCCATTAATACATTAGAGGCAATGGCTCATAATGTTGCTAGATTTAATGTAAATGGAGCTATGCTGTGCCCAATGCTTGACGCAAGACGGATGGAAGTTTATGCAATGCTTTTAGATGCAGACTTCAATATAGTTGAAGAAACCAAGCCGGTAATATTGGACCACGAATCTTATGACCAATACTTAAATCAAGGGGGGATACTTTTTTTTGGAAATGGTGCTGGGAAAGTGAAAAAGGTTACTGATAATCCAAATGCAAAAGTTCTGGAAGGAGTTATACCGGATGCTCAATACATAGGCGAACTGGCTTATGAGAAGTTCGAGAAAAAGGAATTTGAAGATGTTGCCTACTTCGAGCCTTTTTATTTGAAAGAGTTCATGGCGACCAAACCAAAACCTATGTTATGATGTTCAGTGTTCTAGATAAGTAACTATGGAAGATCAGATTATAAATAGAGTAGCTAACAGTCCGCTAAAGACTTTTGACTTAGAAGACCATTATCATACTGGAGTAAGGCAGGTTTTGGATATAGCCCCATGGCTTTTCAATGGTATCATCCTTAAAGAAAAAGACTTTCGATCCTTTGTTAAGGAGCACAACTGGGCAGACTATGAAGGTAAGAATGTTGCCATAATGTGTTCGGTGGATGCTATCATTCCAAACTGGGCTTATATGCTTGTAGCAATCAATCTAGAGCCTTATGCTAATATGCTCGTTTATGGAGACCTATCTGATTTAGAGAACGCTCTGTTCATGCAAGCTCTGGCAAAAGTTAACTTAGAAGACTTTCAAGATGCAAAAATTGTAGTTAAAGGTTGTGGCAATCATCCTGTACCTGAATTTGCTTATGTAGAAATCACAAGATTATTACGGCCAATCGCTGCTAGTATCATGTTTGGAGAGCCCTGTAGCACGGTACCACTTTATAAGCTCAAAAAGCGATAATTTTTTTCTTCGATGGTATTGCAAATGTAGAATGTTGTGTTACCTTTGCAGACCCTATCCGAAAGAGGGTTTATGGGGAGTTGAAATGAGGGGTTTGGAGGTTGGCTGTGAGCGAAAAAAA